>JAZLFN010000069.1:0-34876 GCA_045615805.1 Clostridia bacterium | reverse complement strand
TCTTCCTAAGACCGCTTGGCCTCCGACTTTCATCATACTTAATATTAAGGATTTCTCTCTCGGACAAAATATCCGAAGCTAATTTGGTAAGGGCATCAATATTTACCTTCTCATCAATATGGGCTATGTCGCTCGCCGGTTCATATTCAAGTGCTCCCATACCTCTGCTTCCCGTATAACATAGTTTTTCAAGCACAGTAAGACTATCTTCGCTTCTGCCTTGACTTTCTAAATAACGTTTAATAACAATGTTACCGAATTTGTCCGGAAGAGAATCAGCGAGCATTCCGGGGAGTCCACTAAAGGTTATCTCCGGCAATGTCGGAAAGGAGTAGGTCAATTCTGATAGCGGCATTTTTATGGGAGCAACTTCTATTCCGCTCGGGATAAATTCGTTATCATACTGAAATCCGATTAACCCGTTATCTTGTTTGTGAAGATAACCGATTGTTGTACCCCACATTTTAACTTTAACTGTTCTTGTATCCATAATTTACACCTCTCATTTATCTTCTTCCCATACCCAACCTGATGATTTGGTGTTTTTCGATTTAGCTCTTTGCCTTTGCGGAAGCTTCTCAAAAATTGATTTAAAACTCGGTTGTGTTTCCGGTATCAGTATATCTAAATTCTGTAAGAGTCCTAATGCATTCAAAATTTTTATATAATTTGAAAATTTTGAATCTGTTCCGGTTTCTATTCTGACTACGGTGCTATCCGACACTCCGCATTTGTCTGCAAGTGCAGATTGTGTTATGTCAAGTGCTATACGGTACTGCTTAATTCGCATACCAAGTTCCTTCAAAATAACCTGTTCGCTTTCATTACCGGTTATTTTCATAAAATCACCCAATTTCTTAACTTATCATATTTGCATATTTATATTATCATATTACGCTTAATTTGTCAAGTTTGATAAGTTATTTTTTTGGAATTATAAAAAGTTTGCATCCCGTCTACCCCACTATCAGCCGACACGATTTTGTGTGTGGTCTTTCAAAACCGGCTTTTTGAAATGTACTGCCAATGGTCCGCCACTTCTGTTGCTTCATCACACTCATAATATTTTTCATCACAATATTTATATTATTTACGAAAAATACGGTTTTATTTTTTTATTATGCATATTTTGCTCAAAAAAGCATATATTAAAAACGCAATTTTCGTTTTTAATCTTGACAACCGATTATGTTTATGCTATAATCTATTTAGTTGAATAATATTATTAACTGTCTTGGAGGATAATTTTATGAAAATTATAAAAATAGCAGTTTCGGGATTGCCGTTATTTCAAGAAAAATGCGAAATTAACTTTTTGGCTCAACAACGAGTCACCGATGACAACGCCGAAACAATGAACTGCGTTTTTTCAAACAGCACAAAAAACTTTTATCAAAATAATGTTATTTCTTTCATAGGAATTAACGCTTCGGGAAAAACAACTATATTAAAATTATTTGCTTTTGTTTGCAGGCTTCTAAATAATGAACCTATTAACAATATTGATTGTTCTGAAATTCTTGATGGTTTATCAGATGACAAACAGGTTATGTTTGATACCTATTTTTATTCAGATAATAACTCCATTAATCTATTGCATACTGTAATAGCACGTGAAAACGATAAACTTATCATTAAATATGAGACATTAAAATCAAAGTCAATTTCAAAGGCAACAACCAGAGCATCTTTGTTTGATTTTGATGAAGTGGAAATTTGTTTATCAAGAAATATCAATGCAGACTTTCTTCTTGATGATGTAAGTATAATGGTTGCATTCAATAAAAAAAATCAAAACCAAATCAATTTTACAGATATGCTTCGTTATACTAATATAAACCAATTAAGCATTTCCGAAGATTGTCCTCCGGAGCTTATTGCATTTTTTGACCCAAGTATTGAATACTTAAAGATAAATAAGAATATTAAAGACACAGATATACATCTGAAATTCAAAGGAAAAAAAGATATTATTCTTAATCAATTTTCAGAACTCAATCGTTACCTATCCTCGGGTACAATAAAAGGTATTAACACTTTTCTTAATGCCGTCAAAACATTTCAAAGCGGAGGATACTTAATTATTGATGAGCTTGAAAATCACTTTAATCAAGAAATTGTCTCTACTTTAATGCGATTCTATATGGATAAAAAGGTAAATCCTAAAGGTGCTGTTTTGATATTCTCTACCCATTATTCCGAACTGTTGGATGAGTTTGATCGCAATGATAATATATATATTGTTCGAAACAAAAACGGGATATCCGTAGAAAACCTTTCTTCAATTCTTAAAAGAAACGATATTAAAAAAAGCGAAGCATATCAAAGTGGTTTCTTAGAAGGAACCGTCCCGATGTATGATGCATATATGAATTTGAAGGAAAGCCTTATTGAATCTCACAAGGAGGTAAAATAATGGAACTTTCTAAATATAACGCTTGTATATGTGAGGGTGCAGCAGAACAAATTATTATTGAATTACTTCTTGCTAATGAAAAATTGATTTTTTCACGTGAAGAATTACTCGAACACGAGATACTTCGATGTCGAAGTGGGAAAAAATTTGAAGAACAGTATTTAAGGAAAGGATTCACAGAACAAATAACTATTTTTAGAATATTAGATTCAAGAAGAGAAAACTTCAAAATAAGTAAAGCATATTTACCAAAGGTCAAAATTGTAAATGTTATTACCGCTCCTGAAATTGAAATGCTTGTAATTTTCACCGCGGGGAAATATAATGATTACAAAAAGTCAGGAAAAAAGCCCAGCGAGTTTGGTAAAACAAATTTGAAATTGACAGATGTCAAAAGTTCAAAATTTGTTAAACACTATTTTTCCAATATTAATATACTTATAGATGCAATTCAAGAATACAAGCGTGTGTCAGACATAAAACCCGGTGAAATCACTTTGGCAGATATACTTAAATGAATATTAAATTCCCGACAAAATCGGATATGATTTTGAGTGCGGTCTTTCAAAACCGGATTTTTTAATGTACTGCCAAAGCTCCGCCACAGGGGTAAATTTAACCTTTTTTCTAATACAAATTCTAATATGTTTTTTCAAAATTCGGTCAATTTTTTGGAAATTTCACAAATTAAAGCGACATTGGATTTTTTGCGGATTTTGAAGTTTAACTCTCCAAAAAGCCTGATTTTATCTGGGTTTTAGCGTTCTTTTATCTTCCGTTAAATTCTAACAAAATCTCATAAAGTCTTTTTAGCGGTTACAACTCGAAATCAGGTAGTCCTTCGGGGCTCGTGGGTTCGAATCCCACCCCGTCCGCCAAAAAAAGCACCGACAAAGTCGGTGCTTTTTTCAGCTAAATTCGCCTGTCGGCGAGCTAAATATCCTTGCTGCTAAATGTGCGTTGCACGCTTTTATGGCGAATTTAATTTAGTTAAAACCAGAAGTTTTAAATTTCGCATTTTCGACAGAAAATATTTCGCTTTGTACGAAGTACAAAATTTAGCACAAAAAGAGATTCATTTTCTTTTGCATGATATCCAAAAAAGTCGAGAAACCGCATAAAATACGGAAATTTCAGGGTGACAATAATATCGTCACGCAGAGACAGAAAAAAGCATCAACTTTAACGGTCATTGTGTTTATTTTACAATTCGGACTTTTCTGCTTCGCAATATCTCATAAGTAATGTTGCAAGCTCGGCACGGTTTGTGTTTGCCTTCGGAGCAAGCGTACCGTCGTCATTACCTTGCATAAGACCAACGCCGGGCATTGTGATGTAACACATTGCCTCGTATGCCCAATCAGAAACTTGGTCTGCGTCAGGAAACGCAAGCGGGAACGCCCATCCGCCTGTAAAGCCGCCGCCTTTATACTGAATGTATCTGTAAAGCATTGCCGCCATTTCCTCACGATTTATAGCCTTATCGGGTTCAAAGGTTGTTTCCGTTGTACCGTTAACAACTTTTGCAGCTGCCGCCCAACGAACTGCCTCGGTGTAATACTCGCCCTCCGGAACATCGGTAAAGGGCATAGCAAGATTTGCCTGTACTTCGCCGTTATCCCTGAAGAGAACTGTTGCAAACATTCCTCTCGTTACCTCTGAGAAAGGTTCAAAGGTCTTATCCCCTGTGCCGTTCATAAGCTTGTTATCAAACACATACTTAACTGCATCATAGAACCAATCAGTTTCCTTTACATCGGTAAAGAATCCCGATTCACTCTTTCCGCCGATAAATATTGCATTAACGGTTACATCGCTCTTGGGCATCTTAAAGCTGTACTTTCCGTCGCCCAAGCTTGTCAATTCAATCTCGTTACCGTCGGGGTCGCAAACCGCAATCACTTCAAGGCTTGCACCCTCGTTTGGTGTAGTCGTAAGGGTTACGGTTTCACCTGCTGCCGCTGTCTTTTTGTCAGCCGTAACGGTTCCGTTTTCGGAATCATTAACCGTTATAGAATAGTCTTCAATGCCTATTCCGCTTCCGCCGCCGGATGAGATTTTTTTCTTTACAACAGTAAGCTTAATATCCTTTTTTCCGCCATACGGTGTTACTGTCATTTTTAACATCGTTTCACCCTCACGAAGAGCGGTCAGCTTATTTTCGGATACAGATGCAATATCGGTATCGCTTACCGAATACTGTATGCCGGCATTCCGATAAAAGTTTTCGGGTTCATAAGAACCGTTCAGAATAATACTGTCTCCAACCGTCATTTTGATTTCGGAGCCGCCGTTAACGGCAAGGTTAAACGGATAAAGAACTGCACATCTTGTGCTTTCATAAGGCGACACAATATTATTACTGCCGTCACGTGCCGAAATCAAAATGTCAAGATAGCCGTATTTAGTCATTTCTCCATCCGCCTTGAATGAAGCTTCAAACGGTACTTCTTCTCCGATGTTTATCTCACCTATTTTTACCTCGCTCAACACGTCTTTGCCCTCAATATCACGGCTTATTCTTATTGTATCGGTTTCTTCGCCCTTTATTACGCCCGTGTTCTTTACAAACCCGGAAACAACAAAGCTGTCATCATTCTGACGTGCATTGATGCCGCTCAACTCATAATTCTTTGTGCTTTCAAATACATTAAGGCTGCTTATAACCGCCCTTTCGGTACCGTTTTCCTTTATTTCAAACACGACTTTAAGATTATCCATACCGTTAAGTGCGTTTTCGGTAAGCTTGAACGAGAGTGGCAACATGTCGAAAGCTCCTGCCGACAAAGGCTTGCCGACCGTACCCGAAGCCATATCTACAACCTCATTACCAAGCATAAGAGAAGCGTTATATTCATATCCGCTTTGAGCCTTTACTCCGGTATTCTTTAACATGGCTTCAACCGTCAGAGTATCTGACACTTCCGGTGTTAGATTCGATTTCAATCCCACTGCCTTTATCGAGCCTACCGTGTTATACAGGGTTTCGATAACCTGTGAATTATTTACTCCGTAAAAATCACTGTTCATATCTATGTCGTAAGCGGAATTTACCATCATAATACCGCCGTTGTCCGTTGCGGCAAAATCGGGAAGCTCGTTTACTTTTCCGTTATTACTCATTTTAATGGCATCCGACCATGACGGCTGAGTATTTACTTCATCTTCCACGTACCCCGCAAGATAAATATCCTGCGATACCGGTGCATTTTGTTCTGATACCTCAGAGGAATTCTGATTCCATGCAATAAACAGATTTTCCTTGTCATCAACAAACGCCTTGTAATTACTTATTGACAACCCGTCTTTTTCTCCGGTAGTCGGATTGATTTTTGCTATTTGTATTCCGTATTTACCGTCTGATGAATCAAACATTGATGCCGTGTTTATATACCTGACCTCTTTTCCGTCGTGCAGCCAGAAAATAAACGTACTGTTATTTGAATACACAACCTGAGGCAAGCTGTCGCAGACATTATCGTTTGTTATACGGTACGGACCCTTTGTCAGATGATTTTCAAAGTCGTACAGCATATAGAATATTTCTCTGTCTGCATTTGTATCAAGGTTTTTATCCTCATCAACAGAAAATGCTATTATGCCGTAATTGTTTTTGCTGTCGTTTATGTATTGCTCCGACTTTTTCATAAGCTCTGCTGTTTCATCTTTCGAAAGCGGATTTTTCTCCGCTGTTTCGGGATCCAGTCCGGGATAGAGCGACTTCTGAAATTCAATAATATCATTTTCCGTCAAATCGGATAAATATCCCGTAGCCGCTGCAATATCGGTAATTACGGGGTTTGTCATACCGAATTCTTCAATCGCTACCGGTAAGAATCTTTGACTGCCAAACTCATTTATAAGCATATCTTCATCGGCGCCTGCCGCAAGCTCATTCTCAAAGTACCTGCCTCTTACCCACTCGCCGCTTTTTGCATCATAAAGCATATATGCAATTTCACAGTTATTCTGTTCCGGTAATACGGCATTTATCAAATCTTCTCCGTTTTCTATATCGCCAACCTCGGATTTGAGATACATCACAATCACATCGCCCGTTTTTTCATCATACATCGCAATTGGGTTTGTATCAAAATAACTATCGTTTGTAAGACGTTCAATTTTTCCGATTTCCAACGTTTTCTTATTTAGTCTTGTGGTAAATATCTCATTTTGGGAAAGATATTCTTCGTATCCTGCGCCCTCTAATTCCAAAGCACGACCAACCCATGATATAATGACATCATCTCCGGCATCGCAGATATCGGGAGCAAAGACTGCTCTGCCGTTATCCTCTATTTTCTTCGGTTCAGACCATATTTCACCTTCTTTTACCGTATACATAAGCGAGGTTCTGTTATCATCATCCTTTGATCTATCGTCATCAAGATATACCATAAGTGTTTTGCCGTCTCCGAGTGACAAAAGCATCGGCTTCGCTTCATCATAGCTGTTACCTATAAGCACACTGTAAGACACCTCTTCAAATGTACTGTTTTCAGCGTGACCGTAAAAAATCGAGCCCTCCTCATTCCGCGGCTTTTTCATAATCGGAATATCGGATATCAACTCGGAGCTCAGCCAATCCGGATTATCCTTCTTTAAATCTTCCACATCCTCAAAGTATCCGAGCTTTAACAGCTCCCAGTTATAAACAGGAATCGGCACCGAAAGAAGAACCGCATCCGCCCAGAATTTAATAGTACCGCTTACCGCAAAGCCTATGGGTCTTACACTCGGATAAGATTTTGAAACATATGGGTTAGCTATAAACTTAAGATTTAAGTTAAATCCGCCTCTGAAGCCGAGTGTCTGGCAGATACCGACACCTGCATAAGCATTAACGTCAAGAATGGCTCTGAAAATAAACTGAAAATGCGATTTATCTATAACTTCTTCTATAAAATTCTGTGTCGGGTCCATATAGCCGATATGTGCATTCTCATCGGGTGCTATTCCGAATTCACCCATCAGGGTCAATGCCACATCGCCGCCTACATATACGGGAACACCGTATACCAGCATATAATAAGTATATCTGTATGTACCTATTGCTCCTATATATCCGCCGCCGCCTGCATACTCAAGCCTGTCTTCTGTTACAGCCGTAGGGTCATGATAGACGGCAAATTCAAGATATATTCCCGCCATAGGTTCTATACTCCATACGGGAACCCCCAGTGCCATTGCACCAAGCTTGTTTTCATCCCCGTATATTTTTATTTTATCTTTCATTTCCGAAAATCCCTCTGTAAAATTACTAAGGTCGATTTTCATTCCGGCGTCCGAAACAACTTCTCCTTTCTCGTCAAATTTATTTCCCTTGGTAAGTCCCTGAATATGCTTTCCGAAAAACAGTCTCACACCGCCTGTTTCCGTTTCGGCAACGCCGAACGAAAGACCTACAGCATTAATCATGGTTGTAAGTTGTCCTATTATTGGCAAGCTTAAATTATGTGCAGAATCAATTTTAATATCAATAAGCTCATCCGGCTTCGGGCTCTTTTCGGAAAAATAAAGCATGGTTCTTACGGGAGCATATTTAGTTTGCTTTAAAGCTTCAACCTCTATTTCTTCTCCGTTTTCATTTATGCTTTTTCCGTTTCCTATATATCTGTCCGTTATAAGCCTTGCATAAAGAATATCTCCGGCTCTGTACCGGTTGTACTGTCCGAGACTGAAGGTTGGCGATACAGTCCATGTTTTTCCATCATCGGTAGATTTTGCACCTGTAATAACAGCTTTTTCGGTATGCGTTTTGGGGTCATATATAACGAACTCTACGCCCAGCGGTTTTTCTTCTCTTGTTACAAGTCTTCCATCGCTTTCCGAATAGGTATATTCAAACGGCTTACCGGTTGCAGGGTCTGTCGCTCCCACCGTTGCCGTCAGATGAGTTATATCATCATTTATGCTTATTATTCCCAATACCGTATTATTCTTATCGGTTGCAACAACGCTTTCTATATACGGTCTTGTTTTATTTGTTGAAGAAATTATCTGGTTTGACACATTTAAGTCATAATAACTGATTGTATGTTTTTTACCACCGGGCAATTCAAACTCCTCTGTTTTTATGTCACCCTGTTTAAGTAAAATATTTTTGTATTCGCTAATGCCCGATGATTCAATCTTGTACCGGATATATGCACCTGAAACTCCACTTACGGGTATAGTTTTTACAGAGCCATTTAAATTGGTTACACCGTAATGCGCTTTATCGACTATAAGATACGCTCCCGATGCAGGATACCATGCCTCTGCCGATGCGCCCCCTCCAAGTGCCTTATCATCATAGAACAAAGTACCCGAAATTGAGTAAGGTGTCGCATCTGCTTTTTCGGCAGTTAAAAGAATAACATTATCATCCGCTTCATTTACACCACGATAATAGAACGTGCTTTGTGAATATCTTTTGCTCGTATCGTTCGCTACAGTCCAGACGGGAACATACGCTTTCTTCTTTACCTCCGCCGTAAGGTCATATTCCTTGCCTGTAATGTGCTTTGAATCTGTATCTATTTCGTATTCGTAATAGTCGTTGTTTTCCTTAAACGGATTTGCAAATATTCCGTTTTTTGTATTAAAATATAAATCTCTTTCGGATTTTTTAACTCTGACTGTAACCTTGTTTTCTTTTTTTTCGATTACAGGTCTTGCAACGGTTGACGAAGCCTTCAGAATATCAAATACGACACCGTCCTTTGCAAGGACCCTGTACTCCGTGCCTGTGTTTTCGGGCTTAATATCCATACCCTGCCACGAATAGCCTTCATATACCCCTTCGGCAAGCGTTGCTTCGTATTTAACCGTGTCGCCTGCATTGAATTGATATACCTTGTCACCGTCAGCCTCTGTCGGAACAACAACGCTGTCATCCCATATTTTTACGCTGCAGCGGTCGTCATTCTTTACCGTAAGAGGTGCAGGAATATTTGTTACAATCGGCTTTACCGCAAAATGACCGATAAGGCCCCTGCCACTTTGATTTTCAAAATTTACGTAATCCAGATTTGCTTTTATAAAATCATTATTCAAAGAAAATGAAACCGTATTTGTACCGACGGGCATTCCGCTCTTAATCAGCTTTCTCGAACCGGTTGAAGTATTTACAATATATACCCCCGCTATATAGCAAATAGGATTTACGTTGTTTCTTAAGCTCAGCGTAATATCCGAGCCTGTAACCGTTACAAGCGTGTTATCCACCGCATTTTCAAGAATTGTTTCATGAGCGGTTGAATATGCTCCTGTTTGCGTATTTAAAACCTTCTCACCGTTATTATTTATCAGCATTATCGGTTCTGCGCCGTAAAGGTCAACCTTAAACGGTCTTTTTATCGGCTTTATCGAATAAATCTTTAATGTTGGGTCCTTTGCCGCAAAGCCCGTATGCTTTTCAAGCAAAATATAACCATACCTGGTGACGGCCTTTGAGAAAAAGTAATTATCCGTACACCTTGACCACCGTTCCGAGCTTTTATTGTATAAGTCGTAAAATGAATACGCTTCATTGCTTGCCTGAAATTGTGTAAGCCCGTAAGTAGGGCTGCCGGCAATTCTCTGCCAATCTATCTGATAGCCGCTGTAATCATAATGAGTACAGTCCTCGTTTTCATCAATTCGAAAAGTAAGCCACGATGTAACATCCGAAAGAGTTTTGCTTGATTTAAGCTCCCAGCCCGGATCTCCTGTAGAATATGAATGACCGCCGCCGTATGCACCGTAACTGAACGCAGCCTTGGAAAGTTTAATTGCATTATCCGTTACTATGCTGTCGGGAGCTATTGCACCGTCCGTATTTTCATCAGCACCGTCATCAGACTGCAGAGCGAAGCTTTGGTCATCCGGATTTATAATACCGTACGCCTCGGAATTTTTGCCGATTATACAGCCCTGAGCCTCTGAAAGCTTTATTTTAAAGCGTGATTTTTTGCTTATGTACTCACTTCTTACAGGAATTTTTACGATTCGTTCCTTTATACCGAAGCCGAATATTACCTTTGCGTGAACCTGAGAATAATCACGGTTTAAAAGCGCCGTGTCATCCTCTGTGTCAAGCATAGCCGTAAGAACCTCCGTAAGGCTTCCGCTTCTTTCTATCCTAACCGTAATATATCCGTTTTCGGGGTAATATTCGGTATCCGAAAATTCTACCGTATCGGGTATGTATTCTTCGTCATCAATAAGCTTCAGATTAAAATTGCCGTACATTCCGGATACTATTGCATCCCCAACGCCGCTTAAGTCAAACCCCGATTCTCTTGTATTGTCACTTTTGTCATTATCAATCGGTATGATTTCGACAAACTTTTCCGTCTCACCTTCATCAAAGGTTATATCAATGTAAGCGGAGTTTAATGCTTCACTTACCTCGGCAATGCTGCTTTGCATATATCCTGCCGATCCCGAAGAAATTCCGCTTGTATGCGTAAGCGGAGCCTTATCGTTTTTCAGTCCCGTCGCACTCTCGCGGGCGAAAGCAAGAGAACTTTTCTCTTTTACCTCGTCGGCTTCTTTTTCAGGCTCCGGCTGTTCTTCTACATTCTCGGATGAATCAACAATTTTATCTGCAAAATCATTTGTTACATCTTCAATTACCGCTTTTTCCTCATCGGTAAATTCAAGGCTTTCACTTTCTTCATCCGAAAGTAAAGCCTCTTCGCTTATGGAGCCGTCAACAATAGCGTCGGAATAGTTGTATTCCTCCGTATCGTTATTTTCGATAAACTCAAGCATGGATTGGCTGCTGATACTGTTTTTAACGCCGCCTTCAAAAAGCGATTTATCATAAAGCTCAACTTTATAATCCTTTCCGTAGCTTGCCGTACGGTCGGTCATCGTGAGTCGAACAGTCTGTTCGCCTGCACCGTTGCCGATTCTTGCAATTTTCAGAAGCTTACCGCATCCGTAGTTTTCCGGTATTTCCGCACCGGCAGATGCAAAATAAAACATTCCGTCCTCAAGATACGCCGTGTTGATTTCTGTTTCCGGCAAATATTCCGGAGCTTCTTCGGCGTATGACGATACCGCTACGCACGACAGCATCATTACGGTTACCAAAATCATCGATATTATTTTTTTTGCTTTCATTTTTGTTGAATCCCCTTTCGTGTTTATCAAATTATAAGGAAACATAATAATTATAACACATTCAATTTCCAAAAACAACAATTTTTGAATTCAATTACAAATTTTGTGAATTTATTTACATTTTTTACTTAAAAAATAATTCGAAATCAGATAGTCCTTCGAGACTCGTGGATCCGAATCCCACCCTGTCCGTAAAAAAGCTTTTAACCTCTTTTGCATAATAAATATCTTTATGTCCACTTGTTCGAAAGGGTGCTTTTTTAATGCTTAAAAACAGGAGAATGATTAAATGAGTAAAATTGAAGTAAATGTTGTTGATCAAGTGCTTGGTTTTACCTTATCCATACCGTATTTATCTAAATCAATTCTGCCGTCCGCTTCAAAAACAACGCCTTCCGACTCAAGAAGTTCCCTTTGAATATCCGCTCCTCCAAAGGCAAAGGCAGGTGCAGTTTTTCCTTCTCTGTTTACTACTCTGTGACACGGAATGTTTAAATGGTCCGGATTTGTATGCAGAGCATAGCCGACGACTCTCGCCCATTGAGGATTTCCTGCAAGAAACGCAACATGACCATATGTTGCAACCTTGCCTTTTGGTATACCTTTTACAACCTCGTAAATAATTTCAAATGTATTCATATTACACACCAAAATCATAAAGCTTCATTGTTTCTCTGTTTCTGTATTCGTGCTTTTCATAATATCCTATCAAATTGCTCTTTTCATCACGCAAGGCAACCATATAGACATCTTTATTTTCTTCTTCATTGTGAAAAGTATAAATTATGTTATTATCCTTGCTCTTTATAAACCACGCAAGCACCTTATCAATCATTTCATTTGCTTTTGGAGGGTGACAGTTTTTTATACTGTCACCTGTTAAATCCTTATGATAACGTTCAACGGCAGACGGATTCATATATACTATTATCGAATTTATATCACACACAACAACAGGTGCTTTATCTTGTTCCAATATACTTTTAAATAATTTATTTATCATTTTATTCCTCCGCAAGCTTATCTAAGGTTTCTCCCGTAATTCTGTAAGTTGTCCATTCTTCCATAGGCTCTGCACCCAAAGAACGGTAAAAATCTATGCTTGGTTTATTCCAATCAAGACACCACCATTCAAGGCGTCCGCAACCTCTTTCTTTGGCAATTTGAGCAAGCTTTTTCAAAAGCCCCTTTCCGTAGCCCTTTCCTCTATATTCCGGTTTTACAAACAAATCCTCCAAATAGATGCCTGCACGACCGAGAAATGTAGAAAAATTATGAAAAAACAGAGCAAATCCTACCTCGGTTTCATCCTCTAACGCAAAAATTACCTCTGCCTTTTTCTTCTCAAAAATCCACTCGCGAAGTAAATCCTCTGTTGCGACAACATCAGCCGACATATTTTCGTATTCCGCTAAATCCTTAATAAATTCTAAAATCTTTGATACATCCGATTTCTCTGCGTATCTGAACCTTATATTCTCCATTACTCTCCCTCTTTTACAATTTTTTAATTTTCGAGTCTTCTAAAAACTCATTTATCTTAGAAATCAATTCTTTCATTTTTCCTTCAAAGTCAGATGAATTGTCAATAACACGAAAATAAGGGTGTTCATCCCACGCACAAATCAGTCTGTCATCTATTTTCACCGCTTCCTCTGCCGTTTCCATTCGAGTCACATTGTTACTCAATGTATAATATTCTTCCGCACCTTTTGCAACAGTTTCAAGATGAAAAACGGCATCATATCTTTCTCGAAGTTCTGTTTCATCAAGATTAAGCTCATTAAGCATTTGCTCAAATTCAGCATCTTTTAAATACGCCTTATTGTCGATAACTCCTCTGTCGCACACGATAAGCACTTTTTCAAGCTCGCTCATATTTTTAACATCTGCCGTATATCTCGTTTCTTTTCTAATTTGAAGCTTCAGCAATTGTTTTTGAAATTCATATATACTGTTAAGCGACCGTGGGGTAACACCATTCGTCATAAGTTCCGTTGCACTTTCCGGTATAAAAATAACATTATAGCCCTGCTCGGTAAATTCTTTTTTAATCCTTCCCATTGCCGTCGTTTTTCCGGTGCAAGGTCCGCCTGTAATTACAATCTTTTCAACTCTCATATTTTTATCCTTCCAAAAGCAAAAATCAACCTTACCGATACCTGTATTATCGTACTGAAATTTCTTTAAGCTTTTGCCTGCACATTTTCCGATTTGGATAAGTTAATTTCACTAATCATATAATCTTTGCCAATCAAAGCTTTCTTTTATTTTACTATATCCGCACCACTTTTGCAAGTGATAAAAACAAAAGAGAGGCAAGTTCTGCTTTGCCCAATGCAGAATTGCCTCTCTTATGCTGATTATCTAATTTTAACCCATATGTAGGTGCAGCCTTTTTAATCAATACTTACCACATCATATCCGAGATAATACTTAAAGGCTTCTTCAAGTACCTCCTTAACATGACCGTTTGCAACAGTTGTATGATGCTTAAATCCTCCTCTTGCAAGCCTTATAAGCTTATCCTGCAAATTGTTGATTTTGGCAACGCCTCCGCATCCGAAAAATTCTTTTTCTATATTATCCTCTGTAAACTCGCCTTCGCTGAAATAAATCGTAATTTTCCCGTTCTCGGTTTTACAGTTTGAAAATGTCATTGGGAATGAGCCTATTCTTCCTTCATTGCAACCCCAACCGCTTCCTGGGTCGCCCTTATCAAACATCTTATGAGATGTAACCGTTCCCGTATCTGCCATAAGCTTTTGAGCCGTTGAACCGCAATGGAAAAGAATAACCTTATCCGGATCATCTCCGTAGTTGTTATTCCAGTCAAGGCAAGCGGCAGGACCTTGTGTTGCAAGGGACAATGCACGCATTGTAATTGCCGAACACATATCAATCTCGCATGATGCCACAATTCCTCTGTCGTTTAATTCGCTGATTAAAACACAGGGACAAACTCTTAAATATGTTTCCATCTCATTCCAGCATCTTAATGAAACGGCGTCAAGATGATATTCCTCTATATATTCATCTATAACCACGCTTATTTTTGAAAGCATAATCTTTTTGTCCTCGGGAACATTTGAAAAATCCGTATAGTTTTCAAGCATTGCTTTTTTTGCCAAAACTTTTTCGTCATCATCGGACTTTGCCCGTACAAGTTCAAAAAGCTCGGACAAGTCAAAGCTTTCCACGTTTATTCCGTGACGCTGCATGGCAACTTCGTCAAAACGCACAGTCTTAAAGGCAGTTGTTCTTGCACCTATACAGCCTATTGTAAAACGCTTCATTCCGTTTACAACTCTGCAAACAGCGGCAAAATCATGAAGGTTTTTCTCAAACTCCGGCGACAGGGGATTTACAACATGGGGTTTCATTACCGTGTAGGGCACTTGATACTGTTCAAAAACATCGGTTACGGAAAACTTTCCGCAGTAAGCGTCACGCCTGTGCTGAAAATCCATCTTTCCTATTTCATCGGGATATGCCTGCATCAAAATCGGCACACCTGCATCCTGCAAAGCAGAAATTGCACCGTTCTCGTCAATGAAAATCGGCATACATAAAATAACACCGTCATACTCGCCCTCATGTGATTTAAGCCATTTTGCATAAATTCTTCCTTCGTCACGGGTTTCAACCGCTCCGTACCGCGTTGCATCCTTGTCCATAATAATATAATCATATCCGGCATCAGTAACCGCCTTAACCATATCTTCTCTTGCACCCTCGATAAGCTCGGCAGGCATAAACCCTCTGTTTCCGAAATACAACGCAAATGTTTGTTTTTTCATAATTACGACCTCCGTATTTAATATAAATTATTTTAATTTATATCACATAAAAATTCACTTTTCAAGTGGTAAACTTATCATAAACTAAAGCGTGCTTTTCGTGAATGTTATACGAAGTTTTACAAAATTCAAATTATGTATTGACAATCAAAAACACCTGTGCTATAATTTTATGCAACCGATTGCACTATTAAATAAGTCTACTGTTCAAACAAGGTGATTTGTTGACATTATTTTGCTTTTATGATACAATTTATAAAGCATAATGTAAGGGATGTGTTTCAAATCGGGAATATAACAATATACACTTTGGCTGATGAATTGGGGGTTACTCCCTCCATGGTCAGCAGGGCGTTTAACCCAAACGCAAAAATTCGAGAGGACAAACGGGAGTTAATTCTTGAAGCCGCAAAAAAATACAACTTTGCCCCCAACAAACACGCTTCAAGATTATCCATGAAGACAATTCATATAGGAATAGTAATCAACGCCCATTTTAAACTGAACATTGACAAAATGATTGCGGGAATCAACTTGGCGCATGATGCCTTCAAGGACTATAAAATTCAGCACGAAATCACAATGCTTGACAGCTACAAAAAAACCGAGTACGACTACCGCAAGATGCTTTTCAAATATGCAGACTGTGACGGCATAATCCTTGTTGGCTTCAGTAACGAAAAGTTTACCGATATCATCAATGATTTATACGAGGTAAATCCGAATATAGTTCAGGTTCACGCCGTTAACGAAAGTGCAAACTGTCTTTGCTCATCTATGCACGATGAAAAAGTTTCCTCCGGCATTGCAGCAGAATTTATATACGATTGTTTGAGAAAAAGCAAGAGGAAAAACATACTCCTCTTTACAGGCGACGAAGAAAGTGCATTGCATATGCGTGCAAAAAAAGAGTTTGCCGGAAATTGCGATACATTGGGTATGAAGCTTTTGGAATCCGTTCCCATGATGGACAGCGACGAATATCTTAAAAAAATAGTGCCCGATATATTTAAAAAGTACGAAAACAAAATAGACGGAATATATATTACAAGCGGTGTTTCCGAAGAGCTTTGCAAATACCTTGAAGAAAACAGTTTGGATATTCCCTTTGTCACATTCGATGTACACGAAAAGATAAAAGACTATCTTAAAAAAGGTGTTATATACGCCTCTATTGAGCAAAATATGACGGGACAGATGGAAAACGGATTTAAGGTGCTTGCAGAATATTTAATAAACGGCGAAAAACCCCAGCCGAAAATATATACAACCGTAAACCTTGTTATGAAAAATAATATGCATTTATATGAGTAAGGGGAAAACCCTGCTCATATAAAAATCCCCAATATGCAACCGATTGCGTTATATAAGAAAGGATGAACCACAATGGACAAATACTTAAGATTGGCTGAAAAACTTAAAAACAGAGAAAAAATAATCGGAACCACAATGATTATTTTTAAAAATCCCATTATCATTGAAAGTATGAACAGGGATGAACTGGACTTTGTACTTTTTGATGCGGAGCACGGTGTTTTTGACACACAAAACACCGTTGAGCTTTTGCAGGTTTGCAGACTTATGGGACTTCCCGCTTTCCTCAGAGCACAGGACAGCGAATATCATTTAATTGCCAAAGCAATTGATATGGGAGCAGACGGAATAATGCTTCCGCGAACGGAAAGCCTTGAACAGTTAAAGACAGCAGTTGACGCCCTCCTCTTCTATCCCGAAGGACGAAAAGGCTGTGGCGGTCACGGACAGTTCAGAAACGGCGAAGCGTACAACGATTTTAAGAAAACAAGATTTTTAATGCCGCAGATAGAATCACCCAAAGGCATCCGGATGCTCCCTGAAATGCTTGAAAAATACGGAGAATACATAAGTGCAGTTATGATTGGTCCTTACGACTTATCTGTTATGGTTGGAACCCCGAAAAATATTAAAAGTCCCGAAATGATATCCGCCATTCAGGAAATTTTTGATATAAGCAACAAATACCAAAAATCCTGCGGGATTTTCTGCGATGATGAAATTCTTGCCCAAAAATACCGTGATATGGGATGCAATGTATTATGGACAGGCAGTGACAAGGACTTTTATATGAGAGGCTATAACGAAGAAATGGATGTCCTTACTAAAATAAAATAGTTTGTGTAACGGAGGAAAACAACTATGAAAATTGTTATACTTGACCACCCGAGAGAAAATCCCGGGGAAATAGATTGGAGCGGATTTTCCGAATTCGGAGAAATTGAAAAATACGAACGAACCTCGGAAAAAGACGCCGCAAAAAGAATCAATGATGCCGATATTGTGTTTTTGAATAAAACCGTACTTACAAAAGAAACACTTGAAAAATGTCCGAATTTAAAATTCATTTCGGTAATTGCCACAGGCTACAACACCGTTGATGTAAAAGCCGCAAGGGAATTTGGAATACCCGTATCAAATGTTCCCTCCTACGGCACCGAAGCCATAGGTCAGCACGCCATTGCTCTTTTATTGGAGCTTACCAACCATGTAGGCTATCACGACGGCGAGGTAAGAAAGGGCAGACGAAACACCGACGAGGATTGGTGTTTTTGGGATTACCCCTCCATTGAATTGGAAAACAAGACAATGGGAATAATCGGTCTTGGCAGAATAGGTCAAATCACAAGCAGGGTTGCACAAGCATTCGGTATGAATGTTTTGGCTTTTGATTCATTTAAAAATCCTGAGCTTGAAAACGACAAATGCAAATACACCGATATAGATACTCTGTATAAAAATTCGGATGTAATCGCACTTCATTGCCCTCTTTTTCCCGAAACCGACGGCATGATAAACAAGGACTCCATAAGCAAAATGAAGGACGGCGTAATAATAATCAACAACAGCCGAGGGGCGCTTATCGTCGAGGAAGATTTAGCGGATGCACTTAATTCAGGCAAGGTTTACGCCGCCGGTCTTGACGCCGTAAAAGATGAACCCATAAGTCCCGACAACCCTCTTTTAACGGCAAAGAATTGCTATATTACGCCTCATATAAGTTGGGCGGCTTTAGAGTGTCGTCAAAGGCTTGTTGATTTTTCTTTGGAAAATTTAAAGAACTATATTGATGGAAATCCCACAAACATTGTAAACTGATGAAAGGATAAAAAAATGAAGTATTCTTATATACCCGGATTATCAAAAAAGGTTTCAAAGCTTGTATTCGGTACGGCAACACCAAAACTTTTTAAAGCCGTCTCCCCCGATGCAACTCAAAATGATATTGAAGAAGCTTATAAGCTTCTTGATACGGTCTACGAAAAAGGAATAAACACCTTTGACTGTGCCGCACATTACGGCGAGGTTATCTTGGGAAGCTGGATGGAATCCAGAAAAAACCGTGACGAATGTGTTGTAATCACAAAGGGTGCGCACCCCAACGAATGGCGTGACAGGGTGACCGATTATGATATTTTATCGGATGCAAATGACTCGTTAAAGAAACTTAAAACAGACTGCATTGATATTTATATGCTCCACCGCGACAGCCACACCGTTCCTGTAAATATAATAGTCGATGCACTGCAAAGGTTATATAACGAAAATAAAATCACCGTTTTCGGCGGTTCAAACTGGACCCACAAACGAATTGCGGAAGCAAATGACTACGCCTTAAAAAACAATCTTGAGCCCATGAGGGTATCAAGTCCCAACTTCGGCTTGGCGGAGCAGGTGTCAGACCCATGGGTGGGTGATGCTAAATTCGGCGACGGTTGCGTTACTGTTTCCGGTCCCGAAAACGAAGCCGCAAGAATGTGGTATAAAGATAACAAAATCCCCGTTTTTGCGTATTCAAGCCTTGCAAGAGGCTTCTTCTCCGGTGCTTTTTCCGGGAATGAGCCTGAAAAAGCAAAGGAAATATTAGACGAACCGGGAATTTTGGGTTATTTCTGCGACAGGAATATAGAAAGACTTAAACGATGTGAAAAATTAGCCAAAGAAAAGGACTGCACCGTTCCCCAAATTGCACTTGCCTTTATATTTAACCAACCCTTTGAGGTTTTTACCCTGTCAAGCCCCGTAACCGAGGAACAAATCAACTCAAACATTGAAGCTTTGGAAATTAAACTCAGTCAAGACGAATTAAACTACCTTGACCTTAAATAAAACGGGAGAAAAGAAAATGAAAATTGAAATTAACAAAATAAAAAACCGTTCACAAAAAATATTTGAAAAAGCAGGACTTACAAAGCAGGATGCCGAAATTATCACAAATGTCCTTACGGAAACAGAGATGAGAGGGGTATTTACACACGGCTTTATGCGTCTTGAAAGATATATAGACTGCATTTTAAGCGGTGGAATTAAGACGGACGGAAACTATAAAATAATGACAGACAGTCCTTCATGGGCATCAATTGACGGAAAGGACAATTTAGGAATTATAATATCATACAAAGCTATGCAGCTTGCAATGAAAAAGGCAAAAGAAACAGGCGTCGGCATCGTTAATGTAAAGGGCAGTCACCATTTTGGAGCGGCAGGCTATTACACATCAATGTGTGCGGACAATGATATGGTGGGAATGTCCATGAGTAACGGTGACATTCTTGTTGCCGCAACGGGAAGCAGGGTAAAAACCATCGGCAACAATCCCTTCTCCTACGCATTTCCTGCAAACAAATACGGAAAAATCGTATATGATATTGCAATGAGCTATGTATCGGACAGAAAGGTTGTTCAAATGGCAAACGAGGGAAAGAAGCTTCCCGAAGGCTGGATAATTGACAAAAACGGAAGAAATACCACAGACCCTGCAGAGTACGAAAAAGGCGGAACCCTTATGCCCTTTGGAGGATACAAGGGATACGGTCTTGCAATGATGGTTGAAACCTTAGCCGCAACCTTATCGGGAGCCGCTATGACAGGAAATGTTCACGCATGGAACAAAAACCCAAAAGAGGGCGGAAATGCAGGACATTTCTTTATGGCACTTGATATTTCAAAGCTCGGAGATGTTAAAGCTTACAAAAAGCGTGTGGATGATATGATTGATGAAATCAAAAACTCCGACAAAGCAGAAAATGTAACCGAGATTTTCTGCCCCGGAGAAATAGAAATGCGAAAACTTAAGAAATGCCTTGAAACAGGTATTATTGATATTGCTGATGATACAATGGCTACGGTTGAAAACGCAGAAAGAAAGCTGGGACTTTAACTATGGGAGAAATGAATAAGCCGTGGGAAGGATATTTCCCACCCTTTAAGATATTCGGAAATTTATATTTCGCGGGAACTGTCCCTGCTTCAACTCATATTATTGACACCGGTGACGGATTTATTATGCTTGACAGCGGATATCAGCAGTCGCTGTATCTTGTTATACATAATATGCATATGCTCGGACTAAATCCCCTTGACATAAAATACATTGTTCACACCCACGGGCACATCGACCATACGGGCGCAACAAAAGCTCTAATAGAAATGACAAAGGCAAAAACCTTTCTCGGCGAAGATGACAGAGAATATGCAAACGGAGCTTTGGATTTATCTTACGCCAAAGAGCTCGGAATGGAATTTAACGAAACCTTTGAGCCCGATGTGTTATTACATAATGGGGATGTTATCGAATTGGGGAACACAAAAATTCGTGTTGTTGCAACGCCCGGTCACACTCCCGGAGCAATGTCATATATTTTTGATGTTACCGACGGAAAAACCGCCTACACCGCAGGTCTGCACGGCGGAATGGGTATAAACACAATGTGTCGGGAATTTCTTGACAAGTACAATCTATCATATGATTGCAGGGAAAAGTTTAAAACCGCAATGGATAATTTAGCAAAAGAAAAGGTTGATATCTTTCTCGGAAACCATATGCAGCATAACAACACCGAGATAAAATACAAAGAGATTATAAAGGGAAACGATAAGGCGTTTATAAATCCAAAAGAATGGGCAGAATACGCAAAATGGGCAAAACAAAATCTAATAAATATGGAAAGGGACGAACAAGACAATTGATTTTCAAATATTGGCAGCTTTGATTATGCCACAGGCAAATCAAAAGCTGCCAATATTTTCTTTGCCGAGTCTATTTCTGCATCTTCGGGCAATAACTCGGGCAATGTATTTTTCATATCCAAAGCCTCATATTTTGAGCCTGCAAAATTATGATACGGAAGCACTCTTACGCAAGTAATATTGTTAATTGATGATAAAAACCTCCCTATTTTTTCAATCTGGTTTGAGTTGTGGTTCGGAACATAGGGTATTCGTATTTCCGACTTCATTCCGCATTTGTCAATATATTTTAAATTTTCAAGTATAATCGCATTAGTCCTGCCTGTACATTCAATATGCACATCCTCATCAATTGCTTTTATATCATATAAAAATATATCCGTATATGGCATAACCTTGTCAAAGGCGTCTTTCCCCACATATCCGCAGGTATCAACCGCCGTATGTATATTTTCCTTTTTTAATTTCATAAGCAATTCTTCGCAAAATTCGGCTTGCAAAAGACATTCTCCGCCTGACAGAGTAACTCCGCCACCTGATTCTTCGTAGAAAATTTTATCCTCAAGCAACATTGGCAAAAGAGAATCCACATCAATTTCTTTTCCGTATATTTTAAGTGCATCATTTATACATCCGTTAATGCATTTACCGCAGTTATTGCAATTTGTTCTGTAAAATATATGCTTGCCCTCGATCATTTTATGGCAATCACATAAATTCGCACATTCACCGCAATGACCGCATTTGTGACTTAAATAGCTTAAAACGGTTTCTTTTGAAATCCCTTCCGGATTGTGACACCATACGCATTTAAGAGGACAACCTTTTAAAAAAACCGTTGTCCTTATGCCGTCACCGTCGTGAATGGCAAAACGCTTTATATCAAAAATCTTACCGGTCATATTTATCACCATTCCATACTTTTTATTAGGTCGTTTTGACTTTCAATATCCAAATCAAGAAAATATACATTCCAGCCGCAAAGACGCACCTGTAAATTTTTATATTGCTCGGGATATTTTTGGGCTTTTTTTAAGGTTTGAGCATCAAGAGCATTTATCTGTAAGGCATATCCTCCTCTGTTCAAATATACTTTAAGTATATTTTTCATAATTTCAATTCCGTCATCTCCCGATATTGCAGACGGATGAATTACAAGGTCAAGAACGGTTCCGTCAGGCACCATAGTATAATCAAACTTTGTAACGCTGTTTATTATTGCAGTTATTCCGTTTTTATCCATACCTACACTTGCACACATATTTTTAGAAACAGGCTCTCCTGCTTTTCTTCCGTCTGCGGAAGCCCCTGTTTTCTTCCCGTATGCCATTCTCCAATCTATGGAGAAAAGCCCCAATCTGTATACTCCACCTCTTCCGTTGGGCTTTTTGTTTATAAGAGAAGCTACATACTCTGTTATATCCTTTGCAAGCATATCCGGCTCTTTTAGATTATTTGCGTATTTGGGATAATTCATCATCGTTTTATGTAATGTGGCATTGTCTTTCCAGTTTGTTTTTAATACATTTGTCAAATCATTAAGTGATATTATTTTATCCTCAAAAACCGCTTTTTTTATGGCAATAAGCTCATCTGTCAGGGTTGCAATACCAAATGTGCAGATTGACGAGTTATTGTATTCAACACCGCTTGCATATGCATCAACACCGTTTTTCAGACATTTTCCGAATGTCGCCGACATTATGGGTGCCTGATGTATTTGGGGATAATCCTTTTCTATTTCGTTTATTTCAACCATGGATAATTCAATCCATTGCTTTAACTGATCTTTTACGGCACTATAAAATTCATCAAATGAAGAAAATTCAGATGTCACCTTTAATCCGATAGTTGTGTCTGAATTAAACTTTTTTCCGCCGGAAAGGACAGCCTCTACAGCCAAGGGCATATTTATTCCTCCGTTACAGGTGCAGGGAAGCTCTTTACCTACTGCCGAAGGTTCATAACAACCTATAAGAGTATAATTTTCGGCATCATTATGAGTCATGCCTGTTTTTTCAAGCATTGAAACCGCAACTTCGTCATTAACAAACACAAAACTGTTATTGCCTTTTCTGATAGATTTCATCACAATTTCATATATATCCTCCGGCGTGGTATCCTTGCATTTAATGTGTATTTTCGGGTCGATTATATCCATCAATACATACTCTTCAAGAATTATGTATGTAAGCTCGTTTGTGTTTGCGCACAGGCTGAAAGGAATGTTTGCGGGAAATTGCATAGCTGTCCACTTATACAAAAAATATCTGATTAAACGGCGGATTTCATCTTCGTCAATCCCATTTTCAATATCATGCTTATAAAATGGATATAAAATATCGTCAAGAGCACCGAGGGAGCGTAAATTTTCACCTTCCGCGGAGTGCTGTGCCTGATAAAAAATGAAGTAAAGCTGCATTGCCTCCGAAAGAGTTTCGGGAGCACGAAACAATAAATTTTTTAAATTTTCGGCGGCAAACTTTGAATTAGGCGTATTAAACTTTAAGGCACATTCATAAAGACGCTTTATATATATCAAAATGCCTTCATATGCGTATTTTACCGACAGATAAAACTCTTTTTGAGAATTTGTAAGGCTATCATTTTTCAAGTGCATTTCAGCAATATCTAATATTCCGCATATCCCGTTTTTCATAACAAAATCCCAATCGGGCATTGTATGACCGAAATCGCAGTTTGCAAAAAAAGCACCTTCGTTTTTCATATCCTCAATTTTCGGAATAATTTTTTTATATTTCCCGTGTTGCTCATCGGTTAAATTCCTCGGCGAAAGAAAGCATTCCATCATATCCGAAAAAATATCATGAGGATTTATACATAAACGAACATTTTCAAAATAATGCTTTAAGACTTTTCCTTTACCTATTTGTTTTGATTGTTCGTTATGATAAATATCTTTTAATGAATCGTATAATTTTTTACATTCCATTCCGTCAGAGCGGGAATAATCCGCTTTAGCGTATTGATTAGTCAAGTATTTCTTGTTTTCTTCAAAATCCGAAAAACGCATATTTACACCTCCGTTTTACAAATCTAATACTATTAAAATTTAATTTATAAGTCAATAGATTTATAAAACAAAATGGATATTCCGAACATTTTTATTGACATTTGAAGCATCAACGATATAATATATTTATAAGAGGTGTTTGTAATGAACGAGGATTTGGTAATAAGCTCACTTGAAAAGGTTTATGACGGCGAACTCAAAGCCGGAAAACAACCTTATAAGTGTCAAGGCAGAGAATATGACGGTTTTGTGTATTATATATACGGAGAAACAAGCTATGTTATGGATAGTTATTCTTTTGTTGCACAAAGCGGAGATGTAATTTATCTTGCCAAGGACAGTAAGTATGAAATGAAAATTCTCAAAGACGGCAAGTATATTTGCTTGGATTTTTTGTTCAATGACAAATCGGCAAGGGCTTCGGAAATATATAAAAGCTTTCCCGAAAGCATAAAAAATGAATTTCAAAAATCCTTATACTTATGGCTAAACAAATCGTTCTGGAACAAAGCTGAGGTTTACAGTTGCATATACAAAATATACAGTAATTGTTTAAAGTCAAAAAAAATGCTGTATAGCAAAGGCGGCGAATCCTTTTACAAGGCGCTGGATTATGTCACCGAAAACTATTGCAATCCCGATTTTAATATAGCAAAGCTTTCGGAGTTTGCCGGCATATCTCAAATACATTTAAGACGCTTGTTTAAAAATGAATTAAAAATGTCGCCTGTTAAATATGTTAATTATTTGAGAATTGAAAAAGCAAAAGCATTGCTTGCAAATACAAATTGCAGCATTAGAGAAATATCACTTTTAACAGGGATACAGGATTCTTATTATTTCAGCAGGTTGTTCAAAAAAGAAATTGGAATTCCCCCTCGTGAATACAGGAAAAAGGCGAATACCTGACACTAAATAAAAATCGCACACCAAGTAGGTGCGCGATTTTTATTTATCATCTTTTAAAAAACCTCGTAAATTATGATTCATTATTAAATCCGCAAGCTTCGGAAATATCCGATATGCTCTTCTCGGTTTTCGAAAGCAAACCCAAAGCGGCTTCATATATTTTGGATGTTACCGACGGAAAACCACCTGCACCGCAGGTCTGCACGGCGGACTGGGTATAAACACTTGGTGTTTGTATACAAGCCGCCGATATATTCGATTTTCTCAATCCGGTCAACTTATCGTTTATAAATTTTAAAAAAACATTCCACAAAGAAAGGTTGCAACACAAGCAGCCAATGCAACTTCTATTAACGAGCGTTTAAAAAACGCCAAAATAACCGCAACAGCAAACCCTACCGCTCCGCAGATAGGGTTTTTACCTTCATAAAATACATAAGGAATAGTCATTGAAGCCAAAACAGCATATGGAATATAATCAAGAAATGCCCTTAGAAATTTTGACTTAATTTTCTTTCTGAAAAGTGTGAACGGCACTACTCTTATCAAATAAGTTACGATTGCCATAATTGCAATGTATATCAAAACAGTAAACGATTTACTCAAACTTACACCTCCACATTGCCGCAAACAATGATGCAATAACAGAAGATATAATTACTGCAAATCCATAGTTTATAAAATTAAAGCAATAATATATAATAACACTTAATAAAACTGCGATAAACACCGCAATTGCATTACCTTTATCTTTTTTTGCGGCAGGTATTACTATTGCCGTAAACATTCCGTAAATCGCAATACCCAATGCAAGTGTAACCGATTTTGGCAAAATCTCACCTGCATATGCACCTATAAATGTTCCCAAAGACCACCCTATGAACGGTATAATCGCAAGTCCGTATATATATTTCGCCGAAATTTTATCATAAGACGATGCAACACCGAAAATTTCATCGGTTATAAACATTCCGCAAAACAATCTTTTGGGAATTGTAAAGCTTTCATCTAACTTTTGAGAAAGAGAAATTGCCATCAATGAATAACGAATGTTTATCACAAACTGAATCAACGCCATTTCAAGAAACGACCCCAACAATGCAATAACCTTTATACCGGCAACCTCTCCTGCCGATGTTAAATTGGTCATTGAAATTACAACTGCCTGAAAGACATTAAGCCCTGCACTGACCGCCATAACTCCAATTCCTATTGAAACAGACAGATAACCCAGTCCTATTGGAATTCCATCTAAAAATCCTCTTTTAAAATCCGTATTATTTTTCATCCTTTTAACGTCACCTTATGTAATAATTTTCAATAACCGATAAAATCGCACCCATATTCGATGTGCGATTTTTATTTATCATCATTTTTCATCTGAAGCGTAATAGATAAAGCACTTCACCGTTTTGGTGCATACCCATTTTTTCAAATCCGCATCTTTCGTAAAGTGCCTGTGCCCTCGTATTTGCGACATGGGTTGTGAGCAATACTCCGCCCTTGTCGTTTTGTTCGCACCAAGACTTTATATGGTTGATTAAAACCTCTCCGAAATGTTTGCCCTTCATATCCTCCGAAAGAGCAATTCCCATCCAAGGAATTTTTGTATCTGTATCCCATACAAAAAAGTATCCTTTAACGCTGTTATTTTCAACGGCAATCCACCGTACACTGTTTTTATCTTTACCATCAAAAAACCTCATCAGGCTGTTAAAATTACCGTTGTTCCGATTAAAAAAAGCACGGGTTTCCCCTCCCATATTCTTGAAAAATTCTGTGCATATCTCTCTATCATCAAAGTTTATTTCTCTTATATCCATTGTTTCCTCCCCTCTTACGCTTATATTACAATATCACAAAAACAATGTCAAGCCTCTTTTTTAATTACCTTCCTTTATCTTTTCTGAATGCCAGCGGTTTAGATATCGGCTTTTATCAGTCTGAACACCTGTTCCGCAGTATCGCTTAAATTTTTGTATGCGTTACGAAAATCCATTGCTTCATGCAAAGAACAAGGCTGTTTTAAAATCGGGAAAAATGCATCAATCCCATATTCATTACAAATTGTCGCATCATCTTTTACGCATCCGGAAAAAGCAATCACAGGCTTATTATATTTTTTCGCAAGCTGTGCAACTCCAATTGGGACCTTGCCCATATACGACTGTCCGTCCAAGCATCCCTCACCGGTAATAACAACATCGGAAAGCCTGATATGGTTTTCCAAACCTGTTTCTTTTATCACCAAATCAATTCCCGATTGCAATGTTCCGTTCAGATATGACAAAAACGCAAAGCCCAACCCTCCGGCGGCTCCCGTGCCCGGGATATTCAAATCGGCATTTGGAAAAACCTTTTTGGTCAAATTCCCATAATTTTCAAGCCATAAGTCCATATCCTTTATCATTTCAGGCGTTGCGCCCTTTTGCGGTCCGAAAATTGCACTGCAGCCGTTTTCACCGCACAGGGGATTTTTAACATCGCAGGCAATGCAAAACGAACATTCCTTTAATTCCTTTAAGGCATTATTTGTTTTTATTTCAACAATATTTTTAAGACCTTTTGCGCAAGGCTCAACTTGATTTCCGTCTTTGTCAAGAAATTCAAAGCCGAGAGCCTGCAACATACCTACTCCTCCGTCATTGGTGACACTTCCTCCGATTCCAACAATAAACTTTCGGCATCCTTTTGAAATTGCATCCGATATCAACTGTCCCACACCGTAGGTTGTTGTGTTCAACGGGTTTCTTTCATCTTCACTTATAAGTGTAATTCCTGCCGCCGCCGACATTTCTATAATAGCGGTCTTTGTTCTTGGAATAATCCCGTAACCTGTCTTGATTGGATTTCCCAGAGGATTACAAACGGTTACCTCAACCGATTCGCCGCCTGCAAAAGCCATTACAGCGTCAACCGTTCCTTCTCCTCCGTCAGCTATGGGGCAAACTGTTATCTCCGAATCCAAATATACTCTTTTTATTCCCTCTGCAATAGCCTCTCCTGCCTGCAAGGTAGAAAGGCTCCCTTTAAATGAATCCGTTGCAATTGTTACTTTCACTTATCTCACCGCTATCCTTTTATCCTATATTTTCGCTTTCATTCTATCATCACAAAACCCATTTGTCAATAAAATTACTATGTAAAACAAAAAGGAGCTTAACCATTTGGCAAACTCCTTTTTCGTTTATATCATAGCGAGAATACAGCTTATGTAATATGTACTCCCTTGTAAAATCACAATGCTTCTATATAGAATTTATATTTTTTGCTCTAAATCTAAAAATTCATTTTTATTTGTCACAACAAAGTTACGAATTGCAACAAAGCGAAAATCCTGTCTGTAAAGACGGGATTTTCGCTTTGTGAAAGCCGAACAATAAAGATATCCGAACTCCCGAAATTTGCATTTCATTCTATGAAATAACTTCAAACATGATATTAGGATTTTCGGATTGTACACGTTCAAATACGAGAAACATTTTTTTAATATATTCATCAAGTTCTTGCGGAAGTGTATTTAACCCCTTTATGCTTACATGTAATTCCCAGTCGCAATAATTATATAAACAATCCCATAATGCATCCAGATTTTTACCATACCATTCAGGAAAGCCAAAACTATCTTTCAATATTGTATGTATGCTAAATAAATGCTTGCAACCGGTAAAATCCAAAACTATATTTTGCATATCACTGCTCCTTTCCAATAATTTCTGCAAATGTTTCATAATGGTCATATGTTACGAATATTATCCCATCGTTAGAAATTAATAATCTCTCCTTGTTTCTGTAACCGCCACTATAATTAATGTCTGCTTCATACCAAATGCGATCCTCTGCATCCGGCAATTTGTTTTCGCTATTATAATATCTGCCAAAAATCATATATCCGGGTGCCACTTTGCTCAAATTGCCTTTTACGTTTATCCATCCAAGTGCTTTGGCATATTCTTTACTTATGTAATAATTCGGTAATTCGCCCAAATACTTTATCCACCAATCAGCTCCATTTGTACCAAGAGCTGTTGCCGTCCCTGCATCTATGGCTTGCATTTTTTCTAATCTGCAACCACAATTTGGATGCAATTGTCCCGGTTTGCCTATAATAATCAAATCGTCATACGAATATACCCTTCCATTTCTTAGATAACACTCCATGCAAGTAGTAAGTTTTATAAAAGCTCTCCACATTGCCCAATTTTCACTGTACTTCATTTTTCACCTCCGATTTTATCATAATTAAAAAGTTTTAGCAAGCTTACTTTTTTGATTATAATATTTATCGGAGTGTCACAGAGTGTCAAGTCAACGGAGATATAACATCCCGAAAAATCCAAAAGATTTACCATATAGAAAACAAATTTCATTTTTTAATTTGTCGCCCAAGCCCGGTTTCGGTCTGCCGCTCCCGACCGACAAAGTAAATAAAATTTGTTTTCGAAATAGTGACGTTAGCCACAGGGCATCCCGAAAAATCCTATGGATTTTTTGGGAAAGACGAAAAGCCGCCCACAAAGCAAAGCCCGAACGATTAGCGAGGGCGAAGCAATAAGGGCGTGCTTTGAGGACGTCCCCTGTGTGACTTCAAGAATCTCGTCCTCCGCTCCTCTATATACAAAATAAGACACCCTGACAGGTGTCTTATTTTGTATGCGAAAGCCGAACAATAAAGATGCAGTTTAGTTTTTAATGAAATATCTCACTTTGTTCGATATGAAATAATCCTGACGGATTATGAAATATTTTTCTTTTAGAAAAATGTGAAATAAAATTTGCCTTTTCATATTGCGTAGCAATATTTCATACACGAAGTGTATTTCATAGCGAAGCTATTTCACTTGCCAAAGGCAAATTTCATTGAAAAAGCGACTTGTCGAAACAAGTCGCTTTTTCTGGAAGAGCCGAATGATTTAGATGCCGGTTTATTTACTCTTCTTTTCGAGCTCCTCCGGCAGATTTCTATCAAATGATTTTGCTATTTTCTCTAAATCATCATAGGATACCGTATCATCCCAGGCAATCAGAAACATCTCTATATCTCGCTCCGAAACACCAAGTTCTACATACCCTTTTTCACACCAGTTTTCGTGTATGAAATATTTTCTTATCCCTCTATAGGTATTGTTTGAATAAACCTGACTTATATTTTTGTTTTCCGCTTTCATTATTTCAGGAAAAACATTAGATGGTGCATCAGGTATATTCTCACCACGAATATACCCTCCAAGATGCACATTTTCTTCTGTAAACTCTGTTACTCCCTCGTCAACAAAATAGATTTCATTACCCTGAATATGACATGTCCATCCTTCGGGAACCTTGATGCTTCCATAATCCCCTAGTTCAATCTCTTTCCATCCATCGTACTGTCCTGAGCAGCCCGAGAGAGAAAAAACAAGTATCATGATTAACAAAAGTTTTTTCATCATTTATATTGCCTCCATATTTCTTTAACAGTTTCAACCACATCAGTCGCTTTTGGGTTAACAATATCCTCTGCAAGTTGAATTCCCTCAAACACAATCGCATTCCTATCCATTCCCGGCGCCTTCATCCCGCCAATATCCGCAGGCGAAGCCTTTTTCTTTAAGATACCAGCCTTGTATGCCACATAGTGTAGCTGCAACTCTGTATTGACACCATCTACTGTTCTGCCGAAAAAATTATCTGGCGACAGCTCTTTTGCGGCATCATAAACGGCTTTTGCTACAGTTTTTCCTCCGCCACGCCACAAAATCGCCCCATAATCATCATTATCCTCAAATTTAAAGCTTACTGCTCCATTTTTAACAGTATATTCAACCTGAAAGTTCTCACCCAATGCCGTGACATCTGTAATAACATGGTAGCTTATCTCGTTTGTGTTTGGGTCTTCTTTCTTTACAAAACTATTTTTATAATTCTTTCCTTTTGTTGTAAAGCTTCTTCTTGGCTCACTTTTTGCATACAGAGAGTGTAGGTTGATATAATCATTATATAATAACAATTCTCCATCGTCAAGAATATCTGCCTGTTCACCTCCTCCAAGTCCTACAATCTCGGCACAGCGCCATCCGTAAATATCATTTGGGTCACTGAGTGGTCTGTCGCATCTCCTACATCTGTTTGTCTGTCATACTTTTTGTTTTGATTTTCTTTTGACATAATTCATTTCTCCTTTTTGTGTTTTTTATTTTATTTTAACACGAAAAAGAGTGTCATAGCGTGCCACGCTTATGTTGTAGCGTATATTTTTACATCATATTCCTTCAAAATCTTAGGTTTTTGCCAATTTTACCGATTTATGCTACAATAGAAACCATTTTAACTTTAAAGGAGGTTTCTATTTATAAACAAAAGACAAGGGGACGGTTCTATTGTCTTTTTTACAACTCTCTATGTTTCTTATTATAAATTGTAACATATTATTTTTGAAAATTCTTGAATTTCAATTCAAGACAAAATCGCCACAGCGATTTTGTACCATACTTCTTCCCTTTTTCACTATTACCTATTACTTTCCAAAAATCCTCGTGCTATAAAAATTTTAGTGAAGAGTGAAGAAGGAATAAGTAAAAACCCTCATTCTTACGAACGAGGATTTTTGGTGACCCATCGGAGATTCGAACTCCGGACACCTTGATTAAAAGTCAAGTGCTCTGCCAACTGAGCTAATGGGTCATATTAAATTTAAAAAAAGTGGCTGGGCTGGCGGGATTCGAACCCACGCATACAGCAGTCAAAGTGCTGTGTCTTACCGCTTGACGACAGCCCATTATTTTACTGGGGTGGGTAAAGGGAATTGAACCCTTGTCCTCCAGAGCCACAATCTGGCGCTCTAGCCAACTGAGCTATACCCACCATAGATTGGCGCGCCTGAAGGGACTTGAACCCCTGGCCCACTGCTTAGAAGGCAGTTGCTCTATCCAGCTGAGCTACAGGCGCATATATGGCCATCGGCGAAATGCAATTGCTTTTTTCAGCACACAGGCGCATATAAATATGCGCCCATCTGCTTAAATTGCATTTTGGAGCGGGTGATGGGAATCGAACCCACGCAATCAGCTTGGAAGGCTGAGATTCTACCATTGAACTACACCCGCATTTATCAACACGACTTATGTATTATACCAAATTTTATTTTATTTGTCAATACTTTTTCTCAATATATTTTAAATTATTATAAATGCAGTAAACCGTAAGCCGGGTTCTGTTTTATACGGTCATCTATCTTGTGCGTATGTCACCACACGCATCATGCCACCTTTTCAGAAGACGTCGGGCAAACTTATCCTTCTATTCAGGTGTTGCTCCGGATGGGGTTTACAGCGCCTCTGTGTCACCACAGAGGCGGGTGAGCTCTTACCTCGCCTTTTCACCCTTACCCTTTCGGGCGGTATCTTTCTGTTGCACTTTCCCTAAGGTCACCCTCGCAAGCCGTTAGCTTGCATCCTTGCCCTGTGGAGCCCGGACTTTCCTCACGCACAGGATTGCTCCTTGTACGCGCAACCGTATGGTTTACTGCATTTTTTATAATCTTATAAAAGCGTAACCTTTATTACTCCGTCCATTTTTTCCAATTCGCTGATTATGGCACTGTCACACTTTCCGTCAACATCAATCATTGTGTAAGCATTATCACCCTTGCTCTTGTTGAGCATATTGGAAATATTAACATTCTTGCTTGAAAATACATCGGTAATGTTTTTAATCATACTTGGCACATTCTTATGAAGCACGGTTACTCTTGAACCGTTCACAACTCCCATATCGCAGTTGGGGAAGTTTACGCTGTTTTTGATATTTCCGTTTTCAAGGAAGTCCTTAATCTCGGAAGCCGCCATAACAGCACAGTTTTCTTCACTTTCGGGAGTAGACGCTCCTAAATGAGGCATACAAATAACCTTTTCGTTTTTAAGAAGAGCCTCAGACGCAAAGTCTGTAATGTAGCAGCCCAAATCTCCGCTTTCAAGAGCAGCCTGCACATCCGCTTCGTCAACCAATTCTCCTCTTGAGAAGTTCAAAAGGCGTGCGCCCTTTTTCATCTTTGCAAAGGCTTCGGAATTGAACATTCCCTTTGTTTCGGGAGTTGCCGGAACATGGATTGTAATATAATCAGCCTTTTCAAGCAATTCATCAAGAGAATTTGCTTTATGAGCAAATCTTGTCAAATGCCAAGCGGCATCAACCGATAAATAGGGATCATAACCCACAACATCCATTCCGAGATGATGAGCGGCATTTGCAACCTTAACTCCTATTGCGCCAAGACCGACAACACCAAGAGTTTTACCCTCAATTTCAGGGCCTGCAAAGCTTGATTTACCTTTTTCTACAAGGCTTGAAACAGCGTCGCCCTCACCTATGAGAGTCTTTGCCCATTCAATACCCTGAACGATTTTTCTTGATGACAGGAACAAAGCCGAAAGCACAAGCTCTTTAACAGCGTTTGCATTTGCACCGGGAGTATTAAATACCACGATACCCTTTTCGGTACACTTATCAATAGGAATATTATTAACACCTGCACCTGCACGGGCAACAGCCTTAAGACTGTCGGGAAGCTCCATATCATGCATTTTAAAGCTTCTTAATATAATGCCGTCGGGATTTTCAACCTCGTCTGCACAAGTATATTTCCCATCAAGAACGGCAAGCCCCTTCTTTGAAATTTTGTTTAATGTCTGAATCTTATACATATCTATCCAACCTTTCAAAAACAATTAGTTGTTTGCTTCAAATTCTTTCATAAAGGCAACAAGCTTCTCAACACCCTCAACAGGCATTGCATTGTAAATGCTTGCTCTCATTCCGCCTACGGTTCTGTGTCCCTTAAGGTTCACAAAGCCAAGCTTTTTAGTTTCTTCTATAAACTTAGCGTTAAGCTCATCGGAATCTGTAACAAAGGGAACATTCATAAGCGAACGGTCTTTTGCAACAACTGTTCCTCTGAACATCTTTGACTCATCAAGGAAGTCATAAAGAATTTTTGCCTTTTTAACGTTTATTTCGTGAATCGCGGATATTCCGCCCATATTTTTAATCCACTCATAAACCAGCTTACAAATGTAAATACCATATGTAGGCGGTGTGTTGTACATTGAACCGTTCTCCGAATGAGTATCATACTTTAACATAACAGGTGTAATGTCCATAGCATTTCCGATTAAATCTTCTCTTGCTATAACAACGGTAACGCCTGCAGGTCCCATATTCTTCTGAGCTCCTGCGTATATTAACGCAAATTTAGAAATATCAACCTCTTCGGAAAGAATACAGGATGACATATCCGTAACTATATCAGTATCTCCAAAATCGGGGAGTGTGTTGTAATGTGTTCCGTAAATTGTGTTGTTATATGTGATATGCACATAATCAGCACCGGGAGTAATCATTGACTTGTCAACTTCCGGAAGATAAGAAAATGTCTTATCCGCACTTGAAGCTATTGCGTGAGCATCAAGATAATGCTGACCTTCCGCAAATGCCTTCTTTGCCCATTGACCTGTAATTACATAATCCGCAATCTTGTTTTTATTACCAAGATTTAAAGGAATCATCGAAAACTGTGTTGAAGCTCCTCCCTGCAAGAACATAACCTTGTAATTGTCAGGTATCTTCATTATTTCACGCAAAAGC
>JAZLFN010000068.1:0-2336 GCA_045615805.1 Clostridia bacterium | reverse complement strand
AAGCCGCAGCATGAGCCTTCGGGAACATATATTTAATCTTAAAGCAGGAATCAATATACCACGAAGGGACATTATGTGCTTTCATCTCCGCTACCATTTGCGGTGTTAATTTTTCTTTTGCTTTACCTTTACGGGTAATTTCCATAATATTAAATGCCAAGCTTGGCTCTAATCCCTTTGAAATCAGATAAGTCATAATAGAGTCACGAGTACCGATAACCTCCGAAATGGTACAAGTACCGTTTTTGATTAAATCCTGGGCGTTGCCAAGCCAAACATCAGTTCCGTGAGACAGACCGGATATCTGAAGTAAATCCGAAAACTTCTTTGGTTTTGATTCAAGTAACATTCCTCGAACAAAAGGTGTTCCCATTTCCGGAATGGCGAGTGTTCCCGTTTCGCAATCTATTTCTTCCTTTGTTACTCCGAGGGCCTCGGTACCGGTAAACAGTGACATAACCTTTGGGTCATTAACCGGAACATCATCAATTTTAACACCTGTTATCTCTTCAAGGTGCTTATACATAGTCGGCACATCGTGACCAAGTTCATCAAGCTTTAAAATTGTATCGTGAAGAGAATGGAAGTCAAAATGCGTTGTCTGCATTCCGGTATCGCTTTTATCTGCCGGATATTGAACTGCCGTAAAATCATAGACAGACTTATCCGCAGGGATAACTACCATTCCTCCCGGATGTTGTCCGGTTGTTCTTTTAACATCCGTACAGCCCAAAACAAGTCGTTCTTCCTCTGCCCTGTTTACTACCTTATTTCTTTCGGATAAATACTTCTTGACGAAGCCATAGGCGGTCTTTTCGGCAACAGTTGAAATTGTGCCGGCTTTAAATACCTTATCATGACCGAAAAGCTCTTCTGTATATTTATGAATTTGGCTCTGACATTCACCGGAAAAGTTTAAGTCTATATCCGGCTGTTTATCCCCATGGAAACCCAAAAAGGTTTCAAACGGAATGTCATGGCCGTCGCCTTTTAATTTAGTACCGCAATTAGGGCATAACTTATCCGGCAAATCAAAACCGGATTGAGTGCCATCGTTGACAAATTCCGTATATTTACACTTCGGGCATCTATAATGCGGCATAAGCGGGTTAACTTCGGAAATGCCAGCCATAATTGCAACAAATGATGAGCCAACAGATCCACGAGATCCAACGGAATACCCAAGCTCATTAGATTTTTTTACCAGCCTTTGAGCAATGATATACATAATTGAGTAGCCGTTTGAAATAATGGAATCCAGTTCCTTTGTCAAACGCTCTTCAATTAGTTTTGGGATATTTTCTCCATAAAATTCATGGGCTCTTTCCCAACAAATTCTTCTCAGTTCCTCGTCAGAGCCCGGAATATTAGGCGGGAAAGTTCCGCTTGGAATCGGCTGAATATTATTTTCAATTATATCTGCAATCTTATTTGGGTTTGTTATAACGATTTCTTTTGCTTTTTCCTCTCCCAAATATAAAAACTCATTGAGCATTTCTTCTGTCGTTTTAAAGTATAGCGGAGCCTGTGTATCCGCATCCGGATAGCCCATGCTTGCTTCAAGTATTGTTCTGAAAATACTATCTTGTGGGTTAAGAAAATGCACGTCTCCTGTTGCGACACACATTTTTTTCATTTTTTCTGCCAGAGTGACAATTTTTTTATTAAGCTCTCTTAAATCGTCATCATTTTTGCGTAATCCGCTTCTTACTATGAAGCCGTTATTACCTATTGGCTGAACCTCTAAAAAGTCATAAAAAGATGCAATTGTTTCGATTTCTTCTTCACTCTTGTTATTTAAAACGGCTCTGAAAAGCTGTCCGGCTTCACAGGCTGAACCGATAATTAAGCCTTCTCTATGCTTTAAAATATCCGATTTAAGAATACGAGGAGTTTTATAGAATGTATTAACATGCGAATTTGATACAAGCTTATAAAGATTCTTTAAGCCAAGTGTATTCTTAACCAAAAGGATAATGTGATAGCTTGGCTGCTTTTTGTATGTTTCCTCGTTCTTTTCGTAATCCGGTATTAAGATATCATCTACTAAATAGCCCTCTAGCCCATAGATGATTTTTATTTTATTTTTTGCACCTGCTTCGCAAGCTTCCGGGAAGGATTGAACAACTCCGTGGTCAGTTATGGCAATTGCTTTATGCCCGAAACGTGCTGCGGTTTTTACCAAATCTTTTGCAGTAACAACAGCATCCATCATCGACATTTTGGTATGTGCGTGTAATTCCACACGTTTTTCCGATGAATTATCCTGTCTTAGAATTTTTTCACCCTTTGAAATGCTGTCCGGCATCAAATTGATGTCCTTATCGTATTTATCA
>JAZLFN010000067.1:0-13713 GCA_045615805.1 Clostridia bacterium | reverse complement strand
TCCCTTGTTAAAGGGGGTCGAAATCGGTGCGTTGAAAACGCCGATTTCGGGGGGATTCCCCGAGGCAAAGCCTTGGGATGCGACTGAAGGGTTGTGCCGTATCCGCAAAACCATGCGGACTCTTGACAAATGGGACGCCCCTACGATGAACTGCACGGAATGTCCCGGATGGGCGGCAATCGTGCCGCCCGTTTTCATAAAACTAACGGCAACTTAAATTGATTATAAAGATGTGATACAAATGATAAAAAGATTGCTTTTTTTAATGGCGTTTTCTTTTTCTCTTGTCTTATTTATGGGGGTAAATGCCGAGGCTCCGTATATGAGACTTGAAAATGAATCCGGAGAAAAGGTGTATACCCTTAAAGACGGACAAGAGGTTTTTGTATGCAAAAACCAAGAAAACGGGACTTTGATTTTAACTGACTATTCAAATGACGGAAGGCTTCTTAATGTCTGCTTTTCAACCGATAACCGTTGCGGCATTATGCCCAAAGAAAACACAGAGTGTATAAAAGCGTATCTTTTTAATAATACAAATGATTTAAAGCCGTTATGCGCTGTTGACGAGCTCAAAAGATGTGATGTGTCGAAGGAGGGTCTTTTGTCAAGTGAAAGCGCGGTTCTTTCCGATGCGAAATACAATATGCACCCTTGTTATGAGTGGATAACCGAGGGAAATAATAAAACAGACACAGGCTTGCAGGGCGGATTTGATGAGTTGTTTGACGGAAAAACAACTACGCTTAAAAGCACGACCGAAAGGGATAGCTGCGGAAATTTGCTTATTCATTTTGATGATGTCGCAGAAATTACAAAAGCCACCGTAAGGAGCTTATGCTCAAATCAGTCTTATATGCAGTCATTCGATGTTTATGCATCGCTTGATAATGTAAATTATAATTTTATCGCAAGCTGTGAAAATAAAAATTCCGTAAAAGTAAACAGTGTTATGGCAACAAACTGCGATATAAAAAACAAGGTTTACGCAAAGGATATAAAGCTTGTAATGCATAAAAAGCCTGATGCAAAGAATATGAGCATAGCCGAGGTTGAGGTTTACGGAAAACCAATAGCCCGTGAAAAAATCAGAGCTTTTGAATATGCGTATTCAAAGGAAGCTCCGTTTGAAACCTCTGAGGATATAATTATAAGTGACGGCGAAAACGATGTTCTGTCGGATGGGGAATTGAGTAAATCCGTTTCCTCAACAGGCGAATATGTGACATTGGTTTATGAGTTAAAGGATTATTGTCAGATTGAGGATATAAATGTGTGGGGAAATGCCTCGGGGTGTGAGGTTTTAATTTCTCCCGACGGTGCAAATTATATAAGCATCGGTTATTACGGATTGGACGGAAAAATGAACGCCCACGGTATATCCGGCAAGAACGGAGGGGATTTAAAGCTGATTTTCCATAAGGGAGATTTGTCTGAAATTTCTCTGTCCGAGATTGAAGTATACACAAGAGAAATTTTTGATAAAACCCAAGAGGTAAGGGAAAACCCCGAACCCATACCTGTATATACATATTTAAAGCCAAATAATATTTTGTATCTTGATTTTACGGATTATGACGGAAGATTAAACGGCACTAAAGATTATGCGGTCTATTTATCAAAAAATAATTTTTCCGGTATTGACAAAATTGTCCCTGCTGAAATTTATGTAAAAGGCGAGGGTAAGCGACTTTTGTACACAGATGAAAAATACTGTTGCGTATGCGGACTTGAGCCGGATTGTGACTATTATGTTGCCGTTGTTCCAAGGTTTTCGGACAGGCTTATCACAGAGGCAAAGCCTGTTAAGATACACACATATCCCATGTTGGCTACTCCTACGGCGGCATCAACATTTTGCATAAACTGCTATCCCCTGACAAGCAGTGATGTGGAAAACGAAAAGCACGAGAATCCGAAAGAAGAGGAAAGAAAAAGCCTTGCCCTTTTAAGCTGCTTTGAAAATGTGGCGGAAACAAGATTTTGGAATCATATTTCCGATGATTACAGAGCGAAGGGAATATCATATTTCCCATCAAGTGCGAGAAATGAAGATTATTGTAAAATGCTGAACCGTGACGGAGTGCATATGACGGGGGTATATAACGAGCCTGACATAAATCCCAATATTAAAGATAATATACCTATGTATTTGAACGCAGTTAAGGAGCAGTATAATCTTGTAAAAGGCGTAAATGAAAAAAATATAATTGCAGCACCCACCCTTTGCGGAACCGATACTCTTTTGTGGTATGAGAATTTGTATAAACAAGACATACTGTTCGGCGGCTATTATGATGCAGTTGATGTTCATCTTTACTGTAAACAGGGTGAGGGAATGAGGCACGAGGATGATGAATACACGGACTTTGAATCCTATGCTGTGCCCGAGCATATATTCGGAAAGGTTAAAAGGATAAAATCCATACTTGCAAAATATGAGGGAAATGCCGACAAGCCCATAATTACATCGGAGATAGGTTGGTCAACTCATACAAAAGAAGGCACGGTATTTGAAATTGATACCCCGGAAAGACAGGCAGATTATGTAGTAAGAGCCTATCTTGTGGGAATTGCTTCGGGAGTTAAAAGGACATATATATATTCATTCCGTGATACTGATTACAAAACCGATAATCCAAACTGGCAGTTTGGTATGGTGGATTGGTACGGAAATCCGAAGCCGGCGTATTACGCCACATATACCCTTATGAAGCTTTTGAAAAATGCGGAGTATATGGGAAGTGTGGATGGTATTTCCCATCCCGATTACGGTTGTGAGTTTTACGATGAGAGCAAAAATTGCTATATAACCGCTCTTTGGACGGCGGACGGAAAGGAAAGAGAGGTAAAACTTTCCGCCGAGGTTATGCTTGTCGCAGATTCTTACGGATGTGTTGATAATTCTGGAAGCTCCACGGTAAAAATCGGAAAGTCGCCTGTATATATTATGACAAAAAATAAGCCGGCGGTAAGTAAAAAAGACTGACTGTTTGTATAATAAAAGCGGACTGTTGCAAAAAGATTTTGCCACAGCCCGCTTTTAATTAAAAAATCTGTAAAAAATCATCATTTTACTTCAATAAAACATTGACGGAATATGCATTTTTATGGTATAATATACGCAGATAAAACAGATGGTCGAAAGGGTGAATAAAATGTCGGAGCTTAAAAATACTCATACTCCTGAAGGGATTACGGATATTTTGGTGGATGAGTGCGAGCTGAAGTACAAAATCGAGAACATAGCAAGGGAGACATTTTTGCATCATAATTATCGTATGGTGCAGCCTCCGACATTTGAATATTATGATGTATATGATGCCGCAGTAACAAGTGCGGAAAATATGTTTAAATTCTTCGACAATGACGGCAGAATGCTTGCCCTTCGTCCCGACCTTACAACCTCGGTTGCAAGAATGGCGGCAACAAAGCCGCTGGGTGAGCTTCCTTATCGCATATCATATATGGGAAGTGCATATAGAAATGATGAGGCGTTCAGCAATTCAAGACAAAGAGAGTTTTCGCAGGTGGGAATTGAGTTAATGGGACCCGATACTGCGGATGCCGATGCAGAGGTTATCGGAATTGCCGTAGAAACCTTGATTAAGTGTGATGTTAAGGCTTTTCAAATTGATTTGGGACAGGTTGGATTTTTTAAAGGCCTTGCTAAGGAGGCAGGCTTATCCGATGAAGTGAGCGATGAGCTTAGCAAGCAGATAAATGACAAAAATCTGGTGGCTATTGAAAATATACTTGATGCCTTAAGCATAAGGAGCGACTTAAAAGATATTTTTGTGACTTTGCCCAAAATGTTTGGAGGAGTAGAGCATATCAAAAAGGCTTTGGACGGAATTAAGCTTAACACGGAATCGGAGCAGGCTTTAAATAATCTGCTTTCGGTATATGATATTCTTTGCGAAAAAGGGTACGGCGAATATGTTTCCATAGATTTAAGTATGGTGCCAAACCTTGATTATTATACGGGAATTATTGTAAGAGGTTTTGCAAAGGGAATTGCATTTCCAATCTGCTCGGGCGGTAGGTATGATAACCTTACCGCAAAGTTCGGCAGAAGCTTGCCGGCTACGGGAATTGCATTGGGAATTGAGCGTATTATGGCATATCTTACTGCGGAAATTCCCGAAAACTCCGACGGTGACGCAGATGACTATATCACCGTTGCCCTTGCAAAAGGCAGACTTGCGGAGCTTTCCCTTGAGATTTTTGAAAATCTGGGATTTGACGTTTCCGAAATGAAGTCAAAAACAAGAAAGCTTGTGTTTTATGATGAAAAGAACAAGTATAAATTTATTATGGTTAAGGCGTCAGATGTTCCCGTTTATGTTGAATACGGTGCCGCCGATATCGGAATAGTAGGAAAAGATACCTTGCTTGAAAGCGGAAAAAGCCTTTATGAGATGCTTGATTTGGGATTTGGAAAATGTAAAATGGCTGTTGCCGGTCCGGCGTCAATGAGAGGAAAGCTTGACGGCAGAAATATTATGAGGGTTGCAAGTAAGTACCCCGAAACAGCCAGAGATTATTTTCACAAGAAAAAGGGACAGACAGTTGATATAATTAAGCTTCACGGCTCTGTTGAGCTTGGACCACTTGTGGGACTTTCGGAGGTAATAGTGGATATTGTGGAAAGCGGACAAACTCTTAAAGAAAACGGTCTTGAGGTATTGGAGGATGTATGTCAAATCTCTGCAAGACTTGTTGTAAACAGAGTAAGTCTTAAGCTTTACAGGGACAGAATACTTGCTTTGATAAAAGACATAAAAAGTAAGCTTAAATAAGAGGTGGTTAGGATGACGATATATCCTGCGATTGATATAATAGACGGAGCCTGTGTAAGGCTTGTCAGAGGTGATTATTCGCAGAAAACAAAGTATGCGGACAGTCCCTTGGAGGTTGCTCTTAAATGGCAGGAGCAGGGAGGAAAATTTTTGCACATCGTTGATTTGGACGGAGCGAAAAGCGGAAATACTCCGAATTTTGAAATAATAAAGTCTATTGCAAAAACCCTGTGTATCCCCATCGAAATCGGCGGCGGAGTTCGTGACGAAAGCACGGTTAAAAAATATCTTGATTGCGGAGTAAGAAGGGTTATTTTAGGGACATCGGCGGTTAAAAATACCGAGATGGTAAAAGAGCTTGCAGATACATACGGCGACAGAATTGTTGTGGGAATTGATGCAAAGGACGGTTTGGTTGCAGTAAACGGCTGGGAGGAGGTAAGCTCTGTTTCGGCTGTTGACTTTGGAATAAAGGTATCTCAAATGGGAGTAAAAACCATTATTTATACGGATATTGCAACCGACGGTATGCTAAAGGGACCGAACTTAAAGGCTATGGAGGAAATGGCAAAGGCGGTGGATGCTGATGTTGTGGCATCGGGAGGAGTTTCCTCGGTTGAGGATGTATTAAATCTTAAAAAAACAGGCGTGGAGGGCGTAATAATCGGCAAGGCTCTCTATACGGGAAAGATAAGCATAAAGGACGCCATTTCGGCGGCAGAATAACTTAACTCAGGAGGAAAGGTTATGGCAGTAAATGATTTTATCAAGGATTTAAAATTTGATGACAAGGGACTTATACCTGCAATTGCTCAGGATTATGTGTCGGGAGAAATTTTAATGCTTGCTTATATGAATGAGGAAAGCATAAATTTGACTTTAGAAAGCGGACATGCCACATATTTCAGCAGAAGCAGGCAGGAGCTGTGGGAAAAGGGTTCTCATTCGGGACATCTTCAGCATGTTAAAGAGATTTTGGTGGATTGCGATATGGACGCAATAATTTTGAAAATAGAGCAGATAGGCGCCGCTTGTCATACAGGAAATCCGTCATGCTTCTACCGTAAGATTGTTGACGGAAAAACGGTTGAAATTCCTACGGGTATTGATAAGAACCCCAAAATATTGTATGATATTCTTGATGTTATAAGAGATAGGGTTAAAAATCCCAAAGAAGGCTCTTATACAAACTATCTTTTTGACAAGGGCATTGATAAAATGCTTAAAAAGGTGGGAGAGGAAGCCTCCGAGGTTATAATAGCATCTAAAAATTATGTAAAAGACGAAGTAAGATATGAAACGGCAGACCTCATTTTTCATTTGTCGGTTGTCCTTGTTGAGCAGGGGCTTACTTGGGATGATATATTTGAGGAGCTGCGAGGCAGATTTGGTAAATAGATATGTCAAAGTTTAAAAAATGGGCGATTGTTCCATGTATAATAATTGTTATATCCCTGTATTTTCTGGGACTGAATTTGTATAATCGGATTGACAGGGTTGATGATGTAAAGAATGTTGCTTTGCAGACAGAAAACACAGAAGCTGCTGTGGATGACAAGGCGGAAGAAAAGCAAAGCCTGTCCGATAAAATAAACTTAAATACTGCCACGGAGGAAGAGCTTAAATCATTAGACGGAATCGGTGAGGTACTTGCACGGCGTATAATCGAAAAGCGTGAAGAAGTAAAGGGCTTTAATTCCATTGAAGAGCTTTTGTCTGTTGAGGGTATCGGAGATAAGATTTTCGATAAAATCAAGAACTTTGTATGTGTGGATTAGCGGAGGTTTAACGGTATGGGATTATTCGGAGGAGATTTTGAGGGACCAAGACTCGGCGTTGATTTGAATGCGCCTGAAAAGAGAGGTTTTTTTAAATTTTTTGAAATATTCATCAGAAAGTTTTGGCATTTTTTAAAGGTAAATACAATATACAGTCTTTTTGCGTTGCCTGCATTTATCATATTGGTTCCCGTGCTTTTTTATATTGTGTCATCGGTTGTGCAAGGGGTAGACCTTTCTGCCTTTGGGAACGAAAGTGGCAGTGCCTTTTTTTACATATGCATTTTTGCAACATTGATGCTTGTAAACTTTTTCAGCTCAATGATGGGTATGGGACCTGCAAGTGCGGGGGCAACCTATATTTATCGTAATTTTGCAGGGGAAAATCACGCTTTTTTGTGGACTGATTTTGTAGCCAATGTTAAAAAGAACCTTAAACAGTCAATATTTGTTTTTCTTACCGATATAGCGTCTGTTATAGTGGTGTACTTTGCAATCTTGGTGTATTCCGGAATGGACGGAGTTTTGGGATATATAAAATATCTCGTTATAGCACTTTATTTCGTGTTTATACTTATGCATATTTATATTTATCCCCTGATGGTGTCATTTGATATGTCCATTAAGGATATTTATAAAAACGCATTGCTGTTTACCTTCGGCAAATTCCCGCATAGCTTGCTTTTGTTTATAGCTTTATTGGCGTTGCATGTGATTTTGCCGGCTGTAATAATGCTTTATGCAGGTATGGTTTCGGTTATTATCGTGTCGGTAATACTGTTTTTGAATGTGTTTATCACTCAAGCCTTCAGCGGGTTTATGGTTAATTTTGTGGTATATCCCAAAATAAAAAAATTTATGTGAGGACGAAAATAAATGCTTGAAAAAATTCAGGGACATGAGGACATAAAAAACCTCAGCCAAAGTGAATTGAATATTCTGGCAAAGGAAATACGCTCGTTTTTGATAGAAAAAATATCAAAAACGGGGGGACATCTTGCGGCTAATCTGGGCGTGGTAGAGCTTACCATCTCTTTGTTTGCGGAGTTTGATCCCTATAAAGACAGAATTGTTTGGGATGTGGGACATCAGGCATATGTTCACAAAATGCTTACAGGCAGAGTCGATGGATTTGATAATTTAAGAAAGCTTGGTGGTCTTTCGGGATTTCCCAAGGGAGCGGAAAGCGATGCAGATGCCTTTGATTCGGGGCACAGCTCCACTTCGGTATCTGTTGCAACAGGCTTTGCCGCAGCTGCAAAGCTCAACGGGACAGACGAAAGAGCCATTGCGGTTATAGGCGACGGAGCAGTTACCGGCGGAATGGTCTTTGAAGCGCTTGACCATGCCGGAAGTCTTAAACTGCCGGTTATAGTTATTTTAAATGATAACGGAATGTCTATTTCAAAAAATGTGGGCGGTCTGTCAAAAAGGCTTAAAAGGATACGCACCACGGCAAAGTATCTAAACCTTAAATCCAATGTTAAATCAACTCTTGACGGTATTCCCGTTGTAGGAAGGCCTTTGAAAAACGGAATAAAAAAGGTGAAGCTTGTTATAAGAAATGTTTTGCTTCCGGGGATGATTTTTGAAGATTTCGGATTCAAATATATGGGACCCTTTGACGGAAATAATATCGAAACGGTTCGTGCGGCGTTAAAGCAGGCAAAAAGTCTTACGGGACCTGTGGTTGTACATATTCACACCAAAAAGGGGAAGGGTTATTTGCCTGCCGAAAAGCATCCCGATTATTTTCACGGGGTAAAGAGCTTTGACGAAGCAGAAGAGATTATAAATTCTAAAAAAGGTGTCAGCTGGTCCGATAAATTTGGGGAAAAGCTTTGCGAGGTGGCGGAAAATAACGAAAAGCTTGTTGCTGTCACGGCGGCAATGCCGTTGGGAACGGGACTTAGCGAATTTGCAAAGAAGTTTCCCGAAAGATTTTTTGATGTGGCGATTGCCGAACAGCATGCGGTTACATTTGCTGCGGCGTTGGCTAAAAGGGGATTTTCCCCTGTTGTTGCCATATATTCAACATTTTTACAGCGTGCCTATGATCAGATTTTACATGATGTATCTCTTACAAATCAGCATGTTGTATTTTGTATAGACAGATGCGGTCCCGTAGGCGAGGACGGAGAAACCCATCAGGGTATGTATGATATTGCTTATATGTCCCATATACCGTATATGACGATTTTGTCCCCTGCCTGTGAAAATGATTTTGATTATATGTTAGACTTTGCAATAAATAAGGCAAAAGGACCTGTTGCGGTGAGATATCCGAGAGGGGTAGCCTTAAAGCACGAAACCAAAGAGCTTGATGTGTTTGTGCCGAGAATTGTTAAAGTGGGAACAGATGTATTGATTGTGACTGTAGGGATAACTCTTTATGACGGAATTGAGACAAGGGAAATTTTGGAGAAATCGGGAATTTCCGCACAGGTTATGGATATCAGATGTGTCAAGCCCATAAATGAAGAGGTTCTTAAAAAAGAAGCGGAAAATAAAAAGCTCGTTGTCACCATTGAGGACGGAACAATTATCGGAGGCTTCGGTCAACAGGCGGAAAATGTCCTTAACCGAGAGGTGTTAAAGCTTGCATATCCCAACGAACCAATTGTTCAGGGAAGTGTGGAGGAGCTTAAAGATAAGTACGGACTTTCCGGCAGGCATATAGCGGAAAGAATAAAAGAAGCATTAAACAAATAAAACGGAGATTGCTATGGGAAAACAAAGACTTGATGTATATCTTGCCGAAAAGGGATATACAAAAAGCAGAAGCGAAGCACAGGCTGTCATTATGGCAGGAAATGTGTATATTAACAATCAAAAGGCGACCAAGGCAGGAGAACAGGTAAGCGGCGAAGAGAAAATCGAGATTAAAAGCAGCGGACTTAAGTATGTAAGCCGCGGCGGTTTAAAGCTTGAAAAGGCAATGGAGGTATTTCCTGTTTCGACAAAGGACAAAATTTGTATGGACATAGGTGCATCAACGGGAGGATTTACCGACTGTATGCTAAAGTGCGGAGCAGAAAAGGTTTATGCCGTTGATGTGGGCTATGGTCAGCTTGCATGGCCACTCAGGTGCGATGAAAGAGTTGTCAATATGGAACGCACCAATATAAGATATGTAGAGGATTTGCCCGATAAAATCGACTTTTTTTCGGTTGATGTTTCCTTTATTTCCTTATCTCTTGTGCTTCCTGTTGCCTATAAGCTGTCTAAAGATAATGCAGAAGGCGTTTGCCTTATAAAGCCTCAGTTTGAGGCAGGCAGAGAAAAGGTCGGCAAAAAGGGCGTTGTCAGGGATAAAAATGTCCATATTGAAGTAATCCAAAATGTGGTTGAGTTTACCCAAAGCATGGGCTTTAAGGTGTCGGGACTTGACTTTTCACCCATAAAGGGGCCGGAAGGAAATATAGAGTATCTTATGTATGTAAAAAAAATCGGGGAAAGCCAAATTCCCGATATAGAAAATTTGGTAGAAAATTCTCATATACTTGATAAAAAATGAGAGGAGGTTGCTTCCTGTGAGCAATATTCTTGTAATTCCAAATGAATTTCGTGACGAAAATCTTGAGGAAACAAAAAAGGTTGTAAGTACACTCAGAATGTACGGTGCAACGGTTTTTGCCGAGCAGAGATTTCGCACAAAGATTATTGACGCAAATGAATACGGACAGGTTGAGCAAATGCTTAAATTTGCGGATATTGCGGTAGTGTTGGGCGGCGACGGAACGATTTTGCGCATTGCACCTCAGGCGGCAGTTTGCGGAATTCCCATTCTGGGAATAAATTTGGGACATCTAGGATTTTTGGCACAAATGGAAAAGGACAGTTATTCGGATCTTGAAAAGCTTGTCAGCGGAAATTATACCGTAAAAAGCTATATGATGCTTGATGCTGTTGTTGTAAAGCAGGGTGTTGAAGGAGAGAGATTTCTGGCACTTAACGATATTGTTGCATCTGCAGGAGGTAAATCAAGAATGATTTCCGTTTCCGTTGCGGTAAATGGGACAAATGTTGCAACCTATTCGGCAGACGGACTTATTACGGCAACGGCTGTAGGTTCAACGGCATATTCTCTGTCGGCAGGCGGAGCGGTGCTTCATCCCGATCTTGATGCTATGATAATTACCCCTGTTTGTCCTCATACTCTTACGGCAAGAAGTACAGTTGTCCCCGGAGGCGATGAAATATGGATAAGTCCCGCAAAATCTCACCGTTCAGAAGTGTCTTTGCTGGTAGACGGTAAAACAAGGGGCGTTCTGGAAGATGACGAGTTTATTAAAATTACAAAATCGAAATACAGAACAAGACTTATAAAGCTTGACGGCAAAGACTTTTTTGATGTGCTTCGTGCAAAGCTTTCGGATTAGTATTTGGAGGGTAGCTCATGCTGAGAGAATTACATATTAAAAATATTGCCGTTATAGAAGAAGTAACGGTAGAATTTAATAACGGTTTTCAGGCATTGACAGGCGAAACGGGAGCCGGAAAGTCTATTTTGATTGACTCTATAAATATGGCGCTCGGAGGCAGAAGCAACAGGGAGCTTATTCGGACAGGAGCCGATTTTGCATCTGTTGACTTGACCTTTGAGGCTGACCAAAAGACGGTAGAGCTTATTTCGGAGCTGGGAGTAGACTGCGAGGATGAAACAATACTTATAAGCCGAAAGCTGTCATCTGACGGAAAAAGCAAATGCTATATAAACGGCAGGCTTATGCCTCTTAATATACTGAAAGAAGCAGGGGCGTATCTTATTACAATTCACGGACAAAATGATAATCAAAGCATTTTGTCGCCCTCAAGCCATATAGGCTTTGTTGATGAATATTCGGAAAACGAAGCCTTAAGAAATGAATACAAAGAAGGATATTCAGCCCTTAAGGAAACGGAGAAACGCCTTTCGGAGCTTAACATAGACGAGGCGGAAAAGGAAAGACTTACAGAGCTTTTGACCTTTCAGATAAGCGAAATAGAAGGGGCAAAGCTTAAGGTTGGGGAAGAAGAGGACTTGGAGGAGAGAAAGCTTTTTCTTCAAAATGCCGAAAGCATAGCAGAAGGCGTAGGAGGAGCGTATTACGCTTTATACGGTGACGAAAGCGACGGCGGTGCCTGTGATGCTCTCGGAGCGGCAATCAGAAAGCTGGAGCAGTCTAAGGATTTGGTGCCTGTTCTTTCGGAATACTATGACAGATTAACATCTGCCATGGCAGATGTTGAAGATGTAACCCATGAGCTTAATGCATACCTTGACGGTATGGATTACAGTCAAAAGGAGCTTGACGAAACGGAAGGCAGATTAAGCCTTATATATTCGCTTAAAAGAAAGTACGGAAATTCCGTAGAAGAAATACTTGATTTTTGTCAAAACGCAAAGGACAGACTTTCGGGAATTGAAAGCGGAGATGAATTAAGGCGTGAGCTTCAGAGTAACTTGGAGGAGCAGAAAAAGGCGTTGTCGGAAATTGCAAACCGTCTTTCGGACAATCGAAGAGAGGCGGCAATCAGGTTGCAGGAGAGCATAATGAACGAGCTTTGCGACTTGGATATGCAAAAAATGCGTTTTTGTGTTAAGGTGGTTCAAAGAGTTGATGATGAGGGCAATCTTAAGTTTTCCAATAACGGCTGTGACGATGTGGAATTTTTGATTTCCGCAAATCCCGGAGAGAGCCTAAAGCCGCTTTTGAAAATTGCATCCGGCGGTGAAATGTCAAGGATTATGCTTGCGATTAAGTCTGTGCTGTCGGACTGTGACAATGCGGAAACTATGATTTTTGATGAAATAGATACAGGCGTCAGCGGAAGAGCGGCTCAGAAAATAGCCGAGAAAATGGGAATGTTGGCAAAGAAAAGACAGCTTTTGTGTATTACCCACCTTGCACAGATTGCGGCTATGGCGGATAATCAGTATTTAATAGAAAAGCAGTCGGATGATACAAAAACCGTAACAACGGTAAAATGCGTAGAGGGCGAGGAAAGAGTTTCCGAGCTTGCAAGAATAATAGGCGGTGTTAAGGTGACTGATGTCACTTTGAATGCGGCAAAAGAAATGCTTGATATGGCAGATAGCTATAAGGCGTGAGGTTATGAAGCAATACGGGTTTGTAGTGGAAAAATGCGAAAATTCAATAAAGGTTCGTGTTGACAGAGAGTCGTCATGCGGAGGAAACTGCGTAAGCTGTAAGGGGTGTCCTTCATCGGCGGTTATTTTGGAGTGCAACGGAGACCCCGAGCTGCAAAAGGGCGACAGGGTTCTTCTTGTTATGCCAAATCGTAAATTCTACGGAAACCTGTTTTTGGGTTACGGTCAGATAATTATATGGATGGTAGCGGGCGCGGTTTTGGGATATTGCCTTTTTAAAAGTGAAACGGCGTCTGTTTTGGGTTTGGTATCGGGACTTGCAGTCGGCTTGGTGATTGCAAGATTTTTCTTCGGCGGAAGTAAAAAGATTAAACAAATAACGGCGATAAAGGCGGATAAATAAAAAATATGTTAATCACGGCAAAGGATATTACGAAAAAGTTTTCCGACAATTTAATATTTGAAAATGTAAGCCTTACCATTGAGGATAAATGCAGATACGGTTTAATCGGCGTAAACGGAGCAGGCAAGACAACTCTTTTATCCGTGTTGCTGGGAGAGCTTGAATATGACAGCGGCGAGCTTTTTGTTCGTTCGGGGGTTAGCATAGGCGTGCTTAAGCAAAATTCGGGACTTGACAGGGAAAGCACAATAATCAACGAAATGCGAAGCGCCTTTTCCGATGTGCAAAAAGCAGAAGAGAAAATGCGGACAACAGAAGAAAATTTGTCAAAATGCGACCACCAAAGCGATGAATACAGACGACTTTCGGCAGAATATTCAAATTTGCAGGCGTTTATTGACAGCCGTGACGGTTACAATACAGATGTAAAAATAAATACGGTTTTAAACGGTATGGGTTTTTCCGACAAATCGGGAGAAACCCTTATAAACACTTTAAGCGGCGGCGAAAAAACAAGACTTGCAATTGCAAAGCTTTTGCTTGAAGAGCCGGAGCTTCTTGTCCTTGACGAGCCTACCAATCACCTTGATTTTAAAACCTTAAGCTGGCTTGAAGAATATCTTTTGTCCTATAAAG
>JAZLFN010000066.1:0-3387 GCA_045615805.1 Clostridia bacterium | reverse complement strand
AATATCAATTTCAAAAGCAAATAAATCTCTTTTACAAGATTTATTTTGACACATTTTTGAATTTTACAAGCATTTTTATTTAGAAAGTTGATTTCATCGGGTGTACCTCAATTCTCTCTGCAATAATTCAAAACAAAATCGCTTTGCGATTTTTACCTTACTTCTTCCTTATTCACTATTACTTATTACTTCCCAAAAATCCTCGTTCGATACTTTTTGAAGTAAGAGTGAAGAAGGAATAGTGAATAAGTAAAAATCCCCGTTCTTACGAACGAGGATTTTTGGTGGAGCGGACTGTTCTAAAAACGAACACTCAAACGCTTTATTATCTGCCTCAATATCGGATAACAGCTTATCATCAATAGTTATCGGCGTATCTCCACTATTGAAAATAAAGGATATTTTATCATCATACAAGTATATAGCATTCACAAATACATTGATGAGAGTTTTCCTGTATCTTATATCGTCCGCCTTGCCTTTTTTCAACTGTTTAAGGAAGAACTTTATATCTGATACGGACAAATGAACTTGACTTGCTTTTTCAAGGGCAAGCTGTTTTTCAAGCTCCGCTCTTTCGGTTTGTATCTTTGCGACCTGTTCATACATCAATTTGCGAACTCCCTCATTATCACACTCAACAATAGCCTTTGCGACATTTTCCTGTTTGCGTGTGTTCTCTTTCAAGAGCTTTTGCAAGCGTTTATAGTTTGAGTTGTCCTGTTCTTTTTCGCAAAGAGCCACAACTTCACGAGCAATTCTTTGTATGTTATCATCTGTTAAAAGTTTGCGACATTCGGAGATAACAAGATTTTCAATATAATCTTTATCAACTAACTTTTTATCACATACCTTTTTGATTTTGCCGTTACAGGCGTAATAGTGATAATGTTTTCCGAGCTTACCTGTACCGCCGTAACCTCTCATCATTTCTTTACAATGACCGCAAAACAATTTTGTTGTCAATAAATATTCCTCTTTTGCCTTTGCTTTTGCAGGGGCTTTTTTATTTGTTTCCATTATCCGAGCGACCTTATAAAACAAATCGTCATCAATGATACGAGGTATTCCGTCAGGTATTTCTTTATCCTTATATGTATAAATTCCGATATAACGCTTGTTCTTTAATATTGTTCTTAAAGAGTTTTTGTTAAACTCAACGCCACGAGATGTTTTAACTCCCTCTGCATTTAGTATATCGCATATTTCCGTTACCGTTTTACCGTTGGCGTATAGCTCAAATATCCTTTGAACTATCGGAGCGGTTGCCTCATCAACATAAAATTGTTTATCTATGACCTTATATCCGAGAGCAATATTTCCACCTGTGCAAAGACACTTTTCGGCGTTTATATCCATTCCACGCCTTATTTTTTGTGATAATTCAGCAGAGTAATATTCAGCCATACTTTCAAGCAAGCCCTCAACAAGAATACCGCTTGCGTCATCTGTGATATTCTCACGAGCGGAATACACTCTGACACCGTTCTTTTTGAGTTTTGCCTTGTATGTGGCACTATCGTATCTGTTACGAGCAAATCTGTCTAACTGATAAACGAGAACACCGTCAAAATGCTTTTTGTTGCTATCCTCAATCATTTTAAGGAATTGAGGGCGGTTATCCGTTGTACCTGATAAAGCTCTGTCTATGTATTCAGCAATAACGGTATATCCTTGCTTTTTTGCAAACTCATAGCAGGTTTTAAGCTGTCCCTCAATACTTTGCTCTGTCTGTGAATGGGAAGAAAAACGAGCATATATAACTACATTCATTTTGATACCGCCCTTTCATATTTCTTATGGTATTTTTCGCAATCAATATATAAAAATCTTTCAAACGCTTGTAAATTTTCTATTGAGGGATTTTCTCTTGTTTCATTTTCTATTTTGCTACAATCAATACCGAATTTTTGTTGTTTGCTTGGGTGATTTTCAAGCCATTTATTTATTTTGATTTTTTTTGCTTGAAGCTTATCCCATATTTTCTTTCTTGCTCCGTCTTTCCCTGAACATTTTGAAAAACTGTGTGTTTTATTCTCCCAATCCACATAAGAAAATGAATTTGTGCAATATTGTTCTTTCAAATTTTCTGCAAAAAAGAATTTATGACACAATCTGCAAGATTTTAATTTCAAATCGGTTAATTTGCAATAGTGAACAACGGCAAAAAATACATCATAAATAGTTTTACAAGTGTATTCATATATTGTTCTTTTTGGCATTTCGGAAATATCTTTAATTTCTGAACATTCCTTGTTATAAACAGGAATGTAATCAACAGATAATTCCGCATTGAAGAAATGCTTTATAATTTTCTCTAACTCTGTCAGGGTAATTTTAGATAATTTATCATCATAAAAGAACTGTTCAATTTTATCAAAATTTATTTCAAAGTCTGCTATTGAAGAATAGAACTGGTTTTCAAAATTTATAAAGGTGGAATTTTTGCTCATTTTGAGAAAATAGTTTATTACCCTTTTTTCAATTTCTCTATATTTTTTATCTCTTTCCGCTGATTTATTTTCATTTCTAACAGTATCCCTCAATTTTGTGTTTTCAAAGTGATATTTTCGGAAATCAACAAACAGTTGCAATACTGTCAATACATCTAATTTAACCATTTTTCCCGTAGGAACAAAATAGTTAGTCCATGGCTGATTATTATCCTGTTGGAACTCATTCAACTGTATTTCTCCATTGATATTGCAACTATGTATATAGAGCTTGTAAATGCAAACAGGTAACTCTTTTTCTATGAAATTTCCGTCTTTTCCTATCGCTCCGCAAACTTTAGGTATTTGCATATATGACATTAAAACGCCTCCAAATGTTTTGTACCTATAATTTATTATAATACAAAACTTTGTCAAAGTCAAGAATAATTATTGTTGTAGAATATAGATAAAGGGAGTGCACAACCTTAATATTTATGAAAGGATTTTATCAATGTATAATTTGGATATTAGATTAAAAATAAAGCAAAATAGACTTTGTCATTATGAAGTTGCGAGAGCTTTAGGAATAACCGAATATACCTTTTGTAAATGGTTGAGGGAAGAATTAAGCGAGGAAAAAAAGAGCCTTGTTTTATCCGCCATTGATAAGGTATTAAAATGCGAGAGGTGATTGAATTATCAAACAAACAAGCACGAGAAATAGCCCTCTCTATTTATTCCGATATTGCCGAATACATAGCAAATCACAAAGAGGAATATTTAGCATTTTTAGAGGAAGAAAAAAAGGAAGGGCGGTGAAACTTATTGACGGACAATGAGAAACTGAATTTTTGTATTGAAAAAATCTCGTTAGGAGAGGTACAACGGCTGATGCGAGATGGATATTCTCTTGATGAAATTTACAATTCGTTTCAAGAAATATCTCAAAAGG
>JAZLFN010000065.1:0-9329 GCA_045615805.1 Clostridia bacterium | reverse complement strand
GGCAAAAAGCCTTGCTTTTTGCGAACCCGAAGGCGTACAGTGGTACGTCGAGAGGCGAAGTTTGTTCAAAATGCAAAGCAATTAAATCCTGAAATTCGTCAAACAACGAATTTCCACCTTAATTTTGATGTCATTTTATCTGCTATGTGATTTCAAAATGGCGGTTTTGAGCCTTTTGTTTTGCTTTGCGTGGTCTGTGCATTTTGCACCAGCCCCTTTTGAGCTATATACCTAATCCTTAAACATTTCATCGGTAGCTGAGTCAAGGTTTGTTATTATCAATAATTTTTTCACCTTGCAGCATTGCCGATATAATTTCATTATTTGAAATACAACCGATTTCTTTTGCGGATTTTTCGCCATCGGATAATTTTTCCATAAGTTTTATAACAGCCTTTGATTTTTTATCCATAACTACATCGCTACCGATAACTCATATAATTCGTGCGGTGCAATATCCTGACCGTCAGCCCATTCAATCGTATTTCCACAAGGGTGAACGGTATTAAACACATGAACATCATTAAGCTTGCCAAACCATTCTCCGCATATATATGGTTTTACATTAAATTTTCTTATTTCACCGGTTTCAAATGTAACAATTACAGAATAATCAGCTTGCGGCTTAACACTTAATACTGTAGGATATTTCATAAAAGCACCTCCTATTTTAATGGTTCAATTTTGAAAAAGCCATCACCGCTTGAAAGCAATTTCCAATTTGCTTCAAGGTCTTCTTTGTGAATTTCCATCCAAGCTATGAGAAGTTTTAATTTTGAACTTGGAAAATCACCTTCCAAAATATTACCGTCAAAATCAATTACTACATTTTGGTCTTGATATTCCGCATGAAGATGCGGCACATTATGCTTTGAGCCTTTTTCGTTATACATTCTTACAATAATTCCATAAAAAATACTAATCGTTGGCATGAAATCACTTCCTTATATTGCTATTATATCAGATTTCATCAAAAAAATCAATACAAATTATACCACTATTTTATATGTATACTCAATTTGCTTTGAATGACCGTCAAGCCAACGGTAATTACGAAAGAAAGCCATATTTCGTACAGGACAAATGTTATTAACCATCTGACCACCGATAGAACCGGCCTGTCTTGATGTGAGGTCACCGTTGTAACCCTTGTTGAGAGTAACGCCTACTTCGTTAGCAGCTTCCATCTTGAACTGCTCCATAGCAGCCTTTGCCTGAGGAACTACATAATTGTTGCTTTTATTGCTGTTGTTAGCCATTTTTTTCACTCCTTGCTCTTTTAAGCTTTTAATTTGTTGCATTCATAGTTTGAAACACATATCGCTTAATTATACAGGTAAATAGTGGTATAAAAATTCTTACCCAATTTTGTGTTTCTGTAAGTATAATTCCCTCATTTTTTGAAAATATAAATGTATATTTTTCCTTGAAAGTATTGCATATTATATGAAAAACAGTTATAATAGTTTTAAACTGAAAACTGAAAAAGAAGATTTTTCAAAGAGAGGAATTGAAAATTATGAAATGTAAAAGAATCTTAAGCATCTTAATTTTGACAGCAATGCTTATGGTGCTTCTGCCCACAATGGCGTTTGCGGCTGATTATGCCGACACGGTAGTGTATGGCATAATCCGTACCGCAGAAGAGGAGAATCCCGTTGCGGAAGCCATTGCCGTAAAGGACGGCAAGTTCGTTTATGTTGGAGATGAGGCAGGAGTTAAGGACTTCATTGATGAAGAAAAGACTCAAGTTATTGACCATCGTGGCAAGGGTATGGTAATGCCCGGTTGCACAGACGGTCACTCCCACTACATTATGAAATTCGGTATGGATAATATGAAGGGTGGCGTTATGTTTGCACTTGATGACAATAAGACGGCAGTTCTGCAAAAGGTGGAACAAGCCGCTCTCTCTGCAAAAAATGCCGGAAAAACATCTCTTTTCGGCTTCGGCTGGAACTTCCTTGACCTCGTAACGAACTCGCCGACGTTGGCAGAGCTTGATGAGGTAACACACGGAGTGTCAACGATAATCTTTGATCAGGGGGGACATCACGCCTTTTGTAACTCGGAATGCCTGAAGCGTTGCGGAATCATTGACGACGAAGGAAATGTTTTAATCAAAGAGATTGACGGCGGTTATCTGGAATTGGACGAAAACGGTTACCCCACCGGATACTCGGAAGAACGAGTTACGGGATATTTTATGCGTATGGGCGGAATCAATCAGGACGAGATGGTGGATGACGAGATGGCAAAAGCCACCCTCGAAAAGACACAGGAGACTCTCCTTTCCACAGGGTACACTATTGCATTGGACGGATGGAGCAATATGCTGCATCCCACCAAGTTCTATGAGGTGGCAAGCCGCATGGACAACAACGGAGAACTTAAGATTGTATTTCCCATGACATACGAGGTTGAGCCGTGGCAGACGGATATGGACGACCAGATTGAAATTCTCGACAATCTCAACAAGAAATACGGGACAAATCATGTGCTTCCGGAATATCTGAAGATATTTATGGACGGCGTAGTGGAGACCAAAACCGGAGCAATGCTCAAGCCCTATGTGGATGGTGCGACTTACAAAAGCTTCTGGTCGGTGGATCGCCTTGCCGATATTACCGAAAAGTGCAATGCCAAAGGCTTGACAGTGCATACTCATACTATGGGTGATGCCGCTATCAAGGAAGTGGTTGATGCTTATATCAAAGGTGGGGACGGAACACACCGTAACTGCCTTGTGCATCTTCGTAATGTGGACAAAGAGGATTTCAAGCGTTTTGCAGAAAATAACATCGCTTGCAGTGCCGGCATCACATGGCATGTGGCAAGCGGACAGGAGGTTATGATGGAGGAATACCTGGATAGAGAATATGTTTATCATGCATATCCCATCAAGTCCTTCTTTGATGCAGGTGTTAAGGCGTCCTCTCATTCGGACTTCCCTGCAAATAATCCATGCCCGCAAGATCCCTTTGGAATTATGCAGGTTGCCATCACCGGACAGATGCCGGATTCCTCTGTGCCGGCGTATGACACGGATGAACTCGTTACCATAGAACAGGTATTTCAGGCACTTACCATTAACGGTGCTTGGCAGCTTGGACTTGAAAATGAGCGTGGCAGCATCAAGGTTGGAAAATATGCCGACTTCGTGCTTGCGGACACGGATGTATTTACCTGTCCTGCAAACGACATCGGAAAGACCAAGGTTGTTTCTACATGGTTCGAGGGTGAAAAGGTTTATGAGGCGCAAGATACAACCGATAACCAAATCATTCTTACCATCGGCAAAAAGGAGGCATCCGTATTCGGCGAAACAAAAACAAACGATGTTGCACCGAAGATTGTAAATGACCGCACAATGCTTCCCATAAGATTTATTGCAGAAGCGCTTGGCGCAAAGGTTGACTGGAAAGAAACAGGCGTTGATATGGGAATCGTAACAATTACAAAAGACAATATAACAATAGAAATTACAATAAATTCCGATACGGCGTATGTAAACGGCAATGCCGTTAAGCTTGACTCACCTGCTTTTATCGAAAACGACAGAACCTACCTGCCCTTAAGATTTATATCTGAAAATCTCGGCGCAAAGGTTGAATGGATTGAAGATGCGGAACAGGTTGTCATTACTAAATAAGTTTTAATGGGCGGATTTATTATCCGCCCATTGACATATTGCACATTTTCGGACGGGCACACAATGCGACGTCCCTACGATGCGATAAATGGAAAATTAGAAATTTCAAAATCAACATATAAATTTTTGAGGAGGCAAAACAAATGAGATCAAAAAGAAATTTAGCATTATTATTATCAATACTGATGCTTATGGCGCTTCTGCCTACAATGGTGTTTGCGGCTGATTACGCCGACACGGTAGTGTATGGAACGATTCGCACCGCAGAGGAGGAAAATCCCGTTGCGGAAGCCATTGCCGTAAAGGACGGCAAGTTCGTTTATGTTGGCGATGAGGCAGGGGTTGAAGCTTTTATTGATGAAGAAAAGACACAGGTTATTGACCATCGCGGAAAGGGTATCATTATCCCGGGCTGCTACGAAAGCCATGCACACTATATGATGGCAAAAGGGATGAGCCTTATGGGCGGTCCTGCCCCGACAATAACTACAACTGTGGAACAATTCAAGCAGATGGTTAAAGATGCATACGACCAAGCAAAGGCTGCCGGCAAATCGTCCATCTACGGTTTTGGATGGATGTACCAACAATTTGAAATAGAAGGAATGCCCACGCGTCAAGAGCTGGATGCTCTTTGTCCGGATATTGCTCTGTATGTAAACGATTCCGAAGGACACAAGGGACTTGCCAATACCGTGTGCTTGCAGAATGCCGGTATTATGGATAAGGACGGTAAGGTGCTGATTTCCAAAATCCGTGGCGGTGAGATTTGTATGGACGATAACGGACAACCTACCGGATTGTTGAAGGAGCAGGCCGGTACATATGTCCGCACCCGCGGCATTAATTTCGATGAGATATTTCCGGCAGATTTAGCTAAAAAGGCTGTCGAACAAGCTCAGGAGCAGTTGCTTGCCAACGGTTATGTTTCATACATGGACGGCTGGTCAAATGTTTTCGGAACAAACGCTTATTACGAAGGTGCTAAGGAACTGGACGAAGAAGGCAAACTCAATATTCTGCTCGGTCTGTCATACGAGTTTGAAAGCTCCAGTGAGATTGGTATAGAAGCCGAGATAGAAGAAGCCAAGAAGATGAAGAAATATACCGGCGGTCACATCGACGCCGACTATGTAAAAATCTTTATTGACGGAACTGTGGAAAGCGGAACAGGATTCACAACAGAACCTTACCAAATGACGGAATTCGGTAACGGAATTGCTAACTGGGAACAGGACGAGGTGGATAAGATTACTGAAATAGCCAATAAAAATGGCTTAACGATGCATGTTCATACAATGGGCGATGCTGCCGTAAACCGTGCGGTAAACGCATTCGTTTCCAAAGGCAAAAAGGAACTCCGCAACACAGTGGTTCATGCACGTAATGTGCAGGAGAAGGATTTCCAACGGATGGCAGACAACAATATCGTGGCTGTCAGCGGAATGTTGTGGCATGGAATGTCATCAGATACAGAGATTATTCTTAATATGATTGTTCCTGAAAACCTGATGAGCAAGGCATATCCTATGAAGTCGTATTTCGATAAAGGGGCAGTTGTGACTTCCCACTGTGATTATCCTGCTACCTCCGGTTCTCCAAATGATCCTTTCGGCATTATGGAGATTGCCGTTACAGGTCAGATGCATGTGGACGGTAACCTCACCGAGCCTTTCTGGACAGAGGAACTCATTTCCCGGGAACAAGCACTTCAGGCACTTACCATTAACGGAGCATACCAGATGCATGCAGAGGATGAACACGGAAGCATCAAGGTTGGAAAATATGCCGATTTCGTGATTGCGGACACGGATGTGTTCACATGTCCTGCAAATGACATCGGAAAGACCAAGGTCGTTTCTACATGGTTCGAGGGAAACAAGGTTTATGAGGCACAAAATGCAACCGAGAACCAAATCATTCTTACCATCGGCGAAAAAGATGCAACCGTATTTGGGGAAGTAAAGCATAACGATGTTGCACCCATTATCAGAAACGAGAGAACAATGCTTCCCATAAGATTTATTGCAGAAGCACTTGGCGCAAAGGTTGACTGGAAAGAAACAGGCGTTGATATGGGAATCGTAACAATTACAAAGGACGATATAAAAATAGAAATTACAATAAATTCCGATACGGCGTATGTAAACGGCAATGCCGTTAAGCTTGACTCACCTGCTTTTATCGAAAACGACAGAACCTACCTGCCCTTAAGATTTATATCTGAAAATCTCGGTGCAAAGGTTGAATGGATTGAAGATGTGCAACAGGTGGTTATTACGAAATAAGTTTATACGGGCGGATTCATTATCCGCCCATTATTTATGCCATATCCGCCAAACCATGCGAAATACATCGGTAGGGACGCCGCTTGTGTCAAGAGTAACATAGTATACACCTTGCTGCGCCCGCTGCCTTTTCCGCTACCCGATTACAATTTTTCGTATTATTTCGCTACGCGAAGGGATGTTACTTTTACTTGCCTAAAAGTAACCAAAACGGCAGTCGGGGATGACCCCGACACCCCTAATCGCACCTCCAAAAGGCAAGATTTGTCTATACGGATTTATTCAGCACGCGCAGCGGCAAGCCGGCTTTACAGCACGCAATTTACAAATTGGGTGCTATTCATTTATGGAGCGGCACAGACGATATAAAACTCATTTAAAGCACTCGACCCATAGCCGAAATCGGCTACGGGTACCCCGAGGATGTAACAAATGCAAAATGCATAATTATTGTTCAAATTCGCAATAGCGAATTTGTTCCTAACTTCTTCCATATTCACTATTACTTTTTACTTGGGAATACGCCGGATGGGCGGAATCCATTTCCGCCCGTTATTTACAAAATCCCATTGCATAATAAAAAAACGGTGTCTGACATTATATCAGGCACCGATTTTACTTTATTTTATCATTTCAATGAGCTTGGGAAGCACAGGCTCGAATTTTACGCCGTACCAATGGGATTTATCCCCTGCGGTGAACTTTATACATTCTACGGTGTAGTCGGCGGCAATTTTTGCGGATTCGTAAGTGCTTTTGCCGTTTAAGTATGCTCCTGCAAACGCCGAGGCATAAACATCTCCCGTTCCGTGACAGCCGTCCGATATTTTTTCGTGACGGTAGTATTTTGTGTCTTTTCCGTCATAAACATATACGCCTGTTGTGGCATCGTCAAAGCTTACTCCCGTTAAAACAATTTCCTTTGCTCCCTTTTTGATAAGAGCGTTTATTATTTCGTTTATATAAGCTTCGTCGTAGCTTTCCCTGTATTCAATTCCGGTAAGATACGCCGCTTCGGTTATATTGGGAAGAATAATATCCGAGGAAAATGCAAGGGTCTTCATAGCCTCTACAAATTCCATATCAAAGGCGGGATAAAGCTTTCCGTTGTCAGCCATTGCAGGGTCAACAATAATTTTCCCCGAAGGATTTAAAAGGCTGTCAAAAATTTCTTTTACATATCCGATTTGCCTTGTGCTTCCCAGATATCCCGTGTAAATTGCATCAAATTTAATGTTTTCTTTTTGCCAATGCTCTTTTATAAGGGGGATATCCTCCGTTAAATCACGGAATGTGTATCCGCTGAATCCTGCGGTGTGGGTAGACAGTACCGCAGACGGTAAAATTGCAGTTTCTATTGCGCAAGCGGACATTATAGGCAGTGCAACCGTAAGGGAGCATTGTCCGACACAGGATATATCCTGTATTGTCAGAGCTTTTTTGTAATCCATAATTCAAGACCTCTTTTTTTATAAAATATACACGATTGCTAATATAGCACATTATTAAAAAAATGTCAAGAAAAGACACAGTAGATAAATTTATTATGGATAAATAAATGGTTGGTTATAACAACTTCACAAAATTTTTTATATTCCATTGACATTATTTTTCAAGGTGATATAATTTAATACAGAGTACACAGGAGGTATAAGAGGATGGGAATAAAAATTGCAGTAATGGGATACGGAAATTTGGGAAAGGGCGTTGAGTGCGCAATAAACCAAAACGAGGATCTGGAGCTTTTCGGAATATTCACAAGAAGAAATCCCGAAACCGTGAAACCCGTATTTGATACAAAGGTATATAATGCAGGAGATATTGAAAAATATAAAAACGATATTGATGTTTTAATAATCTGCGGAGGAAGTGCAACAGACCTTCCCGCGCAGACACCGGAATATGCAAAGCTTTTTAATGTAATTGACAGCTTTGATACCCATGCCAAAATCCCCGAGCATTTTAAAAATGTAAACGAGGCGGCTTTAAGCTCGGGCAAGACGGCTATTATTTCCGTAGGCTGGGACCCGGGAATGTTTTCGTTAAACCGTTTGTATGCGGAAGCTGTTTTGCCCGATGGCAAAGACTATACATTTTGGGGCAAGGGAGTAAGCCAGGGTCATTCCGATGCAATAAGAAGGATTGAGGGCGTCGTTGATGCAAGACAGTACACAATACCCATTGAAAAATCTCTTGAAGCTGTAAGACGAGGCGAAAACCCCGAGCTTTCAACTTCGGAAAAGCACACAAGAGAATGCTTTGTGGTTGCAGAAGACGGAGCCGACAAAGAGCGTATAGAAAAGGAAATCAAAACAATGCCAAATTATTTTGCTGACTATGACACTACGGTGCATTTTATTGATGAAGAGGAAATGAAGCGTGACCACAGCGGAATTCCTCACGGCGGATGCGTTATAAGAAGCGGAAAAACAGGCAAGGATTGCGAAAACAGTCATGTAATCGAATACAGCTTAAAGCTTGATTCAAACCCGGAATTTACGGCATCCGTTCTTGTAGCCTATGCCCGTGCGGCACACAGGCTTAACAAAGAGGGTGTAAAGGGATGCAAAACAGTTTTTGATGTTCCACCTGCTTATTTATCGCCTAAATCGGCAGAAGAGTTATATTCACATATATTATAAAAAATGTCGTCCTTCGGGGCGGCCTTTTTTACATTTAATTAACAATTAACATTTAATATTGACAGATAAAGTTTATGGGTTTATACTGTCCGTGAGAGCATAAGTTAGGAGTCTGTGTTATGAAGGATTTAACAAAGGGTTCACCCTTTAAACTGATTTTTTTCTTTGCAATACCGTTTATAATAGGAAATGTTTTTCAGGTGATTTATAATATTGCCGATACAGTTATAGTGGGCAGAATACTTGGAGTAAATGCTCTTGCGGCAGTTGGCGGAACGGGAAGCCTTGTTTTTATGTCCCAGGGAATAATTGTAGGCTCAACGGTGGGATTTTCCGCTCTTACCGCTCAGCGTGTTGGTGCAAAGGACGCTGAGGGAATAAGAAAAAGCTTTGCCAACAGTATAACCGTTTTAACCGTGATGACGGCGATAGTTACATTTTTGTGCATTTTCTTTTCAATGGAGCTTCTTGAGTTTTTAAATACTCCGCAAGAGGTAATAAAGGATTCAAATTCGTATATAATGTGGATATATATAGGTCTTTTTGCAACGGCGGCATATAATATGCTTGCCAATGTAATAAGGGCGCTGGGAGATTCCAGAACACCGCTTATATTTTTGATTGCGGCAAGCCTTGTAAATATAGTGCTTGATATAGTGTTTATTAAGTTCTTCGGAATGGGAGTTGACGGAGCGGGACTTGCTACCTCCATATCCCAGCTTTTGGCGGCGGTTATGTGCATTGTTT
>JAZLFN010000064.1:0-24858 GCA_045615805.1 Clostridia bacterium | reverse complement strand
CGGTCACGCCGCACAGCAGATAGAGCGCCGCAAAGGCGGGGGAGGAGGGGGAAAAAGCAAAAAGCAAAATCGAAAAAAACATCCGGCTGACCGTAATACCGTCGGCAACCATATCGTTTACTGCTTCCACCGTTTCAGCGTCGGGAAAAGTTTTTCACAGTACGCTTTCATTTCTTCGTTCGTCATACCCGCCTGCGCACCGAACTGACTGCACATTTCGATATATTCCTCCATAGACACTTTGTCTGTAAATTCGCCGTTTGAATAGCAATATTTGCAATAATCTTCGCTCGTGCTTCCGTCAGCATTCGTACCGAAAATCTCGTCCGATTCCATCGGCATTCCGCAACTCTGACAGATTTTCAAATCTGCTTTTTTCTTAATCGGTACCCAAATGCCGCATTCATAATCCGGCGACTGCGGATTTCCGGCAGAATAGATTTCAAGGGTTGACGCACCGATTTCATACATCGTTTTAATGTTCGGCGCCCATTCGTTCCACACCTGTGTGTTGAGCGTTTGCAAGGATTCCGGGAGCGAACCTTTCGCAGTGAAAATCGCCCATTCACTTTCCGGAAAAGTATAAAGTTCCAATCCGTCAGGTACATCGCCGCCTTGATATTCACCGGCTATCCAATACGAAAAGCCGTTTTCGCCACCGGCACAGATGGCAACCATTCCGATACCGTTTTCAAGGATTGCCGCCTCCACCGCCGTTTCCGGCTTCATGGTCTGCCAAAGGCGGGCGTACTTTTCGTTGTACTCCTTGTCCCAAAATTCAGGACATTTTTTGTACCCTTCATCGGGTGTGATTTCGGTGTGATAACCGATAAAGGTTATCTCGTTTTTGTGTTCGTAGGTTACATTCATTTTAATTTCCTCCATTCTTCTTTTGTAAGTCTTGTAATATGCTCGGTACGGATATCATCCATCAACTTCCAATAAATGTCCTTTTTTGTGTGATGATATGTAAATCCGCACTTTTCCTGACAGCGTCTTGATTTTTCGTTGCCGTCGAAATAGCCGCACCAAAGTGTTTCAAGTTGTAAATCCGCAAAAGCGTGACGGATAAGTTCTCGTGTTGCTTCGGGAATAAGTCCCTGCCCCCAAAAGGGAACACCTATCCAATAGCCGATTTCACCCTCGTTTTCGGGCAAATCAAGATTGCTTTGCTTGCCAATCATCAACCCAATACTGCCAATGGCTTTATTATCCTCTTTCAAGCAGACGGCATAAGTTTCGGGAGCGGATAAAACAGCTTTAATAATCTCACGGCTATTTTCCACGCTTGTATGTGGCTGCCATCCGGCAATAGGACCCACACGGTCGTCCCTTGCATATTCGCATAAGCTCTCGGCGTCCGCTTCATCCCACGGACGCAGGATTAGTCTTTCTGTATATAAAATCATTTTCTTGCCTCTTTTTAAATCGAAATTCAGCGATGAATATACATCCTTGACATTTCAGGCTCGTCATCACCCTGAACCATACATAAAAATTCCCAACCGTAGCGTTCATAAAAGCCTGTATGGTCAGTAAGAAGGTAAACAGGCGATATTCCTTTTTGTCTGCAATCCTCTACCGCCATATTTAAAAGCTTTCCTGCAATTCCCTTGCGTCGATATTTCTCATCTGTGTAAACAGCACAGACATTCGGGCTCAAGTCCTTTCTGTTATGGAAATCATTTTCGATAACTCCCATACCTGCCACAATTCTGTCACCGTCAAGGCACAAATACCAACCATAATCCGTCTCACCTTTCAAATATGCTTCCATACATTCAAGGTATGCTTCTTTCGGCACCTGCCACTTATTGTGAAACCATTCCGCAGCTGTATCTTTTAACCCTGAGCGCTCTCTCAAAGTAATATAAATATGCTTTCCCATGATTACCTCCATGAATTCTATATTAACGCTTACGATAGACTTTAATCATTCATTTACTCCGTAAACCTTAATAAAATGCTCTATGAAATCTTCGATCTGCCGCATAATCTCTTTTTCCTTTTCCGGCTCACGGTCACAATAATGAATGAGCGAGGTAATAGGGGCAGTAAATGCAAACGCAATCATATCCGAATCATCTTTCTTAATGATTCCCTTTTCCATCATTTTTTCAAAAATTCTTTGGAATATTGCCTTTGTATCGTCCACAAAATGTTCCGTTGCAAGCCTTCTCACACGCTCATCATGAAACTGCTCTGTTAAAAGCAATTTTCGGGTCAGGATGATTTTTTCATCGTGGATTGTAAAATCAATCATTTTCATAACAAGATGAACAAACTCTTCGCAAGATTTCGGTACCTCCGGCAAATTCTCGGGGGAACCGAAACGCTCACTGTAGTATGCCTCCATTTTATCGAGCATGGCGTTCCAGATTGCCTCCTTGCTCTCGCAATGGCGGTATAATGCCGATTTACTAAGCCCTATTCCTGCGGCAAAATCTCTAAGGTTCGTTCCTTTGTAACCGTTTTCCGCAAAGCTTAAAAGTGCGGCATCTAAAATTTTGTTTTTTGTTTCTTTTCCCATAACACCCTCCCATCACAGCAAAAGTGACCAAATGGTCACAACAACATTATAGCGAGCATTTGGTCACTTGTCAAACATTTTTCCGATAGCTTGTGTTTTAATGGAATTTACAAAAACCTCCTGCGTTATATCTTCAGTAAGACTTTGTTTCTCACCCTCATATAACAGTAACGGAAGCGTTCGTCAATATCCGTGGTCAACATGCATCCATTGACCACCGTTTTTCTTACCAAAATCCACATCCAATCATCATATGTGCAGTTGGGATTTAAGGAACCGTCTCCGCCGGATTCATCAACATCAAATTATGACAATAGTACTATTTCCTCATCAGAATACATTTCACTATCATTTGAAATATAAATTGCGGTTGGTCCGTCTGCTCCGTCTATTATTTTATCTGTTGTGACAAGTTCAAATTTATTCAGCACTCTTACAAGTGTTGCGATTACTTGCTCGGTTGTATAATTATCCTTTGGTACAAAGCTGTTATTTTCAACGCCTTTCATAATTCCCATATTGCACAAACGCTGAATGCTGTCCATTGCCCAATCTGAAATTTCTGACAAGTCGGCAAATTCATAGAATAATTCATGAGCAGACCAATCACCAATATATGCAGCATTTACAAATTCTGATTTGTATTATTGGTTTACCTTTGAAAACGGACAGCGTTTTCCGATACATTGATTGTTCTTTGGGGAAAATTCACAGGCAACCTTCGTTTTTTCCATTTCAATGCCAAAATGTTCTTTTACAAAATCTATGGCAGAAAGAACAGACAGATAAGCATCCCTCTTGCAACAACGAGGACCACCGACAGTGCCAATCGCTTCAAGTGATTTTGCCGTCATTTTGTTTGAAAAACCAAAAGGCTCGTTTGCAAGCGGTGTGGAATCGGAAATAATTGAAATAAACATTCCGGTACTTATACCCGCTCCGCAAGCTCCCCAAAATCCGCAAGCACCGCCGGGAACGCTCTGACCTCGGTTTTTCATTTCTGTCAGTGCTTTTTCAAGGTTAATATTACCTCCTGTATTTTTATATGCCGTTAAAAGGGCTGCACCAACCATAATATGATGCTCCGGACCGTGCATATGGCAAAACGGTAGCTTCATCATTTTATTGAGAATATCAATAGGATTTTTTGATGTTTCTGTAAGGCATACGCCAAAAACACTGTCAATTCCCTTTGTGTGACATTCATTACAAACATAATGTCCGCCTGCACAACGTGTTTTACTTGGTTCTTTTTTATGACAAACAACACACTCCATTTGAATATCTTCGTTCAGATATTCAAGCGGTGCTTTACAAATCAAACATTCTTCTCTCATATGCTTCATCTCCGCAAATTCTGATTTCTTATCCGCTATGTTCTGTAAACCATTGCAAATATTTTACCATACACTGCGAAAATGTGCAAGAAAAAACAGAAAATTGATGGTTTAAGACATCTATTTTCTGTCTTTTTACATTTTATTCTTTTACAAGTACAATGGGTATATACACAACCGATGGGAAGCCGTCAACCTCTATTTCAAGGGTAAGCTTATATTTTCCCTTTGTCATATATTGGGGAGTAAGCTTAAACTTTTTCTCTGTTACGGTACTGCCTGCCGTGTATTGATTTAGGCAACACGAAAATCCGCAGGCATCCCACTCATGAGGTGCGTTAATATTAACATTTACCCAAAGCTGTCTTTGAAATCCATACTATCACCTTAATTTTAAAAATTTTCTTAATTGTATCATATCCCCAATACAGATACAAAATCAATATTTTACTTTAATTGTTGATTTTTTACCACTTATATTTTATCTGCAAAAAGCGAAAAATATATCGTGTGCAAACACACGAAAGGGGATAATCAAAATGAGCAAGGATGAAAAAAGGATTTTTGAGGACAACGACTATGATAAGGCTTGGGACAATGATATCGACGAACCCTTCAGCCCATTCCTTTATCCCGGAGCATTTATGGGCGGAACCGCTTCTGCCAACGAAAGCACCGGACTTATTCAGATAATACCCTTTACTCCCGAAGATTTAAAAGCATACGACGACCTTTACAGCTACAGACGAACCGAAGCAGCAGGGGCCGACACAAAATGCACAGACCGCACAAATCGTTGAAAGAATGTAATACAAGCATTTTCAATTTGTGTAAACAACAAAACGAGAAAAATTAAGGTAGAAATTCGTTAAATAACGAATTTCAGAATAAAAACGATTTGTGTTTTGAACAAACTTCGCTAATTTCCCCTCAGCCCTCAAAAATGACCGCCCGTAACGGCGGTCATTTTTGGGTTAAACATATAACTCCATTGGGTATGCCATATACCTTGGTTCGCAAAGCATATCAGACGAAACATATCCCGTAGGAGCGGTCAAAAGGGAAGGAATCCTGTTTACAATGGTTGCACAGGTATGCTCTACCGTAGCAGGCTTTACAACATGAAATTCCGTGTTCGGCTCACCTGTTATATACCAATCGCACATATCTCCGTCGTCCTCGCCGTACACCTTGCCTATGGTTTCCTCTTCTATGGTTATTCCCTGCATAGTTTCTATTGTTACCACCGCCGACATACCGATACAACGCCCTGCCTTAATTGTCTTTTCCAGGGTATTGCTGTAGATGTCATTTTCCGAAATACAAGGCACATTCTTTTGGCTGATTGACTTTACAGTAAGTCCAAGCTTGTTTGCTATTGCCTCTGCGGCATTCCACGCATATGAGGGTATAACCGTTTCCGGATGGGCAATTTCATTTTCAAACTCCTCTTTTGTCAAATCACAGCCGTGCGCCTTTGCAAGTGCCAATCCGTAATCATCAACATTATAGCTGTATGCACCCTTGATTTTGGTTATCTTATTACATCCGGCGCATAGCATTGCAACGGAATTTATCCAGAAAATGTCCTGCATACCCGAGCCTGTCACAGTACAGCCTGTTTCCTTTGCTATACTGTCAATTTTATTGGTAATTGCCGAAGCCGTAACATAGGGATAAATCGCCTCTTCACAGGTGGTAATTACATTTATTCCTCTCTCTGCACACTTTAAAACTGCTTCCTCTATATCCTCCATAAAGCTGAAAAGCGTAATTATTGCCACATCTGCATCACATTCCGATAAAACCTTGTCCGCATCATCGGAAATCAAAACCCCTGTTTTTATTCCAAGCTCCGCAAAATCTCCTGCATCCTTGCCCACAATGTCCTGATTTATATCAATTACCCCAACAAGCTCGCCGCCGTGTTCGTAAAGGTACCTGATAATGTATTTACTCATTTTTCCGCAGCCGTACTGCACAACTTTAATTTTTCGCATAAAACATCACTCCGATTCAATATAATAGATTATGTCGGATATTTTATGCAATTTTTCAAAAAATAAACCCCGGATAATTCCGAGGTTTATTTTTTACCATTTCGGCAAATTCTCATTTTCAATTATGTAGCTTACATGATTAAATATTATGGTCCAATCCATATCATCTACATTGCCGTCATTATTTACATCTGCGGCTGTAAATACACTCTTATTATACTTTGTATCATCATCCCAATTTGGAAGGTCTTTGTTCTCTATGATATAGCTTACATGGTTAAATATTATAGTCCAATCCATATCATCAACGGAACCGTCGTTATTTACATCACCGCTTAAAGTATCGGAAATTGTGTATGTAAATCCTGCCGTATTACTGTCCTCCATGCCCTCTTTTACTGCATAGGCAATTATCAACACATCCTCTGTTATCTCAATAGGCTCTGTGTACTTGATTCTTGATGGACTGCCAACGGTGCATGGACAGCTTCCGTCTGTTGTATAATAGATTTCCGCACCTTCCGTCTTTGTTGACAACTCAACCTTTGTCCCTTTTTTAACTGTGCTTCCGGCTTCAATACTCGCCGTAACCTTTTCGCATTTGTTGTCGTTATTTTCAACATTTGCTACTTTTATCATTGTTTTTGCCGATATGTCCGTTCCGTCAAGCGATACCGTTATCTCACCTTCTCCGGGAAGGTTTCCGTTAAGCATTACATTTGCTTTTCCGCTTTCGTCAGTTGTAACCGTTTCCGTTACAACTCCCACTATGCTCGGAGCCGACGATTTAACGGCAAGATTTTTGTTTGCTCCTGCCTCATAAGGATAAACGGCTATCTCCGCAAGTCCTCCGGAACTATACTTTATCTCCATATTCTCGGGAAGCGTTATTCCCTCCGGCTTTTTCTCAACGATTTTGGATTCAGTGTATTTTTCAGTTAATGCCTTGTCGTTATACCCTACCGAGTTTTCAACGGTTACCGTTACACTTCCGTTTAATGTTTCATCGGGAACAAACTTGAAAATCGAGGCATATTCATTTTCGCCCTGTAAATCAAATTCATTATTTTCCGGCATTATTGTTCCGCTTACCTCTTCACCGTTGGCAAATACCTTTACATTGTGGATATTTACGGTGTCGAGCTTCATATATTTGCTGAAAATTATCTGAATTTCGTTTTCGTAAATATTAACGCTCTCAACCTTGGGTGCTTCTTTTGAAACAATGGCTGTATTTACCTCGGTCTGTGGCGGTGGCACGGGAAGATAACCTTCTTCATCCGCTGCTATATCTTTTTTGCTGTCCGTGTCATAATATCCGTCCTTTGAGAACTTTACAAGCCACTGTCCCATAGGCACATCCCACGCATACATACCGTTTTTATCGGTATAAAGGGGATTTACTTGGTCATAGTTTTCCGCATCCCAGAATATATCCGATTTTTCCTCGGTAGGGAATCCAAATTCATCTAATTCGTAATCGTAATAGTACGCCTCCGCCTTTACCCCTTCAACTCGGTTTGAAGGCACCGCTTCATAAATGTAACCTGAGGGATCCAAAATTGATTGAACCGGCAAATCCGGAGTTTTCGGATTAGGCAAATTATTCCATCCCGGAGGAGCCGGATCATCGTCAGGGCTACAAGAAAGATTTTTTATTCTATCTCCGTATATTTTATAATTGTTCTCCATAACCCAATCAAATCCCCAAGCGCTTGCAATTGCTCCGGCTATTATTGCCGGAATTGCAATAATTGACGCAATTGCGGTCGGCGGTGCAGCAGCCCCCACAGCTATTGCTGCTGATATTCCGACAATACTTCCATAAATATTTAAGCCAAAAAAAGCTATAACGCCTGCCCCTATTGCAACTAATTCTTTTCGTATTGCATCAGCCTCAGCCTGATCCGGATCACACTTTTCCGGCACAGACAAGTATAACTCTGTTAATTTTGTAATATGAACTCTAAGATCTACTATGTTAGAAATCAAGCCGGCAACATTCAATGCTAACAACGCTTTGTTCAATGCTTTAAAGGCGCTTAACTTGTTCTTCATTCCTTCAATGCTGTCCGATATTGTCTTCTCTCTTTTATTTACCATATTTAGACAGTCTTCATAGTATTTTATAATCCTATCTGAAGCACCGCCAGCTTTTAATTCCGTTATTTTAGTTTGATACTTTATTTTATCTGCTGCTGCTTGCAATTGTAAATTCTTACATTCGCCTATGGAAAAGCTTAAGCTGTTTATAGATTCATCTATTGTATTTATGACAGATTCATATATGTCTTTTATTGCAGTTAATATCGTATTGACCTTGTCAAACGCTGATTTCATACCGGCTACATCTAACTGCATATCTCCGCTTGCCATAAGCATAAGCTCATTAATACCGGATAATTCCGCAACTTTGGTCATATCAATTACAATATAGGAATCCTGAACAAAATCAACAATACTGCACTTATCCTCACACACCTTCATATATAGACAACTTCCATCTGACATTTTAATTAATTCAAATCCATCATCTATAAGTTCTTTACCGGTAATACCCTCGCAACTATTTATTGTTATATTGTTACGACATCCATCAATTATTGTATATACAATATCATCTTTTACATCTGTCTTAACGCCCAAGTTATCAAAAATTAAAAATGAAATATCATTAAAATTTGAAATCTCGCTCTCAATATTATCATATTTTTGATTAATCAATGCATATGTTTCATCTATCGTCAAAGTGTCATCTGCAACATAATCAAATGTTTCTTCAATTTCTTTTAATTGGTTAGAGGTTTCAGTATATTCATTATCAATAATTTTGATAGTGTCGGCTATCATTTCCCTATCAATTACTAAATTATCTAAATCATTAATGCCGCTATATACAACATTCACCTTAACAGGTACTTCGTTGTAAGTATAATAATCATGTGTGCCAAGCCACATTCCCATAGCTTTATCATAACTGCAGGGAACATAGGTTTTATCTCCTGCGCTATTGGTGGTTACAACATACACATCGGAAAGTGTTGTATCATCTCCGCCTGTAAACTCAACCTTAAATGTGAATTTGGGATATGATTCCCAGTAATTATACGACGGAACAACCAAACGGGGATTTAAGAAATCAAACTCCGTTACAAATTCACAAGTATTAAGAGATGTTACCGGATGTGCTGTGTTTATCATTGTAACCTTTGATAACTCAGTATAATTTTCATCATAAAGCAAGCTCACCATATCGGTCTTTATTTTGCTTTCAAATTTATCACTTGAAATTTCCGCATAAATATTATGATATGAATAATTATATGATTTTACCAAATTAAATCTCATACTCCAGCTTCCCGCACCGTTTGCCTTTGTATTTCCCACCTCGGTATCATTATCATAAAGGGTTACATTTCCATTTGCTACGGTTGTTCCGGTAACGGTTACGGTTTTTTGTCCCGTCTTTCCAGGCACAGATATTTTTGCAGATTCTGCCTCAACCGTTGCCGTTCCTATGGGCTGTGTTACATCGCTGTCCCCATTTTTAAAGGAAAGATATGCATTTACATTATGGGATCCTCTCTCGGTTGCCACACCGTAAAATCTTATTACCCCTTCAGTGCTGCCTACATTTACAGTGACAGTATTTCCCGTCTGTGTATAGGCGGCTTTTTTCCCGTCAATTGTCAAGCTTTTATCTGTAAATTCCAGCTTTTCCGGAAATTCTATGATAACAGTCTGATCACTTGTAGCATGCTTATTATCAATTTCATATTCCACCTTAAATGTTATATATCTGCCCACGGATACAGATGTGTTATTTGCCGAAAATCCTGTGTTTTCGGGAATTGTATAATACAGCTTGCTTTCATCAAAAGCAGGAACTGTTACCTTTTCCGTTTCGCTGATTTTTCCGTTTTCCACACTTATGTTTTTTGTTAGATAATCAGTATTTTCAATAAGTCCCATTTCGGCAAGCTTTGCAATGTTCGGCACACTGCGAAGCAAATCGGTTTTCTTTATAAACAACAGGGTATAGCTTCCCTTTGGCAAAAAGTCACTTTTATAACTGCTTGTCACCGTTGATGACTTAATAATATTTCCTCTTTCATCAAAAAGCATAATCGTGTTTTTTGGATTTCCGGTAATTTCACTGATTTCAATATGTCCGTTTTCAACAAAATCTATGGATACATCCCCCGTTTTATTTTCATCAAGGGTAATGCTTACAGGCGCTGCCGTCATTTCATTTTTATTATCCCTTGGGGAAACTATTATTTCATCATTGGGGTTTGCCATGCCATCACCCAAAATAATATACGGATACTGAACCTCAAAATCTTCAATATCTTTATCTTGGGTTGTATTAAATATGGCAAAAGACAAGTTGTTTGCGGAGGTTAACACCGTGCTTGTGCCTTCTTCTCCCTCCGCCGCGGCATAATGCTTGGTCATAGAAAGACCGATTTTATTTTCGGGAAGCTTTATCATTGAAAATTCTTCTGTGTAGCTATCCTTATCATCGGATAAATCCAAGCGCTTTATTTTGTTATAGTAGCCTTCTTTGCTAACGGTTATTTTTGTGGGTACATTCTTTAAGCCGTCAAATGAAAATTCGCCCTTGGCATCCGTTTTCAGATTATGACTTTTAATATATTTTCCGTTAAATGTTTGCTCAATAAAAGCATCTGCATTATCAATCGTTTCTTTTAAGGCATTAAACACCTTTCCCGAAACCTTTATATCTCCAAGCGGCTCCAACACACAGTTAAAGCTGAAATTATCCTCTGTAGGTATAACCGTCATTTTTTCGGGATTTTTATATTTATAGCTTAAATCCTCACCAAATTCAATTTCAACACAATACTCTTTTCCGTAATCAATTCCATTTAATATTTTTCCTTTTCCGAGGCTCTTTCCTGTTTCGCCGTCATACCAATTTACAATATATCCCTCTGTTATCTCCTTTTCTCCGTCCGTTAAGGTAATCTCCGCTTTTGTAGCTTCAATATAATACTCATACGAAATACCATTTTCAATAGCATATTTTTCCCCATATGAATCCGGCACAACCTCCAATGTAAGCTTATCGCAGTCGCAAAATGCATCCCACCCAATGCTTGTGACACTACCGGGGATTGTTACCGAAATTAAGCTTGTGCAACTTTCAAACGCATATTCTCCAATGCTTGTGACGCCATCCGGAACATCTACTGATATTAAGCGATAGCAGAAAGAAAATGCACCATTTCCAATGTTTGTGATGCTGTCAGAAATATCCACCGAGATTAAGTTTTCGCACCAGTAAAATGTATAATCTCCAATGCTTGTGACACTATCCGGAATTGTTATTGAGGTTAATTCTTTGCAGCCAATAAATGCCTCTCTTCCAATACTTGTGACACTGTTTCCTAATGCTACCGAGGTTAAGCCTTCGCACCACGCAAACGCATAACTTCCTATGCTTGTTACATTGTTACCGATTGTTACCGATTCAAGGCTTGTGCAAGTGTTAAATGCACTCTCTCCAATGCTTTTGACACTGTTGCCTATGGTTACACTTGTGATTTTGGGACGATGATCTAAATCGCTTGCATCAAAACAAAATGCCGGAATCCTTTCAACACTATCGCCAAAAATTACATTTATTCCGTCTCCCGATGTTCCGGTATTGTAAAAAACATAGTTGCTTAATGAAAAATCAGCTACATTTTTTGCATTCCATTTTATTTCGGTTAAACTTGAACAATCTTCAAAGGCCTCCTCTCCAATGCTTGTGACACCATTACCTATTGTTACCGATGTCATGCTTGTGCAACCGTAAAATGTACCACCTCCAATACTTTCGACGCTGTCGGGAATTGTTACCGATGTTAAGCTTGTGCAATAGGAAAATGCCCTCTCTCCAATGCGTGTGACGCTATTGCCAATTGTTACCGAGGTTAAGCTTGTGCAAGTGGAAAATGCAGAATACCCAATGCTTGTGACGCTATTGGGGATTGTCACGGAAGTTAAGCTTGTACACCCGAAAAATACCTCCTCTCCAATACTTGTGACGCTATTGGGGATTGTCACGGAGGTTAAGCTTGTGCAAGCACAAAATGCCCTATCTCCAATACTTGTGACGCTATTGGGGATTGTTACGGAAGTTAAGCTTTCGCAATAAACAAATGCACGCTTTCCAATGCTTGTTACACTGTTGGGAATATTTACCGAGGTTAAGCTGTAGCAATCGTAAAATGCCCGCTCTCCAATGGTTACGACGGGATAACCGCCAAGGGTTGAGGGAATTGTAATGGCTCCGCCCGCTCCGTTATATCCGGTAATTGTTGCTTGATTATTTGACACGGTATAGTTGTAATCACCGGATGTTTCCTCCAGGCTTAAATCCGCATCATCCTCTGTGTATTCTCCAAATTCAAGTGCCATATCCTCATCAAAATTATTATCGCTTTCCAATGGGCCTATCACATTGGACTTAGCCTTTTCTTCGCCCTCGGCAAAGGAAGGAATACTCACAGCCGACAAAGCCATACATAAAACCAACAAAACACTTAAAAATTTTTTCATTTGCTAATTTCTCCTCCCAAAAGTTTATTGAACAGATATATTTTACCATTTGTTTGGCAAAATTTCAACATAAAGTTTTCGCGAAAATTGCACCTGCCACCGTCAGCACAAATCCCGTGCGTTTTTCGTCGCCAAACCTCGGTGTACCCATGCCGAATTTCGGCAATGGGTCGAGTGCTTTAAAATCCAATTAAATCGTCTGTACTGCTCCAAAGATGAATAGCACCCAATTTGTAAATCGCGTACTATACAGCCGGCTTGCCTCTGCGTGCGCTAAATAAATCCGGATAGATAAACCTTGCCTTTTGGAGGTGCGATTAGGGGTGTCGAGGTCATCCCCGACTGCCGTTTTGGTTACTTTTGGGCACGCAAAAGTAACATCCGTTTCGTATAACGAAAAAATATATAATTTGATAATCTGCGTGCAGATGAATGCGAGCGCAACCAATCAGGAATAGTTTGCGGAAAAGGTGGCAGGCGGAATCCCCCTTAAAATTGCCTTGCAATTTCTTTCCCCCTTTTGACAAGGTGGGGTATTCGGGCGGATATGGCAGCGGTTAATTCAAAACAAATTCGCCGTTGCGAATTTGCACAATAATTTTGCATTTTCAATTTTAAATTTATGCCGACGGCGGCGGACGACCACACAGGGTCGCACCTGTGGGTGCACGTAGGTACAGTTTTTGCAAATGAATATCTAAATACCATATTAAAACTTGACAAATACAAAAAAAGGTAGTATAATTCTGTTTGATGGCAGGGTGCTGAGAGGCTTTCTCACAGCACCTGTTTTTGTAAGTTATAATTTAAAGGATTGGAGAGAAAAACTATGCCTGATATAAGCGAAATTTTCGGCAGCATGGTGTTTGACAGTAAAGTTATGCAGGAAAGACTTCCCCGTGACATTTATCTTCATGTCAAAAGAACCAAAGAAGAAGGCGTGCCTCTTACCCCCGAGGTTGCAAATGTAGTTGCAACCGCCATGAAGGATTGGGCAATCGAAAAAGGAGTTACACACTTTACCCATTGGTTCCAGCCAATGACGGGAATTACTGCGGAAAAGCACGACAGCTTTATCACCCCTGTTGACGAGGACAGCGTAATTATGGAATTTTCGGGCAAGGAGCTTATTAAGGGTGAATCCGACGCCTCAAGCTTTCCTTCGGGCGGCTTGCGTTCCACCTTTGAGGCAAGAGGCTACACTGCGTGGGACCCCACCTCCAACGCCTTTATTAAAGACAATATTTTGTGTATTCCCACCGTATTTTGTTCTTACACGGGAGAAGCCCTTGACAAAAAAACACCTCTTTTACGCTCATTGGAAGCCCTTAACACGCAGGCACTCAGAATACTTAAGCTCTTTGGTATGAATGATGTAAAAAAGGTCAATACCACAGTCGGTCCCGAGCAGGAATACTTTTTAATCGACAGGAAGGTTGCTCTTAAAAGGCGTGACCTTACATATACGGGACGCACATTGTTCGGAGCTATGCCCCCAAAGGGACAGGAGCTTGACGACCATTACTTCGGCGTTATCAAAACACGAATTTCCGAGTATATGAAGGAGCTTGACACAGAGCTTTGGAAGCTGGGAATCCGTGCAAAAACCAAGCACAACGAGGCGGCACCTGCCCAGCACGAGCTTGCACCCATATACGCCTCCGGAAACATTGCGGCAGACCACAATCAGCTTACAATGGAAATAATGAAAAAGGTTGCCGAAAAACACAGTTTAAAATGCCTGCTTCATGAAAAGCCCTTTGACGGGGTTAACGGAAGCGGAAAGCACGATAACTGGTCACTTGTTACCGACACGGGAATAAACCTTTTAAAGCCGGGCAAAAAGCCCTACGAGAACAAGATGTTTCTTCTGTTCTTATGCTCGGTAATTAAAGCTGTTGACGACTATCAGGATTTACTTCGTATCTCCGTTGCCAGTGCCGGCAACGACCACCGTCTTGGAGGAAACGAAGCACCCCCTGCAATTATCTCTATTTTTGTTGGCGATGATTTGGCAGAAATATTGGAAGCCATCGGAAGCGGCTCCGACTATACACAAAAGGCAAGGGAAATGATGAATTCCGGTGTTTCGGCGCTTCCGGACTTTGCAAAGGATACAACAGACAGAAACAGAACCTCTCCCTTTGCCTTCACCGGAAACAAGTTTGAGTTCCGTATGCCCGGCTCCAGCATATCAATATCCGGAGCGAACTTTATGCTAAACACTGCTGTTGCAGAATCTCTTAAGCAGTTTGCGGACATTCTGGAAAAGAGCAAGCTCTCCTTTGACGATGCTGTAGCCAAGCTGCTTAAAGACACCGTAAACGCTCATAAACGCATTTTGTTTAACGGCAACAACTACTCAAACGAATGGGTAAAGGAAGCTGAAAAACGCGGACTTTCAAACCTCAAAAGCACTCCTGAGGCTCTTTCACATTTTACCGACAAGAAAAATGTAAAGCTTCTTGAAGCACACGGAATATTAACCGAGAGCGAGATTAAATCCCGTGCCGAGATAAATTTTGAAAACTACAGCAAGGTTATAAACATTGAATCCCTTACCATGCTTGAAATGGTGCGTCAGGATATAATCCCCGCAATATGCAGATATATTAAGCTTTTAAGCGAGGAATCAAATGCAAAGCTTAACGCTTGTCCCGATGCAAAGAACACTTACGAAACCACCTTAATAAACGAATTGTCGGCTTGCGTTTCGGATTTATACGCAGATTCCGAAAAGCTTGAAAAGGCAACAGCAAAAGCTCATAACACCAATGATACCAAGCTCAAGGCAAATATGTATTACAGCAAGGTTTTAAGCCTGATGACAAAGATACGCAAGACCGCCGACAAAGCGGAAACCTATACTGCAAAAGAGTATTGGCCATTCCCCACATACGGCGATTTACTGTTCAGTATTCAGGAATAAATTTTGTAGGGGCGGTCATCGGCCGCCCGGATGGGCGGATTTATTATCCGCCCGTTATCATTTACAGAACCACCACAACCTCCACCTATATCACAATTTATTTAGAACGAAACGGAGACCGGCTATGAAAAAGTTAGTCAAACACACTTCATTATTACTTCTTTTTTCTATATTGCTCCTCAGCCTTTCCGCCTTTGCGGAAGGCTCTGCTTCTGATTGGGCAAAGGAATACATAGATTCCGCAAGGCAGTCAAAAAGGCTTGACAGTAAGTTTCTTGTAAACCTTACTTCAGGCATATCAAGAAAAGATATTGCATATATTGCTGTAAGCTATATTGCCGCAATTTACGAAAAACCCGTTTCGGAAATATTAAGCGGTGCCGATACACTCGTATTTGACGACACAACAGATGAATATGTTGCAGCGGCTTATGCTCTCGGAATTATGGACGGAGCAGGGGACGGAATGTTTATGCCCGACAGGGTGGCAACAAGACAGGAAGCGGCAAAAATCATTGTAAACACCTATTCTTTTTGCGAAGATACAGAGCTTGATTTTGACACGACGCAAAGCTTTTCCGATTCTCCCGATATAGCCAAATGGGCTGTTCCTTATGTAAACGCCGTTACCAATGAAGGACTTATGCAGGGTGACGACCAAGGTCGTTTTCTGCCCCTTGAAAACTATACAAAAGAGCAAGGCATCGCCGTGTTTGAAAGAATGTATAAGCTGATTTCCGAAAAGGGGGGACCTGTTGTAAACACAAATAATGTAAATCCCGAAATTTCGAGTATGCTCTATGTTAAAAACGGCAGTTTTTCAAACGGCTCCGAAGATGTTACTCTTAACGGAGTGAATTTAGGCGGCTGGCTCATTATGGAGGAATGGATGGGGCCTGTTTCCGGGAAAAACATTGCATACTCCGATATAATCGACACCTTTATTAAAAGATTCGGTGTAGAGAAAGCCTATGAGCTTATAAGTACATATGAGGATAATTTTATTACATCGGAGGACTTTGACATTATCGAAGGCTTAGGCTTTAACTGCATCCGCCTGCCCTTCTGGTACAGAAATTTTACAGATGCAGAGGGCAAGCTTTTAACAAAAGACGATAACCAAAATCCCGGTTTTAAAAGACTTGACTTTGTATTGGATGAATGCGAAAAGCACGGTATATATGTGATTTTGGATATGCACGGCTGTCCCGGCGGACAAAGCACAAACCACACAACCGGCACAATCGATAAGAACGAATTATACTCAAAGGAATCAAATCTTAAGCTTATGGAAAGCTTATGGACAAAAATCGCAGGAAGATACAAAAACAACTCTTGCGTTGCCGCCTATGACATTATGAACGAACCTTTCAACAACGACAATTCCAAAAAAGCAAAAGTATATCAGGCTGAAAGTCCGGAAGCGATTTATTATACCAACTCGATCTATGACAGAATGATTAAAGCTATCCGAAAGGTTGACAAAAACCATATTATTTCCGTTGAGGGCATATGGTCTATGTCTGTCCTTCCCAATCCCAAAACCTACGGCTGGACAAATATGTCTTATCAGCTTCACCTTTACGATACCTCCATGGCAATGATTGATTGCAGGGTTTCGGAGCTTGTATCCGCTCGTGAGCAATACAATATTGCACCTCTTGTCGGCGAATACAATAACAAATTCGTCGAAAAGTACGCTTCAAGAGCATATAACGAAAATGATTTAAGCAAAATCAAATGGACATACAAAACTTTAAATGTAAATTATGATAATTGGGGGCTTTATAACAAAGCCTTTAAAAAGCTTGACTACAAAACTGCAACCTTTGACGAGCTGAAGCAGGGATTTGAGTCCCTTAAAACAAACAATGATTTTAAGTTTAATACATACGAGTATAATCTTATAAAATAATTAATGGGTTTTAATAAAATCACCGTCAGGATACAATAATATATACATATTACCTTTTCTTAGAAAAATAAGACGGAGTTTTACCGGTTACTTTAGTGAATGCTTTATAAAAGATAATATATTTTGCCATAAAAACCGACCACCAAACGTTAGATTTTTAGTCTAACGATTGGTGGTCGCTCATATTACAATTCCTCTTTTATTTTGTCCCAATAAGCCTTGGCGCTTTGCTCCTGCTTATTTTCGCCGTACTCGTAATACTTTTTATCCTTTATTTTATCAGGCAAATACTGTTGCTTTACATAGTGATTTTTAAAATTATGGGGATAGAGATAATTCTGTCCCTTTTTTAGATTGCCCTCTCCGTCAAAATGCTTATTTTGAAGCTGTCTCGGAATTTCTCCCGTATTGCCTTGCTCAATATCGGAAATGGCGGCATCAATTGCCATTACTCCCGAATTAGACTTCGGTGCGGTAGCAAGCAAAATCACCGCTTCGGCAAGAGGTATTCTCGCCTCGGGAAATCCCAGCATCAAGGCACTGTCAACACACGCCTTTACAACTGTTATGGCGTTGGGATAAGCAAGTCCTATATCCTCGCAGGCTATAACCATAAGCCGTCTGCATATGGACTGCAAATCATCGGCAGTAACAAGCCTTGCAAGATAATGTATGGCGGCATCGGGGTCGCTTCCTCTGATAGACTTTTGAAAGGCACTTAAAATATCATAGTGGCTGTCGCCCATTTTGTCGTACTGAAAAACCTTTTTCTGGGTACATTGCTCGGCAATTTCCTTGGTTAATATTATAGTGCCGTCCTTGTCCTTTTGAGTGTAGTACATGGCAAGCTCAAGAGAATTTAAGGCACGCCTTACATCTCCTCCCGACTTCTCGGAAAGCAGACGCAAAAAGTTGTCCTTTGTCCTTATCTTCTCATTGGCAAAATCCTCTTTTTTAAGGATTTTAAGTGCCCTCTTTAAGACCTGCTCGATATCGTCATAATCAAGCGGCTTAAACTCAAACACCGTGCTTCTGCTGAGAATTGCATTGTAAACATAAAAATAGGGGTTTTCCGTAGTGCTTGCAATCAACGTTATTTTGCCGTTCTCCGTATATTCAAGGAGGGACTGCTGTTGCTTTTTATTAAAATTCTGTATCTCATCAAGATACAAAAGCACACCACTTTGACCGAAAAGTCCGTCACTTTCCTTTACAATGCCTTTAATATCCGACACAGAAGCATTTGTGGCATTTAATTTATAAATAGGTCTGTTTGAAATTGTTGCGGCAATATTTGCAACCGTGGTTTTTCCCGTTCCCGAAGGTCCGTAAAAAATCATCCCGGGAATATTTCCGCTCTCTATTATATTCCTGAGTATCTTTCCCTGTCCCAGAATATGCTGCTGTCCGGCAACATCATCAAGGGACACGGGTCTGATTCTCTCTGCAAGCGGCTTATTCATAAAGGGGATGCTTCTTGCACAATGCCTGAACACGCTGTGCAACCTCGATCTTGTTTCCTTCAAAGTCTTTGATTATCATAGAGATAAGCTCTGCTACCTCTGTCATATCCTCTTCCTTAAAGCCGCGGCTGGTAACGGCAGGAGTTCCAAGTCTTATACCGCTTGTAACAAATGGACTTTGGGGATCGTCGGGGATTGCGTTTTTATTACAGGTAATACCCACTTCGTCAAGGTTATGCTCTGCTTCTTTTCCTGTCTTACCCTGCTTGATAAGGCTCACAAGCATAAGATGGTTGTCCGTTCCGCCGGAAATAATATCCATATCACGGGCAATAAGCTCTTCGGATAAGCATTTTGCGTTTTTCTTAATCTGAGCCTGATATTCTTTAAATTCAGGGGACAAGGCTTCCTTAAGGCATACCGCCTTGCCTGCGATAACATGCATAAGAGGACCGCCCTGACATCCGGGGAATACTGCCTTGTTAATCATAGCTCCGTACTTTTCCTTGCACAAAATCAAGCCGCCTCTGGGACCTCTTAAAGTCTTGTGAGTGGTGGTTGTAACAAAATCCGCATAGGGTACGGGGTTTTCATGCAAACCTGCCGCAACAAGTCCTGCAATATGAGCCATATCAACCATAAGATATGCCCCAACCTCGTCTGCAATCTCACGGAATTTTGCAAAATCTATTTCACGGGCATATGCGCTTGCTCCCGCCAAAATCATTTTCGGCTTGTTCTCTTTTGCAAGGCGTCTTACCTCGTCATAATCTATCCTGTGAGTAACGCTGTCAACGCCGTAAGGTACAACATTAAAATATTTACCGGAAATATTAACGGGCGAACCGTGGCTCAAGTGACCGCCGTGAGCAAGATTCATACCAAGGTATGTGTCCCCCGGCTCCATTGCCGCAAAGAATACGGCAAGATTTGCCGAAGCTCCGGAATGAGGCTGAACATTTGCAAACTCGGCACCAAAAAGTTCTTTTGCTCTGTCTCTTGCCAGATCCTCTACAACATCTACATATTCACAACCGCCGTAGTAGCGCTTTCCCGGATAGCCTTCTGCATATTTATTGGTAAGAGGCGTACCCATTGCCTCCATAACGGCAGGGCTGACAAAGTTTTCGGAGGCGATAAGCTCAATCTTGCTTCTCTGTCTTCCAACTTCGTCAAGTATAGCCTGCGCTACCTCAGGGTCGGTCTTTTTGACATTTTCGATTTGAAACATTTTTCTCATCCTTTCTCTGATGTAATTGCTATAAAATCAATATTGCATTATTCTGCCTTATATATTATAATATTACATAAGATATTTTGCAAGAAAAATTTATTTTTATTTGCATAAAAGAGGTAAAATTATGAAGGAAACACAAAAATCCCGTAAGGAGCGAGCATATAAAATCTATAATGCATTGCTGGATACCTATAAAGAGGCAGACTGCACGCTTAATTACAATTCCGCTCTTCAGCTTGTGATTGCGACACAGCTTGCGGCACAATGCACGGATGAGCGTGTAAACAAGGTCACACCTGCTCTCTTTGAAAAATATCCGGATGTATACGCCTATGCCGCCGCAGATGAAACGGAGCTTCAGGAGGATATTCGCTCTACGGGATTTTTCAGAAACAAGGCACGGAATATAATAGGCTGCTGTAAAATGCTAATCACCGATTTTGGGGGAGAAGTTCCAAGCAATATGGATGACCTTTTAAAGCTCCCGGGGGTTGGCAGAAAGACTGCAAACCTTGTACTCGGCGACTTTTTCGGAATTCCCGGCATTGTGGTTGACACCCATGCGACAAGGCTTGCAAACCGAATGGGGTTTACGGACAAAAAAGAGCCTTATAAGATAGAGCTTGACCTGCAAAAGCTTTTGCCCCCCGAAGTATGGTCTGACTTTTGTCATCTTCTTGTAACTCACGGCAGAGAATACTGTAGTGCCCGCTCTCCCAAGTGTGACACCTGCCCCATAGCCCCTCTCTGCCCGAAAATAAAAGTATAAAATAAAGGATGTGATTATATGGATATAAATTATTTGTTGATGCTTCAGGATTTAAGAAATTCGTTAGGCCCCTTTTTCGAGTATTTTTTTAATATAATATCCGCTATTGTGGTAAATCCGGTCATATATGTTTTTGTTGCAGGAATTTATTGGTGCATAAGCAAAGAATACGGTTATCTTTTTGCATTTAATATGGTAGGGGGAAACATCTGTAATCAGTTAATAAAAAACACTGCTTGCATCTACCGTCCGTGGATAAGGGATTCCCGGATTATCCCGTCCGAATTGGCATTGACCGATGCCACGGGATATTCCTTTCCAAGCGGTCATACTGTGGGTGCAGTCAGTCTTTTCGGCTCAGTATTTTACATTGCAAAAAACAAAAAGTATGTGCGGATATTATGTGTTATTATGATTTTGCTTGTTGCATTTTCCCGTAATTTACTCGGTGTCCACACTCCCCAGGATGTAATTGTGGGCATTGCTTTGGGCGTAATAGTGTTGCTTTTTAGTATATGGCTTGTAAAGCTTATTTCAAAAACCACAAAATACGACATATATATTATGATTGGCGGACTTTTGATAAGTGGGGGATTTATTGTTTATTCAACATTTAAAAGCTATCCCGTTGACTATTCTTCCACAGGAGAAGTCCTTGTATCTCCCGAAAAAATGATGAACGACTGCTATATGATGTCGGGATTTCTGGCGGCGCTTACAACCGGACTTTATGTGGAAAGACGATTTATAAACTTCTCCCCCGAGGGAACAATAAAAGAAAAAATCCTCCGTTTTGTAATCGGAGGAATAATAATGCTCTCGGTATTCTTTTTTCTGAAAAATCCCCTTTACAATATATTGGGCGACCAATGGGGAAGATTTGTATTTTATTTTTTGCTGTTATTTGTTGCTTTTGCTATCTATCCTGCTATTTTCAAATATTTTGAAAACAAACTGAAGAATAAGAAAGGCAAGGAGGCATAAATATGCGTTGTCCAAACTGCGGACATAGCTTCAAAACAGTGTAGAAATTCAGTTTGAAGTTTGAAGTTTTTTGAACAAATTCGCCGCGGCGAATTTGCACAATAATTTTCAATTTTCAACTTTCCATTTTCCATTTAAAAAGCGGCTGCTTGAAGCAACCGCTTTTTTCATCTTACCATTTCCAATCTGTGCCACCGGCACTTTTGTCCGCTTTATCAAGGTCGTTTTCTCCGCTGGTCTTGATTATATCAATAACACTTGTGCTTATAATCTCAATTTTTGCATCTTCATAAGCTTTCATATTCATTTCTTATTCCTCCTTGTATTATCCTATTTTTTAACCTCCGTATTATTTACCGTGTTTCCCTTGTATAATTCCGGCTTGGTAATTATCTTTGTATTTCCGTCAATTGTGATAAACGGAAGTGCCATAATATCGGTGTCAAAATAACCTGACGGAATCTTCTTTAAATCTACGGAATAGGATTCTCCCCTTTCTATGCTTCCGTTTTTAATTACCAATGCCGCATTACCCGTACCGCTTTCTTCAAATATCCACATAGGAACTATGTATGCACCATAGCTTGTTACAGTTCCCTTATTGTATGAAGGTGTAAAGAAGAATCTCATTGTTGCACTTTCTCCGTTGTTAGTCTTTGCAGACTGCACCTTGTCAAGAGCTATATCATCAAAGATTTGAGGGTCAACCTTTTTGATTGTTAATGTATATATACTGTCAATCATGGTTTCACTGCCCGAGCGTTTTAACTCAACTGTTGTTTCGCTGCTTGTAAGATTTATTGTCTTTGACCTGTTGTTTATCCATACGCTTCCGTTATACTTAAGTGTTCCCCCTGTAAAGGAAGGCGTAAGGGTGATGCTTCCGCAATCCTCGGGAACGCTTATCTCGTATTCATAAGTGTTGGGAGTAAACGTTTCGTCCCATATACCCACATCCGAAGTTAGAGTGTTTATCTTTGCATGTGCTTTAACCGTAACGGTTTTTGTTCCGTAGGCTCCGCCAACCGCCGTTGCTTTTACCGTAACCGTTCCGTTTTTGTGTGCCGTAAGCTTTCCGCTTTGGCCTATTGTTGCAACACTTTCATCATTCACAGACCATGTAACCGATTTATCCTTTATGTTATCAGGGGAAAGAATCGCTGTATATTCTCCGAAGTCTGTAACGGTAGAGGGCCCCGATACAGATACACTGTCGGCAAAGCATTTAACCGTAACGGTTTTTGTTCCGTAGGCTCCGCCTATTGCGGTAGCCTTCACGGTAACGGTTCCGTTTTTATGTGCCGTAAGCTTTCCGCTTTGGTCTATTGTTGCAACCGCTTCATTATCCACAGACCATGTAACCGATTTATCCGTTGTGTAATCCGGCAAAACCTCTGCCGTATATTCTCCAAAATCGGTTATGGTTGAATCTCCCGATACGGTAACGCTTTCCGCAAGCTTGGGTGTAACCGTTATTTTATCATTTTGAATTTCTGCAAAAGGATAATCACTGCCCCCTATCATTACCGAGGTATCCAACACGGATATATCAAAATCTCCGACAGCACTGTCTTGGTTTACGGTAAAGCTTAATTCAAAGGGTCTGATTTGATTATTTTTCGGCACACATCCATTGTCGCTGTACTGACAGACAAGGGTAAGAATTTTATAATCTCCTTCCTCCGATTCTCCGTCCTTGGTTACATACTTAAAGTCCTTTGGCGTTATTTCTTTAAGGCATAAATTCTTTGGATATTTTATATCAAAAATGGCATACTCCACATCATCCTTATCGGTTACAAATTTAACACTTTTGGTAAATGATGAGCCTATTTCACATTCTGCCGTGCCGTATATAGCGGCAGAATTGGATTTTAAATAGAACGGGTATGCATTAATATCATTTCGAAAATTAAAAGGTTCTAAGCTTTTTCCTTGATTATCTGTAATTTGAGTTCGTTCCCCCATTTTCTCAGTATAATATCCACAAAAAGTATAGCCCGAAATCTCATCATAAGGCAACTCATAGGAGGCATCTCTGCTTACCAAAACCCTTTCTTTTACGCTTCCGTCATTATTACATACGGTTATCCTACAAATATAATGCCTTTTTGCATTTGTCAAATACGAATTATTGGAACCTATTGAAATTTTGTTCCATCCGTCCTTTGAACCGACATAATATACATCTGCTAAGCTTGTGCAATTGTAAAATGCATAATTTCCAATGCTTGTGACGCTGTCGGGGATTGTTACCGAGGTTAAGCTTTCGCAATAGCCAAATGCACTATATCCAATGCTTGTTACGCTATCGGGGATTGTTACCGAGGTTAAGCTTGTGCAATTGTAAAATGCATAATCTCCAATAGTTTTTGTTCCGTCTTTTATTTTATATACACCGGAAATTGAAGTTTTCGCTTCAATCAAATACTTTCCTATATACAATACATTATTTTCCCAATTTGATGAATTATTATAATATCCGGTATTGCCAAATGCCCACTCTCCAATGCTTGTGACACTGTCGGGGATTGTTACCGAGGTTAAGCTTGTGCATCCGCAAAATGCATAACTTCCAATGCTTGTGACGCTGTCGGGGATTGTTACCGAGGTTAAGCTTGTGCAATAGTAAAATGCCCACTCTCCAATGCTTGTGACACTGTCGGGGATTGTTACCGAGGTTAAGCTTGCGCAATCGGAAAATGCAGCATCTGCAATGCTTGTGACACTGTTGCCGATTGTTACCGAGGTTAAGCTTGTGCAAGAGGAAAATGCATAATCTCCAATGCTTGTGACGCTGTCGGGGATATTTACCGAGGTTAAGCTTCTGCAATCGTAAAATGCCCACTCTCCAATGCTTGTGACGCCATTGCCTATTCCAACGGTTTTTATAGAGTCTTTGTGTGAATACCAAGGAGCACTTGATGAAGATGTGTAATTATACATATCCCCCGTACCGGAGATTGTTAATAATCCCGTATTTGTATCAAGTGACCATGTAAGGTTATCGCCGCATTTTCCGGAATAACTCGCCGCCGATGCAGATAACGGCAAAACAATCAGCGTTGTTAAAACAATGCTTATTGCAAGTATGATTGAGATAAATTTTTTCATTTGTATG
>JAZLFN010000063.1:0-2817 GCA_045615805.1 Clostridia bacterium | reverse complement strand
GACGACCAAGCTTATGTTTGGGGAAAGGTCGGAACGCCTTGTGCCATATGTGCCGATAATAAAAAGGCGGTTTACGGAACAACTCTCGGAAATTCAAAAAAGGGAGATATCTACGGAATAACCCATGATATTGAATTTAAAAATATATTTATTACAAGCGATAATAAAAATGATGTTATTCCCATAAGGATTGCTTCAAGCGATAAGGATGTTATATTTAAAAACTTTGTCCTTGACGGAATTTATGTAAACGGCGAAAGGGTAAATGAAAAATCCGAAAAAATTTCTCTTACAACAGAGAATGCGGAAAATATTTCTTTTAAACAGGAGGGTTAAGATGAGTGATATTGCCGAAAAAATCAAAAAAGTTGATGCTTCCAAGGAAAACGAAAACAGCTCGGTTCTGGCATTTGAAAACACGGACTCCACGGGGCTCAGGGTGTTGATTGTGGGAAACTCTATTACAAGACACGGTCCAAAGCCCGATATCGGCTGGAATAACGATTGGGGGATGGCGGCGTCAAGCAAGGAAAACGACTATGTTCATATGCTTAAGAAAATGATTTTAAAGGATTTCCCCGATGCAACATTTTGTATTTGTCAAGCCGCGGGCTTTGAGGTAAATTATACAGGTGACTTGACAGAGGTTTATAAAGACATTGAGGGTGCAAGAAATTTTAATGCGGATGTAATTATAGTTAAGCTTCTGGAAAACTGCTTTGCAACAGGTGATTTTGTCCCCGAAGCGTTTGAAAAGGCGTATCCTGAATTTATAGAATTTCTAAATCCGAAGGGTACAAAAAACATTATTGCGATAAATGCAATGTATCGTACTTCGGCTGATGAAACCTTTAAAAAGACTGCAGAGAATAACGGTTATATTTTCCTTGACAATTCATATTTATCGGATGATAAATCAAGACTTGCCGTGGGACTTTTCGAGCATGAGGGTGTCGCAAGTCACCCCTGCGATAAGGGTATGAAACAGCTTGCCGAGGACATATACGAAGTATTTAAAACCTTGAATATATATGAAAATAAACAGGAGGTATAAAGATGAAGGTAAACAGAAAGTGGTATATGGATAAGCTTCACGCTTGTTGGTTAGGAAAGAACATAGGCGGAACAATGGGAACCCCATATGAGGGAAAGACGGAAATGCAGGATATTGACGGCTTTAATTCCCCCAAGGGTGAGCCTTTGGGAAATGACGACCTTGATTTACAGCTTATATGGCTTTGTGCCGTTGAGGAAAGAGGAATAAGAAATGTCACCCCTCAAATGCTTTCCGAGTATTGGATAAACTATATTCCCCCTCATTGGAATGAATACGGTGTAGGCAAGGCAAATGCCAAAATGGGAATTCTTCCCCCCTACAGCGGAGAAGTAAACAATGAAAAATGGAAGCATTCAAACGGTGCATGGATAAGAACCGAGATATGGGCGTGCCTTTTTCCCGGATTTCCTCAGCTTGCCGTAAGATATGCATACAACGATGCCTCTGTTGACCACGGTCTTGCAGAGGGAACAAATGCGGCAATGTTTATTGCGGCACTTGAAAGCGCGGCGTTTTTTGAAAAGGATATAAGAAAGCTTATTGACACAGGACTTAGCTATATTCCCAAGGACTGTCGGATTGCAAAGGTTGTAAACCTTGTTTTAAAGCTTTATGACGACGGCGTTGACTTTAAAAAGGCAAGAGAGCTTGTGGTTAAGGATTCCGAGGATTTGGGCTGGTTTCAGGCACCTGCCAACATCGGCTTTGTTATAATAGGACTTTTGTACGGCGAATGTGATTTCAAAAAGTCCATGATATATGCCATAGATTGCGGCGACGATACCGATTGCACAGGTGCAACCGTAGGCTCAATTTTGGGAATAATGTACGGAAGCGAGGGTATTCCTCAGGATTGGGCAGAGTACATAGGCGACAAAATTGTTTCCGTTGCCATTGACCTTTCCAAAAACGAAAGGGCAAAGGACTGCACCGAGCTTAGCCGAAGAATTTACGAACAGCTCCCATCGGTTATGATGGCATATCAGATATTTATGGAATATACCGACGGCGAAAACGAGTGGGGCGAGCTTCCTCCAGATGGTGTAACAAGAGATTGGTGGGATGCGGATATCCCCGAAAACCCCCTGTCATTTGACCTTATGGATATGATTTACGCAAAGGGAAGAGTAGAGCTGAGCAAAGCAAAGCTTATGCCGGGAGAAACGGTTACCGTTACATTTGTGTTTAAAAACATTTTCCCCGAGCCCAAAATGATGGAGGTTGATTTAACACTGCCCGAAGGATTTACATGTGAGCATAAGAGTATAAATACATATCTTCACTCATGGGATAAAGCGTCGGTCAGCGTGGATGTTACCGCAGGAGAAACTTTAAAGAGTGTGAACACAATCTATGCAAGAGTAAGCTCTCCGGGCAGACCAACACAGGTTGCAGCACCGATTATTATATTCGGATAGCAAAAAGCGGTTGCCTTGTCCGCAATTTTCGGACGGGCTCAGCAAGCGGAGCCCCTACGATGTGATACACGGAATTTGTCTGTCGGGGACGCCATTGGCGTCCCGCATAGGCTCCCCTGTGTAAGGGGAGCTGTCTGCGGAGCAGACTGAAGGGTTGTCATGCCTTTTCGCCAAACCCACAATGTCACTCAATGTCACTTTTTTTATGGTACAATACCATTAAAGGAGTGATTTTTTTATGTCAATAAAAAATAAGGATTTACAACCATTTACCCAAAATCTGATTGCAAAGGAAAAATCAAATGCCACGGTGGAAAAATATACCCGTGATGTGGGGGCGTT
>JAZLFN010000062.1:0-19431 GCA_045615805.1 Clostridia bacterium | reverse complement strand
CATATCCCAACTAATTACTATGTTAATGATAGTCCGGATGATGGGATAAAAAAAGAGTCATTAGCTAATAGTTTTTTTATCTTTGATAACTGGTTAAATTACTATTGCAGATAATAATAAAGCATCACGATATCTTTATTGCTCGACTTTCGCAAAGCAAAAATCCTGTCTGAAAAGATAGGATTTTTGCTTTGTATTCTTCATTATTCAATATTCATTTTTCATTGTTCATTAGGAAAAGACAGGATTTTCTAAATGAATAATGAATACTTAAAATTTAATAATGAATAATTATATTTTCAAAAGACAAAGGGACACTTCTATTGCCTTGAAAATAAGACAATATCTATATTGTCCACGACTTGCACAAAAAAGCACGCTTTGGCGTGCTTTTTTCAACGAAATAAATCCTTCGGATTTGTGAAATTGCTCCGCAGTGAAATGTTGCTCCGCAACGTGAAATATGCCTTCGGCGTGTTATATGTAAGGATTTATTTCATTTCACTTGATGCGTAGCATCAAATTTCACAATTTACGTAAGTCAAATTATTTCACATCGGTGAAGCCGATATTTCACTAATAATGATATCTATATTGTCCACGATTTACAGAAAAAACACTTTGCGAAATGCAAAGTGTTTTTTGTTGCAAAATTTTTGTTGCGTTTATGGAAAATATATGATATAATAATTGTGCCAAACAAATTGAATAATATATAACATGTCAGGTGTGTATTTTTATACCTTTTGGTAAAAATACAGGCTCTGTTTCTGCATATCTGATATGTTATGAAATCAATTTGTTTGGCGACAATTCGGAGCTTGCGTTTTTCGTGCGTCAGCTTCGGTTGGCGCATTTTTTAATTTATGAGGATTTTCTTGAAGGGGGTTGTCCTTTGAAAAATGCGATTATCAAATTTTAATAAAAGGAGGTGTATATCATGTCGGATGTAATAATCGGCGCATTAATAACAGGGGCAATAATAGGTGCAATACCTGCGTTGTGTGGTGCAATAAAAGGTAAAATTAGTCTTGCAGTAATTGGCTTTTTTTCCTGTTTAATATCTGCATTAATTTTAGGTATGATATTAGCAATTCCTGTTTGTGCAGTTTTTATATTTTTAATTTTTAAAAAAGATAAAAATGGTAATGAGAATAACGAAGAATAGATATTGTACAAAGATAAAGTGGAGGTTGATTATGAAAAAAGTGTTTGCTATTCTATTATTAATTGTAATGATATTTAGCATTACAGCGTGTGGATTAAAGGATGATGATTTATGGGGATATTGGTTTGATGAAAATACATCAATAACCCTTGAACTTAATCATGGCAAATTTAAATTTTATGAAGATGGTCTTAATGAAAAAGCAAGTGGCTATTATGAAATTAAGTCAAAGGATATAGTTTTTCATCAAAACAACGGAAAAGAGGTTGCTATATTTGAAGATGTTAGTGTTGATGGAACAGGACTTGATGAAATATTAACATGCAATTTAAATGGAACAAGAATATCTTTTAAAGCAACTTCTCTTTCTGCTCTTGAATCGATTGGTAAGCTGAATATTTTGAAATAGTATAGTTGTTAAGACAAGGGGACGATTCTATCGGCTTAAAATAACCCTATATCTATATTGTCCACGATTTGCACGTCGGAGCAAAGTTCGCTTTGCTCCTCCTTTTTCGCAAAAAGGCACGCTCGCATCGGCTAACGGCTTGTAAACGCGCCGTTTAACGCCTTTGGCTCACTACCACCTTTTTGCGATATGCGCCTGCGGCGCAAAAGTCTGCATCTATATCGTTTACGAAAGCCAAAAATCCTCGTTCGCAAGAGGGGATTTTTACTTTTTCACTATTCTTTCTTCACTTTTACTTAAATTTACTCAAACGAGGATTTTTGGAAAGTAAAAAGTAATATGGAATATGGAAGAAGTAAGGTGCAAAATCACTGTGGCGATTTTGTTTTGAATTAAAAGAATTAGTCGGATATCTTTATTGTTCGGCTTTCACAAAAATCCTCGTTCGTAAGAATGAGGATTTTTACTTATTCACTATTCCTTCTTCACTCTTACTTCAAAAAGTATCGAACGAGGATTTTTGGGAAGTAATAAGTAATAGTGAAGAGGGAAGAAGTATGGTGCAAAATCGCTGTGGCGATTTTGTTTTGAATTAAAGGGAGAATGTTATGGATAGTCCGTAAGAGTGCAGCGAAAGTGAATATTGGCTTGAATTACTTGTTGAAAGCGGATATTGTGAGGATACAACAATACTTGATGAATGTATAGAGGTAAAGAAAATTCTTATTTCCTCAATAAATACCGCAAAAAATAATATAATCGGATATCTTTATTGTTCGGCTTTTTCACAAAAAAGACTTGCGTTTCGCAAGTCTTTTTTGAACGATGTGTTCCGCTTCGCAGAACGTGATGCACACTTCGTGCGTGAAATGTATGTAAAAAGCTCGTAATGGTAAAATATAAAAACTTGACAAATTTTTGACTTTGTGATATCATATACGAAAATTAAACTATTATTCATATAATGTGTCGGTTTGGGCGTTTGGCTCTTGCCGGTGAAAAGGAAATCGGGTGTAAATCCCGAACGGGACTGCCGCTGTGTGCACTTGAAATCTGATATATTGTCGACGAAAGTCGGTCATTGGGAAACTGAGAAGGCATAGTATATCAGAGACGGATAATTCCGATAGAGTGTGAGTCAGAAGACCTGCATTATTGTCATTTATGTATTCTTTGCTGCACCCGAAGAATATTATTTATTATATCTTTTTTTCTTTTTTTGAAAAGTAAAATGGAATATAATGTTCGTGCAAAATTTTCGGATTTATCGAAAAATGAGCTCGGATATAAAAGCATTTGGCATTTTCGCTCGCTGATAGCGTACGTTAATGATGCTTTTTAATGACATATTTCTTGAAAAAGAAATTATGAATTTTTACACAGGAATAGTCAGCTGTGGCAATAATGATATTGCTGCAGTTTTTTTGTATGTAATATCAAACAAAGAAAGGATTTGATGTTATGAAAAAATTTGTTTTGTGTATTTTAATTGCGTTATCGGTGTTGTCAGTAAATGTGTCGTATGCTGAAAACGCTGAATATGTTGACAGTATTTTGAGTACAGTTTCAAATATGTATTCGGAAAATGCAACGGAATGGGAAATACTGGATATGGCGGCGTACGGTGCGATGGATATGCTATCTGCTGATGATGTTGATGAGTATTCAAGGGAAGCACATCAACTTGCGGAAACATCATCAAAAGCAACTGACCTTGCAAAGGCGGCTCTTATATTAACTTCAATCGGTGAAAATGCGGAAAGTATCGTAAACCGTCTTGCGAATTTTGAAAGTATAGGTGGAATAAACGGTGCAGCTTTTTCTCTCCTTGCATACGACAGTAATGATTATGATGTTGATGGTGCAAAGTGGACTCGCAAAAGTCTTGTAGAATATTTAATAACTGCTCAAAAAGCGGACGGCGGATGGGCATTGACGGAAGACGGCGCATCGGATGCCGATGTTACGGCAATGGTTGTATCTGCACTTTCCTCGTATGACGAAGCAGAGGTTTTGGAAAAAGCAGTTTTGTGCCTGTCCGAAATGCAAGATGATGACGGGTGTTATTCATCGTGGGGTACAAAAAACTCAAACTCGTCAGCCGTTGTTGTAACTGCGCTTTGTGCAATGGGGATTGACGCAGATACAGATGAGAAATTTATAAAAAATGGAATAAGTGCCCTAGACGGATTGATGTCATATAAAACGGATAACGATTTGTTTGGATATACAGATAACCAAAATGCGGATTTATTTTCAACAGAGCAGGGATTTAGAGCAATTGTAGCCTATTCGAAATATAAAAGCAGCGAACATGCGTTTAATGTGTATAAATTTATTACTGAAAAATACAAGTCGGTTAATGTAAGAATAGAAGGAATATCGGAAAACAAACTATATGTTAAAAATGCTTCTGTACCTTATACCGGTATAAAACTCTCTGTTTCAGATGCTGTAAAATATTGTGTCAGTGAGGAAAATTATACATATTTTACATCTGTTTACGGAGGATATTTTTCAGGTTTCTTCGGTGATAATGAAGGATTTTTCGGCGAAAACTATGACGGATGGCAATATAGGGTAAACGGCAAAATTCCTCCTGTTGGAGCAGATAGCTGCTTTTTATGCGAAAAAGACAGCGTGGTTTTTTATTATGGGAGTATGGATATAATGTATCCAAATGAGCCAATCGTAGAATATAACGGTAGTGATACGAAGATAGTTTTTACATATCAGAAAATTGTCTATGATGAAAACTTCAACGCAAGCATATCAACAGAGCCGATTGTGGGGGCAGAAGTTAAAATCGATAATGATAATTATGTTACAGATAATGAAGGAAAAATAGTATTAAAAAATATATCTAATGGCAGTCATTCGCTTATGATAGAAAAGTATGGTGAAAATGTCAAGGACGAAAAAAGGCTTCCGCTCATTGTAAGGTTTGAACCTGATTATACGGTTAATATTCAAAATACATACAAAAAAGCAGAAGGGAAAAAAACGGGTAATGGATCGTCTGTGATTGTTAAACCTAAAAAAGAAGAACTTCAAAATGAAGAGACCAACGAGGAGTCTGTAACTGTTAACTCCATAAAAACAGAAACTCAAAATGAAGATAATGCAGAAGAGTTTGCCGAAAGAAAGTTTAAGGATATAAAGGGGCATTGGGCTGAAGAATATATTTATAAATTGTATGACAGAAAAATAGTAAGCGGCAGAAGCGAAACGATTTTTGCTCCGGACGAATTTGCTACAAGAGCGGAATTTATTTCATTGATTTGTAAAATGATGCCAAACGATGATATTGTCGATAAAGCATTTTATTACGATGTATCGCCTGATGATTGGTTTTATAATGCAGTTTGTTTGGGCACTGCATTGAAACTTATCAACGGTACAGATAATGGATTGTTTGAACCTAACAACTTTATAACAAGGGAGCAAGCGGCTCTTATACTTTCAAGACTTATTGATTCCGAAACTGACGGCGAGGTTGATTTTAAGGACAAAAGTGATATATCCGAATGGGCATTAAGCGGAGTTGTTGTAATGAAAAGGTTTGGATATATATGCGGCGATACCGATAATAATTTTAGGCCTAAAAATTATTTAACAAGAGCAGAAGCGTCTAAATTGATTTGTATGCTTGATGATGCAAAAGGGACAACAGAATGAAAAAACTTATAATTTATATGGTTTTGTTGGCTATATTTCTTTCCGGATGCGGAAAAAATGAAACACAGCATTCCACAATATCCGAAAAGAAATATGCAACGGAAAATCTTGAATCAACAGAAGAAGACAATGCGGCGGAAGGCGAAAAGCGTGAAACGGATAATGTACTATCGACAGAAGCTGACAATCAGACGAGTGAAAGCCGGTCGGATGATGAAAGCACAACAAAAGCAACTGTTTATGATGAAAATTCGCAAACGATGGATGTTGCTTGTGAAACACCTCTTTCCGAAAAAGACGAATCTAAAACGGATATATGCATTCTATCCGTTTCCTGTGAGTCTATATTGAACAATATGGATAAACTTGACAAGAACAAAGTGGAACTTGTTCCGAGTGACGGAATAATTTTGCCAAAACAGACAGTTGAGATTTGTAGCGGTGAAAGTGCTTTTGATATAACCTTAAAGGTGATGAAGGAGAAAAAAATACATTTTGAATTTGTAAAAACTATTGCCTTTAATAGTGCTTATATTAAGGGAATTGGTAATATTTATGAGTTTGATTGCGGAGAACTTTCCGGTTGGCGTTACCGTGTAAACGGCGAATACAAAGGTTGCGGCTGTTCACAGTATTATCCCGAAAACGGAGATAGGATAGAATGGATATATACCTGTGAGTAAAAAATTGTTGATAAGCCTTAATATCTGTATTGTACACGATTTCACTTGATGCGATGCATCAAATTTCACAATTTACGAAGTAAATTATTTCACATCGGCGAAGCCGATATTTCACTAACAAAGTTATCTGTATTGCCCGCGATTTGCTAAGTAATAAGTAATAGTGAATAAGGAAAAAGTATGGTGCAAAATCGTATTGCGTGCAAAAGGCTTGACAGGTGTTTTAAAATACTGTATTATATAATGGTAGTTGCAGTGTTTTGTGCAAACGGTGCAAATAATAAACAAATAAGGAGTTTTTTGTATGAAATGGTTTGAAGATATCTTTACGAAATCAAAATTGATGATTGTCAGCGGAGTAATCAGTATTATTGTTAATCTGGTGCTTGTGGTTAGCAGTATTGTTACACATGCTCCGGTGGTTGCACAGTATCTGATTTTTGCGTTTTTGCCTGCACTCATATTGATCTTTTATAAAAAGGGAGAGACCTCGGCACAAAAAGCACTTATTGGAGCTGTCCTCGGCATTGTGCTGTATGCAAACTGGACGATGCTGTCAGGTGTATACGGGCTGGGAAGCTCCTGCGTTGTAACGTTGGGAATTATCGTGACAATCCTTTACACAATTTTGTTTATCAATCATATACTTTTGCAGATTGACCACAAAGGCGATAAGCAGATTATCATCGTCAGCCAGATTGTGTTGGTTATTGCGATTATCTGTCAGTTTGCGGAAATGATAGTGCAGATCTTCAACGGAGGTCAATACTATAATGTGCTTACAAGCATAAGCTTTTTAAGCCTCGTTACTATGATTACCTGTGTGGAATCAAGAATTCAGAAGTATAAAGCAAGAAGATATGCGGCAATGTCATCCGGCACATGGACGGAAGAGGAACGCCAGAAGAGCAAGAAAATCTTCAAATTCTGATTGGAATACATTTTAAAGACAAGGGAACGGTTCTGTTTTCCTGAAAATAACACAATATATTGTCTGCGATTTGTAAAGTAATAAGTAATAGTGAATATGGAATAAGTATGGTGTAAAATCGCAAGATGTGATTTTGATTTGAATAAGACTTCTTTGTCAAAGTGGACTATTCGGGCGGATAACAAATCCGCCCATGCTATCTTGCTTTGCATAAAATTTTACTTTTATGCAACCACCTATAAGCGCCCCTTATTTAAGGGGAGAGGGCACCCAATGGGACGCCCCTATCGTGTATTCCGCATAGTTCATCGTAGGGGCTCCGCTTGCTGAGCCCCTACGATGTATTCCACCTTTTTACCTAATCAATGCAGGTATAAATTTAAGGTAGTCGCTTGAAACAAGCCTGAGCTTAATATTTCCCCAATAGCCTGTGGGGGCAATGGTATGAGCCGTTGAATGAAGATGACCGAAGATACATTGAGTGACACCGTATTCGCCCATTATATTAAGAAAATCCTTGGTCAAGCCGTCCTTGTCCACAGGGGGATAGTGCATGGCGACGATTATTTCGTCTGTACGGTATGCCTTGGCGCTTTCAAGGGACAGAATAAGGCGTTGCTTTTCCCGTTCAAACATTTTCTTGTCCTCTCCCGTGGATTCCGGCGAGGGAATAACCCAACCGCGGGTTCCGCAGATTGTGATATCCTCATACAGAAAGGCATTGTTATGAAGTATCTGTATTGTGGAAAAATCATGTTCTTTAAGAAAGATTTCCATTTTGTTCATTGTTGTCCACCAATAGTCGTGATTGCCTTTTAAAATCAGTTTTTTGCCGTTCAGAGAGTTTATGTATTCAAAGTCCCTGACGGCGTCGTCTATATATGTTGCCCAGGAAATATCTCCGGGGATAATAACCGTGTCATTGTTGGAAACAATACTGTTCCAGCTTGTCTGCAACCTTTGGACATAGTTGTCCCAGCCTTTGCCGAAAACATCCATAGGCTTGTCGGTGTCAAAGGATAGGTGTAAATCGGAAATTGCAAACAATGACATATGGCCGCCGTCCTTTCTGTCAGTAGATTTTTTGTTGCTTAAATTATTTGTCCTTGCGATGCTTTATGTGCTTAAGCACGGTATCGGGTGAAGGTCCGCCTGTAAGCTTTCGCTTTTCTACGCAGTTTTTGAGAGAAATCTCATCAAATACATCGCTGTCTATAATGGACGAGAATTTTTTAAGTCCTTCTTTTGTAAGGCTTTCGATTGACTTTCCCTGTTCTACGCAATGAGCAACTATTTTGCCCACTACTGCATGAGCATCACGGAAGGGAAGTCCTTTCTTTACCAGATAGTCGGCAACATCCGTTGCGTTGGTAAAGCCGCCCTTTGCACCTTCTGCCATAGTATCCTTGTTTATCTTCATGGTTGCAAGCATTTTTGAAAATACAGGCAGGCACATCAGAACCGTGTCGATTGCGTCAAAGATTTGCTCCTTGTCCTCCTGCATATCCTTGTTGTATGCAAGGGGAAGTCCCTTCATCATTGTAAGAAGTCCCATAAGTGAGCCGTAAACTCTGCCGGTCTTACCACGGACAAGCTCGGCAACATCGGGGTTTTTCTTCTGGGGCATAATGCTTGAGCCGGTGCTGTAAGCATCGTCAAGGTCAATAAAGCCGAATTCGTTGGTGCTCCATAAAATTATTTCCTCGGAAAACCTTGAAAGATGAGTCATAATAAGAGATAAGTCAAAGGCAAGCTCCAAAACAAAATCCCTGTCGGATACGCCGTCAAGACTGTTTAAGGTTACGCTGTCAAAGCCTAACTTTTTTGCAACCCATTCTCTGTCAAGAGGATAGGTTGTGCCTGCCAATGCTCCGCTTCCCAAAGGCATTACATTAAGACGCTTTCTGCAATCTGAAAGCCTGTCAAGGTCACGGCAGAACATTTCGCAATAAGCCATCATATGATGGGCAAGGGTAATAGGCTGAGCCTTTTGAAGGTGGGTGTAGCCGGGCATAATGGTTTCCGTGTTTTCCTCGGCAATGGCGATAACCGTATCTTTTAAGGTTTTAAGCACAGCCGAAAGCTCGTCAATCTTATCCCGAAGATACATCCTTATATCAAGGGCAACCTGGTCGTTGCGGCTTCTTCCGGTGTGAAGCCTTTTACCCACATCACCTATTCTGGAAATCAAAATTGTTTCTATGTTCATATGAATATCCTCTGCGGATATTTCAAAATTTATTTTTCCGTCCTCTATATCGGATTTAATTTCACCCAATGTTTTAACAATAAGCTCCGAGTCCTCTTTGGGAATAATGCCCTGCCGTCCCAGCATCTCGGCATGAGCCATACTTCCTTCTATATCCTGAGCATACATTCTTGCATCAAAATGAATTGATGAATTAAAATCATCGACAATTTCATCCGTGGCCTTTGAAAAACGGCCTCCCCACAGTTTTGACATAGTAAATTTTCCTTTCATACGATATAATATTAAATTGTATCACACAGAAGCAAATCGGTCAAGTTTTTTGACTTGCAAAATATAAAAAATTATGTTACCATTATCAAAAAAGATGGGAGAGAAAAATTATGGCATTTATAAATTTAAAATTTTTCAGTAATACGCTGGGAATGCAAACCGAAATTTATGCGGTGGTTCCCCAAAAAGAAAGAAGCGGAGAAATCGGAACGGATAAGGAAATCCGAGATACGGAAAACGGCTTAAAGTGCCTCTATCTTCTGCACGGTTTGAGTGATGACCACTCAATATGGTTAAGACGAACCTCTATTGAGAGATATGCGGATAAGTACGGGATTTGCGTGGTTATGCCCTGTGCCGCAAAAAGCTTTTACTGTAATATGAAGGGTGACCTTAATTATTATGACTATATCGCAAAAGAGCTTCCCCAAGTGATCCGGGAATTTTTAAGGGTATCACCCAAGCGTGAGGATAACTATATCGCAGGGCTTTCAATGGGCGGATACGGAGCATTGAAAATTGCCCTTAAAGAGGGAAGCTTCTGCAAGGCGGCAGGACTTTCTCCCGTTGCGGATATTAAAAATGAAATGTTTTCAGGGATTATGTCATCAATATTCGGAGATGAAATACCCGATGATGAGGACTTGCACTGCGTTTTTAAGGCGCACAATAAGGATAAAGTAAAGCCAAAGCTTTATATCTGCATAGGAAAAGACGATTTTATGTATGAGGATAACCAAAAATTGTTAGAAGAAATAAAAGACCTTGACTATGATTTTACATATAAAGAAGCAGAGGGAGAGCATTGTTGGGAGTTCTGGGACGAGCATATACAGAATGTTCTCAAATGGATGTTCTGATTTTGAGATGTAAAAACCATTCATAATGAGCGGCTTGTGTCGCCCATTCTAAGGGGCGACTCTATAAAAAATGGGACGGAAATTTTCCGTCCCAAATTTTGTTTTAGCCTCTGTTTCCGAGGTCGCTTTCGTACTTCTCAATCATTTTCTTACTCATTTGACCTGTACGACTTCTAATATTTTTAAGGTATTTTTCTGTCATTTGCCCCGTGAAAATCTTAATTTCAAGCTTTAAATTGTCGCCTTCGGAAGTAACAAAGATTTTATCAATATATTTGTTTACAAACTCTTTTGTGATAATTCCGTTTGCGGCATCCTTTTGTGCAGCGGTTAAAACTCGCCTTATCTCGTCAATGTGCTTTTTCAAATCATCTTTGGAATTTTGTTGTTCATTTAGTTCAAACAGTTCTTTTTCAAGCTCCTCGATAGCCGATTTACATTCGTTATTCATTTGCAGATATTCCTTGTCGGATATGTCACCGCTCAGGTTGTAATCAAGGATTTTTCGTTTCTTTTTGTTTTCGAATTCGATTTTTTCACGAAGCTTACTTATTTCCTTTGCAATATCGCCGTTTGCATCAATGGTTTTATACATTTCAATATAGGACTCCACCAAATCCTCCGCAACAGGTGATGTTTCATTGAAAGCATCAAAAAGAATGGGTTTTATTTCTTCTTCATAAATCGCAAAGGACGGACAGGAATCCGCACCGTTATTGATTTTACCGCTGCATACCCACTTACTGTTTTTGTTGCCTTGCTTGTCAACACTGTCACGGCGGTAGTATGCCTTTCCGCAATGGGTACAAAACAGCTTGCCTGTTAAGAGGTTTGCGTGATTGCAAATGTTTTGCCTATTCTTTACATCCTTGCTTCGTCTTGAAAGAACAAGGTTTGCTATCTCCCAAAGCTCCTCGGATACAATGGCAGGTACAAGCTCGCCTGTTTCGTCCTTAAACATAACCCATTCCTCCGGCGGCAAAAAATGTTGTTTTTTGGTGAACATATCAACAATTTTAACCTTGTTTCCAACATAATATCCCTTGTATTTGGGATTGGAAATGGTGTTTGCCATTGTGGAATGGGCAATTTTGTTTCCGTTGCGGTTGCGATAACCCTTGTCCCAAAAAATATTTTCAATTTGCTTCATACTGTACTCATCGGTTGCATATAGTTCAAAAAGTTCACGCACCATTTTTGCCTCTTCTTCGTTTATCACAAGAGCCTTGTTCTTTTTGTCATAACCGAAAATTCTGCTGTTTCCGAGTACAACGTGCTTTTGAATTGCCTGATGATGACCGAATTTTACACGGGAGGATAACTTTCTGAGCTCGTCCTGTGCAATAGACGACATAATGGATAAACGAAGCTCGGAATCATCATCAAGTGTGTTGATGTTGTCATTTTGAAAAAACACGCCGACACCGTTGTTTAACAGTTCTCTTGTATACATGATGCTGTCAAGGGTGTTTCTTGCAAAACGAGATATTTCCTTTGTGATAACCAAATCAAAGGCATCATTTTGCGAATCTTCAATCATTTGATTAAAATTTTCTCTTTTCCTTGTAGATATTGCAGAAATACCCTCGTCAATATATCCCGGCACATAATCCCAACATGGATTTTTCCTGATAAGGTCGGTGTAGTACGCAATCTGATTGTCAAGTGAGTTTAACTGCTCGTCCTTTTCCGATGATACACGGGCATAAAATGTAACCCTCATGGGTATTTCGTATATCGACTTAAATTGCATTTGCTCTCTTATTTGATGTATGTTCAAAACGTTTCACCTCGCAAAATTCGTTGTATCATTATCATTAAATGTATTGTAACATATTTTATCGGATTTTTCAACCATTATTTGAAATTAAATTATTTATGTGGCGAATTTTTTACGGCAATTCGCCACTTTCACAACAAACATCCCGTGCAGGAAAAATTATCTCATCATAATGTAGATTTAATAAAAAATCATAATGTAGATTTAATAAAAAACAAATTGCAAATTTTGTCATTATGTGATATAATTTAATGTATACTTAATATTGGTATTGACAGGTTATGACGAGTACGATACGCTTTACTTACTTATGCTTTTACACAAATATAATTTATCGGAGGGATACTTATGAAAAAAAGAACGATTTGCCTTGCTCTTGCGGTTACTATGATTATCGGATTGCTGACCGGGTGCGGAAAGTCCCGGACATACACACTTTCACCTGAGAAAACCGCCATTACCACCGCTGACGGAATCACTGTGGATGTCGGCGACTATGTTCTTGACGGTGAAACGAAACTGGTTATCACCGAGCAGGCGACGGAGAATAATAAAGAGGAAGGCTATAAAATCGAATCTTATGATTTCTCTTTGGGCGATATGCATGAGCTGGGCGATTTTATCACCATACGCATTCCATACGATATCGACTTCTGCGAGAAGGGGCAGAATCCGGCGAAATGCGTCGGTGCAAAGTATAAAAACGAAACCACCGGCGAGTGGGAGGACGTTCTGTTCGAGGTGGATGCAGATGCAAATGAGCTTGTAATCTACACGGACCATTTATCTTGCTACGGCGTATTCTATGTCAAGGATGAGGGCAAGCGAAACGCATCCATAACCAATGTTTTCGATTCCGGGCTTTATATGGAAGATGCGGCAGCCTACGATTTTGCAAAAAGGATTGCGGCAGACGACCCTACAGTCGTGCAGGATCTTGCAAAATTCGGAATCGGACTGGTCGATAAGTTCTTTGATTACTCCGACCGGCTGGACAACGCCATCACCATGGCGACGGTCGGAGATGTTCCGGATTGGCTGGACACCGAGATCAAGGGCACCAATCTGACCTTGTTTTCTGCAATTGGCTATGTTGCCACCTGCAAGAGCCTAATGAAGGTTGCGATTGATGATCCCGTCGGCGGAGGTGCGGACAAGGGAGAGGTACTCAATCTCATCAAGGATGTTGGCAGTAAGGTAACGACCTACTGGGCGGATGCTTTCACCTCTGTAGGTAGCGGTGCACTGTCGGTCGGAATGGGTGGCGTACTCATCATTGACAAGATGCTGACCGCCTTTGCCGAGGAAGCATATTCCACCAAGCTTGAAGATATAAGCTATGTTTATCATTTCTACAATGAACGCTATACCGGAGGCAATCATAAGCCAATGACCGCAAAGGACTGGCGTGCAAAGGCCATTGAGGTGGTTGACAAGCACCCGAATGATCCCGAGGTAGCGGTTGATGCACTGAATGCGGCATTTCGGAAATACTCTGCGGAATTTTTTGCACTGGGGTATGACGAGCAGTGTGCAATCGCCGGAGAAGTTCCGGAGGTTACAGTGAAAAGACTGCCACACATCTCGAAAGAGGATGAGGAGAAGCTGACCGAGGATTACATCGCACACCTGAAGGACAAGGTGATGCCGGGCGTGCTGAAAAGCGTTGAGACCTATATGGTGAGAAAGGTCGAACAGCAACAGATAGAGACAATCAACAAAATCAAGGATTATTACAATACAAAAATCAATATCACGATAACGGAAGACGTGCCGGAGGGTGAAAAGAGTCCGTATATCGGCTATAAGTTCCGTTTCGCACCATTAGGTGATACGGCGAATGTCGGAAATTGGACGGGAAAATGGAGCGGCAAGCCCGTCAATACCTCTGCAACGCTTATGGGCTTTATGACGGCAGGGCTTCCCCACACGATTGAATTTTTCGCACCGAATGCGGATATGAACACCGCCGAGCCGGAATTTACCGTTCGCTTTGTCATCAGCATTCCGGAAATCAACATCGAATTCGGCGGCAGTCCGAAATTTGAAGGCGGGATTGACGCATTTATGGGAGAATGGCGTGATGCGGAGGGACGCCGGACAATCTTCTCGAGAAACGGCGACAACGTCATAGTGAAGAATCCCGATCTGGAATGGTATGCCCCCAATGTCTGCTGCACAGAGTACGCTGCCGAACTGGATGAGGCCAACGCAGCACTCATGCTCAAAGGCATCACAACGTGGATCAGCAGCAGTCTGGATTCGGATGAACGGCGTCTGGAACTGGATGCGTCGCCCTTAAGTGCGAAATACACCGTGGTGGAGGTTTCCAATGGAAAAATCACGGCCATCGAGCTTTCCGGAAATATCCTGACAAGGTAAATCCGGTGTGAGAAAAACGCTAACACAAATTAGTTGAAAGGATGATATTATGTACTGTATTCATTGTGGAGAAAAAATACTTGATGATGGTGCTTTCTGCCCGTTTTGCGGTCAGAAAACATCAAAGACAACAGATAAATATTCGAACGAGACGATAAATGACAACACTGCTCAGGTGACGGATGCCGGACAGAATATCCGGCCGGGCTTTTCGAAAAAAATCAATGATCCGGCAATCCGTGCTGCAATAAAAAAGAACGGAAAAGCCACTTTGATTTTTGCTATCATCATTATACTGGCACCAATTATTGTCACGTTTATAATTGGAGTAAAGAATGATGATATGAGTGTTGTTGGAGGCGGAGCTGTAATATCAATTATATTTTTGGCTTTTAATCTTATCTCCGGTATGAAAAAGAAAGGAGAGAAGCAGTGGGACGGCGTTGTTATAGACAAGTGTGTTGAAAAAAGGAAGAGACACACACCTAAAGAGGAGCGTGATATTCAGACTTCTACTGTGTATAAAACCACGTTCCGGACTGAGAATGGGAAGACAAAGATACTTGAGGAACCGGAAATAAATAATGTTTACTTCAATTACCTAAATGTTGGAGATAAGGTTAGGTATTACCCACAGTTTAACTGTTATTATGAGAAATTCGATAAAAGTCGGGACACTTATGCGATATGTCCGATTTGCGCTACAAAAAATGACATCTCGAATGATACCTGTTCTCGCTGCGGTGTGCCGATTATCAAGTAAGTGATAAAAACACGCAAGTTTTATTATTATCCCGCTCATATATACATCCTGCTGTTTTGCGTAGCCTGCGGAGCAAAGGATACGCCGCAAATTGGAATACTAAAAAGATAAAGCGAATGGAGGCTTTTTCAATGATTGTTATCGGGATTATCATAGCAGTTATCGGATTACTGTTTGTTGTTGCTTTTGCCGGCAGCAGAGTAAGATGTAAAACAAGAACAGAAGCGACCGTAAGCAGTCTTGCGACAAAGTCGATAAAACTGCGAGGAAAGACCGTAATTGATACGACACCGATTTTCACTTATACGGTAAACGGAAAAAAATATACATATAAAGCGGAAATATCAACGGCAAACCGCAAACGGTTTACCGTCGGGCAAAAAGAATTTATTTATATCAACGATAAACACCCCGAAGAAGCACGTTTCGGAAATAATCTTGGATTTTTTCTTTGTGGGTTCGTGTTCGTTTTAATCGGCACAACCTTCATCGTATTGTCGATTCTGTAATCGGCTGTTAAAACAAAGATTTGTTTCTTGAGAAAAGATGCAAAAGATTGAAACATAAAAAATTTTTAGGAGGGATACTTATGAAAAAAAGAACGATTTGTCTTACAGTGCTTGTGATTCTGCTCGTTGTCGTTATGGCCTCGTATCTCCTTGCCGGGTGCGGGGATAAAAACCGCAAAACGGAAAAGGCACAGGTGAATTACCCTGTTCCGACAGATGCAGAGGCTGTTGTTGACGCCGCTTCCGGCTTGGCTGTAAACTACTATCTCGCCGGCAGAGCCTATCTTGATACGTTCATTAACTACGATGTTTCAGGCTTAACAGAAGATAATTATGCCCAATACACCGCACTTGTTGACAACGCAGTGAAGGCATTTGAAAATGCAAATAAAGTCAATGCCGTCCTGAACGAAGCGCTTGATGTTTACGAAAAAGAAGAAAACGGAGAGGGGCCGAAAGTTCAGAAGCTTAGTGCTGCACCATCTTTCGGTATAACGGCATACGCTGCCGAAATGGGCTCAAAGGAATGGGCACAGTCCATTATGGACGAGTATGCAAAAGCAAAGCCGGGCTATGCAATCAGGCATCTTGCTTCGCAACTCGGCACGGATGCAAAGCACGCCTATGCACAGATGAAAATGGCGCAGGATATTCTGATGGGCGCCGAATACACGCAAATTGCCGATAAGGCAAATACCGCTGTTAAAACCGCAACCGTTCTTAAAACAGCGGGCACAGCGGCGGGCTTGGTGATTGCCGTTGCAACCGCACCTGCAAGCGGCGCATTGGCGACGGCGGTCAGCACGGGCGGTATTACCATGAGCGGTGTTAACACAGTCCTCGAAATAGGTTCAACCGCCTCTATCCTCTATACAAACGGCGAAGATAACGAATTTAGTATGGCTTGCGACAAAACGGAAAGTCAGCTTGCGCCGATCGGTCAGATTTTCGCCATTGCGGGCGTTGGTGCAAACATCAAGGATTTGGCGGCTTCCGGTAAGGATATTTGGAAAAACGGCTATAACTCTCTTGATGCAAAATCGAAAGAGGATTTGGCTATGAACACCTTTGGCGTTATCTCCTATGGCGCAGGAGCAATCAATGATTACGTGAACGGCGGTTCGATTATGAGCGGCACCTTTACAAAGGGCGACGACGGTGTCAAATTCACGCTGATGAACACGCTCACGGGCACCGAACCCGATCAGCAAAAGAACGTGACGGATGTCTTAAAGAATGCAGGCGTTTCCGAAGAAAAGATAGGCGAGGCGTTGGAAAAATCAAGTGAAACAGAGCCGGTGCCGGTAAAAATGAGCACAGATGCGATGGCCCCCGAGGTCAGCCAAAAGATTATCGACAATACAAAGCCGATCATGCAGGATGATTTCAACCTTGACGCTTATTTGAAGCTCCTGCAGAATGTTCTTTATGAAATTGCCGAGATGGGATACGAAGAGGAATATAATGAAACTACGGAAAATCCTTCGTCCGGCGGCACGCTTTCTGCTAAAGACATCTGCGGTACATACAGACTGCAAGGCAGCTCGGTTTGGAATGATGACGCCGGAAACCATGAAGAAAATATTTCCTGTACGCTTACAGTATCGCAGGCAGACGGAGCGAATATGAATTTTAATATTATGTCCAATGAAGATGGCGACAGCGAAACTTATGTTGCTCCGTATAACGAAGAAACCCACACCGCAAGCTATTACACCGATGACGGCGATGGCGGTTCTGTCACGTTTGAGCTTAAAAACGGCAAGGTTTATGTAACCCTTAAGGCGCATATTGAGTTTCGTTGGACTCATACAGATGGAACAGTAGATGTGCATAACCATGACATCAACGCAAGCGGTGCAAAAGAGGATTAAATACTTAAGCTTAACAGCCCTTCTTTTATCGAAAATGACAGAACCCATCTGCCGCTTAGATTCGTCGCAGAAAATCTTGGCGCAGATGTTGAGTGGCTTGAAGAGGCACAGCAGGTTGTAATTACAAAAAAGTTTTAAGTTTCAAGAATTAAGTTTTAAGAAAAAGCAAAAGACGGTAGAGTAAAATCTATCGTCTTTTTGCATTTTATGATGAGATGGTTTATGAATTTTTCTTTGTGCGATTTGGGAAATATGCTTCATTCCAATTTGCAAACTCCTCACAGGAAATGTTGCCCATAGTGCAGTCATTTCGTTTTGAAAGTGCTTCATATTTCCATTTTTTGAAATCGGCTTCGTGAATCTGTCTTACATTTACCCGTGCCTTGTATCTTTTGTAATATTTACTGTAAATATTAAGTGCTTCATTTTCGAAATTTTTGGTTCTGTAGCTTTCTTGCGGTCCCAACACACTGCACGGCTTTGTTTCTCCGTTTGCAATAACTTTGTAAATTCTAAATTCAAAATTTCATAAAACAGACGGCAAAATGTTTTACCATTGTATTCAAAGCTTCAGTCCGAAAGAGAAAGTTTCGCCCGAAGAGGTACATCAAATCGGTATAGAGCTTGCAGAAAGGTTTGAAAAATTCAAAGGTTATGAAATTGTAGTTGCAACGCATTTGGATAAAGAGCATCTGCACAATCACTTGGTAATAAACAGTGTAAATCAAGATACGGGCAGAAAAATTCATTTTGAAAAGAAGGACATAAAAATTCTGATGGATTTTTCGGATACCATTTGCAAGGAGCATAACTTATCTACATTGACACCCTACAATAAAACTCAAACAAAAGGTATGAATCACGGAGAATACAGCGTGGCAAGCAAAGGTGCAAGCCGGAAATTCAGATTGATAAATGAGATTGAGACCGGAATGAAAATCAGTCAAACCAAAGATGAATTTATAGCTTATATGGAGTACAAAGGTTATAAGGTAAATTGGACAGACACAAGAAGCAGTATTTCTTATACCACTCCCGATGGGATAAAGTGCCGGGATTACAGATTACATGAAGAAAAATTTTTGAAGGAGAATATGGAAAATGAATTCAAATTTAGAGAAATTGAAGAAACTCAACACAGAGAATCAACAACAGAATTTGACTCCGATATTAAACGAGATGGAAACCTTGAAACAGAAGATGGACAAAATAGATTCGGAGATGAAAACACTGTCGAAAACAATTTCGGACTTTATAAAAACGGATTCGGAAGCACAACCGAATTTGACAAAAGAACAGGTTGGGAGGATACTCGAGAGTACCTATACACAGATGGAGAAAAAACTTTCCAAAGTGTATATGAAGATAATGCTGATTACAATAACCTTGGTTATGGGAATATCTCTGATCACGCTGTTGCTAAAGGCGTGCTCGGGATTGTTAAATCTCTTTCAAGGATAGATTACAAGCATGATGAAGATGCAACAGCAGCACTCAGTATTGTAACAGGACTTGCAGCGGCAACAATTACAGTTTTGATAGAAATACTAAAATCCCAAAATGAAGAGGATTTGACAGAAGATTTTATCGAAGATGTTGTGGAAGAATTACGAGAACAGGAAAACCAATATGAAAATGATTGGGAGAATGAACAAGAGTTTGAAGATGAACCGAATTTTGAAGATGAGCAAGGCTTTGGCGGCATGAGTATGTAGCATATCGGGAATAACTTCCCGTAAAATGGCAAATAATACAATATATGAAATTCAGGTAAAGGAGGCGTATGATTATGAAAAATTATTCTAAAGAAGTATGGCTTAATTATTTTAATAAGGTTCTGTTTGAAAAAGGACTGATTACCGAACAAGAAAAGAATAAAATGAATAATTTAATATATAAAAAATGTCATACG
>JAZLFN010000061.1:0-30349 GCA_045615805.1 Clostridia bacterium | reverse complement strand
CAAACATAAGCTTGGTCGTCGGTTTCCTGAATTTCCATACGCTCCTTGTCATCGTCGTAAATTTCCACCGATATGTTTTCGTATTTTAAATTATGAATATCGCCGGCACAGGCGTTTTGTATATCTATGGCATTTGCCGTGTTGTGAATACAGTCACAGTTTTTAAATTCGCAGTTGCAGATTTCATCTGCGGCGGTTTCCGCTCCTATTTCAAGCGTCATACCCCAATCGCACCATACAACACAATTTTCAACGGAAATATTTTCAACTTTTCCGAAGTCGGATATAGCCTTTATGCAAATTCCGTCATCAAAGGAACGAACAAAGGAATTTTTGACCTTTATGTCACAGCAGTTTGTAAGGTCTATTCCGTCGTTGTTGTATCTCCATTGTCCTGCAATTTTCACATTGTCGATAACTGCACCTTTACAATCAAAAAGTGCCAGACACCATGTTGCCGCATTGGTAAGCATAACATCCTGTATCTTTATATTTTCGCAATTTTTAAGCTTAATGTTTCCGACGGTATAATCCATATATTGACTTGCATACACAGAAGCGGAAACTCTCTCTTCTCCGCTGTCGTCCAAAACACCGCCGCCGTATATGCTTATATTCTTTGCGTTTTCTGCGAACACGCATCCGAAAACATAGGCGTCATTATGAACATAAACGCTTTCGTTATCCTTAAGGGTTATCCTTCCTGCAAAATGCACTCCCGGTCCGAAATAATATGTCGCCTCCGAGGGATATTCCTTTTCCTCGTTGTAAAAAATATGTATTACCCTGTGATAACTGCCGAGCCTTAAAACATATTGTCCGTTCTCTTTAAGGGTAAAGCTTACTTCCTTTCCGTTTTTCTCAACGGAAACACCCTTTGACATAGGCTGAACAACAGGATTTTCAAAGACGTCTTTGCAAATAACCTTTATATGCTTTTCGCCCTTTCCGTAAAAAATAACATAAGATGAAATCTCCGTCTGGTCAAGGGCACGCTGATACCCCGGGAAAGGTCTGTTAAAAAGGCATTTTGACACTCTGAATTTTCCGACTTCAACCTTTTTTCCGTCTACCGAAAAATCATATCCGGCATTTTCTTCAAGATACATTTTATTGTGTGTAAGCGTGTATAACTCTTTATTAAGTTCAATTCCCATTTTTCTACTCCTTTTTAACCGATTTCATACGCAGAAAGTCTTGCAAAGCAACCCTTTCTGCGTTTATTATACCATCTTTTCTCATATAGACAATGTGTTTTTTTTACTTTTATTAAGCTTTTTTCGTTTTTTTTACTTTTTAATTTAAAAATCCTCTTGCTTATTTCACGGTTTTTGGTTATTATAATGTTGTAATCAAATAATAAAGGGGGCGGCAATATGAAAATCTATAAGTCCGAGGACAGATTCTCGGAAGGTGAGCTTATTTCCATAGTAAAAGAAAGCGATGCAACCGAGATTGCCGCACATATGCATACCTTTATAGAAATCGTTTATATTTACAGCGGTGAGGGCATTCATTTAATCAACAATTCGAGCTTTCCCGTCAGACACGGAAGCCTGCTTTTTATTAACACCAACGCAACCCATGCCTTTACCACCGATAAAAAAATGAATTATTACAATATCTTCGTTAAACCCCAATGGTTTGCAAACAACAGCGGTCTGTCCGATATATCCGTATACGATATTTTATCACTTTCGGCATTTGACGATTTTAAGGAATACGAACCCCTGCCCTGTCCCTGTGTAAGCTTTACGGATAATTCTCTTTATCACGCTGATGAAATAACGGCTATGATGCACTCGGAGTACACACATAAATCCATAGGCTATCAATCCGTTTTGTCACAGCTTTTGACCACCCTTTTAATACTTATGTTCCGCACGGGAACAATAGCTTCAAACGAGACAAAGGACGAGGTCTTTGAAAAAATAACGGATTATATAAATTCAAACTATGCTCAAAAGCTTACCCTTAAATCAATTGCAGAGGAATGTTTTTACAATCCCTCATATTTAAGCCGTATATTCAGGCAGTACACGGGACAGACACTTACAAGCTTTGTGCGAAACATTAAAATAAAAAGGGCGTGCGAGCTTTTAATCTCCACCACCACTCCCATAGAAAAAATCTCGGAGGATTTGGGCTACAATACCCCGAAGCAGTTTTACGATAACTTTAAAAAGCAGACAGGCACAACACCAAGTCAGTACAGGAGCAAATCATCCGAAAATTATATAGGGGACGGTGAGTAAGATGGAACACCTGAAAGCCTCCGAAACCTTGGGGGAACACGGATTTTTATGCAGGACAAACAACAGAAATCTGTACGGGAAGCTTCATGACCATGATTTTTATGAGCTTGTGCTTATGCTTGACGGCACAAGCGTACACACGGTAAACAAAAAAAGCTTTCCTATGAGCAAGGGGCAGTTTTGCTTTATTCCGCCTTATGTTCCTCACAATTTAAAATCGGCGGACAATGATGCACCTCTTACCCTTACGGTATCCGTCGTCGCCGATGAGATGAAAAAGCTTTGCTCTCTTTCGGGGAAAAGCTTAAGCTTTTTCTTTTCCGAGGCAGAGAGCGTATATCTTATGTCCGATGATGACATATCCTCGGTTTTTCACAGCCTTGATATGTTAAGGTTTGATTCCTCCGACACAAAGATTATGCGAATTAAATCCATAATAGTTTTAATGCTTTGTGCGGCGGCGGAAAACTTAAACAGGGACACAAAATATAAAAGCACCGAATCCATAAGAGGAAACCCTGCCCTTTATCGGGCGCTTCTTTATATGCAGGAACCGGAAAATCTTGCAAAGGGTGTTGACGCTCTTATTTCAATCAGCGGATATTCCGTGGCACAGCTTTATAAAATAATGCAAAAATACTGCGGCATCACTCCCCACGAATACATAAGCGAGCTTAGAATTGCCTACGCAAAAAATATGCTCCGTTATACCGATAAAAAAATTTCCGTTATCACGGCGGAGCTTGGCTTTTCGGGGCAAAGCCATTTTTCGGCAGTGTTTAAAAAGGCAACGGGATTAACTCCGGGTAAATACCGTTCTTCATTTAGTAATAATATATATTGATATATAAGGAGTAAAACAATGAAAAAGTTAAATGTAGTACAAATAGGAACAGGACACGATCATGCGGCAGACACCATAAGAACCGCCCGCGGTCTTACAGAGGTTTATAATGTTTTGGGCTTTTGCGAGCCTGACGAGGAGCTTCTTGAAAAAGCACGCAGCCATCCCGATTATCAGGGACTTCCGGAAATGACCGTTGACGAAATCTTAAGCAGAGATGATGTTGACGCCGTATTTATCGAAACCGTTGAGGCAAAGCTTGTTTCCACGGCAATGATATTTGCAGAGGCAGGCATACCCATTCATATGGACAAACCCGGCGGCGAAACCTATGGCGAATTTGAAACCCTTGTGCGACTTTTAGAAAGCAAAAACCTTGCCTTTCAAATGGGTTATATGTACAGATACAATAAAGCCGTACAGGAGGCATACAAGGATTTTAAAGACGGCAAGCTGGGAGATATAATCAGCGTTGAGGCACATATGAGTTGTCGCCACTCCGACGAAAAGCGTGATTGGCTTAACACCTTAAACGGCGGCATGATGTACTTTTTAGGCTGTCATATGGTTGACCTTGTATATATGTTCTGCGGTCCCTGTGACGAGGTTATTCCTTACAACTGCAAAACCATGACAGAGGGTGTTGACGCTCTTGACTACGGATTTACTTTGTTTAAATACAAAAACGGCGTTTCATTTGTAAAGACAAGTGCCGCCGAGGTAAACGGCTTTGCAAGACGCCAGCTCGTAATTACAGGCACAAAGGGCACATATGTTATCTGCCCAATCGAAAAATATGTTAATTCCACCCAGCTTATCTCATCAGTTACCACGGCGTTTACATCACCTTCAATTAACGACTACTTTATTTTGGACATAGGTAAAAATCATGACACCGAGCCTGCAACCCGTTATAACGCAATGATGGAGGACTTTGCCATGATTGTAAACGGTGAAAAGGAAAATCCCTTTAACTATGACTACGAGCTTGAGGTACAAAAAATGTTCCTTAAGGCTTGCGGATTATATAACGAATAATCGAAAGGTCGGCAATTTATGAAAGCTTTTTTCAACTCACAAAACCAATTATACAGAAGCCCAACCGGCGCCATGCAAACGGGAAGCTCCGTAAGCTTCAGATTAGATTTAACTGAGTGCGACACTCCCTCCTCTGTGAGCATAAGAATTTGGGAAAACGACAAAGAAACCCTTGTGCCAATGACCGTCACGAAAAAAAACGACGGTTTTGTTTGCAAGGCATCCGTTACCCTGCCCGAAACTCCCTGTCTTTTTTGGTACTATTTCATTATTGAATCAAATGGAGAGAGGCTTATATATGCAAACACCTCAGGTCTCGGAGGAGAAGGCGGCTTTTGCGAGGGCGAGATAAAAAGCTTTCAGATAACGGTCTACAAAAAGGACTTTGATACCCCGAAATGGTTCAGAGGGAAAATTATGTATCAGATTTTTCCCGACAGGTTTTACGGAGTTCACGAAAACGGGAAAATAGACAAAAAGCGAGATGAATATATCATTCACTATGACCGCTATGAGCCAATATCATTTAATCCCCACCCCTTTGAAAGCGGTCCTGCCTGCAACGACTTTTACGGCGGAAACCTGAAAGGAATAACAGAAAAGCTTCCATATCTTAAATCCTTGGGCATAGGTGTCATATACTTAAATCCCATTTTTGACGCATATTCAAATCACAAATACGACACAGCCGACTATAAAAAAATAGACCCCATGTTCGGAGACGAGGAGGACTTTAAAACCCTGTGTGCCGAGGCACTAAAGCTTGACATACGCATAATACTTGATGGCGTTTTCAGTCACACCGGCTCCGACAGCGTTTATTTTAACAAATACAAAAGCTACGGCGAGGGCGGAGCATATAATGACCAAGACTCCCCTTACAGAAGCTGGTACGGAATAAGGGAGGATAACTCCTACGACAGTTGGTGGGGTTGCAGTAACCTTCCCAACGTAAACGAAATGGAGCCTTCTTATCTCGACTATATTCTTCGGGACGATAACTCGGTTATAAAAAAATGGCTGCGGCTCGGTGCTTCGGGCTGGAGGCTTGATGTTGCCGACGAGCTTCCCGATGAGTTTATAGAAATTCTCCGAACCGAGGCGAAAAAAGAAAAACCCGACGCCCTTATACTCGGTGAGGTATGGGAGGATGCCTCATGCAAGGTTGCCTACAGCAAGCAAAGGAAATACCTGCTTGGGGACGAGCTTGACAGCGTTATGAACTACCCCTTTAAAGAAGGCTTTACCGCCTTTATTATGGGTTGGAAAAACGGGGAAAAAACAAATGCTGAGCTTATGTCCATTATGGAAAACTATCCCCTGTGCGTTTTATATTCTTTAATGAATTTAGTCGGCACTCATGATACCATGCGAATAAAATCCCTTTTGGGAGGCTTAAATCCCGACTGTGCGTCAACCGAGCTTACTTCGGGAATGGAGGACCTTGCAACCAACCGCTTAAAATGCCTTATGTTTATTCAGATGACATTTGTGGGCGTTCCCTCAATTTATTACGGCGACGAAATAGGTATGCAGGGAGGCAGGGACCCATTTAACCGTCAGCCGTATCCTTGGAGAAGAATTGATGCCGAGCTTTTAAAAACCGTTAAAAGCCTGTGCAGGCTCCGAAACGAAACACAGGTTTTGCAAACAGGCTATTATAAAACCCTTTATGCAAAGGAGGTCGTTTTTGTATATGCCAGATACTCAAAAAATGGCAAGGACGTATTCGGAGATAAAATTTCTTCTGCAATTTCAATTTGCGGAATAAACCGCGGTTTTGAGCCGGTGCAAATAAGCCTTGATTTATCGGATTTTGAATTTGATAAATTGTATAAGGGTATTGATGAAAAAACGGAGATTTTATGTGAGGATAAGAAAATAGAGTTATCCCTTCCCCCTGTGGGATTTGTGCATATCAGCGGAAAATTGCTGTAAGGCATACGGTTACATCCGCTAAATTATGCGGAATTGCGGGACATAACCACGGGAGGATATGGAATCCGCTCGCATAGGCTCCCCTGTGTAAGGGCGATGGTTGCCGGTGGCAACCGTTTATCGCCGACCGAGGCGGCAGCCGAGACAGCTGTCGCCGAAGGCGACTGAAGGGTTGTCATGCCTTTTCGCCAAATTTTTCGGACGGGCTCAGCAAGCGGAGCCCCTACGATGTGATACACGGAATACACGGTAGGGGCGTCCCATTTGGGCCCCCGCATAGCCTCCCTTTGACAAGGTAGCCTGATGCCACCGGCAATCGGCAACCTTTAACAAGGGGTGCTCATAGGTGGTTGCATAAAAGCAAAATTTTAACCATTACAAGGTACTGCGATGAATTTTGGAGGAAGAAATATTGGCAGGGGAATGACAACCCCTGCCAATATTTTTATTTTCTTCTTACTGCTACATTATAGTTCTGTATCAAGCTCATATTGTCCAAAACCTTGCCTGTACCCAAAACCACACATTCTTCGGGAGAATCGGCGACTGTGGTTTTAATTCCCGTTTCCGACTTTATAAGCCGCTCCATTCCGTAAATCAAAGATGTTCCTCCCGTTAAAATAATACCGCGGTTGCTTATATCACCAACAAGCTCGGGAGGGGTGTCCTCTAAAACATTTTTAATAGCATCCACAATGGCACCGGCAGGCTCGGAAAGTGCCTCGTAAACCTCATCAGATGTAACCTGAAGAGTTTTTGGAAGTCCCGATATAAGGCTTCTTCCTCTGACGCTCATTGCAAGAAGCTTGTCACGCTTTTGAACGCATCCTATTTTGACTTTTATATCCTCGGCAGTTCTCTCCCCCAGAAGAATATTATATTTCTTTCTTATGTATTTAATAATTTCTTCGTTAAAGGTGTCCCCTGCAATCTTTACAGACTCACTCTGCACGATTCCTCCAAGAGAAACAACGGCAATATCACTTGTTCCGCCGCCCATATCAACAACCATACTTCCGCAGGGCTGGGAAATATCTATTCCCACACCAATTGCCGCCGCAAGAGGCTCCTCAATAAGATAAACCTGTCCCGCTCCGGCTTGGGTTGCGGCATCTATTACGGCTCTCTCCTCAACCTCGGTTATGCCGCTCGGCACACAGATAACCGTGCGCGGCTTTAAAAAGCTTGACAGCACTCCGCTGTTTGCCACCCTTTGTATGAAATATTTAAGCATTCTCTCGGTTACGGCATAATCCGAAATAACCCCTTCCTTAAGAGGCTTTACAGCCACTATATTATCAGGGGTTCTTCCCAGCATTTCTCTTGCCTCGTTGCCTACCACCATAAGCTTGTCCGTTTCTCTGTCAATGGCAACCACAGACGGCTCTTTTGCAACGATGCCTCTGCCCTTAACATACATCAATATACTCGATGTACCTAAATCAATACCTATATCCTGACCAAACATACCTTTCTCCTTTATTGTATATCAAGCTTAAATAACAGCTTTGTTACGCTTATGTTACAAATGTGTTACAGGAAATATAATACAACATTTTTCCTTATCTGTCAACAAAAATTATTGAAAATATCTTTTACTTTATTAAAAGCTCAACGGGACAATGGTCAGAGCCTGAAATTTCCTGATGGATTTCTGCGGAGGAAAGGCTTTTTTCAAGTGTTTTTGACACAATAAAATAGTCAATTCTCCAGCCTGCGTTTTTCTCTCTCGCCTTAAACCTGTAAGACCACCAGGAGTACTCGTTTTCCTTATCGGGATAAAAATATCTGTATGTATCGATAAATCCGCTTTCCAGAAGCTCGGTCATTTTTTCTCTTTCCCTGTCGGTAAAGCCTGCGTTTTGCCTGTTGGTTTTGGGATTTTTCAAATCTATTTCGTTATGGGCAACATTTAAGTCACCGCAAAGTATCACCGGCTTTTTGGCATCAAGGCTTAAAAGATAGGCTCTGAAATCGTCCTCCCATTTCATTCTGTAGTCAAGGCGTTTAAGCTCATTTTGAGAATTTGGTGTATAGCAGGTTACCACATACATATCTTTAAATTCCGCCGTTATCACTCTGCCCTCACTGTCATGCTCCTCAATTCCCATTCCGTAAGTCACGCTCTGAGGCTCTTCCTTTGTAAACATTGCCGTCCCCGAATATCCTGCCTTTTCCGCATAATTCCAATAGGCATAATACCCATCGGGGGCAAAGTCCGTCTGTCCCTCCTTAAGCTTTATCTCCTGAAGGCAAAATATATCGGCATTAAGATTTTTAAAAGCGTCCTCAAAGCCTTTTGTAAGGCAGGCACGCAATCCGTTTACATTCCATGAAATCAGTTTTTTCATTTGTACTCTCTCAACTCCCTTTCCCATAATCTTATTGTAACATAATCTTTTGAAATTTACAATAATTTCCGCAATACAAATTATGACAAAAGCCTACACTATCTGTATCTGTCGATTATTATCCACACAATCCAGACAATGCCCAAATAACCAAACAGAGAATATATATTTGAAATCATACCCGAAAAGCCGTAAAGAGAAAGGAAGATACCCAAAAGAGAAATTATCAGAGAAAACGCCATACGGCTTTTTCGGGTTTTGAAATTTGCCGAAAAATAATCGGTTATCCCGAAGCAACAGGACACCGCCGTGGTACAGATCGCCATAAACAAAACGGCGGCGTAAACATATTTACAGGTCTTTCCGCAAAGTGCCGCCAATGTCAGCATAGGAAGCTCGCTGTCCCTTAAAATTTCAAGGTTCATTCCCTGAACCGTCCACACAATCAGAACAAGGACCCCGATTATAAATCCGCCCGTTACCGCTCCCCACCGTATCTGACCTTCATTTGAGCCTTTTCCCAATGGCACAAGAACCGAGCCTGCCGTAATCAGATTATATCCCGAATAGCAGATTGCAGGCAGAATAATCATATTTTGGGGAAAGTCAAAGGTTGATGCCCCTGCACTTTTAAATAAAACTGAGCATACCGAAACATAGATTATTCCGCAAATCATTAAAGGAACCAATAAAAGATTTACCCAGACAACACCTTTTATATCAAAGCACGTGGCAAAAAGGCATCCTGCCCCAAGAAAAACCGAGCCGAAAATCGGAGGATAAGGCGTCAGGCTGTCAAACAAGGCTCCGCTTCCCGCAAGCATTACCGAAAATCCGCAAAACATATAAACAATCGTAAAAACCTTTACTATGGGTGCCGCCTTCCCTGCAACCCTTTCTATGTATCCCTTGTAATCCTTTATGTTCTCCTCCGAGGATTTTTTCAAAATAATATATGCCACCGTAATAAAAAGCGCCGACGACACAAGTATTCCGCTGAAGTTTACGGATGAGTGAAGATTAAAATATTCAAGTATTTCTCTGCCGGATGCAAAACCTGCTCCGATAATCAATCCGATGTACACCGCCGCAATTTTTAAGGCTTTTCCCATGCTTAACACCTCTATATCAATATATTGATGTTAAGAAATTTTATTACACTATACAGCGTGATTTGGCGAAAAGACAACGGGCGGATATTGCTCCGTCCGTTATTATCCTTTTTTAATTTTATCCGCTCTTCGAGGATATTTAATCGGTGTGCTTTTTTCTTTTTTAATCACAATCAGGTTTCTGACAATATCACTTTTGGGAAGCCGTGCCTCTATAACACTTTCGATTTTTCCGCCCAAAGCCTTTATTATCTCTTCCGCCTCTTTTATCTCCTCTTGGGTGTTTTCGGATTTAAGAGCAACAAAGCTTCCGCCCACCTTTACAAATGGCAGACAATACTCGCTTAAAACCCTTAAATTGGCAACCGCCCTTGATACAACCATATCAAAGCGTTCCCGAAAATCCTTTGTTTTCCCCATATCCTCCGCTCTGCCGTGGAATGTCTGAACATCTTCAAGGTCAAGACTTTTTATCACTTCATTTAAAAAGGTTATCCTTTTATTAAGGGAATCTATAAGGGTAAGGGAAATATCAGAACGGACTATTTTAAAGGGAATTCCCGGGAAACCCGCTCCCGTTCCTATATCCGCAACACTTGCTCCATCTTTTAAATCAATATGAGCAAGAGGAAGAATACTGTCCAAAAAATGTTTTACGGATATTCCGTCATCATCGGTTACGGCGGTAAGGTTCATTTTTTCGTTCCACTCTTTAAGTAAAGCCGAATATGCCTTAAACCGGTCAATCTTGTCCCCGTCAAGGAACAGGGACAATTCCGCCGCTCCCTCTTTTAAAATCTTTTCGTTCATCTTTATTACCCTGCCTTAATCTGCGTACATTGGGAAAAAGTCAACTCTGGGCTCCAAGAACTTTATCTCATGCTCTGATTTTTCGCCGAGCATATCTTTAAAAGTATCAAAGATATTATCCCAGCTCCAAAGCTCGTCGCCGACATTTAAATATTCCCTCAACATTTCGCAACCCTTAGGAGCTACGGGATGCATCAGAACTGCGGCAACCTTAACCATATGGAATACATCAATTAAGGTCTGACGCCGTTTTTCGCTGTTATCCTCTTTGTCTGCCTCGGAGGTGTTTTTCGCCCAATACTTATTGGCATTTCTGATATAGGTATCCATAAGATTCATAACCGTATGGAATTCCGTCATATACATAGCTCTTTCATATTTTAAAATTACTTCTTTTGCATCATGAAGCACATCTTCTGACACTTCACCCAAAGGCATTTTTCCGTCAAAGTATTTTTGCGCCGTGTAAAAGCACGACCTTGCCACACGGTTAAACACATTTGACAAAAGCTTGCCCTCTTTCATAACAGGGTCGGGGTCACTTTCATTTGCCACAGGGTTTAAAGGCTTCGGCTGAAAGCTTACGCTTTTTAACCCAAGTCCCAAACCGAGAAAATGTCCGCGTAAATGCTCGGGAAGATAGTATTTAAGCAAATCCTCCGCCATGGGGGGCTTTATATCTCCGCTTGAGCTTGCCTTTTTATTAAGAAACAGTATATGGTTATTGGCAACAAGGGTAGTCATCTTCAAATCCCCGTCTTTAGGCTTTGCCGAAACATCTCCCTTTTGCGTCGCCATAAACAATGCAGGCTGAGCAATGCCGTAGAAATAAATATTATCCTGTCCTATAAACTGATAAACCTCGGCATCATCACTGCACCAATACTTTTTCCATTCGTTTTCATCTTTTCCTATACTTTTTAAATATGTCCTGGTAAATGAAATCGGCGCCCACAAGGATTCGGGCCAAACCCATATTGTAAGTCCCTTTTCGCCGTCAAGCTCCGGTGCCGGAACGCCCCATTCAATATTTCCCGTAAGTCTGAAGGGCACAAGGGTTTTGCCTGCACGAAATCTTATGTTGTTTTCGTTTAAAACCTTTCTTGCCTCATCTCTTTGGGCAAGGTCCTCAAATCCGATTGCAAATGATGTCTTGTTTGCCGCCGTGTCAATTGTATGGGGCGGCATACTGCTTTTTATCTTCTCATAGTCCTCATAAAAATCATTTTTAATATATACAACAGGGGGTGTCATAAACTCTCTTATGGTATTTGCCACAAGAGGTCTTACATTTTCCTTGTTTGCCATATCCTCTGTAAATTCTTCAAGATATTTTTTAAACTTGGTCAAGTCAATATAAAAGTTTGCCACATCCCTCATTTCCGGAGTATCTCCCGTCAATGTGCTTTTGGGATTGATAAGCTCTTCGGGCATATACTGATGCCCCATGGAACATTCATCGGCATAGCCTTTGTCCGAGTTACAGTTTTCCACCGGACATCTGCCCACAACCTGTCTGCCGTTTAAAAACTGTCCTGCCTTTGCATCATAAAACTGAGATGTAACCAATTTTTCAAGATAGCCGTTTTCATACCATGTTTCCATAAGCTCACGGCTGACATCTGCATGAATTTCCTTGGCTTCGTCAAGTCCCGACGCTCCGAAAAGGTCAAGGCTTATTTCGTATTCTTCAAGAGTTTTTTTCTGGCTTTCGTGATTTTCTCTTACAAAATCCTCTATTGTTCCTTCAAAGCCTTCCTCTTTAAGCTTTCTGAAGCTTTCGGCAATGGGCGATCCGTAGCAATCCGTACCCGAAACAAAAATTACATTTTCTTTTCCTATTCTGTCACGCAAAAACCTTGCCATGGCGTCCGCCTGAACAAACACACCCCCTACATGACCGAAATGGAGCTTTTTATTGCCGTATGGCATACCGCCGGTTATTACCGCTCTTTTCGGGAACTTAGGGCGTTCCATATCAAAAATGCTTACTTTTTCCTTTTTATATTCTCGATTGTCATTTGCCATAACAAATCCCCCTAACTTGCATTTTCAATTCTCTTGCGCATAGACTCCTCGCCGATAATATGACAGATTTCCCACAAATCCGGCGAATTGGTCCGTCCCGTAAGGGCAACACGGATTACATTGCTCACATCGGTAATGCTTCCCTTAAACATATCGGGATTTTTCTTATAATCCTTGGGCTTTACTGCATATCCCAAATCATCGGTTATCTCACGGATTTTTGCAAACCATTGAGAATTGTCGTCGCCGTGGTCATATGAGCTTAAATATCTGTCAATTATTTCCCCTCTGTCCTCATCGCTTACGTTTTCGGGGAAGGGACTTTCCTGCTTTAAGCTTTCGTCATAGTAAATTGACAAAAATTCCGCCGCCTGCTTCCAGCTTGTCAAATCCTTTCTCGGTCTTTGGGCATCTCTGCCCACGTCTATAGCCTTACAGGTCAAAGCCTTGTCCCTTGTATATAATTTGTAAAAATCGGGGTTATATTCCTTAAGCCACTCCGACATCTTATGGTATATTTCCTCTGCCGGCATCTTAAATATTATTTCACGGCTGATGTCGTCAAACTTCATCATATCAAACAAAGCACCGGAGGTACTCATTTTTTCAAGAGTAAATTCAAACTCGTCAATACTCTTTTCGGGATTCTCCATCCGCCATTCCTCAAAGTTTGAGTTAAGCACCGTCATCAGGTATTCCCAAACCGCCTCGGGAAGATAACCCTCACCCTTGTAATAATCAAGCCCAAGCTCAGGATCCTTTCTCTTTGAAAGCTTACGCTTTGTTTCGCCGTCCATCTTCATAAGCACGGGAGTATGGCAATAAATCGGTCTTTTCCATCCGAATGTATCAAAAAGCTGAACATGAATGGGAAGGGTTGACAGCCATTCCTCACCTCTTGCAACATGAGTAGTTCTCATTAAATGGTCGTCAATAACATGAGCAAAATGATATGTGGGTATTCCGTCGGATTTTAAAAGCACAAAATCCTGATAGTTTTCCTGCAAGCTGAGTGTGCCTCTTATTCCGTCAAAAACCTCTATATGATTTTCTATATTTCCCTTTGAGCGAAATCTTAAAACATATTCTTCGTCGCCTTTAATTCTCTTTTCTATTTCTTCAATGGTTAAATCACGGCAAACCGCCCATTCGCCGTAATAGCCGAAGTTAAGCTTTTTTGCAATCTGCTCCTCACGCATTTTCTCAAGCTTTTCTTCACTGCAAAAGCAAGGATAAGCAAGTCCGTCACGAACAAGCTTTTTTGCGAAGCACTTGTAAATGTCTGCTCTCAACCTTTGGCGATATGGTGCATAATCTCCATTTTGACCGTCGTTTTCCGTGACGCCCTCGTCAAATTCGATGCCGAAATAATCCATTGCCGAAAGGAGCGTTTCAACTGCACCCTCCACCTCACGCTTTGCATCGGTATCCTCTACCCTGAGATAAAACACGCCTCCGCTTTGATGAGCAAGTCTTTCGCCTATTATGGCATTATATAAATTCCCCAAATGAACAAAGCCCGTAGGACTGGGACCGATACGGGTAACCTTTGCCCCATCGGGAAGCTCTCTTTCTTTATATAATTCTTCATAATATTCCGGTGTCTTGTCTATTTCCGGAAAAAGAAGCTGTGCAAGTCTTTCGTAATCCATAAATCATTCATACCCTTCTTTATTAAATCTGCGTATCATTATACATTTTACACTTTTTCCCTTAAAAAGTCAAGATTTCACCAAACAAAAAAGGGGCTGTTTAAGCCCCTTCTTGTAATTTTGCTATTATTCTACATCCATAGGAAGTATGCAAAGAAGTCTGACAGCTCCTCTGTACTGATAAATCAATACCTTGCTTGGCTCGGTGCCGTCCTTTACGGCTGTAAGTCCAGCAAATGCAGACTCATAATCGGTACGTGTTATTTCAAGGTCTTTCTTTTCTGCATCATAGAAAAGAATCTGCGCACTCTTGAAATCATTAATCATAAAGGATTGAAGCATACTTTCATCGCTGCACTCTTCATCTGCGTAAAGGAATTCGGGAGCAACCTGAATGTTGTAGTCATCTCTTGAATATACGGTTCCCAAAATAACCGAATAGTAATCGGAATCGCTGATTGATGAGGTCTTACCTTTTTCGTTATAAAGGCCGAACTCGTTTCCGCCGTTTATTGAATAAACGATATTCTTTTCGGGGGATGTAAGCTTCATAAATCCGTCCGAATCCGTACCTGCTCTGAATATATCTCCTATCGCTAATGTCTCAAGCATATATTTTTCGGAATCGTTTGAAAGCCACTCTTTAAGGTCGCCGGACGCCTTACTGCTGGAGGATGTAAAGCCTGAAACCTTGAACATATCCTCGTCTTTTTCTTCATTTCTTGCTTCTGATACTTCGTTTACGATACATAATGGTGTAGAATAGGTAATATCCTGCTCTTGGTCTGCACCGTAAACAACAACAATCTTTGCAATATTTGTGGGAGATACATCATATACCTCTACATTATACTTTGTGTTGGTATTAAATATTGACGAAGCCGTAGTCTTTTTATAATCATCATATGCAGACGGGTCATCAGGAACCATAATTATTACAGCCGAGCTTACGCCTATCTTAACTCCTCCTGCACAGGACAACTGCTTTGAAGAGCTTGAATATGAAGCCTTGCTATCTCTTGTAATCGTTGAAATGGTATAGAGCTTGTCCGATTCAAGAGTTGAACCGCTTTCTTTGCCTCTTGCAGTGTATATGGAATCCAAAACAGTTTCTCCGCCGGATGTTCTTGTAGTATACTTAATAAGGTGGTTTTCGTTTCCTTCGTTAATATTGTCCTCGGCGTTATTGATAATCTCGTTAATAACATCTCTACCGGTAGGACAGGTTATACCGTCAACCTTTGTGCTCTTGAATGTGGGGATAAGCTCAACCTTGCCTTCCGATGTGAGAATTCTGAGCTTTACACTGTCATCAAAGGTATCTTTACCTGCACTATATCCTTCAATATAACCATATTTAACGTTTACCGAGGTTTCCTCTTTTGTATAAGCCACAACATCGCCGTTTATATCAAGCAAATATGTTCCCGAATCGGAAATTCTGGGAGCTTCCATATCGCTTGAACCGGTCAACCAAGGAGCCGCCTTTGAAATCATATATTCTTTTCCGTTAATCGTAATCTTGTCCTGTCCCTTAAGTCCCTCAACCGTACCGGTTACCTTGTCGGTAATAACTACCGCCTTACGGATTAAATCTCCGCCGTTTAAGGAATTGCTTTCGGCATAACAGATGATATTACCCTTAACAATTGAACTGTAGTCAACCTCTGCACCGTTTTTATTTACTATTGAAAGGTGAGGGTCTGAATTAACATCAAGCTTAAGCGTTTTTGAAGTTGCAGGCCGAATAAGGTTATCTACGATTTCGTAAGTTGTAGCTGATTTACTTGATACATAGTATATATCGTAGGATGTAATTATGATAACATCATATGCACCATTGTTATCGGAGTCAATAAGCGTAATCTGTCCGACTTCCGGAATCATATCCGTATCAAATCTGCTGCTTGATCTGTCATATCCGTAAAGCTTTTCGTTATAAACAACCACATTATCGGGATCAATTGAAGCTGACTTTTCTTTGCTTGCTTCAGGTGTTTCGTAATATTTAATTCTTGTAGCAGTAGTGCCGCTGGGTTCTACATCATTTGCATTGATAACGAGAGGCTCGTCACTCATAAGAATATAGAAGAGAAGTGTTCTGTAGCCCGAATCCGCAAGCTTGAAGTAGAACTCTATCTCACAACCGAGCTTATCAACAATGCTCTTATCGGATGTCTGATAAGCATGTTCCTGATAATCTACCTCTTTATCCTCTTGTGCGTATATCATAACTTCATCTTCACGGAAGCTTACATTAGGTGATGTAAGACTTGTCACACCGTTTGAGGATATAACGCCTCTGCCCTTATGAATCTTAAGATAATCACTTAATATTGTCTTGTCTGTCTGCTTTTCATTTTCTATAAGCTTAACTTCAAGAGAGTCATAAAGAAGCTGAGCAATACATGCACGTGATGCAGGTGTTTCGGGAGAACCCAGTGTAGCGGTGTTCTTTGTAATTCCCTGCTGACTTGCGATTGTAATATAGTTTGCATACCACGGAGTTGTGGATACATCAATATCCTTACCGTATCCCAATGTGCAAACAATCATCTTGATTGCTTCTTCATAAGCAACATTTGCCTGTGGCTTAAAGGATCCGTCTTCGTAACCGTTGATAATTCCCATTTCATACGCTGTGTTAATATTGGGAATAGCCCAATTGATATCGGGATTGATTTCGCTTACATCGCTGAAGGGAAGATTTGCGGCACTTGTGCTTCCTATTCCGCCAAGACCTAATGTTCTCATAAGCATAGCCGTAAACTCTGCTCTTGTAACGTTCTGCTCGGGCTTGAAGGTTCCGTCCTCATAACCCTTTATTACATCCATTGCGTTAAGAGTCATAACCGCCTGATAGTATATCTCGTTCTTTCCTACATCAGACAGCTTTCCCGTAGTCGAAGAAGTTGTCTGTGTTGTCGCAGGTGCAGCTGTAGTAGCTGTCGCTGTGTCTGTAGTGCCCTCGCCATCAGCAAACGCTGAAAATGCCACACAGCTTAAAGCCATAGCAAAAACGAGAACAACACACAATAATTTCATTGCTTTTCTCATAATAATTCCTCCTAAAATTTATGCAAATTTAATAAATTACGACATTTTATTCATCATACATTGTAACACCTTTTTTTGTGCTTGTCAATATATATACCACCGTTAAAGTCTTACAATTCTGTAACCGTTTTCTAATCGTTTCTTTTCTTCCGCATAAACGAATCTTTTTCCGCTTTTTTATCTGTTTTTATGTACACCTTGCTTTGGGGCCTGTTGGCAACCTCTATCTCTTTTCCGTCCGAATCAAGTATTTTTTCTATTTTTTGAGTAAAAAAGCTTCCGTCGGGGCAAAGGAACTCAACCTCGTCACCTTTAAAGAATCTGTTTTTCTGAACAATCTCCGCCGTCATATTTTTTTCATCAAATTCCGAAACGACACCCACCATATCATATTCCCGTATATACGAACTGCTTTTATAGTGTTGCTCGGTGCCTCCCGGCTTTCCGAAATAAAATCCTGTGGTATAATCACGATGACTTACCTTTTTAAGCTCTTTTATAAGCTCCGGATCGGCTTTAAAGCCCTCGGGATTTTCAAAATAGCAGTCTATCGCCCTTCTGTATGCCGCAACAACGGTTGCAACATAAAACTCGGATTTGACTCTTCCCTCTATTTTAAGACTTGTAAGTCCGCAATCTACAAGCTTGTCTATATGCTCTATCATACATAAATCCTTTGAGTTGTATATAAAGGTGCCTCTTTCGTTTTCAAACACGGGCATATATTCTCCCGGACGTTGTTCCTCCATTAAGAAATACTTCCATCTGCATGGGTGTGCACATTCTCCACCGTTTCCATCACGTCCTGCCATATAGTTGCTGAGCAGGCATCTTCCCGAATAGGATATGCACATTGCACCGTGAACAAATGCCTCAAGCTCCAAGCCTTTGTCCGTCTTATCTCTGATTTCTCTGATTTCCCCAAAGGACATCTCTCTTGCAAGAATAACTCTTTTTGCCCCAAGCTTATACCACATTTTTGCACTTTCGTAATTTGTGTTGTTCGCCTGAGTACTTATATGTATATCCATATCGGGCAAAAGGGAACGGGTTACCGAAAACATACCCAAATCCGACAGGATAATTGCATCAATCCCCGTGTCCTTTATTTCGTTCAGGAATTTTCCGTACTCGTCAATATCCTTATTATGAGGAATTACATTGGCAGTAAGATACACCTTTTTATCAAGGCTCTTTGCAAACTCAACACCTCTTTTTATGTCCTCCGTTGAAAAATTGTCGGCAGCCGCTCTCAGAGAGAACTCCTCTCCTCCGATATATACGGCGTCTGCTCCGTAAGTAAATGCAATTTTAAGCTTTTCCAGATTTCCTGCCGGAGCCAGAAGCTCGGGCTTAATAATATTTTTCAAATTTGCAACCTCCCAAACTTTACAATGCAAAAACACCGACGGCTTATATATGCCGTCGGGTGTTATCTTTAATTAAAGTCTATGCCTACAAAATCACAAATTCCTTTTGCAATACCGCGGGCAAATTCCTCCTGATGCTCTTCATCGCCTAAATACATCGCATCATTTTCCGTGTCAATAAACGCAGTTTCTACCAATGCAGCAGTCATATTTGTCTTTGTTAAAACCGCATACTTTGCCGATTTTACTCCTCGGTTTCTGAGGCCTACCTCTTCCAAAACTCCGTTTTGAATAAATCCTGCAAAAACCTTTCCTTCGCCCGAACCTGTACAGTAATAGGTTTCGGTTCCTGTACCTCCACCTGCGTTACAGTGAATTGAAACAAACAAATCCGCACCGTTTTTGTTTGCTATTTCCGCTCTCTTAGAGAGGCTGGCACTTACAGATTCCGTAGATACATTAGACCTTAAGGAATTTCTGGTCATAATAACCTCAAATCCGTTGCGTTCAAGCATGGGCTTTAGCTTATCCGCAATAAGGAATGTGATATCCTGCTCTCTCAAACCGTTTCCCACCGCTCCGGTATCAACCGTATTATAGTTGTGTCCGGGGTCAATAACAATAAGCATTCCGTCCGAATATCCTCTTGGAACATATTCGTAATCGTCCTCGGTATTCTTTTCGGGAACTGTATACTCCAGGGAATTCTTATCGCTTTCCATGTAAGACTTATATTCCTCGCCGTAATACTGATAATAGTTCCACTCAACATCCTCGGGGCTCGGTTCCCATATTTCCTCGGGTTCGTAAACAACCGCAACCTTGGCAGGCTGTGCATCGGCCGTTGTTTTTCCCGTGTTTTTTGAGCTTACATCTATTGCATCTACCGAATTGCCCTTGTTGCTGTTTCTTTTATTAACGGAATTATAAACCACCTGTGCCACAAAAGCACGGTCGGCATTTTTTCCTGCCTGAAAATCCGCACCGTCAAGCAAGTCGTTCTTCCTTGCCACATTTATGTATCCCGAATACCATTTGGGTCCGACGGAGGACAGTGACTCATCACCTACTCCCGATGAACAAACGATCATCTTGACTGCCTGCTCACAGGTAACATTACTGTTGGGAGCAAAGGTATTTTCATCCATTCCGTTTACATAACCCTTTTCATAACAGAATGATATATATTCCGTCGCCCATGGCGCTCCGGAAATATCGTTGAAGGGCATCTGTACCGTGCTGCAATATGCTTCATTATAATTATTCGCCCTTGCGACAAAGGCACAAAACTCCGCACGGGTAGTAAAGTCGCCCGGTCCGTATGTATTATTTCCGCGTCCCTGTATTACTCCATCATTACTCAAGCTGTCAACCGCCTTGTAATAAGACGCCGTAATGGGAACATCGGTAAATTCTATGCCGAACGCAACCTCGGGCAAAGCCAGAACGAAAAGAATACATATCAAACATATTAAAGCTGTTATTCTATGCTTTCGCATAAATTTCCACCTCGTAATTTTTTGACTTTTTTAAAGAATCACTCTCCGCAATTCCAAATGAATTATACCACGATTTCCCAATAAAATCAAGCTTTTCCGTCACTTCTTTGCAAATTGTTCCCGAAATGTTCATATTTTTGTAATATCTACACAAAAGCAGACACCTTGTAACATTTCTGTAATATTTTTCCATTTCTGCGTTATAGTGTATCTTTAAAATCCGCCAAACCCAAAATATTGTGCCGTGTATGTAAAATTATGGGTAAATGTAAATTTTTCCCTTTTTTGCGCTAAAGCCTTGAACCCACTTGTTTTTTGTGCATTTTTTTGGACTGATTGACAGAAAAACGCCTTTATGCTATAATTTTTATGTTTTTATGAAAGGAATTTTATCCTATGAATGTTGATAACACCTGTTTTTTTACAGGGCACAGAATAATAAAAAAAGAACATATAAATTTAATAAAAGACAAGCTTAAAGATATGATTTTAAAGCTTTGCGATGAAGGCGTGCATAATTTTATTGCAGGAGGTGCATTGGGTTTTGATACCCTGTCGGCACTTTCCGTCCTTGAGGCAAAGAAGGAAAACCCGAATATATCTTTAATTCTTGCTCTGCCCTGCAAGGACCAAAACAGGCATTGGAGCAAAAAGGATTCGCAATTATACGAAAGGATATTAAAAGAAGCAGACAAAACCGTTTATGTTTCCGAGGAATACTATAACGGCTGTATGCAGAAACGAAATCGATATATGGCGGACAACAGCAGTCATTGTATCTTTTATTTATCCTCAATGACAAGCGGTACCGCCTACACCGTAAAATACGCATTGGAAAAAGGCATAGAAATGCACAATATAATGGAAACAGACGAATAGCAAGGGCGACCCTGTACGGTCGCCCGTTGTTATACACACAAATTGTGAACGAGGCAAACCCTTCAGTCTCGACTCTTGACAATAGATCCGCCCCTACTACTATCCTCGGGGTACCCATAGCCGAAATCGGCTATGGGTCGAGTGCTTTAAATGGGTTTTACATCGTCTGTGCCGCTCCACAGATGAATAGCACCCAATTTGTAAGCCGCGTGCCGGAAAGCCGGCTTGCCGCTGCACGTGCTAAATAAATCCGTCCCTACCGTGTGGTCTGTACATTTTGCACCGACTCGATTTTTATTTTCTCCACATATCCGAGAACCCGTCCGAGCCTTTCATCACATTGTTTCCGCCCAGAACATTTTTGGAGCCCTGTCCTATTGTAAATTCATAGCTGGTCTTGATTACATCTGCCTCACAAAGCTTTAAAACAACAACTTCGGGCTTTTCATATCTTTTCTTGTCCGTCATCTTACTCAACCTCCCCAAGCTGTGTAATTTCCTGACTTTTAAGGGACGACCAATAAAACTTTCCGTCCACCTTAACACAGCCCAAAGCATATGCCGTTCCCAAAAAGTCAATGTCGTCCACATCGCCGTAAAATTTACCCAAGCCGTTGTTATCGCTTGCCACAATTCTCGTTTCACCGGTTTCGGGTTCTGTATCACCGCCGCCGAATCCGTCAAAGCTTGTGTAAACTATATAAGAGCGTTCAACATCTTCGTCGTTAAGTCCGCAGTCAAAAACAAATCTTACTGCCGCAAGGTCCTTTCTTTTTCCGTCTACTGTTCCGGAATATCCCACCGCTTCCGAATCGCTGTACCAACCGAGAGTCTGATAAAAGCACACCTGATATTTGGGCGTTTGAGCATCAAGGGGCGAAAACCAAACGTCCTTTGTGGTTGTTTCGGTCAGATATCTTCCCGAATCTTCGGATTTTAACCTGCCCTTGTCGTCAATTACAAAGGTATGACCCTTTTCATAATCCTCCGTTAAACCTACGCCGAAGTTTTTATCCTCCGTAAATGTATATAGATATTTTCCCTCCAATGTCTTAAGCTTAAATTTATTCTCTTTCTCATCGGTCATAACCAAAATCCATTTATAGCCGTCCATAGATACATTTTCGACTATGCTTTCGGGATATGTAAAGTCATTTTTTACCAAAGTTGCAAGCTTGTTGCTGACAATTGTATTACCTATCAGCTTTCTTTTTGCGACTGTCGGCGAAATCGTATATATCATATACGTTGCTCCATCCTCAAGCTCCGTGGTGCCCACTATCCATGTTTTTGTGTCAACGGCGGTTTTTCTTGAGGCGTACTCCGTTTTGCTTTCTTTTGCAAGTACACCCACCGATAAGCACAGGCTTAACGCAACAAAAACCGCCGTCCATTTGATTAACTTCATTTGCTTCAACCCTTTCATGATATTTGAATTATTTTTACAAATCCATTATATCACGGTCATTTTTGATAGTCAAATGTACTTTATGTCATATTATCCAACATTTTCCTGCATAGAAATAGGAGCTGGTGCAAAAGATTTTAAAAAATCATTTTGCTACAGCTCCTATAAAAAGTCTGACTTTTTGCTGTCCGGACTTTTAACACCCCTTTTTATACAATACACGCTCCGCTTTGTATATCGTCAAGGGTTGATGTAACAACCAGCTTTCCGTCATGCTCTGCGGATAAAATCATACCGTTTGACTCATAACCCATCATTTTTCTCGGCGGGAAGTTTGCTATAAACAAAACATTTTTGCCGATTAAATCCTCGGGCTTATAATACTTTGCTATTCCCGAAAGTATCTGCCTTTTCTCCGAGCCAACCTCAAGCTCAAATCTCAAAAGCTTTGAGGATTTGGGAACAGGCTCACATACAACTACCTTTCCCACTCTTATATCAAGCTTTTCAAAATCCTCAAACGCAACCTCGTCTTTATAGGGCTCAAGCTTTATTTTTTTCTCTTTTGCTCCAAGCTCTTCTTCAAGCTCTTTAAGCTTTGCCTCGGCGTCAAGTCTTGCAAATATAGGCTCTGCAACTCCTACTTTTACCCCTGCCTTTGTCTTGCCGAACTCCGAAAGGCTCTCATAATCCAAAACGACCGCTCCGGTCTGCTTGGCAATCTCTGTTTGGGTATCCGGCATAAATGGTCCTATAAGAGAGGTAATATATCTTATTGCTTCAATAAGATTATACATAACGGTTTTAAGCTTTTCTCTTTCGTTTTCGTCCTTTGCAAGCGCCCAGGGCATTGTTTCGTCTATATACTTGTTTGCACGGTTTACTATGGTCCAGATACAATCCATTGCGTCCGCAACCTTTAGCTTATCCATACAATCCGCCGTAGCCTTTGCGGACTCAATGCAAACCTTTTCAAGGTCTGCGTCAAAATCCGTCTGCTCGCCTCTTTCGGGAATTACACCGTCAAAATACTTGTTTATCATTGACACGGTACGGTTTATAAGATTTCCCAGGGTATTTGCCAGATCTGAATTATATCTTGCAATCAATGTTTCAAATGTGATATTTCCGTCCGAGGCAAAGGGCATTTCGTGAAGCAGGTAATATCTTACTGCGTCAACCCCGAAATTCCTTACCAGATCATCTGCATATATAACATTGCCTATGGATTTGCTCATTTTGTCCTCGCCGTTTAAAAGCCAAGGATGTCCGAATATCTGCTTTGGCAAAGGCTCGCCCAGCGCCATAAGGAATATGGGCCAATAAATGGTATGAAATCTTAAAATGTCTTTGCCTATAATATGCACATCGGCAGGCCAATACTTGTTATAATTCTCGCCCTTTTCGTCCACACGATAGCCAAGAGCGGTAATATAATTTGTAAGAGCGTCAAGCCATACATAAATCGTATGCTTTTCGTTAAGAGGTACGGGAATACCCCACTTTATCTTCTCACGGGATACGCACAAATCCTGAAGTCCCGGCTTTAAGAAGTTGTTTACCATCTCTTTTTTTCTCGACTCGGGCTGGATAAACTCGGGATTGTCCTCTATATATTTCATAAGTCTGTCGGCATACTTACTCATTTTAAAGAAATACGCCTCTTCGTTTTGCTTATGAACCTCTCTGCCGCAGTCGGGACATTTGCCGTCTGCAAGCTGGGTATCTGTCCAGAAGGATTCACAGGGGGTACAATACCAGCCCTCGTATGAGCCTAAATATATATCTCCGTTGTCATACATCTTTTTAAAGATTTTCTGAACGGTTTCTACATGATAATCGTCCGTGGTTCTGATAAAATGGTCATAGCTTGTGTTCATCAAATCCCAAATGCTTTTGATTTCACCTGCAACGCCGTCAACATATTCCTTTGGTGTAACTCCCGCCGCCTCGGCAAGCTCCTGTATTTTCTGCCCGTGCTCATCTGTGCCTGTGCAGAAAAACACATCATATCCCAGATATCTTTTAAATCTCGCTATTGCATCTGTCAAAACAATTTCATAGGTGTTGCCTATATGAGGCTTTCTTGAAGTATAGGCAATCGCCGTAGTTATATAAAATTTCTTATCGTCCATTTTAATTCTTCTTTCTTATTTTAATTTTGGGGTTGATATTCAATCCCGAAATGCTTATACGCAAGAGGAGTTACCAGTCTGCCTCTGGGCGTTCTGCTTAAAAACCCTATCTGCATAAGGTATGGTTCATAAACATCCTCTATTGTAGTGCTTTCCTCACCTATTGTTGCGGCAAGGGTATCAAGTCCGACCGGTCCTCCGTTATACAAACGGATTACGGTCAGAAGCATTCGTTTGTCTATTGCATCAAGCCCCAATGGGTCAACCTCAAGCCTTTCAAGAGCGGTGTCCGCAACGGCTTTTGTAATTACTCCATCTGCGGTAATCTCCGCAAAATCACGCACCCTCTTTAAAAGCCTGTTGGCAATTCTGGGGGTTCCCCTTGACCTGAGCGCTATCTCTCCTGCACCGCTTTTGTCTATTTTAATATTTAATATATCCGCACTTCTGATAACTATTTCCGAAAGCTCTTCTTGGGTGTACATATCAAGCCTTAATATAACGCCGAACCTGTCCCGAAGAGGCGCCGTAAGGGCGCCTGCCCTTGTGGTTGCACCTATCAGGGTAAAGTGCGGAAGGTCAAGGCGTATAGACCTTGCAGAGGGTCCCTTTCCTATAATAATATCAAGGGCGTAATCCTCCATTGCAGGATAAAGTATCTCCTCAACGCTGTGGCTTAATCTGTGTATCTCGTCGACAAAGAGAATATCTCCCTCGCCGAGATTTGTAAGGAGTGCCGCAAGATCACCCTGCTTTTCTATGGCAGGCCCCGATGTTATCCGGAGATTGACACCCATTTCGTTTGCAATAATCCCTGCAAGAGTGGTTTTTCCCAATCCCGGAGGGCCATAAAGCAACACATGGTCAAGAGAGTCCCCTCTCTTTTTTGCCGCCTCGATAAAAACCTTCAGGTTCTCCTTTGCTTTCTTCTGTCCTATATACTCGGAAAGCCTTTTCGGTCTTAAGCTGTATTCAATTTCGCTGTCGCCCTTTACCTCGGACGTGGTAACAATTCTGTTTTCCTGTTCCATATTTTCTACCTTTATATATTATTATACAAGCTTTTTAAGCGCAAACTTTATTTTTTCCTCTACCGTTCCCGAAGAGCCGGCTAAAGCTCTTTCCGCCTCGGTCTTTGAATATCCCAAAACCAACAAAGCAGAAAGTGCCTCGTTATCCTCGTTTGTTTCCGGTGCAAAAATTTCTTCCGTGGGAAGATCGCCCATATCTATATTTTTAAATTTATCCTTAAGCTCAAGAATTATTCGTTGCGCTCCCTTAGGCCCAAGCCCCGGAGTGTGGGACGAAAGATATTTACTGTCATCCGTTGCAACGCAAAGGGCAAACTTTGATGTTGATATATTGGAAAGCAATGACGCCGCCGTTTTTGCACCTACTCCGGACACACCTAAAATCATTTCAAAGGTTGCCCTTTCCTCTTGAGTTATAAAGCCGTAAAGAGCAAAAATATCGGAGGTTGTGTTTATGTTAAAGTATATGTAAAGCTTAACAAAATCTCCTGCTTCTCCTATTTCCGAAAGAGAAGAAAGGGTTGAATATATTCTATAGCCTATTCCCCCTGCATCTATTACCGCATAGCTTTCAGTCTTGTAAACCAAGGTTCCTGATATATAATCAAACATAGCTTCTTCCCTCCTTAATAGTATATTATATCAAATTTTTTTCGGATAATCAAGGCATAAATGCTAATTTTTGCAATTTCGTAAGAATATTTCCCATAAAAAACCGACCTCCAAATCGTTAGATTTTGGTCTAACTTTTTGGGGTCGGCTCATCATCGCCCATTTTTTCTTAACTTTTAAAAAGCGTTTTCTTTTACAAAATCAATCAGCGTATCAACCGTAGTATGTGCCATACATACAACAGTATCAGCCGCTCCGTAATAAATTGTAAGCCTGCCTGTTTCCGCATCGCAAAGAGTTGCACAGGGGAACACAACATTGGGAACGCTTCCCACCTGCTCGTAAAGCTCCATGGGTGTTAAGATATAGGGTTTAGCACGATACTTAACCTTCCACGGCTCGTCTCTGTCAAGGATTGCCGCACCTGCACTGTAAAGATAGCCGTTACAGGAAAGCAATACTCCGTGATAAATCAAAAGCCAACCCTCGCTTGTTTCAATAGGCATGGGGCCTGCACCGATTTTCAATGCCTGCCAGCCGCCTGCCGTAGTCATAACGTGCTTGTGATGTCCCCAATATTCAAGGTCGGGGCTGTCGCTGTAAAAAATATCACCAAAGGGTGTATGACCGTTGTCGCTTGGTCTTGACAAAAGTCCGTACTTTCCATTTATCTTTCTCGGGAAAAGCACGCCGTTTCTGTTAAATGGCAAAAATGCGTTTCCGAAATCATAAAAGTTTTCAAAATCCGTTGTCTTTGCAATGCAGATAGTAGGTCCGTTTACGCAATTACAGAAAATAACATAGTAAACATCATCTATTTTAACAACACGGGGGTCATAGCCCATAACCTTTGTCTTTTTGCCCTCTTTATCAATAAGACAAAGAGGCTCGGGGTCAATATTCCAATTAACGCCGTCCTTACTGAAGCCTCTGTGCAGACGAAGAGCTCTTTCCTTATCGTCCACACGGAAAACTCCTGCGAACTCGCCCTTAAAGGGAACAACCGCACTGTTAAATATACTGTCGCCGTAAGGGAGTGCATCACGCTTGATGATGGGATTAAGCTTCGAACGCCACACAGGGTCCTTTATTCCCTCGGGAGCCTCCGCCCATGGCATATTTGGTATATTTTCTCCAAAAATTTCGTATTTCATATGCTTTACCTCTTATCTTGAGTTTTCCTTTACAAAGTCAATAAGTCTGTCAACCGTAGTATGTGCCATACCCACAACGGTATCAGCCGCACCGTAGTAAATTGTAAGTCTGCCTGTGTCTGCGTCGCAAAGACAAGCACAGGGGAACACAACATTCTGAACATTGCCCATAAGCTCATACGGTTCTTCGGGGGTGATGATATAAGGTTTAGCACGGTACTTAACCTTCCACGGCTCGTCCTTATCAAGGATTGCCGCACCTGCACTGTAGACAAAGCCGTTACAGGAACGAAGCACGCCGTGATAAATCAAAAGCCAGCCTTCGCTTGTTTCAATGGGCATAGGACCTGCACCGATTTTTACTTCCTCCCAGCCGAACATCTCGGGAGACATTACATGCTTATGCTTTCCCCAGAAAACAAGGTCGGGGCTTTCGCTTAAATATATATCCCCAAAGGGTGTCATACCGTTGTCGCTTGGTCTTGACAAAAGGGCAAAGTTTCCGTTTATCTTTTTGGGGAAAAGCACGCCGTTTCTGTTAAAGGGCAGGAATGCGTTTCCGATAAACTCAAACTTTTCAAAGTCCTTTGTCTTTGCAAGACCAATTGTAGGACCGTTCTGACAGTTACAGAAGATGATATAGTATGTATCGTCAATCTTTACCACACGGGGGTCATAGCCTCTCTCTGTAATATCATCAATGGGGGTTGGATCTATATCCCAGTTAATACCGTCTTTACTGAAGCCTCTGTGTATCTTCATTACACGGTCGTTTCTTTCAATTCTGAAAATTCCCGCAAACTCGCCCTTAAAGGGAACAACCGCACTGTTACAGATACTGTTTCCGCCCTTTATGGCTCTTTGGGTGATAATGGGGTTAAGCTCGGAACGCCAAAGGGGTTCTTCACAACCCTTGGGTGCTTCTGCCCAAGGCATATTTGGTATGCTTTCTCCGAAAATTTTGTACTTCATTTTTTACTCTCCTTTATTTATATTTTTTCCAAAAACGAATCCACATCCGCTTTTAAAATTTTAATTATTTCATCTGCTTTTTCTTTGCTGTCCGCCATGGCAAGGAAATAAACCTTGATTTTCGGCTCCGTTCCCGAAGGACGAACAACAAAGCTTATATTATTTTCAAGTTCAAAATACAAAACGTCGGACTTTGGCAAATCAAGCTCTTGCGTCTTTCCGCATTTTATACAAGTGCGGATTCCCGTTTTGTAATCTCTTATCGCCTCCACCTTTAAGCCTCCCATTGTGTCGGGACAGGCTTCTCTGAAGGTACACATCATTTTCTGAATTTTCGCCATTCCTTCGCTTCCGCCTAAGGTAATACTTTCAAGCTCCTCGGAAAAAGCGCCGTATTTTTCGTAAAGGTTTTGCATTACATCATAAAGGGTAAGTCCCTTTTGACCGTAATATGCCGCCATTTCACATATAAGCATACTTGCAACAACGGCATCCTTATCTCTTGCATAGGTTCCTACAAGGTAGCCGTAGCTTTCCTCATAGCCAAGCAAAAATTCATAAGAATTATCTCTTTCAAATTCATAAATCTTTTCGCCTATAAACTTAAATCCCGTAAGGGTTTCAAAAAATTTAATTCCAAAGGCATCGGCTATGGTCTTACCCATTTTGGTGGAAACAATGGTAGATACAATTGCTCCGTTTTCGGGAAGAGTTCCTCTTTCCTTCCTGGCACTTAAAATATAGTTTACAAGCATTGCTCCCACTTGGTTTCCCGTCATGGTAACATAGTCGCCCTCGCTGTTTCTTACAACAATTCCCACCCTGTCGGAATCCGGGTCTGTGCCTATAATCAGGCTTGCGTCATTTTCTTTCGCAATCTCAATGGCTCTTGTAAAACACTCCTTATTCTCGGGGTTGGGGGATTTTACCGTGGGGAAATTGCCGTCGGGCATCTCCTGTTCCTTTACAACTATTACATTTTTATAGCCCAGCTTTTTAAGAGTTGCTCTCACAAGCAGGTTTCCGCTTCCGTGAAGAGGCGTATATACAATCTTTATATTCTCCTTTGCCGGCAAATCATAGTTTACGGTCTGTGCCGCAACGGATTCTATATACTTTTCGTCAACCTCTTTGCCTATTATGTTTAAAAGCGGCGAATTTTTATCCGCAAGCTCTATGCCGAAAAAGTCACGGTTGTTTATATATTCAATTATCATATCCGCAACCTCGGGGGAGATTTGCGCGCCGTCCTCACCGTACACCTTATATCCGTTATATTCTGCGGGGTTGTGGGACGCCGTAATTACAATGCCTGCCGCCGCATTAAAATATCTTACCGAGAAGGAAAGCTCCGGCGTTGGTCTTAAGGAATCAAAAAGATAAACCTTTATCCCGTTTTGGCAAAGAACCCTTGCCGCAGAATCGGCAAACTCCTTTGAAAAATTTCTGGAATCAAAGGCAATAACCACGCCTCTTTTTTTGTAGTCCTCGCCCATTTTCAAGATATAGTCGGCAAGGCCTTGAGTTGCACGCCTTATTACATAAATATTCATTCGATTTGTGCCGGCACCCAAAATACCTCTTAATCCGCCTGTGCCGAACTCTAAATTTCTGTAAAAGCTCTCTTTTACGTCGCTGTCGCTCATTCCCTTAAGCTCTGTAAGCAAGCCCTCGTCATCAACATTTGAAAGCCAGCGCTTATATTCTTCTTTACACATAATATCACGCCCCATATCAATTTAACGCAAATCGCAATACGCTCTTTACTTCTTTCATCTTATCATTTTTTGCCAAAAATGTCAATGGGAATAGAAAAAAAAGGGCTCGGTATCAAGCATCTAAGCACCTGATATCGAGTCCCTTTGAAATAAGCCTGATTATTTAAGCTCAACAGTTGCGCCAACTTCTTCAAGCTTTGTCTTGATTTCTTCTGCTTCTTCTTTAGCAGCGCCTTCTTTAACGGGCTTGGGAGCACCGTCAACCAAAGCCTTTGCTTCAGCAAGACCAAGACCTGTGATTTCTCTAACCACTTTGATAACCTTAATCTTCTGTGCACCTGCACCTGCGAGAATAACGTCAAATTCGCTCTTCTCTTCTGCAGCGCCTGCACCGTCGCCGCCTGCAGCGCCTGCAACCATAACGGGAGCAGCGGCAGATACGCCGAATTCTTCCTCTAATGCCTTTACAAGGTCATTTACTTCCAA
>JAZLFN010000060.1:0-2276 GCA_045615805.1 Clostridia bacterium | reverse complement strand
TTTATGAAAAATTTTGTAACATTTTGCGTTTTGCATTTGTTACGTCGTAGGGGCTCCGCTTGCTGAGCCCGTTTTTATTTCGCCGTTTTCCGCATATTTTGGCGTATTACACCGTAGGGGCTCCGCTTGCTGAGCCCGTTTTTATTTCGCCGTTTTCCGCATATTTTGGCGATAATGGTGACGGGCGCACCAAGGGGCGCCCCTACCGGATGTTCCGTGTGGTTCGTCGTAGGGGCTCCGCTTGCTGAGCCCGTTTTTATTTCGCTATTTCCGCATATTTTGGCGAAGATGGCGATCCCTTCAGTCTCGGCTTCGCCGAGCCAGCTCCCCTTTAAAAAAGGGGAGCCTATATTGTAAATTAACATATCTTCTTTACAGCATTGCCGCACCCATTGCTCCTGCATCGTTTTGCAATGTGGAAATCTCTATTTTTATATCCATTCTCACTTTCTCAATAAGCGGCTTTAAAAGCACATCCCCCTGAGCCGTAATTCCTCCCGATAAAACAATCGCATCGGGTCCGAAAACATTTTCTATACTGTTTATACCTGCCGCAAGATAGTCAATGTAGTTATCAAACACTTCTTTTGCCACATCACAGCCTTTGGAAAGGGCATCAAAAAACAGTTCTCCCGTGATTTCCCAGCCGTTATCAAAATACAGCTTTGCAAGTATGCTGTTGGGGTTGTTCTTTGCCGCCGTCTTTGCATCCTTTAAAAGAGCCGTTGCCGAAACATACTGCTCAAAGCATCCCGAAAGACCGCAGGGACATTTTCTTCCGTTTTTAGTTTCAACGATTATATGGCCTATTTCGCCCATACTGTTCTTACCACGGCATATACTTCTGTTCATAATCACGCCGCCGCCTATTCCCGTTCCGATTGTGATAAGCACAATATTATCACAATCCTTACAGGAGCCGAACAAAACCTCTCCCAAAGCCGCACAGTTTGCATCATTATCAATCATAAGGGGCATTTTGGTATATTGCTTCATAAGCTTTTTAAGAGGCGTCTTGTTAAAGGGTACATTTACCGCAGTTACTTTCCCGTTTTTGATTATTCCCGGAGTGCCTATTCCCACGGTTTTTATATTGTACTCCTCCTTCATTTTGGTGCAAATATCACCAAGAATACAGATTATCTCTTCCTCGGTTTTCGGGGTTTTTATTTTATCCTTATAAACAAGCCTTCCATTATCGATTACTGCATATTTAATATTTGTGCCTCCTATATCAATACCGAGCTTTGCTCCCGTAAACGCATCCTCATCACATATCAGGACAACATCGGGGTGAGTTTTAAGCATAGATGCCGGCACGGAGGTGTTTATATCGTCATTTAAAAGCTCGCTTACCACACGGCTTTTTCCCGCTCCGCTTGCAAGAAGAATTATTTTCTTTGCGTTTAATATGGTGGAAATCCCCATAGTCAAGGCTTTTGTCGGCACATCCTCCTCCTTTTCAAAAAACCTTGAATTTTCCGAAATGGTGTTCTCCGTAAGGTCTGTGAGATGGGTAAAGGAATCAAGGCTTGCATCCGGCTCGTTAAAGCCTATATGCCCGTTTCTGCCTATCCCCAGAATTTGAAGGTCAATTCCGCCGTTTTCTTTAATTCTTCTTTCAAATCTTTCGCACTCGTAATCGGGATTTTGAGTTTCACCGTCTAAAATATGTGTGTTTTCGGGATTTATGTTTATGCTGTCAAAGAGGTTTTCTCTCATAAAATAATGATAGCTTTGATTATTTTCGGGACTTATGGGATAATATTCATCAAGGTTAAAGGTTTTAACCTCGGAAAAATCAACCTCTCCCTTGTCGTACATATCAATAAGATTTTTATATGCTCCCACAGGAGTTGAGCCTGTTGCAAGTCCCAGAACGCAATCGGGCTTTAAATTAACCTGTCCTGCAATCATTCGTGCCGCTTTAACCGACATTTCGTCGTAATCCTTGCAAAGTATTACTCTCATTTATCAATCAATCCTTTTACTATCCGACATAATGCGTCGTTTTTATTTTCGATATCCTCTACTATTTTAAACTGATTTCTTGCCCTGTCTAAATTATGCCCTTCACGGTGAATTTTAAAATATGTATCTCCGTCTAAATAATCCGTCAAAAATCTTATTCCGCATTCATATGTCATAAGCTTTGCCGAAAACGGCAAAAGCTCAATTTCCGTTTCTGTCATTATTTCCTTTGTACGGCTTAAATATCCTGCCGTAAACTTTTTAAATGCAACGGTGTCAAAAAAGACCTTACTTAAATCCCTTTC
>JAZLFN010000059.1:0-3587 GCA_045615805.1 Clostridia bacterium | reverse complement strand
GTGGGCGGAAGCGCACAATATAATATGTTCAATTAAGAAATGGGCGGCAATCGTGCCGCCCGTTGCATATTAATTGACAATGGAAACCTGAAAATTATTGTTCAAATTCGCCCTGCGATTTTGTTCCGACTTTGACAAGGGAGCCTAATGCCACCGGCAACCATCGTCCTTTAACAAGGGGCGTCCCATTGGCGCCCGTAATAGCCTCCCCTTTTTACAAAGGGGAGGGGGACCACCGAAGGTGGTGGAAGGGTTTGTCATTTCCGCAAACCCAAAACAATCTCGACACAATTCACACAAATAATCGCACATATTGTGTCGAAAAATATTTAAAAGCGGAACACCTTGTGTTTCTGCGAAAAAATAGGATTTTTTTCAAAAAAATGTTGACAAAACAAACTAAATATGATATCATTATATGTACCTCTGAAAAAGGGGTTTTATTTGTGTTGATTAAAGTATAACTTTTGAAAACAGATATGAGGTGAAGGATATGCAAACAAAGATTACATTGGCATGCACAGAGTGTAAGCAGAGAAATTACGACACAACAAAGAATAAGCAGAACTGCCCCGACAGACTTGAAATGAAAAAATATTGCCGTTTCTGCAAAAAGCACACTTTGCATAAGGAAACCAAATAAGCATTCTTGAAGGATAAACCGATTTTATTCGGAATCGGAAAAGGTAGGAGAGTAAAATTATGGACGCAAAGACTAATGCAAAATCAAAGCCCGGATTTTTTGCCAGAATAGGAAACTATTTTAAAGAAGTTAAGGCAGAAATGAAAAAGGTTGTATGGCCGACTGCGAAAAAGGTAAGACAGAATACAATTACGGTTATAGTATATGTAATTATTGTCGGTCTTGTAATATACGGCCTTGACACATTGTTTGCATGGCTGATGTCATTGATTATTAACAAATAATAGGAGGGATGGGATTATCCCGCTCATATGGCAGCAAAAGAAGCGAAATGGTACGTGGCGCACACATATTCCGGCTATGAAAACAAGGTAATGGCAGACATACTTAAAACTGTTGAAAACAGAAATATGGCTGATATTATACAGGATATCAAGGTTCCCATGGAAGAGGTTGTCGAAATAAAGGACAACCAGAAAAAGATTGTGGAACGCAAGATATTCCCAAGCTATGTTATGATTAAAATGATTATGACAGACGAAAGCTGGTATGTAGTCAGAAATTGCCGTGGCGTTACGGGATTTGTCGGACCCGGCTCAAAGCCTGTTCCCCTTACTGATGCAGAGGTTGAAAATATGAACCTTGAGCATAAGACGGTTGAGCTTGACTTTGGCGAGGGCGACAATATAAGAGTTAAATACGGTCCTCTTGAAGGATTTGTCGGTGTTATTACCGAAATTCAAATGGATAAAAAGAAGATCAAGGCAAAGGTTTCGATGTTTGGCAGAGAAACCGATGTAGAGCTTGAGTTCAATCAGGTTGAAGCCTTGGTATAAAAAGCTACCCACACGGCTGAGTCCGTTTATTTATACCGCTTAATGCGGTTTGTGGGAGGGAATTGCCAAAAGGGCGTCCCGATATTACCACGTTTGTGAAATGAGGAGGTGTATCAAGATGGCACAGAAAGTCACAGGTTACATTAAACTGCAAATCCCCGCAGGAAAAGCTACTCCTGCACCGCCTGTAGGTCCTGCACTCGGTCAGCACGGCGTAAACATTATGGATTTTACAAAGCAGTTTAACGAAAAGACTCAAAAGGATGCAGGTCTTATTATTCCGGTTGTTATTACCGTGTATCAGGACCGTTCCTTTACCTTTGTTACAAAGACTCCCCCTGCTCCTGTTCTTATCAAGAAGGCTTGTAAGATTCAGAAGGCTTCGGGCGTTCCCAACAAAGACAAGGTTGCACAGCTCAGCAAGGCTGACCTTAAGGCTATTGCAGAGCAGAAAATGCCTGACTTAAACGCTGCATCAATCGAAGCGGCAATGTCTATGGTTGCAGGCACAGCCCGTTCTATGGGCATCACTGTTGAAGAATAATTTCAGCAGCTTTTAAAATAGTGGGAGGAGTTTTTAAACTCTGCAGAACCACCATAGGAGGATTTTACATTGAAGAAAGGTAAAAAGTATCAAGACAGCGTTAAGCTGCTTGAAAAGGGTAAATTATATGACCCGGCTGAAGCTTTGGACTTGGTGTGCAAGACTGCAACCGCTAAGTTTGACGAAACGGTTGAGCTTCATGTTAAGCTGGGTGTAGATTCAAGACACGCTGACCAGCAGGTCAGAGGCGCAGTTGTGCTTCCTAACGGAACCGGTAAGGATGTTCGTGTTTTGGTATTCGCTCGTGAAGCCAAGGCTGATGAGGCTAAGGCTGCCGGTGCGGATTATGTTGGTGCAGAAGAGCTTGCACAGAAAATTCAGACCGAAAACTGGTTTGATTTCGATGTTGTTGTTGCAACCCCGGATATGATGGGTGTTGTTGGTAGAATAGGTAGAATACTCGGTCCTAAGGGGCTTATGCCTAACCCCAAGGCAGGTACCGTTACACCTGATGTAGCTAAGGCTATTGCCGATATTAAATCAGGTAAAATTGAGTATCGTCTTGATAAGAGCAACATTATTCACTGTCCCATAGGAAAGGCTTCTTTCGGAGCAGAAAAGCTTTCGGGCAACTTTAATGCACTTATGGGTGCTATCATTAAGGCAAAGCCCGCCGCTGCAAAAGGTCAGTACCTTAGATCAGTAAGCGTTGCTTCCACAATGGGACCCGGTATAAAAATCAATACCGCAAAATTCTGATTTAAAATTAAATAATTATATAAAAGTTCCGCAGACAGTAGGTGGCTATGCCGTAAACCCTACCGAGGATACAAAATGCGAATTGCACTTTATCCCTGTATGTCTGTGATATACAGGGGTTTTTCATTGGCTTCGGGCATTGAAATTTCCGGCGGAATTAATGTCAGAAAGGAGGAAATACATTGCCAAGCGAGAAAGTTTTAGAAAGTAAAAAAGCTATGGTTGAACAGCTTGCCGAAAGACTTAAAAACGCACAGGCAGGCGTGTTGGCGGACTACAGAGGATTGACGGTTGAACAGGATACGGCACTTCGTGTAAAGTTGAGAGAAGCAGGTGTTAATTACACCGTTGTAAAGAACAACATTACCAGATTTGCTATAAAGGATACCGGTCTTGAAGAGCTTGAACCTATTCTTCACGGTCCCACAGCTATTGCAACAAGTGACACAGATGTTGTTGCTCCCGCAAAGGTTTTGGTTGAATTTGCCAAGGAAAACGAGGCATTGGAAATCAAATCGGGATTTGTTGACGGTAAGGTTGTTTCTATTGACGAGATTAAGAAGTATGCATCTATTCCTTCAAAGGAAGTGCTTATTTCCAAAATGTTGGGTTCATTGCTTTCGCCTATCGGCGCTCTTGCAAGAACCTTGCAGGCTATTGTTGACGAAGAAGCAACACCCGGAAAGGCAGCACCTGCTGAAGAGGCAGCTCCCATAGAGGAAGCAGCTCCCGTAGAAGAGGCAGCTCCTGCCGAAGAAGCAGCTCCCGTAGAGGAAGCAGCTCCTGCCGAGGAAGCAGCTCCTGC
>JAZLFN010000058.1:0-105414 GCA_045615805.1 Clostridia bacterium | reverse complement strand
AGTTTTATTCCGATTCTGTATCGGACAAACCGTTGGCAGATATTTCTGATAAAGCGTTCTTTATAAGTAAAGGAGAGATAAAAGAATGGGACAACAAGTAAAATGTCGTGATGAAAGCTTGGATCATCTTCGTGGTTTTGCAATGTTATGGGTAATATTTGTGCATGTTATATTTTGGGGAAAGATAATTACAGATGGATACGCTTACATAGTTAAAACTTTTATTTTGTTTGAAATGCCACTTTTCTTTTTTATTACAGGAGCAAGCAACAGTATGGGGAAAAAGTATTCATACGGAGCATTTGTTGCAAAAAGATATGAACGATGTTTAATCCCTTATTGGGTATTTGCGGGGATTTGTGCAATAATTTCCGCAATTTATTCTATTATTCAAACGGGTTGGAATCCGCTTTCTGTGTTGAGAATATTTGCTTCATGGAGTTTGCCTATAGATCGTCAAATTTCGTCTGTGTTGTATTTGAGATCTGCACTTTGGTTTATTCCGGTATATTTGTGCGTTGTGTTAATGATTCCACTTTTTATTAGGGTTAAAAAAGCTAAATTTTCATGGATCTTTTTTTGTGGATTGGGAGTCAGTTTCTTTGCAACAGTGATGTTTAAAGCAGGATGGATTCAAAATGTTTTATTTTATTCAATTTGGACATATATTGGATTATATTATCAAGAAATAAAACAAGCCGGAAAAGGGGAGAAAAGGCATGTTTTATATGGTTTAATTTTATTGCTTGTTTCACTTGGTGTCATATTTTTGATGTACAAATTGGGGTATAGTATGAATATGCAAACGAATAAATTTCCGCCAAATAGCGTGTTCTTTTTTTTCTCTGTTGTGACCATGTCGTTTTTATATTTGATTTACCCTGGCTTAGAAAAGGGGTTAAAAAGGCTGGCTGAATTAAAGTGTATAGGCAAAATATTTAATGTGTATTGCACCAAAAGCTTGACAATATTTTTATATCAAGCCTTTGCGTTTAATATAACTATACCAATAATGAAATGCATAAATATGGGCAATCCTGTTTTGACGGAGATTTGCAAAATTGTTGTTGGGTTTATAACAACTTTTCTGTTGAGTGGGATTTTAGGAATAATTTTCGGAAAGATAGAATCTTGGTCAATAATATCATATATTTACAAGAAAAAGAAAAAATAAAATTATTTTGTGACTACCGCCTTGGTTAGCGATAAACGGTTGCCATCGGCAACCATCAACCTTACATATAGGAGCCTTTGCGGGCGGATAATAAATCCGCCCGCAAATTGCCTTTAAAATCCTAATTCTTCGCCTATAAGGATTACCTTTATTCTGTCTTTTCGGTTGCTTTTTCTTGTGATAACCACATGAGAGCAAATACATTCATCGGACAGACAGTTTAAGCATTTTCCGCTTACACAGCCTGTTTTTGTAAGCCCGAATCGTTTTGCGTTTTTGACTGCGGCAACATTCCTTGCCCGTGAAACGGCATCCTCTAATGTGTCGCAAACCTTGTTCATACCGGCTGTAACAATTACGGATTTGGGACCGAAGCACAAAGCGGCAACCCTGTTCCCGAAGCCGTCAATGTTTACAAGAATACCGTCTTTTGATATGGCGTTACTGCTCATTAAAAACACATCGGAAAGCAAAGCCTTTCTCATAAGGTCAAAGCGTTCATCGGGATTTTTTGCAACATCCCTGTTAACGGTAGCAATGCCCTTTTCCTTTAATTTCTCCAAAAGTGAAAGCTCCGACATTGTCATGGAACCGCCCCAGCCTACGGTGTCGTCCTTTCCGATAAGGCTTATTGCAAAATCGGCGGCTTCTTCTTTTGTGTCAAAATAGTATGCGTCAAAGTGTCTTTTTTTAAGATTGGCAATAATCTCATTTGCCTGTTCTCTGTAATTCATAAGTATGCTCATTCCTTTCTTTGTTCTATTTCATAAAACTAAGTTATCTGCACCGCCCCGAACAAAAAGGGGGAAGGTGGGCAATTTTATTCAAACTATATTATTTTCGGAATATTATTCATAAGCTTAGTTCTCTTTAATGCCCGTGCCACTATGTAGGCTATGGCAAAATCTATTATGTGATGAACAAATGTGCCTGCAACGGTAATCAGCGTCATTATTTCCTGTGAATACCCACTTGGGGTTTCGGTTCCACCCAAAAAGAAAAGCAAAACCACAATTCCTTCAAATACTGCGTGAACAATTCCCGTAAGCAGACATACAAGTATGGCGTTAAAGTTTTTCTTTATTAAAAATGCTCCCAATAGTGCAAAGAATATGTGCGATGCCGCTCTCACGGCAACTACAACCGGTGCGGTAAAGAAAAAACCGACGGTAGTGCCTATTGAAGTAAATATTGCGGTTACGGGAGAAATAAATAATGCCAAAATAACGGGAACATGAGCCATTAGCGTGGCTGTGTACGGTCCTGCAATTATGCGAAATGGCGGTCCTGTAAATATCATGGGAATTAAAATTCCGATTGCCGTAAGCAATGCCGACAGCACCATATCCTTTGTTTTAAGCTTTGAGTTCACCATACTTGCCCTCCTTAATAAGCGTTTTACTTTAGTACATAATAGCACAAATGTGAAATACTGTCAAACTTCAGGTATAAAATTCATAATAAAGGGCAACAATGTTTGTAAAGATTTACAAATATTAAAGGAGCCAAATATGATGACAAACAAAAAAGGTAAAAGAGCCGTTATTATAAACAATATAAAATCCGAGTCCATAGAACAGGCAATATTTATCCTTAAATCCGATATGGGAGAAAAATATTCGGAGGCGGGAAGTATGATAATAGCCGAGGCTCAGGAAATTATAAATAACTATATAAACAGGGTGGAAAGGCTGATGCCGAGACCTGTTTCAAAAAAGAAAAAGATTATATACGCAACCGTGGGAGCCGTTTTGGCAATTGCCATATCAATCGGTACGGCATTTTTGCTCAGTTATTATTAAAAATTTTTGTCAGCCTACTTTTTTTGACATAAAAATTGGAAATAAATGGATATAATGTACCTATATATGTTAAATGTATAGGGGTGGTATGATGCAAAAGACAAAGGAAACTGCGGAGCTTGCCGTTTACGAATCCGCAGGAGTAAAGAGAAAACGAAGAATAAGTGTATATGATGTATGCATACGGGGAGTAGGATTTTTTATAGCAAGGGCAATGCCTGCCATGACACTTGCTCCTTTTGGTGTGGCGTTTTTGGGACTTGAGCGGAGGTTTTCGTTAAAGGCGATTATAAGCACGGCTATGGTGTGTTTGGGATATGTAAGCCTTTTTGATTTTGAGGTTTCCGTAAGATATATTTCCGCTTCCTTAATATACCTGCTTTTTTTATTCGCAGCAGGCAGAGAGGAAAGAGATGTGCCCCTGTCTGCAAGTATTTCCGCAGTAGCGGTTGCCTGTGCCTTGGGCAGGGTATGCAGTATTATTTTCGCCGAATTTACTCCGGGGGATATAATTATGACCTTTTGCGATGGGGCATTCGGAGCCTTGGGTGTATTTGTTTTTGAAAAAAACAGAGGTATATTTGCAGGGCGAAAAAGCAGTTTTTTCACAATGAATAAAATTGAGAAGCTCTGCTTCGGGATTATGGCGGGAGTTGTTTTGCTCGGACTTAAAAATCCTGCGATAAAGAACTACATATATGTTGCAAATATTGTGGGACTGTGGCTGATAATTCTTTTTTCATTGTGCAGAGGCTCCGGGTTTTGTGCAATTTGCGGAATGATTATCGGCGGAATTTTGGGATTTGACAAGGATATTTTTATGTATGTTGCCGTATTCTCGGCTTGCGGAGCGGTAAGCGGAGCCCTTTCTCAATATGGAAAATATATATCATTTGGGGCGTCCGGAGTAATTCTTATTGGTTCTGCGATATATTCGGGCTACGGAACGGATATGCTGGGATATTTTGATATTCCACTTGCTCTTTGCCTTGTTGTATTCACCTCCGAGGCGTTTATAAGAACGGTAAAGCGGATAGTTGCATCGGACAAGCACGGAATATCAGATGCGGAAACCCGAAATTATATGAGGACACGCCTTACAGCCGCTTCCTGTTCCTTTAAAAGCCTGTCCGAAACCTTTCGGGAGCTTTCTTCGGAAAACGAAGGTGAGGATGCCGAAAATATTTCTCTTTTGCTTGACAGCGTTGCGGACAGAGCCTGCAGGGAATGTTCGAGAATTAGCGAGTGCTGGGTTGGAAGCTTCAAAAATACGTATAACTCCTTGGTTTCCATGCTTGAATTTATGGAAGAAAAGGGGGAAATAAGTAAATCCGAGGTGGAAAACAGATTTAAAGTGCCCTGTATAAAAACAGGAAAAATCACGGGAGAGCTTAACAGATTTTTTGAGATTTACAAAATAAACTGTGTATGGAAAAATAAGCTTCAAGAAAACCGAGAGCTTGCAGGAGAACAACTGTTTTGTGTGTCGCAAATACTTGATTCCATGGCGGACGAGCTTTACGAGGAACGCTGTGACAAAAGAGCCGAAGAGGAAATAGAATTATCCCTTTCCTTAAAAAGTATAGATGTTGTGTGTGTGAGGGTTGCGGTAAATGCAAGGGGCAGATATGTTGTTTATGTGGAGGCTGTTAACATATACGACAGGAAAGAAACGGATAATTTAAGAAGGGCAGCGGAGGGTGCAATCAAGTCAATACTGGGCTGTAAAATGGTTATGGCAGGAGTGGTTCAAAAAAGTGACGGATGTGTTTTAATGAGGTTTTCCTACCCCGAGGGATATTATGTGGAAACGGGAGTTGCAACGGTAGGTGCAGGAGAAGAAAACGGTGACAACTTTGAAATGAGATATTTAAGCAACGGTAAATTTGCGGCGGCATTAAGTGACGGAATGGGAACGGGAAGCCGTGCCGCAAGGGACAGCGGAGCGACCGTAAGCCTTTTGGGCGAATTTCTGGAGGCAGGCTTTGATAAATCCGTAGCAGTAAGACTTGTAAATTCAATAATGGTTATGAAGTCGGCAAATGAGGCGTTTTCAACTGTGGATATGTGCGTAATAGACCTGTTCGGCGGTGATGCGGAGTTTATCAAAAACGGTGCGGAGCCAAGCTATATAAAGCGGAAAGGCGAAGTGGAAGTTATCAGAGCGGCGTCCCTTCCTGTGGGGGTAATGAGCGGAGTAACGGTGGAAAGCTTTTATCATAAGCTTGAAGAGGGTGATATTCTGGTTATGGCAAGTGACGGACTTCAAATGAAACAGGGACATGAAAATTGGATTAAAACCACGGTGAAGGAGGCAGATAAGAATATGCCGGCAAAGGAGCTTGCGGACAGAATAATGGATATGGCAATGGCGTTGCACGGTGAAGTTTTTGATGATATGACCGTTATGGTAATGAAGCTTAAAGAAAGGTAAATATATTGAAATATTACAGGACTTATTACTTGACATTTTTCGCCAAAAGAGATATACTGAAATCAGCTTTTGAAAGCTTTTCAGGTTGCGAAAAAGTCGGTCTTATGCATACATAAATTATGCCGAAAATCCGGATTATTTCAACAGTGAGGAGCTTTAGCAAAATGATTTTTTAAAATCTTTTGCTATCAGCTCCTTTTTGGGGCTGAGGGGAAAATAGTGCAGATTGAATAAACTGAGGCAAAAAGCATTGGCTTTTTGCTTTATCCGAAGGCGTACATAGGTACTCCGAGAGGCGAAGTTTGTTCAAAACACAAATCGTTTTTATTTTGAAATTCGTTATTTAACGAATTTCTACATAAATTTCTATCTGGTTTTATTGTTTATGCAACTTGAAAATGTCTATATTATACTTTTTCAACGATTTGTGTGGTCTGTGCATTTTGCACCAGCCCCTGTTTTTATAGGAGGACTTAAATGGATAATGATAATATTACCGTAACGCCGTCAATGTTAAAAGGATATGTAACAATACCCGCAACGGAGGAAATGACCGTTTATACCCTGCTTTGTGCGGCACTCAGGCTTGATAAATGCACGGTGGGAAACTTTTTGCCGACCGAAAAAGTAACGGAAGTGTTGGAAAAGCTGAAAATCAGGGGATATAAATATACCTATAATCGAAAAAATAGGGTGTTGACTATTTCCCCCAAGAAAAATTGCGATAAAAAGAAGTGCGAAAAATATGTAAAAACTCTTTTAAAGAAGATGTTTCCGAACAAAAAACCGAGCCTTGATTTCCCTCAAGAGGATAATTGCTTTATTGCAGAGGGGGATTATAAAAAGGCGGCACTTTTCCTTGTTGCGGATGCCATAGGATGCGATATAGAATGTGGCGGAATAAGAATAGACAGTAGGCAAAAGAATGCCGGAATTTTAGACATTATCAGAGAAGCAGGGGGGAAAATTATAAAAACAGACGGCGGAGTTAAGGCAAAAACAACCGCCTGTATGAAAGGTATTCTCGTAAACGCCCAAGACATTTGTGAGCTCGTACCCATAATCTCGGTGCTGCTGTGCTTTTGCCAAGGTGAAAGCCGTATAAGCGGAGCGGGAAAAATGAGAATGGAATCAGGCGACAGACTTTCGGCTCTTGTAAGAGAGCTTTCCCATTTGGGAGGAAATATAGAAGAAACCTCCGACGGAATGATAATTCGCGGAACAGGAGCTTTGCAAGGGGACACGGCATGGGTAAACGGTGACGGAGAAACGGCACTTGCGTTTTCCGTGGCGGCGTGCAGATGCGAAAGCAAGTGTTTTAATATATGCGACGGGAAAAAGGCGGCTGAAGATTTATTTGAAAATTTTTGCGGGATATATAAAAGTCTTGAGGAGTGAGAATATGGACAAGCTTTTAAAGTATCGTAAGGAAATAGACCGTATTGACAAAGAGCTATGCAGCCTGTTTGAAAAGAGAATGGATATCTGTAAAATAATTGCGGAATATAAAAAAGAAAAAGGCATAGCCGTTCTTGATAGTGACCGTGAAGCAAAGGTGTTAAAAAGCAGAACAGAGCAGGCAAATTCGGAGCTTAAAGAGGAAACGGAAGAGTTTTTCGGAGAAATTATGAAGATAAGCAAAGCCTATCAGGAAAAAATAATCAGGGAGGATTGATGATATTGAAGATAACGGTGATAAACGGACCGAATATAAATATGCTCGGTACAAGAGAACCCGAGGTGTACGGAGATAAGACATACTCGGAGCTTGAAGAATATATTGAAAGCTACGGAGAAAAAAACGGCGACGAGGTAGTCGTGCTTCAAAGCAACAGCGAAGGTGAGATAATAGATTTTATTCAATATGCAAACTCCTCCTGTGACGGCATAATCATTAACCCCGGAGCTTATACCCATTACAGCTACGCAATATATGATGCTCTGCGCTCCGTATCTTTGCCTTCGGTAGAAGTGCATATAAGCAATATACAGGACAGAGAGGAATTCAGAAAGATATCCGTAACCGCTCCTGCCTGCAAAGGACAGATATGCGGACTTGGATTTATGGGATACAGACTTGCCTTTGATTGGCTCAAAGAAAACATTGATAAGGATTAGTAAAATGCTTGCATAATTCGATTTAATATGATAAAATATACCTTAACCGGATTGAAAGGCGGAGTGCTTCAATGATTAGGGAAACCGTAAATATTTTAGGTGTAAATATTGATAAAATTACTGCTGCCGATGCATTGGAGCGAGCAAAGGAGCTTCTTCTAAAGGATGGGGTGTCGGTTATATCCACTCCCAATCCCGAAATAGTTATGGCGGCATATGAGAATGAAGAGTTTAAAAAGGTGTTAAATTCTTCGGATATGTGCGTCCCCGACGGAATAGGCGTTGTTTATGCCTCTAAAATAATTAAAAATCCTTTGCCCGAAAGGGTTGCAGGCTTTGATTTATCTTGCGGATTGCTTGAAAGTATGGGAAAAACCGGACAAAAAGTTTTTCTCTTTGGTTCAAAGCCGGGAGTTGCCGAAAAAGCGGCAGATGAGATAAAAAGAAAATGGAATGTTGAGGTTGCGGGAACTGCGGACGGATATTTCGGACCCGAGGACGAGCCTTCAATAATTGAAAAAATAAATAATTCCGGAGCGGATTTGCTCCTTGTGTGCTTGGGAGCGCCGAAACAGGAGAAATGGATTTACGACAATAAAGAAAAGTTAAATGTTAAGCTGTGCATAGGCGCAGGAGGTTCTCTTGATGTGCTTGCAGGGACTGCCAAAAGAGCTCCCGATGTGTTTATAAAGCTTAATCTTGAATGGTTTTACAGGATTTGTTCACAACCCTCAAGAATAGGAAGAAGTGCGGCATTGCCGAAATTTTTAAAAACGGTTTTCATAAATGAAAAAAAGAAGTAGGAGGATAAAGTGATGATATATGTATTGCTGGCGGAGGGTTTTGAGGAAATAGAGGCAATTGCTCCCGTTGATGTAATGAGAAGAAACGGACTTGATGTAAAGACTGCAAGTATAGGAGATATAAAGGTTCGGGGTTCACATTCCGTTGTTGTTGAGGCAGATATGCTTATAGACGATATTAAAACCGAGGATGTGGAAGGTATAATTTTACCCGGAGGACTTCCCGGAACCACAAACCTTCAGGAAAATAAAAAGGTTATAGAGCTTATTGAGTATTGTAAGAAAAACGAGATATTGCTTGGTGCAATATGCGCAGCTCCAATGATTTTGGGTGAGATGGGCATACTCAACGGTAAGGACGCCGTATGCTTCCCCGGATTTGAAAAGCATTTAATCGGTGCAAACCTTTGCGATAATTATGTTGTAACCTGCGAAAATGTTATATGCGGACGGGGTGCAGGAGCTGCTTTGGAATTCGGTGCGGCAATTGTTGACTACTTCTCGGGAAGAGTGGGTGCCGGCGGAGAAACCCTTGTTGATATGCAATATCCATTATGATTTGTGACAAAAAAATACTTCGCAAAAAATTTTCGGAAATAAGAAATTCCATACCATCTGAAAAAAGAAAGCGTGACAGCGAGCTGATTTTTTCGGCGGTGAGGGATTCCGAGATATATAAAAAAGCCTCTGTTGTTTTTTCTTATGCTTCTTTCGGGAGCGAGGTTGAAACCAAAGGCTTTATCACAGACGCATTAAGGGACGGAAAACGCATAGCCGTTCCTCTTTGCAACATAGAGGAAAAAACAATGTGTGCCGTCTTAATTAAAGGCATTGACGAACTGAGAAAGGGTGCTTTCGGAATATCGGAGCCTGTGAACAGAAAAAATATTGTAAAGCCGGATGATATAAGTATGGTTATTATGCCGGCACTTTCATTTGACAGGTACGGAACAAGGCTTGGATACGGCGGAGGGTATTACGACAGATATTTAACGGATTACAGGGGATTTAAAGTCGGCGTTGCTTTTTTTGAATGTATGACGGATAAATTGCCCTGTAAGGAATATGATATAAAGGCAGACGCTGTTGTATTTGCGGAAGAAGGGACAGTTAAATGGCAACAGAATATTTAAAAGATAAACAAAAGCTTAAGGGTGTCAGAGTCATGCTTTTTGCCGTGGCAATGATAAATGCGGCGGTATCGGTTATTTTCAGAATTATAACAAGCTTTAAAGGAGTAGAAATTCCCGTGTATTTTCAGGCACTGATAACGGGACTTTTTGCATATATTTTACCGATTTTAATTTATGCAAAGATAAATAATATTACGGCGGAAAAAGCATCGGAAAGGTTTTTCCTGAAAAAAACAAAGCTTTTGCCATGCGTTATTGCTATACTTATGGGTATAGGCTGTCAGTTTGTAATGGTGTTTTTGAACCTGCCTGTAAATTTGCTGATAGGAAACAACACCTCTTATCTGCCCCGAACCGGTTTGGAGCTTTGTATTGCAATGTTTGTTATTGCGGTTCTTCCGGCAATTTTTGAGGAATTTTTGTTCCGCGGTGTGGTTTTGGGTTCTTTGTCGGAGCTTAACTCCGTAGCGGCAATAGTTTTTTCGTCGGTAATGTTTGCCGTGCTTCACGGTGATATTAACGGATTTGTCGGATATTTGTTTATGGGGGTTATGGTCGCCGTTGTTGTTAAAAGAACAGGTTCTCTTTACAGCGGAATGCTTTTTCACCTGTTTAACAATATTACGGCATTGCTTTTGGGATATTTTAATTCGGAGCTTGCCTATGTGCCGGGATTTATGATTGGATTGTTTATTGCAGGGGCGGCGGAATTTATTGTGACAACGGCAGTTTTTCTTATGATTACGAAAAGACCGGAAAAAATAACAAAAATAAAAACATCTCAGTTGTTGGGACAATGCTTTTTAAGCTTGCCTATTATTTTGTGCGTGCTGGGTATTGTCTTTGCGAATATGCTTATAGAAATGATTTAGTTAAGAGGTGAGGGAATGGTATCTAAAAGAAAGAAAGGAAAATTAACCCTTGTGATAATCGTTGTTGCGATTATTTTAATATTGTTTGCCATCTTTGAGGTACAGGGTGTATTCAGAAACAATGACAGGGTTGATATCAATATAAGAAGCGGAGCGGGCGTTTCGTCCGTTGCAAAGGATTTAAGGCAGTTTGGTGTTATAGGTAACGAAACTCTGTTTAAGATTTATGCCAAGCTTTTCGGTGACGGAACCTGTAAAATGGGTATGCTTGAGCTTAAAAAGTCTATGAGTTATTCTGAAATACTTAATAAAATAGAAGAAAACAAAGGAAATGACATATCCGTGACCATAACAGAAGGCTATAATATCAGTGAAGTAGCCGATATATTAAGCGAGAGTGGACTTGTAAACAGTGAAGAGTTTTTATATGAAGCTCAGAACGGAAGCTTTGATTTTGATTTTGTTTCCCAAATTCCTCAAAGAGAAAACAGACTTGACGGATACCTTTATCCCGATACATACTTTTTCTCAAAGGCTCAGTCGGCGCATGAAATAATTGAGGTAATGCTTAAAAATTTTGAGCAGCAGCTTGTTCCGTTATATAATGAGTCCAAAAAGGAAATGTCCCTTGACGATACGGTAATTCTTGCCTCAATGGTGGAAAAGGAATCGGCGGCGGAGGATGACAGAGGAATGATTGCATCCGTGTTCTTAAACAGATTGAAAATCGGAAAAAGACTTCAGTCCGATGCAACTGTGCAGTATGCATATAAAGTTAAAAAAGCGGATATAAGCGTAGCGGAAACACAGGTAGATACACCGTATAATACATACCTTCATGACGGATTGCCAATCGGCCCTATCTGCTCTATGGGAGAGAAATCCTTTAAAGCGGCACTTTATCCCACAGATACAAAGTATTATTATTTTATTGCCGTAAAGGACGGAAGCCACAGCCTGTTTTCGGAAACCTTTGAAGAGCATCTTGCAAAGCAGAAGGAAATTCAAAATCCGTAAATAAATCAGGAATAATTCGGAGATACAATGATAGAAGATAATATAAATTTTGATTATATAACAAGATATATAAGACGCACCTTAAGGCAGTCCGACGGACTTTTAAAAGAGCTTGAGGAGTATGCAAAGAAAAACGAGGTGCCGATTTCCCAACCGGAAACCATTAAGCTTATAGAGCTTTTGATTAAGATAAGCGGAGCCGAAAATATTCTGGAAATAGGCTCGGCAATCGGATATTCGGCAATCAGAATGGCTTATGCCGGAGCTTCTCATATTGATACTATTGAAATAAACGAGGATATGGCAAAAGAGGCGGTCATAAACATTAAAAAAGCAGGGGTTGAAGAAAAAGTCACTCTTTATAAAGGGGATGCAAAGGATATACTTAAAACCCTTGATAAAAGCTATGATTTAATATTTATGGATGCCGCAAAGGCTCAATATAACGAATTTTTTAAGCTTTGTATTGAAAAACTGAATACAGGGGGAATACTTCTGTCCGACAATATACTTTATAAGGGAATGACGGCGACGGATGAGCTTTTGCAACACAGAAAAATAACAATTGTAAAACGGTTGAGAGCTTATGTTGATATGCTTTGCAACAATCCCGAGCTTGATACGGATATATTGCCTGTGGGCGACGGCGTTGCCATAAGCGTTAAGCTGAAATAAAAATTTTTAAGGAAAGGAATGGGAAACGATGAGAGTCAACAAAGGTTTTCGTAATATCAGCAAAAACTTGGATTTTCCGCTGCTTGCACTAACGCTTGCCATTGTGCTGTTTGGAATACTTATGATTTCAAGTGCGGGCGGCGAGAGTGCACTTAAATATGTAATAGTGCAATCTGTTGCGGCTGTTTTGGGCTTCGGTGCAATTTGGGCTTTTTCTGTGTTTGATTACGAATACCTTGCAGGTATATCAAAATATTTGTGCATTGCCGTGCTTGTATTGTTGATTCTTGTGCTTATTCCGGGGATAGGTACTGTGCAGAACGGTGCCAGAAGCTGGTTTGTATTGGGACCTGTAAGCATACAGCCGGCGGAGTTTGCAAAAATAGTTTTTATTATTGCCTTTGCTAAAGTCCTTTCGGAAAATGAGCGAAACATTGACAAGCTCAAGACGGTGCTTATTTTACTCGCTTTTTTCCTTGTGCCCTTTGTGTTGATTGTCGTACAACCGGACTTCGGTACGGCATCGGTTTTCTTTTTTGTGTTTATTGCAATGATATTTGCAGCAGGAATAAGCTGGAAGTACTTGGTAGGCGGAGGAGTATTGATTGCCGCCATCGCACCTCTTGCGTGGTTCTTTGTTTTGCAGGATTATCAGAAGGAAAGACTTATAAATGTGTTTAATCCCGAAAACGACCCCACGGGAGCAGGTTATCATGTTTTGCAGTCTAAGCTTGCAATCGGTTCGGGCAGAGTTTTCGGCTCGGGACTTTATAAGGGTGCAAGTCAGGTTAATAATATGCTTCCGGAAAGGCACACGGATTTTATATACTCGGTTGTGTGTGAGGAGCTTGGCATAATCGGAGGGATATTGGTTATAATTTTAATCAGTGCCATAATAATAAGATGCCTTTATATCGCCGTAAATGCCAGAAACTCATTGGGAAAATATATGTGTATAGGCGTTGCGGCAATGCTGATATTCCAGACATTTGAAAATATCGGTATGTGCATAGGCATTTTCCCTGTTACGGGAATTACACTCCCGTTTATAAGCTACGGAGGTTCGTCTATGCTTACAACACTTATTTCCATAGGAATTGTGTTAAATGTCAGGTATAAGAGCAGGGTAATAAATTTCTGACGGTATTTTAAAAGAGAGTGTTATAGATGGTAAAGCTTTTAATAAATAAATTTATATCAGGGAAAGACGATATAAGTAATCCCAGGGTAAGAAAAAAGTATGGGAGCTTAAGCGGTATTCTCGGTATAATATTTAATATTTTGCTATTTGGGGCAAAGCTGTCGGTAGGAATTGTGACTAACAGCATTGCCGTAATTTCCGATGCTTTTAACAATCTTTCGGATATGGGTTCTTCTTTCGTATCGGTTTTCGGTGCAAATATGAGCGGTAAAGAAGCGGATAAAGAGCATCCGTACGGTCACGGCAGAGCAGAGTATATTGCATCCCTTGTAATAGCGTTTTTGATTATTTTCTTTGGATTTGAGCTTATAAAAAGTTCGTTTTTAAAGATTTTTGAACCTGCAAACTTGGAATTGGGAGCAGTTTCAGTTGTTATCCTTATTTTATCTGTGCTTGTTAAGCTTTATATGTGGGCGTATAACAGATACATAGGTAAAAAAATTAAATCAGATATGATTTTGGCTGTATCCAAGGACAGCCTGTTTGATGCTGTTGCCACGACTTTAATAACATTGGCGGCAATTGTTTCGCCGTATTTTGACTTTCCCGTTGACGCAATAGCGGGTATGGTTGTATCGGGATTGATTATTTACACGGGCATAAAGATTGCGTGGGAAACCATAAACATACTTTTGGGGACAGGACCTGATGAAGAAATTTCGGAAAATATCGAAAAAATAATAAAAGAGGAAAAGAGCGTTTTGGGCTCGCATGATTTGTTGATTCACGACTACGGTCCGGGAAGAATAATTGCTTCCGTTCATATAGAGGTCTATGATGATTTGACGCTTATTGAAGTTCATGATATGATAGACGCTCTGGAAAAACGGATATTAAACGAATACGGGGTGGATATTGTTATTCATGCAGACCCCATAAAAAGAATTAAATTTTAATAGACAAAAACATTGACAATGGACGCTTTTAGGGTTATCATTTAAGTAGAGAGGTGTAATTTTATGGCTGACAGATACAGAAGAAGCTCAAATGAAATGAGAAGTGTAAAAACCAAGCACCGCAGGAGTAAAGCAAAGGGCGGTCTTAAGCTTGTTGTTGCGGCAATTTGCGTAATTGCGGTTGTGGCGTTGCTTTTAACACTTGTGGTTAAGTTGTTTGGCGGAGGCGAATCGGAAGGAGATAAAACGGCTCAAACCTCAAATGAGCCTGTTGTTAAAGAGGTTCAGACTATCCCCCCTGCAAGCGAAGAAAATGATTTGTTAAAAATTGCAAAAGAGGCACAGGGAACAAAGGGAAAGGTATGTTATCTTACCTTTGACGACGGCCCCACAAAAGAGGTAACACCTCAGGTTCTGGATGTGTTAAAGCAGTATAATGTAAAGGCAACATTTTTCGCATTGGGAAAAATGCTTGAAGCCAATAAGGATATAGCAAAAAGACTTTATGAAGAGGGACACCTCATTGCAAACCACAGTTATAACCATGATTATAACGCATTGTATGCGTCCTCGGAAAGCTTTATGGCTGAAATTAAAAAGACAGAGGATAAAATCAGAGAGATTACGGGACAAGAACCCTTTAAGCTTATGAGATTCCCCGGGGGAAGCTATAATGCCGGTGACCATGCGGCGGAAAAGCAGATTTATAAAAAAGATTTGCAGAAAAACGGTTATTATTATGCAGACTGGAATTGCTTAAACGGTGACGCCGAGACCGCCTTAAGAAGTGTTGACGAGCTTGTGGCAAAGGTTCAAAACAGTGCAACGGAGGACCATATCGTTGTTCTGATGCATGATGCTGCCGCAAAAAAGACAACACCTCAGGCTTTGGGAAGAATAATTGAAATGCTTAAGGAAAAGGGTTATCAGTTTAAACGACTTGACGAAATAAAGTATTATGATGACGGCAGACCGGAAGATGACGGTTCATCCATGATTTTATAAAATTCTTAGATGTAAAAGAGAGCAGTTTAAAGTCGATTGTTTTTAAACTGCTTTTTTTTAGGCTGTTTTCTTTAAAAATTTTTAATAAAAAGGAAATGTTTTTTCTTTTTATAATTCAAGCCAAAATAATAATTCCGAAAAATCATAGATATAGTAATCTGTGATTTTTTTCATATCATCGATATATTCCTCGGAATACTTATCATACACTCCGCATACCTTCATACCTGCATCTTTTGCGGTTTTATCGGCGTTGTAATTATCATCTAAAAAGAGAATATTCTCAACCTTTTCACCCAATCGCTCCGCCGCCATTTTATAAATTTCAGGGTCTGCTTTGGTTGTTTCAAAATCATCACAGGACCAAACATTGTCAAACAACTCAAATATTTTCAATCGTTTAAGGCAGGCATCCAATGTAATATGTGGGCTGGCGGTCAGAACATTTATGCTGCAGCCACTCTCTTTTAACTGCTTTAATACAGGTATCACATTGTTTTTGGCAGGGATATTATAAAAATATTCATTCATCATATATTCCCCCATCTTTTTAAGTAATTCTTCTTTGGGCAAAGAAACGCCCAATTCCGCAAAATACTTTGCCGTACCGACAAGTCCCAAGGGCGTAATGGTTTTTACAATATCGGCGGAATACGAAATATTATCTTCGTCCAATATCCGAAGCATGGAAGAAATATAAACAGGCATTGAATCAACTAAAGTCCCGTCAAAATCAAATAAATATGTTTTAAAATTCATCACTTTTTATAACTTTATCCTTTCTTTTCTTGTGATACACAGCATCCTTTTGGTTTTTAATTAAATAAATTAAAATAAATCCACAAAAATGTATATCTGTCCTTTAAATCCTTGGCATAGAATACACCGTCGTTTATTACCGTGCTTCCGTAAAAATCATTGAACTTTTTAAAATCCAGACCTACACTTTCAAGCAATTCTTTTATTTTTGAGGCTTTCGGAGTTTCCGACAAAATCTTTCTTATTTCCTGCCATTTTTCTTTGTATACGGAATCATAATCCTTTGCATAATATCCGCACTTATCTTGAAGTTCTATAACGCCCGGGGCGGCAGTTTTATAAATTTTTTTAATGTTTTTTATCCATTCTTCTCTGTCAAATTCCCTTGTGTTTTCCGGATATTCTTTAAATTCAAGAATCTTTTCTCTCATAAGAGCAGTTTGTACGGTTGAATACGCAACATCCGTGCCATGACAGAAATAATCTCTGTTATTAAGTATTCCCGTGATTTCAAAGTAGTGAGAAAAATGATGCTCGCTTCCCGAAGCCGGTCTTGAATTTCCCACATAAGCCATTGCTATTCCCACGCCCAAAAGAGCCTCCATAAGTCTGGTTATTGCACCTTCATCACGATTTTGCAATAATGCACCGTCATCCTTGACTGCATCAACCATTTCCATAGTCAGGTCATATACATATTGGCAGAAGTACTCTCCGTTAACTTCTGATGCTAATTTCCAGTCGTTAAGACATGAAAGCTTGCCGATAATATCACCAAATCCCGCTTGTATCATCTCAATCGGGGCATCTTTTATTATATCCGTATCGGCAATTATCACCTGCGGCACACGGGCATTATATGTCACCTTCATATTACCCATAATCATAGCGGCACCGTTTGAAGCATAGCCGTCCATTGACGGTGCGGTAGCAATGATGTAATACGGCAATTCTTTTGTAAAGCTTACATATTTACACAAATCGTTAATTACTCCCGAGCCTATTCCGATTATCAGTTCCGTATTATTTAAAGCGGCATCCGAAATTCTTTTTGTTGCTTCTTCGTTGGGAATCAAAAAACCTTCACATTCAAATACTACTTTATTTTGCAGTTTTTCTCCTAAAATCTTCAATACCTTTTCCGAGCAGGTTTTATATGTATTGCAGTCCGCAACAAGTAAAATATTACTGTAATCCTTAACAAATTGCCCCAAATCACTGATGGCATTGCTTTTTACGGATATATGCTTTATCTCGCAAGTGTGAGCTTCTCCGCACTTGCAATCATATTTTCCGTCCAATAATTTATTTATATTCATAAAAATCACCGTTCCTTTGTAATTTTATATAATTGATGTTAAATTTATAAGATATTACTTTTCATTCAGTAAGCTTTCTCCGAGCTTTTTTAAAAGCATAGCGGTTGCTTCCGTTGCTGCCGCAGGCACTTTTCCGTAAACCAATTCAAAGCTCAAAGCATCGGGATGATGATTTTCGTTTAGTGCCTTCATACATAAATTCCACGGAATTTTTCCGAAATAAGGAACCATATGGCTGTCGGTATCCAGATAGTTGTCGTGGACATGAGTGCATCGGATATGTCCATTCATTTTTCTGATTTTTTCAGGTTGGTCAAGCTTATATGCCACCGAAGCATGACCAAAATCCCAGCAACAACAAACCTCCGGAGTATTAAACCGTTCAATTAACGCTAAAAGGTCATCTTCATCCGAGCAAAAACGAGGGACATCCATATCTTCAAAAACATTTTCAAAGGCAACACAAACTCCGTTTTTAATCGCCTTTTCAACAATTGGTGCAAAGTAATCATAATTATATAAAAGTGCCTTCTCCGGCGAATATTCCATATTTTCAAAATCGAATTCATCTCCATGCACAACCAAGTATTCCGATTTTAAAAGAATTGCCGCATCCAAGCTTTCATCCACAAGCTTTTTGTGATATGTGCAGTCCTTGCCATAATTATGATAACGATTAAAGGGGGCGTGACCCATATGTACATGAAGTCCGTGCTTTTCAAATACCTCTGTATCTCTTTTTAATTCATTTTTCCAATCGCCTATCATCTCAGGCGTATAATCAAGCCAAAAAATTCCTGCTTTCTGCAGTGCGGCGGCTGCTTGCTCCATACCGCATTGTTCCGATAAATACCTGATATTCATTGATAAATTCATAGTACTCCTCCTGTTTCTTAGAAATATCCTTATTACATAATTATACCATTATCCGTATTTTTTTCAAGTGATTTTAAATGTGTCCGTAATTCATTAGCGAAGCGACTACATTTTTCGTTCAGCAAGGCATCGCCTTGGGATGCGGGCGCTCAATGGGACGCCCCTACGGGTGTATGCCAAAGTAAAAAGTAATAGTGAATATGGAATAGGTTAGGAACAAAATCGCAAGGCGATTTTGAACCATAATTATTCATTTTCAATTTTGCATTCTGCATTTGTTACATCCTCGGGGTACCCGTAGCCGATTTCGGCTATGGGTCGAGTGCTTTAAATGAGTTTTATATCGTCTGTGCCACACCGTAGATGAATAGCACCCAATCTGTAAATTGCGTGCTATTACGCCTGCTTGCCGCTGCACGTGCTAAATAAATCCGGATAGACAAACCTTGCCTTTTGAAGGTGCGATTAGGGGTGTCGGGGTCATCCCCGACTGCCGTTTTGGTTACTTTTAGAGTGCTGTCCAAATCTTTGATTTGGCGAACAGCACCTATGTGATAGCCGTCCAAGAAGTCGAGCGTTAAGCGATGACTGATTGGCTAACGGCGAACCGCTGGGCAAGCAAAAGTAACATCCCTTCGCATAGCGAAAACCATACGAAAAATGATTTTTGTTATGTTAATAACCATAATGCGACATTTGCTACAGCTTTTTTAAAGCGTCCTTTCTTTTAAGCATTTCCTCAAGTCGTTCGATATAATCCTTTGGCTCTTTAACATTAAATATTCTTTCTATTTTGTCAAGGCTTCGGTCAACGGTTTTTGTAACCCCTCCGCAGCCGAGAGAAATAATGGTCTGAAATTCCTCCATTATGTACACATTGTAAAGACTTTCAAAGCCTTTTTTGCAGTATCCCACATTCTCAAGATTTCCGAGCTGGTTTTTCTGACGGTACATATAATAGGGGTATTTCCCTTTTGACTTTAGAAAGGTATACGCCTTATCTACCATTTTAGAAACGGTTTCGCTGTCGGGAAGTGTGTACTTGCTTAAGTATTCGTGAAGCCGTGACGAGCGTTTTATGCTCATAACGTGAACGGTGGTATTTTCGGGAGAAAGCTCCTCAACCCTTTCCAAGGTTTCGGTGAACATTTCCACATTCTCCCCGGGAAGTCCTGCGATTATGTCCATATTTATTTTGTCAAAGCCATGCTCTCGGGCAAGATAAAAGGCGTCGACAACCTGACTTGGGGTGTGATGTCTGCCTATTATTTCCATGGTTTTTTCATGCATACTCTGGGGGTTAATGCTGATTCTGTCAACCTGATATTTTTTAAGTACATCAAGCTTTTCCGGCGTAATTGTGTCCGGTCTGCCTGCTTCAACGGTAAATTCCTTGTTTTTTGAAAGGTCAAAGGAGTCGTAAAGACAGGAAAGGATATCCTCAAGCTCTGCTTCGGAAAGGGTTGTGGGTGTACCTCCACCCATATAAACCGTTTCGATAATATCTCCGTTTTCCTTAACTATGTCCGAAACATATTTGATTTCCTTTTTTAATGCCTCGCAGTATTTTCCCGTAAGCTTTGCCGCCTGCTTCGTTCCGCAGGTGACAAAGGAGCAGTAAAGGCATCTTGTAGGACAAAAGGGTATGCCTATATAAAGGCTTACCCCGTTTTCGTATATTGAATTGCGAATGGGAAGCTCGGTTTTTGCAACCGAAACGGCAAGCTCTGCCTTTTCCTTATCCGTTAAATAATTTGAAGCAAAAAAGGCGACGGCTTCTTCTTCGCTCATACCGCTTTTTAAAAGCTTTGTGGCAATTTTTGAAGGTCTGATACCCGTAAGGGTACCCCAAGGTTTTCTTTCGCTCATATTAAATATGGGTTTTCCCTGCGCTCCTTTCCGATGGTTGTGCTTTCGCCGTGACCGGGATAAACAACGGTTTTGTCGGGAAGTATCATAAGCTTTTCTTTTATAGAGTTTATTTCTGTATACATATCCCCTGTGGGATGGTCCCACCTTCCGACGCTTAAATTAAAAAGGGTATCGCCTGCGATTAAATTGCCGTCAAGATAAAGGCATATGCTGTCATTTGTGTGTCCGGGGGTGTGGATAACCTTAATTTCGTTTCCGAAAAAGTCTATTACATCTCCGTCGTTTAGTATTTTATCGGGCTTTACGGGAACGGACTCCATATTTATATAATGGCATAAATTAAGTATCCTGTCATATAAAAACGAAACGGTTCCCTTGTACACCGAAAGAGGTGCATTTGTTTTTTCTATAAGCTCGGGAAGAGCGAGAATATGGTCAAAATGACCGTGGGTTAAAATTATATCTGTAATATTCAGGCTGTTTTGCGTTGCATATTCAATAATTTTATCGGCATCGGCAGGTGCATCAACAATAATTGCGTTCTTGGTTTTTTCGTCCTCGATAATATAGCAGTTGGTGTTGAGCATTCCCAAAACAAGAGTATGAATTTTCATTTTCTTTTCCTCCCTTGGTTAATGTTTACTGTCGCCGTCTTACAACGGAGATGATGCCGTCAATTGCTTTGATTTTATTTATGGCGGTATCAAGCTGATTTGTGTCCGATATTTCCATAGTTAAATCTATTATTGCAAGATTGTTCTTTGCCATACGGGCATTTACACTTGAAAGAGTAATTTTAAGCTCGGATACGGCAACGGTAATGTCAAGCAACAGATTTGCACGGTCCGTAGAGGTAACCGTAAGACTTGAGCGGAAGCTTGAAGAAGCATTGTCGTTTGCCCATCTGACATTTATCAGCCTGCCGGAGTCGGCAGTTGTCGAATTTAATATATTTATACAGTCTGCGCGGTGTATGGCAACACCTCTGCCTCTTGTGACATAACCCACAATTTTGTCTCCGGGTACGGGGTTACAGCAGTGAGAGAATCTTGTAAGGCAGTTGTCTATACCCTCTACGATTACGCCGCTGTTGTTGGCTTTCTCGGGAGCTTTCGGAGTCATGGAGATAAGCTCCTCCAATGACATGGGTTCATCTGTTGCGGATTTTTTCTTGCACTCTGTTATAAAGCGACCGACAAAACGCATACCGTTGGGACTTCCGAAGCCGATGCCTGCCAGAATATCGTCAATACTGTTAAAACCGTATTTTTTGCCGATTTCGGCAATCTGTGCTTTGTCATCCAAGAAGGAAAGAGGAAGTGAGTTCTTTTTAAGCTCTTTTTCAAGATATTCCTTTCCCGTTTCTATGTTTTCTTCACGGTTTACTTTCTTAAACCATTGATTTATCTTGTTTCGTGCCTGGGAGGTCTTGCACATTTTAATCCAGTCCCGTTTCGGACCTGCGGTTTCGGATTTTGATGTGATTACTTCAACAATATCACCGTTTTTTAAGGTGTAGTCAAGATTGACTATTTTTCCGTTTGCCTTGGCACCTGTCATACGGTTGCCCACTGCACTGTGAATGGAGTAGGCAAAATCTATGGGAGTTGCGTTTGCAGGCAGGCTTATTACTTCGCCTTTAGGGGTAAAGACAAATACCTCGTCGCTGAACATATCGATTTTCAGAGCTTGCATAAACTCTTCGGCATTGCCTTCTTTTTGAATATCCAAAAGCTGTTTTATCCATTCAAGCTTTCGGTCGATTTCGTCGGAGGCTTTAACGCCCTGCTTGTATTTCCAATGGGCGGCAATTCCGTTTTCCGCCGTGTAGTGCATTTCGTGTGTTCGTATCTGAATTTCAAAGGGTCTGCCGTCTGTGCCTATAAGTGTTGAATGAAGTGACTGATACATATTCGGCTTGGGCATTGCGATATAGTCCTTGAATCTTCCGGGCATGGGCTTAAATAATTCGTGGACCGTACCCAAAACCGTGTAGCATTGGGATACATTGTCAACAATTACTCTGACTGCAAAAAGGTCGTAAAGCTCTTCAAGGGTTTTATTTTGCATATACATTTTTCTGTATATGCTGTAAAAATGCTTTGCTCTGCCCACGATAAAGGGCTCAAAGCCCAAAACCTCGGTAAGACGAGGCTTTAATATATCAATGATTTCGTTAATAAAGGCTTCTCTTTCGCTTCTTTTCTGGTTGATTTTGTCAACAATTTCGTAATATCCTATGGGGTCAATATAACGAAGGGAAAGGTCCTCAAGCTCCGCTTTGATTTTCGACATACCAAGGCGGTGAGCAAGAGGAGCATAAACCTCAAGGGTTTCACGGGCAATGTAACGTTGTTTTTCCTCCGGCATATATTTAAGAGTTCGCATATTGTGAAGTCTGTCCGCAAGCTTTACAACAATGACACGGATATCCTTTGTCATGGCAAAGAACATTTTCCGCAGATTTTCTATTTGTTGTTCTTCTTTGGAGGAGGTCTGTATTTTTCCGAGCTTGGTGACGCCGTCTACAAGCATTGCTACGGTTTCGCCGAATTCGGATTTAATATCATCGTATGAGGCCTCTGTGTCCTCTACGACATCATGCAAAAGTGCGGCACATACCGAGTGGGCATCAAGGCCGAAGTCCGCCACTATATGAGCAACATTTATGGGATGAATAATATACGGTTCTCCCGATTTTCGTACCTGTCCGTTGTGCTTGCTTTCGGCATATTGATATGCCTTTTCCACTAATGCCAAGTCATCGGAGTTGTTGTTTTTTTTCAGGGTTTCAAGCAATGTATCAAGTGTTAAAGCTGTTTTATCCATAAGAGACCTCCTTTCTCAAATGTATTGAAGCCGGCAAAAGCCGGCTTCAGACTTTTAGTTTTTCGCAGGTTCAGCCTTCTTTATATCCTTGAGGACAAGCTGAACATTCTGAAATCCTCTGTAATCGTTAATGTCAAGAGAGAACGCTACATCTATAAAGTCGCCTTCTTCAAAGTGATGGTAAAATTCTCCCATGCCGAAGCCTACTGAGTCAAGGTATTTCCCGTCTTTTGAAAGAGTCATTCTGAGATGCTTTCCCTCGCTCATAACGCTGATTTTATGAATTTTGATATTTCGTACTGCAAAAGCAGGGGTAGGATTGTCAACGCCGAAGGGCTGAAGTCTGTTTATATCCCGTACGGTTTCCATGGTGATATAAGGAACCTTGATTGCGGCATCTAACGGAATGGTCGGAACCAATAAGGTTTCGCTTATATTCGCATCTGAAAATTCGTTGATTTTTTTGCGGAATTCTTCAATATTGGCAGATTTTATGGTAAGACCTGCGGCAAGCTCATGTCCTCCGAATTTTTCGAGCAAATCAGAGCTTTTTTCCAAAGCCTCGAAAAGGTTAAAGCCGGATACGCTTCTTCCCGAACCCTTTGCCGAATCACCGTCGATTGCAAAGAGTATGGAGGGTTTGTAAAACTTTTCGGTTATCTTTGACGAAACTATTCCCACAATTCCGTGGTGCCAATTTTCGTGAGGAATAACAATGATTTTATCATCCTTTACCTCGGGATGATTTTCTAAGTAGTCAAGAGCCTCTTTAAACATTTTCTGTTCGGTCTGCTGTCTTAATGAGTTTTCCTCACATAAGGAGTTTGCAAGATTTTTTGCGTTTTCTTCATCATCGGTAAGGAAAAGCTCCACGCTTCTTGAAGCACAGCCAAGTCTTCCGCTGGCGTTAATTCTCGGAGCGATTATATACCCGATTGTAGATGTGGTAATGGCTTTTCCGTTTGTGGAAACATCAATCAAAGCCTTAAGACCTACATTGTGAGTTGTTTTAAAACGCTTTAAGCCCTCTGTGACAATAACTCTGTTTTCGTCAACAAGAGGTGAGATATCCGCAACAGTACCGAGACACATAAGGTCTGCATACTTGTCCATAAGCTCGGATAAGCTTCCCTCTTTGTTAAGCGCCTGTATAAGCTTAAATACAACACCAACCCCCGCAAGACTTTTAAAGGGATAACCGCAGTCCTTCCTTTTGGGGTCGATGGTAGCGTATACATCGGGAATAACTTCTTTACATTCGTGATGGTCGGTAACAATAACATCAAGACCGATGGAATGTGCATATTCACATTCCTCTACGGCTGTAATGCCCGTGTCAACGGTAATGATAAGGGAGCTTCCGCTTGCCTTTATTTTGTCCAAGGCATCGCTGTTTATTCCGTAGCCCTCTTGCATACGGTCGGGAACATAGTAGTCAACAGGGATTCCCATTTCGTGTAAATGCTTATAAAGTATGGCGATAGCAGTGATACCGTCAACATCATAGTCGCCGTATATGGTGATTTGTTCGCCTTTCTCTTTTGCCATATAAATACGTTCAACGGCTTTATCCATATCGCGCATAAGGAAGGGGTCGTACATAGAACCCAAATCCTTAGTCAAAAACTTTTTAATTGATTCGTCATCCCTGATACCTCTGTTGTACAAAATAATCGATGTGAGAGGTGATATTTTAAAATCCTTTGAGATTTCAAGAACACGGGATTTATCGAATTCTTTAATCAACCATTTCTTTGTTAACATAATTTCACCATACTTCTTTAGGAAATAAATTTATGCCTATCTTATATCGGCATATATACAATTTATTATTTTATCACTTTTTTCTGCAAATTACAATACTTTTTTTATATATAAGTTAAATTTTTTGATTTTTTTGCAGAAGAAAAGATTATTTAAGCTCTATGACGGTAACTCCGTTTTCTCCTTCGCCGTATCTTCCCAGTCTGAATTTTTTAACATGGGGATGGTGTCTGAGCATTGCGTGTATGCCGGAACGCAGAGTTCCCGTGCCTTTTCCGTGAATAATATTTGCCGTGGTAAGTCCGGCAACTGCACATTCGTCAAGGAACTTATCCACCGACATTTCCGCTTCCTCCAATGTCATACCTCTTAAGTCAATTTCGGATTTTACGGCTTCTTTTTTAAGTCCTCCCGTTGAAACACGGCTTTTTTCTTTAAAGTCGCCGCCGGAGGGTTCGTCGTCAAGAAGTGTCAGATTGTCGGCTGAGGCGGTTATTTTCATAATTCCCACCAATATTACGGCAGTGTTGTCCTTTTTGTTTATGGAAAGAACGCTGCCCTTGTCACCTAAATCGTTTATCATAACGCTTGCCCCAAGCTTTAAACTGTTTAAGTTTACGCCACCTGATTTTGGTTTTGTTTTGGTTTTGGGGGATACATTGTTTTTGCGTTTTAGGTTCAGGCTTTTGCGAATTTCCTCCATGCGTTTAAGGGTTTCCTTGTCGTCACGCTCTTTTTTCAGAGCCTTTAAGTCGGACATCATACCTTCAATGTCGTTTTGAGTTGCCGTAATGATTTTTTCCGCCTTTTCTCTTGCTTTGTCGTAAATTTTATCCTTTTGCTTTTCGATTTTATCCCGTTCCTGTTTAAGCTCGGCTTTTAGTCCCTCTGTTTCCTTACGAAGCTTTTCCGCCTCTTCAAGAGCCTTTTCCGCGGAAATTCTGTTGCTTTCGATTTCGGAAAGAATATCTTCAAATTTTATGCTGTCACGGGATAAAAGCTCCTTTGCCGTGGTTATTACCCGAGAGGAAATGCCGAGCTTTTCGGAAATTGCAAAGGCGTTGCTTTTTCCGGGAATGCCCATAATAAGTCTGTATGTGGGACTTAAGGTATCTACATCAAATTCGCAGGAGGCGTTTTCCACACCTTCAGTTGACAGGGCATAAAGCTTTAATTCGCTGTAATGAGTTGTTGCGGCAATTTTTGCACCTCGTTTACGAAAATCTTCGATTAAGGAGGTGGCAAGAGCGGCTCCTTCGATGGGGTCTGTGCCTGCACCCAATTCGTCAAAGAGAACAAGTGAGCCGGGAACGAATTTTCTGGAAATATCCACAATATTTTTTATGTGAGATGAGAAGGTGGAAAGACTTTGTTCAATGCTCTGTTCATCGCCTATATCCGCAAAAACCGACGGGAAAACCGGAATTTCGCTTTCGTCTGCCGCAGGAATAAAAAGTCCTGCCTGTGTCATAAGGCAGAAAAGACCGATTGTTTTTAAAATTACGGTTTTTCCTCCGGTGTTGGGACCTGTTATAATAAGTGCATCAAAGTCCTTGCCCAAAGAAATGTCTACGGGAACAACTTTGTCCCTTTCAATCAAAGGATGTCTGCCCTTTTTAATAAAAATTCGTCCCGAAGAATTGATTTTGGGAATTGATGCCTTCATATCAAGTCCAAGCTTTCCTTTGGCAAATATTAAATCAAGATGGGTAAGAAGCTCAAAGCTTGTTTGGATTTCTTCGCAAAGCTCAGCCGCCTTTGCGGAAAGCTCAAGAAGTATACGTTCAATTTCGGCTTTTTCTTTTGCGGAAAGCTCGTGAAGCTCGTTGTTTGCGTTGACAACTCCCTCAGGCTCGATAAAAAGGGTTGAGCCCGATGAGGACATATCATGCACGATTCCGTGAATTTCGGATTTATGCTCTGCCTTAACGGGAATGACATATCTTTCATTTCGCACCGTTACAATGGGGTCTTGAAGAATTTTTCTGTAAAATGAAGAGTGTATTATATTATCTAAAATACTTCTGATTTTTGCAGAGGCATTTTTCGTCTTTCGGCGAATTGAGGCAAGCTCCGGACTTGCTCCGTCTGCCATTTCCTCGGCTGAAACGATAGAATTATATATTGTGTCCTCAAGCTTTTTGTCGGAGGTAAGCTCTTCTATATACGAATAAAGAGCACCTGATTGCTCGGGGGTGTACTTTTTCATTATTCTTGCGCCCTTTAATATTCCGGCTATGTTCAAAAGCTCGCTCATTGAAAGACCGCCGCCGGCTTTCAGGCGTTTGACAGACTCGTTTACATCCGTTATATGCACAAGCTCGGGAGAGCCGTATTTCAGCAATATGCCTGTTGCCGAGTTGGTTTCGGAAAGCATAGCGTCAACCGAGTTAAAATCGGAGGAGGGCGTAAGAGAAAGAGCAAGCTTCTTTGCGGAGTCGTTTTTCGCAAAGCCTGCAAGCATTTCAAGGATTTTATTAAATTCAAGAGTTTTAAGAGTTTTGTATTGAGTTTTGCTCATAAATTCGATTCCTTTCTCTTATATGCTGCTTTCATATAATAATTATACGCAAAAATCATAATATTTCAAGTAAATTATTTGAGGAACAAACATAAATGACAGCATATTATAAAAGTGAGGACAAATTTTGCCTTATTTATACCAAAACTGTTGAAAAAGAGTTTTTTGTATGATAATATAATACTGATTAAACAAAAAGGAAATGATGGTATGGAAATATATCTTGACAACAGCTCCACAACACGGCCTTATCGCTCGGTTTGCGAAAAGGTCTCGGATGTAATGAAAAATGTCTACGGCAATCCCTCATCTCTTCACAGGCTGGGAATAGCGGCAGAAAAGGAAATAAAGACCGCAAGAGAAAATATTGCCGAGGTGTTGGGGGTCAGAGCGGACGAAATCTTTTTCACATCGGGAGGAACAGAGGCCGATAACCTTGCCATAGCAGGAGTTTGCCGTGCTTCAAGAAAAAGAAGGATTTTAAGCACCCCCGTTGAGCATCCTGCAGTCTTAAATACCCTTTCGGCGTTGGAGAATGAAGGCTTTAAGGTGTCATATATCCCTACGGACTCGGACGGCAGAGTATCTCTTGCCGACTTTGAGGATATGCTCACGGAGGATGTGGCATTGGTGACATCAATGCTTGTGAATAACGAAACGGGAGCATTGATGCCCATAGCCGAAATGTCGGCACTTATAAAAAGAAAATGTCCCGATGCGTTTTTCCATGTTGATGCCGTACAGGGCTTTTGCAAGGTGATGTGCAAGCCTTTAAAGCTTGGGGCAGATCTTTTAAGTATAAGCAGTCATAAAATTCACGGTCCTAAAGGCGTAGGTGCTCTTTATGTTAAAAAGGGAACAAAAATCTCGCCCATAGTTTTCGGAGGCGGTCAGCAAAACGGCTTAAGACCGGGAACCGAGAATGTTCCGGGGATTGCAGGCTTTTCCGTTGCGGCAAAGAGATGCGCAATGAAATCCGCCGAATGTATTCCCGTAATGGAAGGTTTAAGAAAAAGACTTGAAAACGCAATCGTGAAAAACATTGACAGGGTGAGGATAAATACCCCCAAAATATGCGCTCCTCATATTTTAAATGTATCATTTGAAGGGGTGCGTTCCGAGGTGGTTCTTCATTCTCTTGAAAACGAAGGAATATATGTTTCGAGCGGTTCTGCTTGCTCAAGTCACAAAAAAGAGCCGAGCTATGTTCTCAAGGATTTGGGGCTTAATAAAATCCAGATAGACGGAAGCATCAGATTCAGCTTGTCGGAATTTACTACGGCGGAGGAAATCGACCAAACGGCAGAAGCTTTGATGAAAATTATTAAACGACTGCGAATGTTAAATATGAAGTAGGGGCTGGTGGAAAATGCACCGACCACACAAATCGTTGAAAGAATATAATATGGGCATCTTTAAGTTGCATAGACGACAAAATGAGATAAAAATTGTGGTAGAAATTCGTTATTTAACGAATTTCAGAAAAAAACGATTTGTGTTTTGAACAAACTTCGCCTCTCGGAGTACCTATGTACGCCTTCGGGTAAAGCAAAAAGCCAAGGCTTTTTGCCTCAGTTTGTCCAATCTGCACTATTTTCCCCTCAGCCCTAAAAAGGAGCTGATAGCAAAAGATTTAAAAAATCATTTTGCTACAGCTCCGCTGCAATGCAAAATAATTCGGAGATGTTTATATACCATAAGATATACAGAAAGGTGAGAAAGATTATGAAAGCAGATATTATACTTTTAAAATACGGAGAAATTTCACTTAAGGGACTGAACCGTCCCGTCTTTGAAAGACGGCTTATCGCCAATATTACAAGTGCCCTTGCATCCTTGGGTAAGTTCTCGATAAAGCGTTCTCAATCCACGGTTTATGTTGAACCCCTTGATGAAAACGCCGATATGGAAGGGGCGGTGGAAAGACTTTCAAAGGTCTTTGGCATTGTCAATATTTGTCCTGCGGTAAAATGCGAAAAGTCAATGGAGGCAATCGAAAAAACAACGATTGACGCCCTTAACCAAATGGACATAAAAGGAAAGACATTTAAGGTGGAGGCAAAGCGAGAGGACAAGCATTTTCCTCTTAATTCACCACAGATATGTCAGCATATGGGAGGCGTTATTTTAAGGAACACAAAAGGACTTACCGTTGATGTACATAATCCCGATATTCTTGTTCAGATTGAAATACGAAAGGATGCCTTTATATTTACCCAAAAGGTAAACGGAGCAGGAGGTATGCCTGTGGGAACTGCGGGAAGGGCGGCATTGCTTTTAAGCGGAGGAATAGACAGCCCCGTTGCAGGCTGGATGATTTCAAAGCGTGGTGTTATGCTTGATGCCGTACATTTTCACAGTCATCCTTATACCTCGGACAGAGCAAAGGAAAAGGTTATCGAGCTTGCAAAGATTATCTCTGTTTACACAGGAGAAATAAGGCTGAATATCGTGCCTTTTACAGATATTCAGCTTGATATAATAGAAAAGTGTCCGAAGGAATATCTCACTATTATTATGCGCAGACTTATGATGAGAATTGCCGAAAGAATAGGAATTGAAGGCGGTTCAAAGGCACTTATTACAGGCGAGAGTATAGGGCAGGTTGCAAGTCAGACAATGGAAAGTCTGGCGGTTACGGATAACGCCGTAAATATTCCCGTTTTTCGCCCCTGTATAGGTATGGATAAAGAGGAAATTGTGAGAATATCCAAAAAAATCGACACATATGAAACATCTATTCTTCCATATGAGGATTGCTGTACGATTTTCGTGCCGAAGCATCCGAAAACAAAGCCGTCCATTGAGGAAATAGAGGAAGCGGAAAAGCTTCTTACAGACCCTGAAGGAATGATGGAAAAAGCAATTATGGAAAGAGAAGTATTGATTATTAAATAAGGGAGATGCGTTATGAATATGACCGATAAGTTGCCTCAGCAAAAGGCGGTAGAGCTTCTGCTCTTAAAAAATAAAAAAATATCATTTGCGGAAAGCTGCACGGGAGGATTATTAAGCAAAAAAATCACCGATGTTTCGGGAGCCTCCGAGGTCTTTGACTGCGGCTTTGTGACATATTCCAACGAGAAGAAAAGCGAGCTTCTGGGAGTGAGAGCAAAAACCCTTTGTGACTTCGGAGCGGTGTCTTGCCAAACAGCTCTTGAAATGGCAGACGGAGTAAGAAAAAAATCCGGAGCGGATATAGGCGTTTCGGTCACGGGAATAGCGGGACCGGGAGGCGGAACGGCGGAAAAGCCCGTCGGGCTTGTATATATTGGCTTTTCCGCGGAGGATATATGGGCGTATACAAAGCTTATGCTTTCGGGCGACCGTGACGAGGTAAGAGAAAAAACAAGCCTTGCGGTATACGATATAATAAAGCTTTATCTTACGGACAAGCTGAAAACCTCGGCGTCTGACAGCTCCTGTCTTGAGTATGATTTTGCGGATTAAAATTTCGTTTAAATTTAAAAAATGTCTTGACACTAAACATACCCTTAATTTATAATGTAAAAAGAGTATATGTGAAAGGAAGATAAGGAATGAATGACGAAAAGAAAAAAGCGCTTGACAGCGTTTTCGGACAGATAGAAAAACAATTCGGCAAAGGCTCGGTAATGCGTTTGGGCGAAAAAACCGATGCGGAAATCGACGCAGTTCCCACAGGTGCATTATCCTTGGATGTTGCCTTGGGTATAGGCGGTGTTCCCAGAGGAAGAATAATTGAAATATACGGACCCGAATCCTCGGGTAAAACAACAGTTGCTTTACATATAGTTGCAGAAGCTCAGAAGCTTGGGGGAGAAGCGGCGTTTATTGATGCAGAGCACGCCCTTGACCCTGCGTATGCAAAAAATTTAGGTGTAAATATCGATGATTTAATAGTTTCCCAGCCGGACACGGGAGAACAGGCACTTGAAATAACCGAACAGCTGGTAAGAAGCGGAGCCATTGATGTTATAGTTGTTGACTCTGTTGCGGCTCTTGTGCCGAAGCAGGAAATAGAAGGTCTTATGGGCGATGCTCATGTGGGATTGCAGGCAAGACTTATGTCGCAGGCACTCCGTAAGCTTGCAAGTGTTGTAAACCGTTCAAACACCATTGCAATTTTCATAAATCAGTTGCGTGAAAAGGTAGGAGTTATGTTCGGTAACCCCGAAACAACTCCCGGTGGCCGTGCCCTTAAATTCTACTCCTCGGTTCGTCTTGATGTAAGGCGTATGGAAACCATTAAAACCGACGGCGGTGTTACGGGTAACAGAACAAAGGTTAAGGTTGTAAAAAATAAGGTTGCACCCCCATTTAAAGAGGCGGAATTTGATATAATGTACGGAAAAGGAATTTCCAAAGTGGGTAACATACTTGACCTTGCAGTTGAGTATGATATAGTGGAAAAGAGCGGTTCCTGGTTCTCTTATGATTCAACAAGATTGGGACAGGGACGAGAGGCGGCAAAGGAGGTTCTTATTGACAATCCCGAGCTTTGCAATGAGATTGAGTTGAAAATCAGAGAAGCGGCAGGACTTCCTTCTCCCAAAAATGCAGAAGAAGCAGGGGACACACCGTTTATGCCTATTGCAAAGCCCCCCAAAAAGAAATAGTTGATAAAAAATGGAAGAATACGAAAAGGCAAAAAAGCTTGCGGCAGGTTATGTTGCCGCAAGGATGTATACCTGCCGTGAAATAGAGGAAAGGCTTATTCGGAAAAAGATTTCGGCGGAAACTGCGGAAAGAGTTGTTTCGGAATTTGCCTCGGCAGGAATTTTGGACGACAGAGAGTACGCAAAGGCATATGTGTATCAGGCGATAAAGCTTGAATATAAAGGAGCGTACAGAATCAGACGGGAGCTTTATTTGAAAGGGGTTGCAAGAAGTATTTCGGATGATGTGCTTGAAAATACGGAGGATGATATTATTGCTTCTCTTAAGGAGTACGTAAGCCTTCACGGCTTTGCCGACAGGGTGGAAACAAGACGGGACCTTGAAAAGCTTAAGGCAAAGCTTGCAAGACGGGGATATTCCCCGTCGGAAATAAAAAACTGTCTGTCAGAGTATGAATTTAATTTTAAAGAAGAATATTGATGTTTTGGGACTGATATTTTAGAATGGAAAAAAAGTTTAAGAAATTTTCGCTTGTATCCCTGGGGTGTTCAAAAAACCTTACAGATGCCGAAAAAATGTCCGGCATTTTAAAAGATTCCGGATATGAAAGAATTGAAAACGAAACCGAGGCGGATTTTATTATTGTAAATACCTGTACATTTATCGAAGCGGCACAGACCGAATCCATAGAATGTATTCTTGAGCTTTCGGAGAATAAAAAAATCGGAAAAGCTAAGGCTTTGATTGTGACAGGTTGTATAGGACAGAGGTATAAGGAACAGGTTTTAAGAGAAATTCCCGAGGTTGACGCCGTAATCGGCGTAAATGAATACCATAAAATAGCCGAGGTTTTGAAAAAGCTTGAAAAGGGAGAAAAGGGCATAACCCTTTGCAGCGACAGTATCTGCGATGTGGAGAATTTGCCGAAGGAGCAGCTTACTCCGAAGTACACGGGATTTTTGAAAATAGCAGAAGGCTGTGACAACCGCTGTACATATTGTGTTATTCCCTCGGTGAGGGGAAAATTCAGGAGCAGAAAAAAAGAGGACATAATCAAAGAAGCGGAAGAAATGGCGGAAAACGGATGCTCCGAAATTGTTGTCATTGCTCAGGACACAACGGCTTACGGCGTAGATTTATACGGAGAATACAAGCTCTCGGAGCTTCTCAAAGAGTTGTGTAGTATTGAAAAAATCAAGTGTGTAAGGGTTCATTATTGTTATCCCGAAAGAATTACCGATGGGCTTATCGAGGTATTTAAGACAGAGGATAAGCTTTGCAAATATTTTGACATTCCCATTCAGCATTGCAATAACGATATTTTAAGACGGATGAACCGCCATACAAACAAAAAGCAGATAACCGAGCTTATTGAAAAAATACGCAGAGAAATTCCCGAAGCGGTTATCAGAACATCTCTTATTGTGGGGTTCCCCGGGGAAACGGAAGAAATGTTTTCGGAGCTTTGCGATTTCGTAAAGGAAATCGAATTTGAGAGGCTTGGGGTATTTACCTATTCCCGAGAAGAGGACACATCTGCTTACAGCTTTGAAAATCAGGTTGACGAAGAAGAAAAGGCTAAAAGGCGTGATACTGTTATGCTTTTGCAGTCAGATATTGCCGAAGCACAGAACAATAAAAAGGTTGGTTCGGTTATTACAGTGCTTACAGAGGGCAAGGACGAGATAATCAAAAGCTATTACGGCAGAAGCTATGCAGACTCCGAAGAGGTTGACGGAAAGGTGTTCTTTAAATCGGATAAGCCGATTAACCCCGGAGAGTTTGTAAATGTGAAAATTGAACAGGCGATGGAGTATGACCTTTTCGGGAAAGCTGTAGGAAACTAAAAATTAAATGTTTGTTTAAAGTATAATGCATAAAAGCGGAAATGGAGATAATTATGAATATACCGAATAAACTTACGGTTTTCAGGGTAATATTAATACCCGTATTTATATTTTTATATCTGTTTGACGAAACATGGTCGGCGTTTGCCGCTTTATTCGTTTTTGTTCTTGCGGCGCTTACCGATTGGTATGACGGCTATCTTGCAAGGAAAAATCATCAGGTGACTACATTTGGGAAAATCGTTGACCCACTTGCGGATAAAATACTTAATATGGCGGCGTTTATCTGCTTTGTGCAAAAGGGCGTGCCTTATGTAAATGCGGCGGTTGTTGTTTTGATACTTGCAAGAGAGTTGGTTGTTACGGGACTTCGCCTTATTGCCATGGGTGAAAATGTGGTTATTGCCGCAAGCATTTGGGGCAAGACCAAAACGGTAACTCAATTTATTTTGATTATCGGAGTTTTGCTTTTTGAAATAATAGAAAAGTTCTTTCCTCAGACAACGGCGGTATTTAATATCATAATACTTATTATGGTAATAGTTTCCGTTGCCGCCACCATAATTTCGGGAGTGGATTATGTAGTAAAGAATCGTCATTTGCTTACATTTGAATAGGTTTAAATAAAAGAAGGTTAAATATGAAAATAATTATTGATGCAATGGGAGGAGATAACGCTCCTTCCGAGATAGTAAAAGGCTCGGTCCGTGCCGCCAATGAGTTTGATGTTGATATTGTCCTTGTGGGTAAGGAAAATATCATTAAAGACGAAATTTTAAAGTGTGGTTATAACGGAAAAAGAATAAGTATTCATAATGCAGAAGAAGTGATTGAGGGCGAGGATGACCCTATAGAGGCAATCAGACGAAAAAAGGATTCCTCCATGCGTGTTGGACTTAAGCTTGTGTCGGACGGCGAGGGCGACGCCTTTGTAAGTGCGGGAAACACAGGGGCGCTTATATCAGGTGCAACCCTTGTGGTAAAGCGGATAAAGGGCATAAGAAGGGCGGCTCTTGCCCCTGTTATGCCAAGCATAAAAGGAAATTATCTGCTTATTGATTCGGGAGCAAACGCAGAATGTACATCTGCGTTTTTAGCTCAGTTTGCCGTTATGGGCTCTGTGTATATGCAAAAGTTTATGGGAATTGAAAATCCCCGTGTGGGACTTGTGAATATAGGAACAGAGGAAGATAAGGGAACGGATACAATAAGAGAAGCTCACGGAATACTAAAGACTCTTCCCATAAATTATACGGGCTATATAGAAGCAAGAGAAATTCCCAACGGCGGAGCCGATGTGGTTGTCTGTGACGGATTTACGGGAAATGTTATACTCAAATTTATGGAGGGTATGGCAGGAGCCTTCGGAAAAATGCTTAAAGGAGTGTTCCTTAAAAATACCTTCAGCAAGTTAGGTGCACTTATGGTTAAGGGCGGAATATCCGAGATGAAAAAGAGTATGGATTACAAAGAACACGGCGGTGCGCCTGTGCTTGGTGTAAACGCGCCGGTTATCAAGGCTCACGGAAGCTCGGATGAGAAAGCATTCTTTAATGCAATCAGACAGGCAATAAAGCTTACGGATTGCAAATTGGCGGAAAATATTGCCGAAGGAATCAAAAATTTTGATGAAGAAAATAAAGCTTAAAAAAATATGTTGACGAATGGTAAGTCTTATGATATATTAAAAAAGTAAAACAGATTTATAGGAGGAAAATTGAGAATGGAAGATATTTTTGATAAGATTGCAGAGATTATTTCGGAACAGCTTGGCATAGACATAAACGAGATTACCCCCGAAACATCCTTCAGAGAAGATTTAGATGCCGACTCCCTTGATATGGTAGAGCTTATGATGTCCCTTGAAGAGGAGTTTGATATTGAAATTTCGGAAGAAGAGGCAGAAAAGATTGTAACAGTAAATGATGCTGTTGAATATGTTAAAGAAAGACAGTAAATTTTGTGTCGGACGTAATTACAAGAGGCTGTAGCAAGACGGTTTTGCTACAGCCTCTTATATGAGAAGGAAGTGACGGATATGAATATCGGATATGAGTTTAAAGATAAAAAGCTTCTTGAAACCGCCCTTACTCATATTTCCTATGCCAACGAAAGAAATACGGAAAGCAACCAAAGGCTTGAATTTTTGGGCGACAGTATATTGTCATTTGTTATTGCCGAATACATTTACAGGGAATTTAAAGGTCTTGATGAAGGCAGGCTTACGGAAATGCGAGCCGCCTCGGTATGTGAAAAATCTCTTGCCCTTGCCGCAAAAAAGCTGGGCTTGGGCGAAGGCTTGAAATTCGGAAGGTCAGAGGCAGAAAACGGGGCTAAAAAGGCGTCGATTTTATGTGATACCTTTGAAGCGGTATTGGGCGCCATATATCTTGACGGAGGAATTGAACCGGCAAAAAAATGGATTATGGATAACTTAAAGGATACGGTAAAGGAAACGGAGCTTGGCGATTTCAGAAACTATAAATCCGAGATACAGAATTATTTCCAAAAAAGAGATAAGGGAACGGATACTGTGACCTATGAGCTGACGGAAAGAAGCGGTCCCGATCATATGCCCGTGTTTAAAGTAAACGCATTGTACAGAGGCAGAATAATAGGAAATGGAGAGGGCAAAAATCGCAAATCCGCCGAGCAGGAGGCGGCAAAACAGGCGCTTTTTAAAATAGAATATGGAAAATAAAAAACTTAAAAAATATAATATTCCCATTTTTATTCCCCATGAGGGTTGCCCCAACGCCTGCGTGTTTTGTAATCAGAAAAAGATTACGGGAATTCAAACAACCGTAACCTGTGATGACGTAAGAAAAATTATCGAAAGCTTTCTTTCCTATATTCCAAAGGGTGATGCCAATCGTGAAATTGCATTTTTCGGCGGAAGCTTTACGGGACTTTCTCTTGACTTGCAGGAGGAATTTTTGAAAACTGCATGGGAATACAGGGATTTTGTTGACGGCGTCAGACTTTCTACCCGTCCCGACAAAATAGATGATGATGTGTTATCGCTCTTAAAAAAATATAATGTAAAAACAATAGAGCTTGGACTGCAGTCCTCCGATGACGAGGTTTTAAGCCTTAACGGGAGAGGACATACATTTTCTCAAACGGTTAAGGCATCAAAGCTTATTAAAAGCTATGATATAGATTTGGGGCTTCAGATGATGGTGGGAATGTACGGCTCAAATCCCAAAAAGGATATTAAAACGGCTTGTGATGTGCAAAGGCTTAAACCCAAGTGCGTGAGAATTTACCCCACACTTGTACTTAAAAATACCAAGCTTGAAGAACTTTACTGCGATAAGGTGTATATTCCTTATGATTTGGATGTGGCGATAGATGTTACGGATAAGGCAATGAGGATTTTTGAAAAAGACGGTATCGAGGTAATAAGAGTGGGACTTCATTCCGACGAGAGCCTGACGGAAGAGGGGAATATTGTTGCGGGTCCCTATCATCCTGCCTTTCGGGAGCTTGTTTTATCAAAGCGGAACAGGAATATAATCGAAGAAAAAATAAAAAAAGACAACCTTAAAGATTGCGAGCTTTGCCTGACCGTAAAGAAAGAAGAGATGTCTTCGGTAATCGGGCACAAACGTTGTAACGCAAGGTATTTTAAAGAGAACTACAATATTGATATTCGTGTAAGGCTCAAAGCAAGATGATTTTTGTGTAGATTGCGGAAAAACTTTGCAGGATTTTGTCTAATATGCTGATTGAATAAAAATATGAAATATGGTATAATTACGGAACAATTATGGTAGAGGTGCGTTTGCTATCAGTAAACATTCGGACGGGGAATTGCCGAGTGATTGAAAGGAGCCGACGCCGAGGTGTTGTTTTCCCGTTTCCCAAGCGGAGCAATGCCGGAGTAATGCAGAATATGTATTGCTCTGTCACGATAATGTGGAGCGCTATCAAAATGATTTTCGTATAGAAGTCGTGTGCGTTTCGCATTACGACTTTATTTTTTAGGGAGGGTGAAGATAAAATGATTCACTTAAAGAAAAAACGCATATTTGCGGTGATGCTCCTTGCATTTATTATTACATGCCTTATCATTCCTCTTTCTGCTATGGCAGTTGGGGAAAATGAGCAGGCAACCGCAAGTGATGCAGCAGAAGCGGTACAGGTTGAAGATGCTTTGGAAGCAGTGGAGGAGTTAAGCGAGGACGAGCTTGCAAACATTGCCGCAACAGAGTATCTGACGGAAAGCGAGAAGTTTGATGCAAGTATGCTTTCCGAGGAAGAGGCGGCAGCTTACGTAGAGGCTGCGGACACATACATTGACAATTATACAAGCAATGTATCGGAAGAGCCGGAGTTTACAGAAACTCTCGACAAAGCAATAGAGGCAAAAAGAAGCGAGATTCCTTCGTTTGCAACATTTTGGGCTTTGCTTCCTCCGTTGATTGCCATTGTTCTGGCGCTTATAACAAAAGAGGTTTATTCCTCTTTGTTTATAGGTATTGTTGTGGGTGGCGTTCTTTATGCAAACTTTAATTTTGCGGGAACCGTTGACAGAGTTGTTTCCGAAGGATTTGTTGCATCTGTTGCAGACTCATACAATATAGGAATACTTATTTTCCTTGTTGTTTTAGGTGCGATTGTGGCACTTATGAACAAGTCGGGTGGCTCTGCGGCATTCGGTCGCTGGGCGTCAAAGCATATAAAATCAAGAGTAGGTGCACAGCTTGCGACAATTGCTCTCGGTGTGCTTATATTTGTTGATGATTATTTCAACTGCCTTACGGTCGGCTCGGTTATGCGCCCCGTTACAGACAGATTTAACGTTTCCCGTTCAAAGCTTTCGTACCTGATTGATGCAACAGCGGCGCCTGTTTGTATTATTGCACCTATTTCTTCATGGGCGGCGGCAGTTGCAGGCTTTGTATCGGAAAAGGAAATCAGCGGACTCGGACTTTTCATAAAAGCAATACCGTATAACTATTACGCTTTGCTTACAATAGTTATGATGATAGTTATTGCTGTATTAAAGTTTGACTTCGGTCCTATGAAAAAGCACGAGAAAAATGCCATTGAAAATGGTGATATATTCTCTGAAAAGGGCAGACAGCTTGTTGATAAAGCAGAAGAAAATGACAATAACAACGGAAAAGGTTCTGTGTGGGATTTGGTTGCACCGGTGCTTGTACTTATCATTGCTTGTATGATAGGCTTGATTTATTCCGGCGGTTACTTTACTCCGGATTCCGACGGATACAGAAGCTTTGTTACGGCATTCTCATGTGCTGATGCCTCGGTAGGCTTGGTTATAGGTTCGTTCTTTGGATTCTTGTTCGCAGTTATATACTTCCTTTTAAGAAGAGTATTAAGCTTCAAAGATTGTATGGAAGCAATCCCGGAAGGATTTAAGGCTATGGTTCCGGCTATCCTGATTCTCTGCTGTGCATGGACATTAAAGACCATGACAGACGGACTTGGGGCAAAAATACTTATTGCCGAGTTTGTAAGAACCAAGGCAACCTCCGTTATACCTCTGCTTCCGGCTATAGTGTTCTTAATCGGCGTAGGACTTTCATTTGCAACAGGAACATCATGGGGTACATTCGGTATCTTAATTCCTATTGTTCTTGCAATATTCGGAGGTTCAATCAGCAACGAAATTACAATAGTTGCAATTTCCGCTTGTATGGCAGGAGCTGTTTGCGGTGACCATTGCTCACCCATATCGGATACGACGATTATGTCCTCGGCAGGAGCCCAATGTAATCATATAAACCATGTATCAACCCAGCTTCCTTATGCACTTACGGCGGCGGCGGTATCATTTGTAACATATATAATTGCAGGATATGTTAAGAATGCATGGATATGCTTGCCTATAGGTATAGTTTTGATGGTGGGTACATTGCTTGTTATCAGGGCGGTTACAAAGAAAAAGGCCTGACGGTAAAAAACGAACATAATGAGTAAGCCTTCCCTTTTCCGAAAGGGTCTGAACAAATGAATATAATGAGCCTTCCTTTAAAAAAGGAAGGCTAAATTAAAATTTGGGGTATTTTTGAGGCTGAAAAGAGGAAATCGATAATTTGTGTCGAATATATAAATATAGACAAAATGAATTTAAAAGGCAAAAAATCAATTTTTACGAAACGGAGATATGAATAATTATGTCGGAAGGAATATTTGACAATTCAAAATTGAATATTGTTCCCGTAGAGCTTAACAAGGAAATGAAAAAGTCCTACATTGACTATGCAATGTCGGTTATTGTAGGGCGTGCTCTTCCCGATGTTCGTGACGGATTAAAGCCTGTTCACAGGCGTATTTTGTACGCAATGTATGAGGACGGCTTTACTCCCGATAAAGAGCATCGTAAATGTGCTACTACGGTAGGTAATGTTTTGGGTAGATACCATCCCCACGGAGACGCTTCGGTGTATGATGCCCTTGTGCGTATGGCACAGGACTTTTCTCTGCGTTATCCCACGGTTGACGGTCACGGTAACTTCGGTTCCGTGGACGGTGATGCCGCCGCTGCTTACCGTTATACGGAGGCGCGTATGTCAAAGCTGTCCCTTACTATGCTTACGGACATAGAAAAGGACACAGTTGACTTTATGCCGAACTTTGACGAAACAAGAAAAGAACCTATTGTACTGCCCTCAAGAATACCCCATTTGTTGGTAAACGGTTCAAATGGTATCGCAGTAGGAATGGCAACCAATATCCCTCCTCACAACTTGGGTGAGGTAGTTGACGGAATAAAAGCTCTTATTGACAATCCCGATATTACGATTGATGAGCTTATGGAATACATACCCGGACCCGATTTCCCAACGGGCGGAGTTATTATGGGCGTATCGGGTATCCGTGCCGCATACCATACGGGAAGAGGCAAAATCAGAGTCAGAGCAAAGGCGGAAATACAGGACTTTAAAGAAAACAGGCAGAAAATCGTTGTTACGGAGATACCTTATATGGTTAATAAGGCTCGCCTTATCGAAAGGATTGCAGAGCTTGTCCGTGATAAGAGAATTGAAGGAATTTCAGACCTTCGTGACGAGTCGGACCGTGACGGTATGCGAATTGTAATAGAGCTTAAAACAGGGGCAAATGCCCAGATTGTTTTAAATATGCTTTACAAATACACCCAGCTTGAGGATAGCTTTGGTGTGATTATGCTTGCTCTTGTAAACAGGACAGACCCCAAGGTTTTAAACTTAAAAGAGGTGCTTGTTCATTATCTTGATTTCCAGAAGGAAGTTATAACAAGAAGAACTGTATTTGACAAGAAAAAGGCAGAGGCAAGAGTACACATTTTAGAGGGCTTGAGAATTGCCATTGATAATATTGATGAAGTTATCGAAACAATCAGAAGCAGTTACAATGACGCAAAAGAAAAGCTGATAAACAGATTTTCTCTTACAGATGTTCAGGCGCAGGCAATACTTGATATGAGGCTTGCCCGTCTTGCAGGTATGGAGCGTGAAAAAATCGAAAAGGAATACAACGATCTTATTGCGTGGATTAAAGACCTTGAGGATATTCTTGCCAACGAAAGCAGAATTCTTGAGATAATTAAAACCGACCTTACGGAAATAAGCAACAAATACGGCGATTCAAGACGAACGGGTATTGAGGCGGTTGCAGATGATATTGACATTGAGGACCTTATAGAGGAAGAGGATTGTGTAATTACTCTTACCCATCAGGGATATGCAAAGAGAACAACCGTTGATACCTATAAGACTCAAAAGAGAGGCGGAAAGGGTATTATCGGACTTCATACCAAGGAAGAGGATTTTGTAAGCTCTATGTTTATATCCTCAACCCATTCTTATATTTTGTTCTTTACCAACAAGGGTAAGATGTACAGAGTTAAAGCCTATGAAATTCCGGAGGCAGGCAGAACTGCAAAGGGTACGCCTATTGTAAATGTTATTGCAATCGAGTCGGACGAGAAAATTTCGGCGGTAATCCCCGTCAGAGAATACGAGGACAACAAGGGTCTGATTATGTGTACCAAGGCAGGAATAATCAAAAAGACAGACCTTTCCGAATACGAAAACGCACCCAAAGCCGGTAAGCGAGCAATTAAGCTTGACGAAGGCGACGAGCTTATAGGCGTTGCAATGACCGACGGAACAAATGAGATTTTCGTTGGCTCCCATTCGGGTAAGATTATCCGTTTCAGCGAAGAAGATGTACGCAATATGGGACGTGTTTCAAGAGGCGTTAAGGCAATGACCATAGACGATGATGACTATATCATCGGAATGTGCGTGGCAGATGAAGAAGGCAAGCTCTTAACCGTTAGTGAAAACGGCTACGGTAAGAGGACAGACCTTTCGGAGTATAAGTGCCAGAACCGTGGCGGTAAGGGAATGATGACCTACCGTGTCAGCGACGAAACAGGTATGATTGCGGGGATAAAGATTGTAAGACCTGATGACGATATTATGATTATTACATCAGAGGGCGTAATTATCCGTATGGACAGCGAGGATATAAGCACATACGGAAGAGTTACAAAGGGCGTAAGACTTATCAGACTTGCACAGGATGTAAAGGTTCTGACGGTTGAAGCAGTTAAAAAGGAAAGCGACGACGACGAAGCAGACACAGCAGAAGCGACTGAAACGGAAGAGCCGGAAGTAACCGAAGAATAGTAATATATTTTATGGAAAACAGATTACAGAAAATTTTAAGCAAGGTAAGACGCGCAACAGATGACTATAATATGATTTCAGACGGTGACAGAATAGCGGTAGGAGTGTCAGGCGGCAAGGACAGCCTGACGCTCCTCTGTGCTCTTGCGGCACTTAAAACATTTTATGACAAGAAATTTGAAATAATTGCTCTTACACTTGATATGGGATTTGAGGGTGTAAGCTTTTTGCCGGTAAGAGAGCTTTGCGACAAAATCGGCGTTGAATATGTTGTAAAGAAAACGGATATAGCGGAAATTGTGTTCGGGGTAAGAAAAGAAAAAAATCCCTGTTCTCTTTGTGCCAAAATGCGCAGAGGCGGACTAAATGACTTGGCAACACAGCTTGGGTGTAATAAGGTGGCACTGGGACATAATAACGAGGATGTTTTGGAAACCTTTTTCCTTTCACTTTTTTATGAGGGCAGGCTTGGATGCTTTTCTCCCGTGACATATCTTTCAAGGAAGGATATCCACGTTATCCGTCCCTTGATTTATGTAAGCGAAAAAGAGATAAAGGGTTATGTTTTCGGAGAGGATTTGCCTGTTGTAGAAAATCCCTGCCCCATGGACGGAGTGTCAAAGCGAGAGGATATGAAAATGTTTGTAGAGGAGCAGACAAAACGAGACAGGTTCTTTAAAACCCGTACAATGCACGCCATACAAACGGGACTTGATAACTGGATAATCGAAGGTAAGTAATAGGTAAAATAAAAATGTATTACAATAAAACACGAGAAAAAGGATTTATAAAACGCATTGAGCAGACAGTTTGCCTTGCGTTTTATGATTTTAAAGGTAAATATGCAGGCTCGACAGCCGGAGCTTTGTGGGCGGCTTTATATCCTGCCGTAACGGTTTTGGTATATTGGTTTGTATATACCGTTGCCTTCGGAGGAGGGGATATAAAAGGCGTTCCCTATTATCTTTGGCTGTCTGTGGGAATTGCTCCGTGGATTTTTGTGTCCGAGGGGCTTTCGGGTGTTTGCTCGGTTTACCGAGATTATTCTTATATGCTTAAAAAAGTAAACGTTAATAAACAAATTCTCCCGTGGGTTCGCGGAATATCGGCATTGATTTCCCATCTGTTTTTTACGGTTATAGTTTTGGTGCTTTGCGGATTTTTCGGAAACGGGATTTGTTTTAATTGGCTGTATTTACTGCCTGTTATGGCGGTCACCTTTGTTTTTGTTTTGTCCTTGGGAAGAATTTTGGCAATTACCTGTGCTTATTTTAAGGATGTAAAGGATATTTTAACTGTCTGCGTAAATATAGGCTTCTGGATTACACCGATTTTTTGGAACATAGATGCAGTAAGCGAGAAGCTTAGGGTTATTATCAGGTTAAATCCTGCGGCGGTAATATCCGAGGCATACCGAGAGGTGCTTTTGTATAATGACAAAATAAATATAAGCGGTATGGCTTATGTGTTGGCGGTTTCGGCGGTTTTATATATAATCGGATTGATTTTAAGTAAAAAGAAGCTTTTCGATATTGCAGACAGGCTTTAAAGAAAATACTGTATAAAATGTTTATATTTGCTCATAATACCTTTGAGGTGATATGAGTGAGTACAAAAAATTCGGGCAGGAACGAAAAAAAACAATCCTCTGCAATGACAAGGAAAAATCTGATAATAATAGGTATTGCCGCATCGGTGGTTATACTTTTTTCCATAACGGCAGGTTTTTTTAACAGGAGTATTGATAAGACAGAGGAAACAAAAAAAGCAGACCGTGAGGCACTCAGCAAGGCGGTAAGCGAGGTAAAGGCAGAGGATAGCGGATTAAATCCCGTGTATAACGAAAGTAAAAGCGAAAAGGATAACCAAGCCGAAAACAAAAGCGAAAAGCCTGCAGAGGATAAAAAGGAGCAGGGGAATGTTCAAAAAGAGGAGCCGAAAAAAACGGATACCCCTCCCGAAAGCGGTATGACACCCCCTGTAAAGGGCGAAATCATAAAGGAGTATTCAGGAGATGAGCTTGTATATTCCCAAACAATGAATGATTGGCGAACCCACAACGGAATAGATTTTGCGGCAAAAGAAGGAGAAGAAGTGGTCGCCGTTGCCGACGGAACGGTTGAAGCAATAACCGACGGAATAATGGGACGGTGCATAATTATTCTGCACGGCGGTTCTTTAAGGACAATTTATGCAAATCTGGCAGAGGGTGCCGAGGTTAAAGTCGGTGACAATGTAACTGCCGGAACCGTAATCGGAAAGGTAGGAAATACCGCTTCGGCAGAATCTGCAGAGCCTTCACATCTTCATTTTGAAATCAGCGTCAATCAGGAAACGACAGACCCTGCAAAGTATTTGTTGACGTCGGGATCTGCCGAATCGGAATAGTGTGAAGGGGCTGGTGCAAAATGCACAGACCACACAAATCGTTAAAAGAATACAATATAGGAATTTTCAAGTTGCGTATACAACAAAATGAGATAGAAATTTAGGTAGAAATTCGTTAAATAACGAATTTCAGGATAAAAGCGATTTGTGTTTTGAACAAACTTCGCCTCTCGGAGTACCTATGTACACCTTCGGGTAAAGCAAAAAGCCTTGGCTTTTTGCCTCAGTTTGTCCAATCTGCACTATTTTCCCCTCGGCCTCTAAAATCGGGCAATCCGAAAGGAATTGCCCGATTAGTACATATATGCTATAAATGAATATAACTTATATGTTTTTGATACTTTTATTTCAATGCAATATACTTCTATTATAAGTAAAGAGAGGTAAACTTATATGGATAAGCAGTATGTTGATGTTGGTGAAAGGATAAAAAAATACAGGCTTTTGTTGGGTATGACGCAGGAGCAGCTGGGCAATGAGATAAATTCTCATCAGTCCGAAATCGGAATAATTGAAAGGGGAGAAAGGCAGGTTACAATCCCTCGCCTTAAAAAGATAACCGAGGCGCTTGGGGTTACCCTTTCGGAATTTTTTGCCGATGAAGAAAAGCCCTGTGCGGATACTCAGCTTAAAAGGATAGAAAACGCTTTGAAAAACTTAACCGAGGACAAGAAAAAGGCGGTTGCCGACAGCGTTATATCTATTATAAAGACATTTGAAAAGGATAAAAATAATGAGTGAGTTTAAAGCGTTGAACGGTCATATTCACAATCGTAACAAGGGTATGATTTCCTGTGGCGAATGTGGCAGGGTGCTTGCAGAGTTAGGTGATAACCTTAAAGGCTTCAGCCTTTCCTTCTCGTGTAAATGCGGAAGCCTGTGTAAGGTTGATTATTTTAAAACCCGACGCAAAGATGAGGAACACAGGGCAATACTTGAAACAGGCAGGGTTGTTTGCCCATGTTGCGGAAATGTTGTTTTTAATCTTTTTCCGGAAAATATCAGGAACTTTACAATCAGGGCAGTCTGCAAATGCGGAGGGAAGCTTTACGGAATAAAAGAACATTCCTACGCAGCAGAACGAATTAAAGAATACATATAGGAGGACCGGTGAAAAATGCATCGGTCTCTTTTTTCGACAAAACAGGTTTACATAATATCGGCAACAAAAGATAAAAGGAAAATAACGGCGAAAAAGCGCATATATCGGGTGTTGAAAAATCGAGAAATTTGCGATGAACAGGGGATTGATTTTGTGTGGGTTATATGGCAAAATCTTTGTAGGGCATTGTTTGCCAAATACAAAGCATGGGAGCGGTAGTTATGAAACAAAGTTTTTTGCTTGTGACGGAGGACGGAGAAGAAAAGCATGTGCATTACGAAATCGTAAGAACTGATGGGGAGAGGTCTTACGGAATTTGTGCCTTTATAGAGGGCGAGGAAAACGAGGCGGAAACTGCCTTAAGCAGATTTTACTCATTAGATGAGGCGAAAGCCGTAATGGATATGCTTTGCAAAAATAAGGTAACTCCCTGTACGCTTTGTGATATAATTTGATTTTGGTGTAGACATTTGTCTTGCTTTATGGTAGAATTTAACCATAGGTCGAGGTGATACGAATGAGCGTAGTTTGGACAGATGAACAAAAGCAGGCAATAGAGGCAACAGGGGGAAATATACTTGTTTCTGCAGCGGCAGGAAGCGGTAAAACAGCCGTTTTGGTTGAAAGGATAATCAGAAAGATAACAAATCCCGAAAATCCCGTTTCGGTGGACAGTCTTTTGGTGCTTACATTTACCGAGGCGGCGGCTGCCGGTATGAAAAGGAAAATTGCCACGGCAATCGAAAAAGAGATAGAAGAAAACCCGGATGACGAGAATTTAAAGGAACAAAGCATTCGTTTGGGAATGGCGTGTATTTCCACCATACATTCATTTTGCAGCCGTATTATTTCAAATAACGCTCATCTTACGGATTTGCCTGCCGATATAAGGCTGGTTGAAGATTCGGAAAATGATGTGTTGATTGATAAAGCCATAAATGATGCTCTTGAGGCGTATTACAGTCGCATTGATAAAAAAACGGGATTTTACGAATTGGTAAGCGGTTGGGGCGGTGTAAAAAAAGACGACGACCTTCGTAAAATCATAAAGGGAATTTACAAGGACGTAAACAGCTTCCCCTATCCCAAGTTGTGGATTCGCGAGGCAAAAAAAGACTACTATGAATGTATAAAAAAGGGAAAATCCGTATGGGAGTCCAAGTGGGCGGATGTTTGCAGACGGGTGCTTGCGCATTACTGTGACGATATAGAAAGTGCGTGCGAAAATATAAGCAAAATAGCAGAGGATGCCTTTTCAAAAGATGACAAATCGGGAATATATTTTAAAGATATAGCCTTTGATTTTTGCAGTAGGTATGCGGAGGTAAAAGCCCAAAATGATGTGCAAAAGCTTGCCGAGTTTATTAAGGATTACAAAGTAAAAGGAATGGCGGGCGGAAAAAAAGAATGCAGTAATCCTTATGCAAAAGAAAAGCTTTGTGAAATCAGGGATTCGTATGTAAAAGGTATTCTGGAAAAGGCAAAGCTTACAGCGAAAATCGGTGACAGTGATACAAAAACAGGTATTGTTAAGCTTGAGCCTGTTGTCAGAACTCTTTTAAATATAGTAAGACTTACGGAGAAGCTTCACATAAAATATAAGCGTGACCGTTCCGTAATGGATTTTTCCGATTTGGAGCATGAGGCGTTAAAGCTGATATGCAGTAAAAAGGATAAGGAAACGGAGCTTTGCGGAAAAATCCGTGAGCGTTACAGCGAGATTTTTATTGATGAGTTTCAGGATACTAATCAATTGCAATGGGAAATCTTTTCGCATATTTCAAAGCCCGAGGGCAACTTGTTTATGGTGGGCGATGTAAAGCAGGCGATATATGAATTCAGAAATGCAGATCCGACCATATTCTTAAATCTTGCTGAAAAATACGAGAAAAACCACGGCGGACAGCTTATAAGGCTTTCTAAAAATTTCAGAAGCCGTGACAGTGTTGTTAATTGCGTTAATCATATTTTCTCCGGAGTTATGACGGACAAAACGGGAAAAATAAACTACGCAAATGGTGAAAGTCTTGTAAGGGGAGCGGAATATCCCGACTCACAAAACACGGACACCGAGATAATGATAACAAACCTTACGGACCGAGATGAAAAGGAACGGCTTAAGGATGAATTTGATACGGACAATATTGAAGCAAGAGCGGTTGCCCAAAGAATTAAAAGCCTTGTCTGCGACGAAAAATTTATGGTTTTGGATGATGATGGAAAAACCATGCGTCCCATAAGGTACGGAGATATTGCAGTTCTTTCCGTTAAAAATTCATATGGAGATGAGATTGAAGAAGAGCTTGAACGGCTTAATATAAGCTATATAAGCGAAAGCGGACAGTCTTATCTTTCGACCTATGAGGTAAGCACGGTGCTTTCCTTTCTGCAGATAATCGACAATCCTCTTCAGGATGTGCCTCTTATAGCCGTAATGCTTTCCAAAATGTTTGATTTTACTCCGAATGAGCTTGCAAAAATCAGAGCCTGCAAAAAGAAATGCAGATATTATGATGCTCTTTGCGAGGCGGCAAAAAGGGATAATAAGGCGAAAAATTTTGTGGATGAGCTTGACTATCTCAGGAAATGTGCTGAATATATGGGTGTTGATGAGCTTGTTCTTACAATATGCCGAAGATACAGCTTCTTTGCAATTGTGGGGGCAATGCCAAAGGGTAATAAAAGACGGGAAAATCTTAAGCTCCTTATTAAAAGGTGTACGGATTTTGAACAAGGCGTGTTAAGCGGTCTTTTTGATTTTTTGAATTATATAAATACAGTTAATGAAAACGACAAGGCTTTAAAACCTGCAACCGGTACGGCATCTGAAAAGGATTCCGTAATTGTTACCACATATCACAGGTCCAAGGGACTTGAGTTTCCTGTTGTTATTTTGTATAAAACGGGAAGCTCAAAGGACGGAAGGAACGCAAGTGGTATTATTTGCAATACAAAGGCTACCGTAGGAATTGATTTGGTGGATACAAGACAAAGAGTGAGATGCCTGATGCCTACAAAAACTCTTCTGGAGGTTGACAAAAAGTTTTCCGAAAAAGAAGAAGAAATGCGCCTTTTGTATGTGGGAATGACAAGAGCAAAAGAAAAGCTTATTATTTCGGCATCGGTTGCCGACAGGGAAAATAATTGGAAATACGCTGCATACGACCAAGAAGGGCGAATTTTGGATTTCTTTATTAAAAACGCAAAATTTTACCGTGATTGGATATTTTATGGGGTGTTAAATCACGAAGACGGGGGGTATCTGAGAAATTTAGGCGGTATTACGGATATTGTTCCCAAGCCTGATTCTAAATGCAGATATAATATTTACGAGGCAAGGCTTGATATAGTTTCGGATGACGAAGAATATGATATTGATGTTGCAGAGAAAAGAGAGGCTTTGGAGGTTAAGGATGAGCTTATCAAGGAGAAGCTTGAGTATGAATACCCTTATATGGGACTATCAAAGCTTCCCGTTAAAATGTCTGTAAGCGAGGTTAAACGCAGACTGATGCAGGAAAATGACGGTGCTCAGGCATTCTTTAAAAAGGCATCATACGGCCTTTTGGAGGCTCCGGAGGATTTAAACGCCGCCGAAACGGGAACGATTATGCATTTTGTTATGCAGCATATAGCCGCTTCCGAAATCGATTCGATTGAGGCTGTGAAAAATGCGGTAGATAAAATGGTGGAAAATGAAATGATGACCAAAAAGCAAGCATCGGCAGTGAATTTTAAAAACATATACGGATTTTATTCAAGCGAGCTTGGAAAAAGGCTTAAAGCAGCCGAAAAAGACGGAAAGGCGGAAAAAGAATACGATTTTTATATGCTGATAAAGCCCAATGAGATTTTTGCGGAAAAAAACATAAAGGACGAGGATGATATTATTATTCAGGGTATAGCGGACTGTTTCTTTTATGAAGATGACGGAATTGTGCTTGTTGACTATAAGACAGACTCTGTATTTTCACAAACCGATACAGAGAAAAGAGCAGAAAGCTACAGACTTCAAATAGAGTATTATGCAAAGGGCATAGAGGAAATAACGGGGGTTTCGGTTAAAGAAAAGTATCTGTATTTCCTGAAAAGCGGAATAACCGTTTCTATGTAAGGGTGAGAATAAAATGAAAGGTTTGATTTTTTCGATTACTGCGGGGCAGGGACATAATCAGACGGCAAAGGTTTTAAGTGATTACTTTGCAGAAAGAGGAATTGAATGTCCGTATATGGATGTTTACAAGTTTATAAATCCCATACTTTCCGAGTCTGTTTCAAAGATATATCTTATGTCCACCAAAAGTATGCCCAAGATATACGGCAAGGTGTACAGTATGTGCGAAAACCGTAACGGCGAGGAAATAAAGGGTATTCCAAAGGTTACAAATAAGCTTTTAGCCCATAACCTTGTAAAAATGATAAACGCCGAAAAGCCGGATTTTATTATATGCACCCATGTTTTTGCGGCAATACTCGTAACCGTTATCAGAAACAATATTGCCGATAATATAAAAACCCTCGGCATAGTTACGGATTTTACCGTTCACCCATACTGGGAGGATACGGTTTTGGACTTTTATATTACCCCAAACGAGCTTATGACGGTACAGGGAGCAAAAAGAGGGATTCCCAAAGAAAAGTTTGTGCCTCTCGGAATACCAATTGACAAAAAGTACGAGAAAAAGTACAAAAGAGAAGAAGCTCTTAAAATGCTGGGACTTCCCGATAAAAAAACGGTGCTTGTTATGAGCGGAAGTATGGGCTTCGGAAAGGTGACGGATGAAATATCGGCACTTGACAAGGCAGGGGAATTTCAGGTAATCGTTGTGTGCGGAAACAACAAAAAGCTGAAAGAAAAGGTGGATAAGCTTAAGACAAATAACAAGGTATACTCATTTGGGTATGTTGATAATGTGGATGTGATGATGGATGCGGCGGATTGCATAGTGACAAAGCCGGGAGGACTTACCACAAGTGAGGCACTTGCAAAGGAGCTTCCCATGATAATGAATAACCCCGTGCCGGGGCAGGAGGACAGAAATGTGGAGTTTTTGCTGAATGCCGGAGCGGCTGTCAAGGTAAGTCGTACATTTCCCGTTGACGAGGCGGTAAAGATTGCAATGTCTGAGGAAAGATGCGAGGAAATTAAAAAAGCGGTAAAAAGATTGGCAAAGCCTACTGCTGCAAAGGATTTAGTGGATTTTGTAATAGGTACGGTAGAATAAAACAAAAACAGCGTCCCTTTGCAGGGGCGCTGTTTTTGTTAAAATCCGCCGTAGATAAAGTGCCACCAATAGGGCCATATTACCTCCGAGGCACTGCCGCCTGTTCCGGACCAGATGGTTTTGCAAGATGAAACAACCCAATTTCCGTTGTTCTTTTTAAGTGTTAAAACTTCTCCCAAAGTGTTGCCGACGGTTACATAATATACTCGGGCATAATCGTCTTGGTATTCCAAGACCTTAAAATAGTCGGTTTCCAATCCGTATTTTTCTGTATAGATATTTTTAAATTCATTGTGATGCAAAAGTGTAAGAACGTCACATTTTATAAGCGTTCCTATCCAAAAAACTAAAAATAAACACAACAGGCTTGATAATAATTTGCCGAGTATTTTCATTTTTGTGCCTCCTTAATCTAATCCCAAAAGCTTGCGCATATAAGGGTATTCATCTCTTGCTTGATTGCCAAACTCTCGGGGTTCGGGATTTGGGTGTGGCGGACGGGTTTCTCCCTGATTAAATAATGTAGCCAACACGGCGGTTCTTCCGTCTATTTCGGGGTATTGACCTTTCCATCTGTCTTGAAAATATGACAGATATGCTGCGACATAATTTACATTTTCCGACTCAACGGTTAGCCTGTGGGCAATGGCTCTTTCTCTGGAGCCGTACACATATCCGTACGCCGGTGCGTGCCATACATCCAAATCAAACCCCCAAAATTCGGTGCCTATTCTTTCGGTTCCGGCATACTCGGTTTTTTGTATGTAGCCGCTATCCTCCAACATTTTAGCTGTTGACACCTTGATTTGACCTATGCCGATACTTGTATCGGCAAAATAGAACGGTAAATCTGCCAAATCTGTAATATTTACATTTGTGATTTGTTCTGTGTAGATGCATGCTGCTATAATGCCGGGATTTACGCCGTAATATGCACCTGCATTTTTAATGGCATCTGCGTTTCTGACAATAATATCCGATGCGTCTTGCCAATCGGTAGCAGGTAATATGGATGAAATTATACTGTTTGTCATTGAAGTGATTGCAGAATCGTTATAATCGGATTTGTCATTTGCAAGATAAGTTGATACGTACATATTATATGCATTTAGTGCATCTTCATCAAGAATGTCTGTTATCTCGCTGTATTTTTCAAGCCCTACGATTTGTGCACATCGCCATCCGTAAATAGCATTAGGGTTGCTGAGTGGTCTGTTGCATCTCCGACATCTGTTCCGTCCGTCCTGAATAGATTTTCTTTCAGCCATTTTTTTCACCTCCTTTTTGTGTTTTATGTTATCACAAAAGAAAGTGTTATAGGGTGCCATATTGTGAATGAATCAAAAATTAAAATCCGCCGTAGATAAAGTGCCACCAATAGGGCCATATTACCTCCGAAGCACTGCCACCCTTTGACCAAATGGTATTCCATGTAATTTCTTCCCATAGCCCGTTCTCGGCATTATATTGAAAAGTCAGTACATCGGCACACGAGTTTCCTTTGCCTATATAGTAAACTTGAGCAATATCACTTTTGTATAGATTGCAGGATAAAACCTTAAAATAATCCATGTCAATAAGCATATTGTTTTGTTTATAGGCATCTTTAAATTCATCGTAATGTTGGGCGGTTAGTATTTCGCAATTTATAAGAGCCAAAACCCAATGAATAATAACAACGCAAAGAAAAGCCGATATAATAATTTTCACAATTCCGAATATTCTCATTTTGCGTTAGCTCCTTTCTCATCAGGTATAAGTAAACTCTTGTGAATCAAAAATTAAAATCCGCCGTAGATAAAGTGCCACCAATATGGCCATATTATATTCGAGGCATTGCCTCCTACTCTTGAACGAATGCAGGTGAAATTTATTTCTTCCCATATACCTTTTTCCGGATTATATTGAAAAGTCAGTACATCAGCATACGAGTGTTCCTTGCCGACATAATAAACCTGAGCAATATCACTTTTGTACAGATTGCAGGATAAAACCTTAAAATACTCTATGCCTCCATATGTGGCATATTGATAGGCATCTTTGAACTCATCGTAATGTTGGGCGGTTAGTATTTCGCAATTTATAAGAGCCAAAACCCAATGAATAATAACAACGCAAAGAAAAGCCGATATAATAATTTTTACAATTCCGAATATTCTCATTTTGCGTTTGCTCCTTTCTTATCAGGTATAAGTAAACTCTTGTGAATCAAAAATTAAAATCCGCCGTAGATAAAGTGCCACCAATAAGGCCATATTACACCGGAAATATTGTCTTTTTTCGACCAAATACAAGCGGAGCTGACCTTGTCCCATTTTTTCTTTTCTATATTGTAAAGAAAGGTTATAACATGTGCGGAAGAATTATCCTCCGCAACATAATAAACCTGAGCAATTTCGCTTCTGTAAGGGCGATATGATAATACCTTGAAATACTCATCACCTTTATGGGTTGTCTGTTGGTAAGCACCTTTAAATTCATTATAATGCTGAGAGGTTAAGATTCTGCAATCTATAAGAGAACCAATCCAATTTACAAATAAAAGCCAAAGGAAACCCAATAAAACAATTATAAGTACTTTAGTTTTTTTCATTTTGCTTCTCCTTGATTTAACTTTGGAGTTTTATTTTATCTCTCTGCCGCCGTCGCCTATTTCCGTGATGTAAAATTCAGCGGGGTGCCCAACCTTTTCAAGGTAGGCGTCGCCCACTTTCTTTACAAATTCATCTACCGCGCTGTCTTTAACAAGGCTGACTGTGCATCCGCCGAAGCCTGCTCCCGTCATTCTTGAACCTAAAACACCGTCTATTTTAAGAGCTTCGCTTTGGAGTATGTCAAGCTCGTCACAGGACACCTCGTAAAGGTCGCGAAGTGATATATGAGATGCGATCATCAGCTTTCCGAAGGTTTCAAGGTCGCCCTTTTTAAGTACCTCAACGGATTTTTTAACTCTGGCGTCCTCTCTTACAACATGCTCTGTTCTCTGCTTTATAATTTCGTCCTTTATAACATAAGAGAATTTTTCAAATTCTTCTTCCGTTACATCTCCCAAGCAGCTGATGTGGGGCAAAACCTCCTTAAGACTTGCAAATCCCGACTCAACCTCGCTTCGTCTTTCGTTGTACTTTGAAGCACCGAGGGAGTGCTTTTTCTTTGTGTTGGAAAGTATCAGCTTATAGCCGTCAATCTCAACGGGAACAAGCTCAAAATCAAGGCTTTTGCAATCTAAGAATATTGCGTGATTTGCCTTTCCCATAGCAGATGCAAACTGGTCCATAATTCCGCACATTACGCCTACATAGTTATGCTCTGCAAGCTGACTGAGCTTTGCCATTTCAATGCTGTCAATGCTTTCGCAGCCTCCGAGGCTTGCCATACATATTGCAGATGATACCTCGATTGCGGCAGAGGAGGAAAGTCCTGCACCGTGAGGCGTTGTGTCGTGAAAGAGCATATCTGCACCGACTATGTTATATCCTGCGTTTTTAAGCTCTTTAAATACGCCGAATTGGTAGTTGCCCCATTTGGCATCCTTAAAGTCGTCAAGTGTGTCAATACTTCCTTCTACAATGCCGTCAAGATCGGTTGCCTTCATACGAATTTTGCCGTCTGTTCTCGGACGGGCGATAACCGTGGTGCAAAATGTAAGTGCGGCAGGGAAAACATATCCGCCGCTGTAGTCCGTGTGTTCGCCGATAAGATTTACTCTTCCCGGGGAGGAAAAAACACGGACGCCGTCAAGACTTCCGCCGAAAACTTCCGTAAACTGTTTTTTTAATGTTTCAATCATAGCGTTTCTCCTTTTCTAATAATAGTTAATAATATACAATTTCAGTTTACCATATATTTGGGTTTTGTCAATAGCTTTTGCAAAAGTCTCGAATTCCGAAGGCGTTGGTATGGAGGGCGGAAACATCGGCGGCTTTTCCGTGTTTAAGGATTAAAATAAATATCATTGTAATACCGTCAATTTAACAATTGCCGGTATTACATCGTAGGGGCTCCGCTTGCTGAGCCCGTTTTCAATTTTGCATTTTCCATTGTAAATTAATATATGGATTCCCGATGGTTCTCAAAAATATCACAGTCGTTTTGCTTTTTATGGGCGACTGTGTTTTTTCGCGGAAAAAAGGCTTGACATTTTCGCAAAAAAAGTGTAAAATTATTAAGTATACTTCTAACCAAAATTCAAATTATTTGTGTCTATGATTCTTTGATTTATTTTAAAATGACTGATATGTCAAAAAATTTTTAGGAGGTGGCAAAAATTTCAGGTTCAACAATAGCAATAATTGTAATTATTGTTGTTGCCATTGCGGGAATGTTCGGCGCATTTAAGTATGGCTACTCATACAGAAAGAAATTCGCAGAATTGAAAATCGGAAGCGCTGAAGAAGAAGCAAAGCGTATCCTGCAGTCGGCAACTTCAAATTCGGAAAAAGAAGCGGAAAGAGTAAAAAAAGAAAAGTTAATTGAGGCAAAAGAAGAAATACATAAGCTCCGTACAGAGCTTGACAAAGAAATCAAAGACCGCAGAAATGATATTCAAAGACAGGAAAGAAGAGTACAGCAGAAGGAAGACAATATAGACAGGAAAACCCAGCAAATGGAAGCCAAGGAAGAAGAAATTCAGAAGAAAATTGCCGAGGCGGATAAGATGCAGGAGGAGGTTGACAGAGTTAAAAAGCTCCAGATCGCACAGCTTGAAAAAATAGCGGATTTCACCGAGGCACAGGCAAAAGAGTATTTGCTGAAGCAGATTGAAGAAGATTTGGTTCACGAAAAGGCTGTTTTGATTAAGAGTATTGAGGACCAGATAAAGGATGAGGCGGACCAAAAGGCACGCACCATCATTACAGGCGCAATCCAAAGATGTGCGGCTGACCATGTTACGGAAACAACTGTTTCTGTTGTTTCTTTGCCCAATGACGATATGAAGGGCAGAATTATCGGCCGTGAGGGAAGAAACATCAGAACAATCGAAAAGCTTACAGGTATTGATCTTATAATCGACGATACGCCGGAGGCGATTATCCTTTCGGGATTTGACCCTGTTCGCAGGGAGATTGCAAGAAGGTCTCTTGAAAAGCTTATAACCGACGGCAGAATTCATCCGGCACGCATTGAAGAAGTGGTGGAAAAGACTGCTAAAGAGGTTGACAACATTATTAAGCAAGAGGGCGAGCGTGCAATGTTTGAAACTCATGTTCACGGCTTGCACCCCGAGCTTGTGCGTTTGCTTGGCAGACTTAAGTACAGAACAAGCTACGGACAAAATGTGCTTCAGCACTCAATTGAGGTATCTCATATTGCCGGACTTATGGCAGGAGAGCTTGGTATCGATGTTGCTTTTGCAAAGCGTGCGGGATTGCTTCATGATATAGGTAAGGCAATCGACCATGAAACCGAAGGCTCTCATATTACAATCGGCGGAGATATAGCCAAGAAGTACAAGGAAAGCGACAAGGTTGTAAATGCCATTATGGCACATCACGGCGATGTAGAGGCTAAAACCCTTGAAGCGTGTCTTATTCAGGCGGCAGACGGTATTTCGGCTGCAAGACCCGGAGCGCGCAGAGAAAACCTTGAATCCTACATCAAGCGTCTTGAAGCCCTTGAAGAAATCGCAAATTCATTTAAGGGAGTTGAGCGTTCATTTGCAATTCAGGCAGGCCGTGAGGTCCGCATAATTGTTAAGTCGGATGTTGTAAGTGACGATGAAACCGTATTGATGGCAAAGGATATCGTTAACAGAATCGAAAACGAGATGGAATATCCCGGACAGATTAAGGTTAATGTTATACGTGAGTTACGTGCAATAGAATACGCCAAATAACTTTTGGAATGTAAAAAGGTGCACTTAACAAACAAGTCTTCACCACTCGGCGTACCCTATGTACGCCTTCGGGTTTGGCTTGTCCGTTCTGCACACCTTTTTCCTATCCCAAAAGAAGCGGACTAAAAACATAAAATATATGGGCGGATTATTTCATAATCTGCCCATTTTTGTTGCAACGCCTTCGGGTCCGGTTTTTTTATTTGTTGACAATTTCATGGTGGATATCAGGGGTATTGTCATCAATGGGAAGGAACTTGCATCCATGTCGCAGTCCCCATGAAATCAGTTTATCAATAATCTTGGGCGTGGTTGGTTTAGAGTCGTGAAATAAAATAACAGCGGAATCGACATTCATAATACACCTTTTTGCGTTTTTAAGAATAATTTTCGGGTCTTTTTCGCTTGAATCATGACTTGCCGCATTCCAATCAAAGTATCTATAACCAAGCTCGGTGACCTTATTTGTCAAAATGGTCATTATTCCTTTTTGATATTTTTCGCTGACTCTGTTTGATGACCCTCCGGGAAACCTAATATATTTTGTTTCCTGCCCCGTTTGTCTTTTAATAACATCCTGTATTTTCCCTAAATCGTTAAAATAGGATTCCTCGTCGGCATATACTTCGGAATAGATATGGTGATAGGCGTGGGCACCTATTGCATGTCCGCTGTCATATGCTTTTCCTATAAGATACTCATGTTCGGGACTGTCAAAGGTTACAAAAAATGTTGCTTTAACATTATGCTTTTTAAGCACCGAAAGCAAGTCCTCCGTGTATTGTGACGGACCGTCGTCAAAGGTGAGATATATAGTTGAGTTAACATGAATTCGCTTATTTATTGCGTCAATAGTGCCGTCAATATCTTTTATTCGGTTAATTATGCGTTTAATATTTTTTTTGAGATGTAGCATAAAAGGCCTCCTTTTACAAGCCCCTTTCGGTTTTAAAATTGTCGAAATCAAAAAATTTTCGTGCCGAGTGAACGGTTTTTATAATCGTCAATTTTTCCGGAAAGGAAAAAATACTCGGAAATGAGCTTTTGATGTAATTTTCTCCGCATCCGTTTTTTACAATCCAAGGGAAGGCTTTGGAAAATTTTTTTATGCCCTCTGTAAGGTCGTGCCTGTGTACATATCTTCGGCGTAAGTTTATTAGCCTTGCAAATCTGTTTATTTTCATAAAAACGATACGGTCGGCAATTTTGCAGCACTCATAAAGGCCGGTGCGGTCATACCCGCCGTCAATCACCCAATTGTCGTTTTCTTTGATAAATGAAATTACATCTGTGGTTACATCTTTTGGATTGCGTGCAACCAATGTCGTATGTCCGGGTTCATAAAAAACACTGTCAATTTGCAGAAGAGGTATATTAAATTCGTCTGCAATCCTATTGCTGAAATATGATTTCCCCGAACAACTGTATCCTACTATCAAAAGTTTCATATCGTTTACTCCTTAATTTATATAGATGTCATCTATACTTCTTCTCAAAGTCTTTTTTCCTATTTAATACAAAAATTCTATTTTTTATCAAGAGTAACGGTTTGGGTTGCCTCGTCCCAGCCAACGGTATAGCCTAAGGCCTCTGCCAAAAATCTTATGGGAATATATGTTCTGCCGTCCTTTATAAATGCCGCCGTGTCCATTGTAACAGGTACGGTTTCACCTGTCAGAGCGGATATAACATATAAAATATTGTTTCCGTTTTGAACCAGAAGAATTGCTGAGGGCGAAGCTACTCCCGCCGTCTTTGAGGCATCGTCAAACCATACCTCGTTTTTCAGAAATTCCGAAATAAATCTGAGGGGCACAAAGGTTCTGCTGTCCGCTTCCAGGATTTCTCCGAAGCCTTGGGGAATTTGTGCGGCTTCTCCGTTGATTTTTATTACATTTGCCGCCGCAAAAGAATTAAGAGAAGCAACGGATATTGCCACTATCATAAGCATTGCAAAAATAAATTTTATACTTTTTTTCATATTATCACCCTATGTTTAAATTCCGACAGTAATTTCGGCGTAGATTAGCATAGCATTTTCCGGATAGTCTATTTCAACTATGGCACTTCCGTTTATGCAGTCTGTGTCGGTGATGGGGAAAATATATCCGTCCTTGTCGAGTATGCCCCTGTCAAGACCGCCTCTTTCCGAAAATTCTGCTTTTTTACTGTTGATATATACGCTTATCTTGCTTACATCAATATCTTCCCGGAAGGCAAGAACCAGCTTTGAGTTTTCGCCCAATTCTCCTGTTGCGATTTTAAGATACTGAATTTCACCGTTGCCGAATTCAATTGGAAGTCTTGCATGGCTTCTCTCCCAATAAGGGGTGAAGTCGTCATAAGTGAGAGTGTATCGTTTAGGCTTTGTCAAAAGCTTTTCTTCGTTGCCGATTGTGGTCAGAATTTCATCTAAATTATTGCGTGTGGAATTGTTTATGATTGTATTTTTAATTCCCGACTCAGTTATGTCCATAAAGTTATAGAGGAACAAAAAGTCACAGCCGTTTTTGATATAGCTTGAGGCTTCTCCGTATGCCATTTCAACCGTTGACGAAACATCCTTAAATACCTTTGTGGGTCTTATCATAATCTGAAGTCCGCCGCCTACGGGAACTTTGTTGTTTACCACACGCTTCCACAAGTCAAATTCATAATCAAAATTGATTGTTTCCCATCTGGGAAGGAGCGTAACCGAGTCAATAAGGTCGTTTTCCGCCCAATAACCCACATCGTGCCCCAAGGCAAGACAAGAGCTTGCCGTGCCGTTTACAAGAACATTGATGGGAATTTTTCTGTCGGGAAAATGCTTCTTTGCAAGCTCTTTTATTTTGTGCATCATTTCGTTTATGTATTTTGTACCCTCTTTTTCGCCACCGGGATAAAAGCTGTACATCTCCCTTGTAAAGTCAAGCTCCAAGCCGTAGGGGGAGTATCTTTCAAGGGTTTCATCTATGTATGAGAGAAGATGCTCTCTTGCTTCTTCCTTTGAAAAGTCAAGGTTATAGTCGTAGTATTCACGGCGTTCCCTGTGGTTTATTCTCATAAGGTCGGAGCGCTTGGAAATAAAAGAGCTTTTCCACATATGATTTTTCATTTGGCTGTAGTGGCAGTCGTTTACTCTTATGGAAATCCACGGCTTTATGCCTATTTCGTTTAATGTGTCAATCCATATTTTGTACATATCAATGTTTTGCTCTCTTAATTGATATGCAAGCTTTGCAAATGTGTTGGTATAATCAACCTTTTCGCCGTTTTCTTCTTTTACGAGGTATCTGTCGCTGAAGCTGTCCCAAGTTTTTGAGGGATATGTTGAAACGGTTCCGTTTACATTCATTGAAAAATCGGTGATGCAAGTGTCCTTATACTGATAAATAAAGGTTTTAAGGGTTTCCTCGGTTACATTTATATTGTTGTCGTATCTTGTCCACAAAAAATGTCCCCAATCCTCGTTAAACATTACCTTCATATTCTTTTCTCCTTTTTTGAAAATTATATTTTGTTAAGTGTTACGGTTTGAGTTTCTTCGTCCCAGCCCACATGGTAGCCCATAGCTTCCGCCAAAAATCTTATGGGAATATACATACGCCCTTCATCGGGGTTTATAAATGCCTCCGTGTCCATTTTGATTATCCGGGAGTTGTCCATAGAGGTTTTAATCAATACATTGCTTCCTGCCGAAAGGAAGTAGGAGGTGTCCGTTTCCTTATCCGTAATTGAGGCGGAGGAGTTTTGCTCGCTGTAATTTACGATGCAGCCCAAATATTGGGTTACAAATCTTACGGGAACAAAGGTTCTGCCGTCCTTTTCGCATACCTTACCCATATCCTGAGGAATTTCCACCGAGGCACCGTTTATTATTATGTTTTCCGCCGCCGCAAATGAGGTCAGAGGAAAAACAACTATGCACATTAAAATTAAAGCAAAAAATATTTTTTTCATATTAAACACGATTACCTTTCCGATTTTTTAATAATATCCTGATTCTTCGGTTAAAATACATATGCATTTTAGCACACAGAAACCTATTTTTCAAGTGCTTTTTTAAGACAAAATTCTTTTATAATGTTTTTGAAAGGAATATGAAATATATGAAGGATTACGGGAACAGGGACTTGTCATTTATTGAATTTAACAAAAGGGTGCTTTCGGAGGCGGAAAACAAAAATAATCCGATTTTGGAAAGACTGAATTTTTTAAAAATAACATTAAAAAATCAGGACGAATTTTTTATGGCAAGAATGGGGAAAAGCTTTTCGCCGGCTCGTTTTAAAGCTATAAAGAAAAGCATAGATGAATTTGATTGTTTAAGGCAAAAATGCTGTAAGGAAATATGGGAGGAGCTTCGGGAAAAGGGGATATTTATAAAAAGTCCCAAGGAGCTTACAAGGCATGAAAGAGAATATGCCGAAAACTATTACAGTAAAAATATTTACCCAACACTTACCTGCAATATGGCGGAGAAAAACAGCAGTTTTCCCTATATTGCAAGCGGTTCTTTTTACTTTGCCGTAAAGCTTAAAAGGAAAAAGGGCGGTTACAGGTTTGCCGTGGTATCGGTTCCCGACGGAGTAAGAGGGGTAATAGGGCTTTGCCCGGAGGATAATGAAAACACCTTTGTTGATGCCCTTTTGCTTGCCGAGAAAAATATGCACCATCTTTTTAAGCCTCATAAAATAGTTGCTTGCGAGCCTTTTCGTATCATAAGAAACGCAGAGGTTTATACGGATATGAGGGCAGAGGATTTGGCATCCGAGGTTCGTCGGTCGGTAAGCAACCGTAAAAAGGGAAAGGTCGTAAGAATAGAACTTAAAGAAAATTGCGACAGAGATGTTGAAAGCTTTCTTTTAAGAGAGCTTAACGGAGAAACAGGCTGTGTTTATAAAATAAAAGACTTTTCGGACATAGAGAAGGTAGCGGATACGCTTATTGCACAATGTGACGGCACATACAGATATAAGGAGCAAAAGCCGGCATCTCCTGTGTTTAAAGCAAAGGATGCCTTTGATACAATAAGAGAAAATGACATTTTAATATGCCATCCGTACGATAGCTTTCAAAATGTCATTGAATTTTTAAAGGCGACGGCAGAGGACGAAAATGTAATTGCCATAAGGCAGACCTTGTACCGAGTGGGTGGTGCATCCCCTGTAATTGATTTGCTTATCAGGGCGGCAAGAGCAGGGAAGCAGGTAACGGTTCTGGTTGAGCTTATGGCAAAGTTTGACGAAGAAAATAATGTTGAATGGGCAGAACGCCTTAAAAGAGGGGGTTGCAATGTAATATACGGTATATCCGGACTTAAAACCCATTGTAAAATTCTGTCCGTAATAAGAAAAGAATCGGACGGAATTAAAACCTATCTTCATATGTCAACTGGAAATTATAACGAAAAGACCGCAAAAGCGTATACGGATATCTCTCTTTTTACCGCAAATGAAGATTTGGGAATGGATTCGGCACAGCTTTTTAATATGCTTACGGGATATGTAAAAAGACCGAAATTCAAAAAGTTTGTAACCGCTCCCGATTATATGAGAGGCTTTTTAAGGGACAGAATAGAAAAGGAAATAATGTATGCGGAAAAGGGCGAAAAATGCGGAATATTTATAAAGATAAATTCACTTACCGACACAAAAATGATTTCCCTTTTATACAAGGCATCACAAAAGGGCGTTCCCGTAACATTGATTGTAAGAGGTGTTTGCCGTCTTATTCCAAACAGAACGGGACTCAGCGAAAATATAAGGGTTTTCAGTATTGTGGGGAGGTATTTGGAGCACAGCCGAATTTTTAAATTTGAAAACGGCGGAAACAAAAAACTTTATCTCGGAAGCGCGGATTTAATGGCAAGAAATCTTGACAGAAGGGTGGAGCTTATGTTTCCCGTGGAGGAGGAGCGGTCAAGACAGAGGCTTGAAGAAATTATATCCATGCTTTTAAGTGACAATGTAAATCTTCGGGTAATGAAGGAGGACGGAACATATGAAATGTACGAAAGAGCAGAAGGGGAAGTGCCTGTTAATTCGCACAAGTTCCTTTTTGAACACGCAAGAAGCTTTTCTCCCAAGAAAAAGGAAAAAATCCTTTTAAGCTAAATTTCACCCAAGGTTATTCGTATGCTTTTATGGGTAAGTGCCTCCATAAGCTGTCCCTCCGTTAAGGTTTTTGTGATTTTAAGCTCTTTATCCGTTACAAAAATTATGTGGTATTTATCATATGAAAGTTTACGAAAAATAGCAGATGCCCGTGTGTTTTGGGGGGCGGTAAGGCAGACGGATTTTTGGAGCCGGTTATCCTTAAGCTTTTCTTTATAGTGCATAATTTCAAGAAGTGAAGTTTTTGTTAAGCCTGCCTGCTCGCCGCTTAAATTCCCCAAAAGGAAAACGCCGATTAAGGTAAAAGAGAAGTTAAAGCTTAAAAATATTACGCAAAGCACCGCCGATAAAAGCAGGATAAAAATTATTATTCGGCTTATTTTTATCATAAGGGAATATGCCATAAGGGAGCCGATTTTAAGGGAAAGGGCGGCACGCAAAATTCTTCCTCCGTCAAGGGGAAGAGATGGAATAAGATTTACAACGGCAAGGGCTGAGTTACAGTATATTAAATAAGTTATATGGGAGGATTTTAAGCCAATCTTTTCGGATAATAAGTAAAAGACGGCGGCAAATAAAAGATTTGACAGGGGTCCTGCAAGAGCGATTACTATTTCTTTGACGGGATTTTTGATAATGCCGTCCTTAAGACGTGCACATACCCCGAATGGGAGTATATCCATACGGGAAATCCCCACCTTTAAAATAAGTGCAAAAGCAATATGGGAAAATTCGTGGATAAGTGCACACATATAAGAGAGCAAAAAGGGTATGTAATAGTCAAATATAAATGACATAATCAAAAGGGGAAAAAACAATATGTTTATCCCCGCAAATTTTGATATTTTCAGGTACATAAATTTACTCACTTAAAGGTTGCTCCGTTTCTGAATTTTTCAAACCTTGATTTTACGCCCTCGGTCACTTCTTTTACGCTTTGGTTTTCGATTGCGTCATATCTGATTGCTCTTCCGAAGGATTCGGCACAGCCTTTGAGAAAAGGAACGGAGGAATTTTTCATAATCAAAGCTATAAGCAGGCACGCCGCCGCCGCAATAAGCTGTATGCATATTGTCTTTAAAATGACTTTTTTTAGATTTTTTTCGGGTTTTTTAGAGGTTTTTTTGGGCATAGCGAGGCTCCTTTATAAATATAACTTGTCTTTATTTAATTTTATTTATTTTCTTTTGTGATTATGCTTGAAACTTAACATATTTTCGTGTATAGTATAAAGAGATACCTAAATATACAGGAGATAAAAAATGTACAGAAAAAAGTTTGAAGCGTGCCTTAAGCGGGTTCAGAAGCCTGCAAGGTATATAGGAAACGAATTTAACAGCGTTCATAAAGAAAAGACCGATGATATTATGTCATTTGCCTTTTGTTTCCCTGATGTTTATGAAGTGGGAATGTCCCATTTGGGAATGAAAATACTTTATCATATGTTAAATGACAGAGAAGACACGGTTTGCGAAAGGGTTTTTGCACCATGGGACGATATGGAAAAGGAAATGATTAAAGAGGACATACCTCTTTTGTCCCTTGAAAGCTATACTCCCGTTAAGGATTTTGATATTGTGGGATTTACTCTGCAATATGAGATGAGCTATTCAAACATAGTAAATATGTTAAAGCTTGCCAAAATTCCCCTTCGCACAAAAGAAAGAGGAGAGGATGACCCGTTTATCTGTTGCGGAGGTCCTTGTGCCTATCACGCAGAGCCGCTTTCAAATTTAGTTGACTTTTTTATTCTGGGAGAGGGCGAGGAAGTAAACGGCGAGGTAATGGACGCCTATAAAAAATGGTCTGAAAAGGGCGGAGGCAGAGAAGAATTTTTGGAAAGCATCGTAGAAATCGAGGGCATTTACGTTCCATCATTTTATGATGTTGAATTTAACGATGACAACACGATTAAGTCCTTTAAGCCCAACCGTGCCTGTGCCAAGCCAAAGGTTAAAAAACGCATAATAGGCGATTTTGATAATACCTATATTCCCGAAAAGTTGATTGTGCCTTTTATGGATACGGTCCATGACAGAATTATGCTGGAGCTTTTCAGAGGGTGCATAAGGGGTTGCCGCTTCTGTCAGGCAGGATATATTTACAGACCTGTCAGAGAACGCTCTGTACCCTGCCTTTTAAAAACGGCAAAAAATTCAATCGAGGCGACTGGATATGAGGAGATGTCGTTGTCATCGCTCAGTACCAGTGACTATACAAAGCTTATGGAATTGATTGACGGGCTTTTGCCCATAACCGTTGACAAAAGAATAAATCTGTCCCTTCCGTCCCTTCGTGTTGACAACTTTTCAATGGAGCTTATGGAAAAGGTGCAAAAAGTGAAAAAGAGCGGACTTACCTTTGCTCCGGAGGCAGGTACACAACGACTGCGTGATGTTATAAACAAAAATGTTTTGGAGGAGGATTTGCTTCGCACATCTCATATAGCCTTCAGCGGAGGGTATAACAGGATAAAGCTTTATTTTATGCTGGGACTGCCCACCGAAACAGAGGAAGATGTTTTGGGCATAGGCACTCTTTCTCAAAAGGTAATTGATACATTTTACGAGATACCGTCGGAGGAGAGAAAGGGAAGAAGCGTTTCCGTAACGGTCAGCACCTCGTTCTTTGTGCCGAAGCCGTTTACACCCTTTCAATGGGAGCCTCAGAACAGGATATCGGATATGAGAGAAAAGGCAAAAATGCTGAAGGACAGTATAAAGAGCCGTAAGATTATTTATAATTGGCACGAAAGCGATGTAAGCTTTTTGGAGGAGGTCTTTGCAAAAGGGGACAGGCGTCTGTCCGAGGTTTTGATTTCCGCAGTAGAGCTTGGGTGTAAATTTGACGGCTGGTCTGACTTTTTTGATTTTGAAAAGTGGATGAAAGCCTTTGAGGTGAATGGTATCGACCCGGAATTTTATGCTTACAGAGAAATACCATATGATGAAATATTGCCGTGGGATTATGCTGATGTGGGTGTAAGCAAGGAATTTTTGATAAAGGAAAGAGAAAAAGCGTACAGAGGCGAAACCACGCCGTCGTGCAGAGATAACTGCTCGGCGTGCGGAGCGGCGCAGTTTAAAAGGGGTGTTTGCTTTGAGTAAAAGACGGATAAAGTTTACCAAGACCGGTATGTCAAAGTTTATATCTCATCTTGATTTAATAAGATGCTTTCAAAGGGCGCTTATGCGGAGCGGACTGCCTGTTGAATATTCGCAGGGCTTTAATCCGCATATAAAAATGACATTTGCCCTGCCCCTTCCGGTGGGAGTTACAAGCGAATGTGAATTTTCGGATATAAGCTTTGAGGAAAACAAAACAAATGACACGGAAATTTTTGAAAAGCTGGGAAAAAGTCTGCCTCCCGACATAAAAATAATATCTGTTTCGGAGCCTGTCTGCAAGGCGGCGGATATTGTTTCCGCAGAATATGAGATTGTTTTGTATTGCAATGAAAAACCGGACGAAAAAAAGATAAGAGAGTTTTTCGGCAAAGACGAAATAATCATAATGAAAAAGACAAAAAAGAATGTGGAAAAACCCATAAATATTCCCGATTATATAAAAGCGTGGGAGATTGTGGGAATGAGTATGAAAACCGTGACATTAAGAGTGGTGCTTTTGGCAGGGGGCGAAAAGAATTTGAAGCCCGATATTTTGGTTAATGCTATTTGCGAAATGCACGGAGGCATTAAACCCGATGAAGCCGAAATTCACAGGAAAAAAGTATTTGTAAAAACAGGCGATACCCTTGAATTGTTTGAATAAAAACGATGAATGAGTGAGTGCCGATATAATTTACGCAGGAAAGTGGGGATTATATGGAAACAAAGATTGCAGTAATAAGTTTAGTGCTGGAAAGTAACGAAAGTGCCGAAAAAATAAATAATATGTTGCACGAGTTTAATCGATATATTATAGGCAGAATGGGGCTTCCCTATGAAAAGAAGGGAGTTTATATTATCAATGTTTTAATTGATGCCCCACAGGATATTATTTCAGCCCTTGCCGGAAAGCTTGGAAACATAAAGGATACAAGTGTAAAAACATCTGTTACCAAGTTTTAAATGGGTACACCTCTTGCAGGACAGTCATTTCTGTTTTGTAAGTTTAATATATAAAATTTCTCACGGGAAAGTTTTTTCTGACCCGGAAGATAGGAGGCGATTGCTATGTTGACGGCAAATAACAACGCACCACCAAACTAATATTTTTATGTACATAATATTTAAGAAAGGTGGTTAAGATGAAGAAGCTAACATCAAAATTAGCATTGGCAGGATTATTATATGCAATAATAATCATTATGCAGCTTATTAAGAACATTTCTCCGTTTATTTCGGGACCGATTATCAATACAGTTATGGTAATTGCCGTGTTGGAGCTTGGAGTTTGGTTTGGAGCAGGATTTTCCATAATCGTTCCGATTACGTCAATTCTGTTTGCACCCGGTTCTGCAATGACGGTTGTAACGGGACTTACAAACGGTATGACGCTTCCTGTAATTATGATAGGAAATATCATCTTTGTTTTGGCGGCTTTATACGGCAAAAAATACGGATATAAGGTATTTATTGTTGCCTTAATTGCAGGGGCTGTTTTGAAATGGCTCTTTATGTGGGGCTGTGCAGACCTTGTTATCAAGCCGATTTTCGGGGATGTGCTTGGAAATCAAATTGCGGTAATAAACAAGATTTTCTCAACGCTTCAGCTATATTCCGGATTGATTGCAGTTGTATTGATAGTGCCGATAACTAAGGCTATTGAAAAATACAAGAACAGGACTGCTTAATATTTCAGCACACAAAAGAAGGGGTGTAAGAACGCATTTCTTACACCCCATTATTCATATCTTTTTTTGTTTTTTTATAAATACTATGGTAAGTATTATCCCAAAAATGACAAGCAAAACAGAGAGGATTTGTGATACGCGAAAGGCTCCCCAATATAAAGAGTCGGTGCGCAGTCCCTCTATAATCGCTCTTCCGATGCCATACCATATCATATAGCCGCAAAATACTTGTCCCGAGAACTTAATATGCTTTTTGTAAACAAGCAAAACTGCTATTCCCAAGGCGTTCCATAAGGATTCATATAAAAAAGTGGGATGAACCTTGTCGGCAATTAAAACGCCGCCCGATTTGATTGTCATTGCCCAAGGGAGAGAGGTGGGACCGCCGAAGGCTTCGCCGTTTACGAAGTTTCCCCATCTGCCTATTGCCTGACCGATTAAAAGCCCGATTGCAAGGACATCAAGCACCTTATCGATTGGGATTTTTTTCTTTCTGCAATAAATAAATATTACGGCGGCGGCACCGATAATGCCTCCGTAGATTGCAAGTCCGCCGTTTCTGATATTGATAATGTCAATGGGGTTTTCGATATATGAGCTGAGGCTGAATATTACATAATAAAGCCTTGCGCAAATAATCGAAACAGGCACGGCGATAAGGAGCATATTATAAAAATCATCGGGATTAAGCCCTGATTTTTTATATGCATTATAGCCGTAAATTGCGGCAATGACCAAGCCGAAAACAATTATCACCCCATAGGTGTAAATGGGAAAATCTCCGATTTTCAAAAATGCTCGGTCAACCGTAAAGTTTAAATTCAGGTATGGGAAAGAAATCTCGTTAATCATATTTATATCCTATCTTGTGTTTTCAGGAGGGCTTAACTACCGACAATACACAGTTTGATGTGTCAAAATGTTCTTTTAAACGAGCCGTTATATCTTCGTATGTTACGGACTCCACGGCTTTTTTATAGTCAAGGGGGTTTTGATTGTTAATCAATGCTCTTAAAAAGCCGTTGCCAATCTCGGTTACGCTGTTATATGATTTTATATCCTGAGAAATCAATACTTTCTTTGCTCTGCTGATTGAATCCTTGTCAATTCCCTTTTCGATAGCCTTGTCAATGGCGTTTTTGATTATTTCGTAAACCTTTTGGGGATTTTTGGATTCTCCGCCGATTAAGGTAAATCCGTATTCGTATTCAAGCTCGGTTTCGGTATCAAAGGAGCTGTCGATATAGCCGTCCTCGTACATTTTAAGGTGAAGGTCGCTGCTTGGACCAAGCAAAGCTTCAAGAATTATATTTGTGGCAATTTCTTTTTTGAGAAGCTTTTCGCCGTCAACATAGGGTGAGTTTTCTTTAAAGCCTATTCTGAATATCGGTTGTGAAACATCAAGGGTTTGTTCAATATATTCTTTAACCCTTTCTTTGGGTTCCTTGAATTTAAGCTTTTCGATTTTGCCCCTGTTACGGTCCTTCAAGACGAATTTATCAATATGTGAAATTGCTTCGTCAATATCAATGTCGCCCACCATAACAAGTATCATATTTGCAGGATTATAAAATGTGTTATAGCATTTATATAAAACATCGGGAGTGATTTTTGCAATGCTTTCAACCGTTCCGGCAATATCCGTTTTCACGGGGTTATTGTGAAACAATGCAAGAAGGGTGTTAAAGAAAACACGCCACTCCGGCTCGTCGTCATACATTTTAATTTCCTGCCCGATTATGCCCTGCTCTTTTTTGACATTTTCTTCAGTGAAATAGGGCTTGTTTACGAAGTCAAGGAGGATATCCAGGTTATCGTAAAACCTGTCGGTACAGGAGAAAAGATATGCCGTAAGATTAAAAGAGGTAAATGCGTTGGCAGAACCACCTGTTTCGGCAAAGCGTGTAAATGCATCGGTGCCGTCGGGTTCTTCAAACATTTTATGCTCAAGATAGTGAGCAATTCCGTCGGGAACGGTGATTTCTTCAGATTCTCCGGGGACGGTAAAGGTTTGATTTAAAGAGCCGTATTCGGTTCCGTAGATTGCATAATATTTTGAAAATTCCTTTTTGGGGAACAGATAAACTCTGAGACCGCTTTCGTGGAGAACGAATTGCATTTCTTCGCCCAAGGCGGTGTTTTTTATGATTTCTTTTTCGTTGCTCATATGTTCTCCGCCTCCTTTGAATGTCCTTTTAAAAAGTATACGGTGTCAAATTTGATTTTTTTCATAGCTTCTGTTATTTCATCTTTTTTAATACTTTGAATATCCGAAATAAGTGCGTCTATATCGGTATCGCTTTCCAAAATTGTGCGGCTTAAAAAGTAATCCTCTGTAAGCTTTATGCTGTCCGACATGGAAAGGTAGGAGCTTACAAGATATTTTTTTGCCGCCGTAATTTCAAAATCGCTGATTTCGCCATTTTGCATCTTATCAAATTGAAGCATTATTTCATCAAGTGCCTTTTGATAGTTCTCGGTTTGAATACCCGAGCTTATAAGCATAACGCTTTGAAACATGGATATTTTAGAGCTTACATAATATGCAAGACTGAGCTTTTCACGAACATTGGTAAAAAGCTTGGAATAGGGACTTCCGCCGAATATGCAGCTTGCAAGGGCAAGGGCGTTGTATTCCTTGGAGGTTGGCTCTGTGTTGCAACGCAAGCCGATGCACAGCTTGCTCTGTACAACATCTGCATCCTCCGTGACATAATTTATATCATTTTCGGAGCTTTTGGCAATTTCCGTTTTTATATATTCCGCCGACCTCGGTGAAAAAGAGGAAGCAAGAAGCTTTTTTGTGTCTTCGATTATTCCGTCGGTGATATTTCCCGAAAGAAAAATGTCAACCTTTGCGGTTTTTAAAATATCAAGATAAAATTCGTAAAGATTCACGGGAGTAATTTTAGGAAGGTCCTCCTCGTATCCGCAGGATAACATTCCGAAGCCTGCCTTCCCGAACATTGCTTCACGGCACTTTGCTTCGGCGTACTCCTTTTTATCATTGATTATGCCTAAAATCGTATTTTTAAGATTTTCTTTTTCGCCGTCAACATAGTCGCATTTAAAGCCGCCGTTTTCCGTAAGCGGCGAAAAAAGAACATCGGAAATAAGTTCGGCGATTTTTTGAGTAAGATTTTCGCCGATATATGTGTCTGCAATATATTCCGATGAGATATATAATGCTTCACTGTCGCCCTTTACTCTTGTTCCGCAGCTTAAGGACGCACAGTACAGGTCATCAAGCCTGCGTGACATATCCTTAAGAGTAGGGTAGTTTTTGTTGCCTCTTTTAAGCACATGAGAAAGAAGGGAGGCATAAGTTACACTATCCCTTTTAAAAGGGATAGTGAGGTAAACACTCATTAAATTTGTTTTGAATTTGGGCGTTTTCAGTATATGAAGGTCTACACCCCGGCATAAATTCTTGGTTTCCAACATACGTTATCTCCTGTTTTTATTTATTAAAGTTCCCAACAGATATGGTTGTTATTCATCGTCCGATTTGTCAGGTGCGGAAGGTGCAAGCTTGCTGTTCTTTTTGTTTTCGTACACCTCGGATGCTATGTTTTTGATAAGCGCAACAATCGGAACACAGATAAACATTCCGAAAATTCCGAAAAGTCCGCCACCTATGATTACGCCGAAAATAACCAAAAGCGGGTTGATCGAAAGTGAGCTTCCCACCAATCTCGGCTGAACAAGATTTGCATCAAGCTGTTGAAGTACAATCAATACGACGGTAAGTATTACGGCACTCATAAAGCCGTTTGTGACGAGAGTAATGAGAGCACATATACAAACTGCCGCTATCGCACCAAAGCAGGGAATCAGGTTAAAGCTTCCTACCATAAGTGCCATCATTGCTGCGTATTCGCTTCGCATAATGGATAGAGCAATGAAGCACAAAACAAATACGATACACGAGTCAAGAACCTGACAAATAATATATTTTTCAATAAAAGTTGCGATTCTTTTTCCGTAATAGCGAAGTCCCTTTCTGAATTTATCAGGAAAGCAGAAGCGTGTAAATCTGTAAAATACTCTGCCTATTTTCCTGCGGTCAATCAGGAAGTAAATGGATATTATCAGTCCGAAACAGATATTTACCATAGACGAGCCGAAGGATATAACACCTTGTGCGGCATTTCCCACATTGTCTACATTTACTATTCCCTTTATACTGCTGATTAGTTCTTCGGAGGTGATAATGTCCTCAATCTTGATAAAGCCGAGAGAATTTACCCAAGTACTTGCAGAACTAACCATGCCGGGAAGCTGGAAGAAAAATTTTCTCAAGCTTTCCACCAGCTGAGGGATTATGGCAATCATTATAAGACCGACGATAATTATTGCCAATAAAAATACAATAAACACCGAGAGTGGGCGTCTGTATTTTCTTATAAAATTCACATTTGTTTTTTTAAGTAAGCGTTCTATCTTTTTGCAAGGCGTTTTCAGTACAAACGCAATACAACCGCCGAAAATAAAAGGTGCAAGTACGCTGAAAAAGTTTCCTATGTAACCAAATATTACACCGATATTGTCAAAGGTTTTATATACGGCGATAATTGCAACGGCAAGTATAAATATTCCGAGATATTTTTTCATATCCGTAAGCTTCATAGAGATGTCCCTCCTTTTTATATACACATCTATTATAACATAAGATATGTAATAAGTAAACAAAAAAATAAAAAAGAGAGGCTGTGAACCTCTCTTTTTTTGAAATAGCGCACTTTACGCCGGCCCCTTTAATATTATTTGAATAAATTCATAATCATATCCACAATGTTAAACTTAACAATTAAGCCTGCAAATACGATTGATACCATACTCAAAAGCTTGATAAGAATGTTGACCGAAGGACCGGAGGTATCCTTAAAGGGGTCGCCTACGGTGTCACCAACGACTGCGGCTTTGTGGTTTTCGGAGCCCTTGCCGCCGAAATTGCCGGCTTCGATATACTTTTTGGCGTTATCCCAAGAACCGCCGGAGTTTGCCATCATAATTGCAACAACAAAGCCCGATACCAATGCACCGGCAAGCATACCCACAACGCCGTTTACACCGAGAACAAAGCCTACAACTATAGGAGCGACAATGCCCAATGCCGCAGGAACTATCATTTCTTTAAGTGATGACTTTGTGCAGATGTCAACGCAGGTTGCGTAATCCGCCTCTGCCTTGCCGTCCATAAGTCCCGTGATTTCCTTAAACTGACGTCGAACCTCAACAACAATTTTCTGAGCCGCACGACCAACAGCCTGCATTGTGAATGCGCTGAACAGGAAGGGGAGCATTGCACCTATGAACAAGCCGATTAAAACAGGCGTGTTTGTGATTGCAAGGTCAAGGCTTCCGCCCAAGCCCTCTACCTTATCGGTATAGGAAACTATAAGAGCCAATGCCGTAAGTGCGGCAGAGCCTATTGCAAAGCCTTTGCCGGTTGCGGCTGTTGTGTTACCCAAAGAGTCAAGAGCGTCTGTTCTTTCGCGAACGCTTTCGTCAAGACCTGCCATTTCGGCAATACCGCCTGCGTTGTCGGCAACGGGACCGTATGCGTCGGTAGCAAGAGTAATACCCAATGTGGAAAGCATACCTACAGCCGAAATACCTATTCCGTAAAGTCCCAGGGTAAAGTCGCTTGCACCACCGGATACAAAGAAGCTTACAAGGATTGAAATTGCAATAATTATAACGGGAATAGCCGTTGAATTCATACCGAGAGCCAAGCCGTCAATTATTATTGTTGCACTTCCGGTTTCGGAAGAGCCGGCAAGCTTTTTGGTGGGTTTATATGAGTCGGAGGTATAGTATTCGGTAAAGAAGCCTATAAGAACTCCGGCAAGTAATCCCGATATAACGGCACCGATTACGCCCTTGTTGTCCGGAATAAGGAAGAATATAAGCAAGAATGCGGCAATTGCCGAGATAGCAGAGCTTATATAAGTTCCTTTACGGAGAGAGCTTAAAAGGTTTTTCTGAGTTGCACCCTCTTTTGTTTTTACAAAGAATGTTCCTATAATAGAAGCAATAACGCCGATTGCGGCAATAAGCATGGGGACCAGAACGCCCTCTATTCCAAGACCTGCGGCAGCGGCAAGAGCACCTGCCGAGATAACCGAACCCACATAAGATTCGTAAAGGTCTGCACCCATACCTGCAACATCGCCTACGTTGTCGCCTACGTTATCGGCGATAACTGCGGGGTTTCTGGGATCGTCCTCGGGAATACCGGCTTCAACCTTACCTACAAGGTCTGCACCGACATCGGCAGCCTTTGTAAAGATACCGCCGCCAACTCTGGCAAAGAGAGCCATAGAGCTTGCACCCATACCAAATGTAAGCATTGCACCGGTAATGGCGGAAGGGTCGTTTCCGTAAACCGAGTGAAGTATAATATACCAGACGCTTATATCCAAAAGTCCCAAACCTACAACGGTAAGTCCCATAACGGTACCGCTTGAAAAGGCAATCTTCAAGCCTTTGTTAAGGCTGTCCTTTGCTCCGTTTGCAGTACGGGAATTTGCGTATGTGGCAATTTTCATTCCCACAAATCCGGAAAGTCCGGAGAAAAATCCGCCCGACAGAAAAGCAAAGGGAACGAACCAAGTAAGATTTCCCGTTGCAGCCATAATAACCAAAATAACGACCATAACCGCAAAGAAGATAGCAACTGTTTTATACTGACGCTTTAAATAAGCCATTGCACCCTTTCTGATTTTTGCGGCAATGTTTGCCATTTGCTCAGTTCCTTCCGGGAGCTTTTTAACCCAAAAGAATTTGTAAATCGCAAACAAAAGTCCGATTACGGCGGCAAGCAAAACGACATATGCGCCCCAGCTTGCAACATCTAAAGTAGAGTAACCGAAAAAGTTTAATAAAGCGGTCATTTGATAACCTCCTAAAATTTAATTTACACGGTTTATAATGCACATAAACCGTGGTTATTATTTACAATATAATTATAATATCTAAAAAAAGAACTGTCAAGGGAAATTTTCCCTGAATGTGTTAAATTTTTAACAAAATTTTCTTGGTTTTTTATGAAAAAGTTGTAGGTATATTATTTTATCTCTGCGGAAAACTAATATTGAAAAAAATAAAGTCGAAAAATAATTCGTAATATAGGAAAGGAGAAGACTAATGGACGCACTTTCTTTAATTTTAATAATTATAGGGGCGATAAATTGGGGAAGCATCGGAATTTTCGGCTTCGATATAGTCGGAGCCTTGTTTGGCGGACAGTTTTCAATTTTGAGCCGTATAATATTTACTATCGTCGGACTTGGAGGATTATGGGCAATATCATTTTTCTTTAAGGAGAAGGTATTAAATAAAAAAACAGAGGCATAACAATAAAACCGAGGCAATTTCGCCTCGGTTTTATTGTTATATCATATACATTTAAAAATTTTTTAATAAAAATTAAATATTTTTTCATAAAACACTTGATTTTTTGATTTCGTTAGTTTACAATTAGTGTATGTGTTATTTAATATATACAACAACTTGTGTTTAATCATAAAAATTCCGTTAAGGGAAGGTGAAATAGAATGGCGAAAAAAATTCTTGTGGTTGATGATGAAAAAAGTATTGTTGACATTTTAAGACTTAATCTTGAAAAAGAAGGGTACAGTGTATTGGAGGCGTATGACGGACTTGAGGCATTGAAGCTGGCGTTGCCGAATCATGCAGATGACAAGCCCGACCTTGTGTTGCTTGATGTTATGCTTCCGGAAATGAATGGTTTTGATGTATGCAAAAAGATAAGAGAAACTTCAAATGTACCTATAGTTATGATTACGGCAAGAGAGGACGAGGTTGATAAGGTTCTCGGTCTTGAGATTGGTGCGGATGATTATGTTACAAAACCATTCAGTATGAGAGAGCTTCTTGCCAGAGTTAAGACAAATATGAGAAGAATGGATGCTCCGGCAGAAAAAGCAGAAACCTCCGATATAATTGAAGTAGGTTGCTTTAAGCTTGACTGTAACAGATATGAGCTTTATAAGAATGATAATCTTATTGAGCTTACGGTTCGTGAGTTTGAGCTTATTAAGTTTTTGTCATCCAAGCCCAATAAGATTTTCTCAAGAAAGAATTTGCTTGAGCATGTTTGGGATTATGAGTATTACGGTGATGTAAGAACCGTTGATGTTACCGTAAGAAGAGTGAGAGAAAAAATCGAAGATGACCCGTCACAGCCAAAGCATATTATGACAAAACGCGGCGTGGGATATTATTTTTCGCTTTAAATTACATAAACAAAGGTCGGGATGTATTCCCGACCTTTAATATATACGGAGGGAATATGTTAACTATTAAGATTTTGACCGTAGGAAAGCTTAAAGAAAAATATTTAAAAGACGCCGTTTCGGAGTATTTAAAAAGGCTTTCGAGATATTGCAAAGCAGAAATTCTGGAATTAAAAGAGGAATTGGTGTCCGAAAATCCCGTTGAAAGTGAAATAAAGAGCGTGCTTTTAAAAGAAGGTAAAAAGATTTTTGAGAAAATCGGAGAATCTGCCTTTGTTGTTGCCTTGTGCGTAGAGGGAGAGCAGATGACATCGGAAAAGTTTTCGCGGATGCTTGAAAAGGTTCCTCTTTCGGGTTGCAGCGAGGTGGTGTTTATAATAGGCTCGTCCCATGGCTTATCGGACGAGGTTAAAAACCGTGCGGATTTAAAGTTGAGCTTTTCGGAAATGACTTTTCCTCATCAGCTTATGCGAGTTATACTTCTTGAACAGATTTACAGAGGGTTTAATATTTCCTCCGGAGGCAAATATCATAAATAGTATATTATATATTTAGGAAGAAAAAGCAATAAATTATTAAAAATTATCTTGACATAGTTATTGAGTTGAAGTATAATACATAAATATAAAACGGCGGCACACGTTACGGCCGTTGTTTTTTTTGAAAAAAGTAAAGGAGAATGATTATGCGTGCAGTAGTTACCGTTATGGGAAAGGACCAAACAGGAATAATAGCAAAGACAAGCACATTGCTTGCAGACAACGGAGTAAATATTCTTGATATTACTCAGACAATACTTCAGGATATTTTTACTATGGTTATGGTGGTGGATATTAAGGATTTAAAGATAGAGTTTTCCGATTTGGGAGAACAGCTTTCAAAGCTGGGAAAAGATATGGGACTTGAAATTCGTATTCAGCATGAGGATATTTTTAATTCAATGCACAGAGTTTAGTTTTCATCACATAAGTATGGGAGGACAAAGATATGGTAAACATAGCAACAGGTGAAATTATCGAAACAATAAAAATGATCAGGGACGAGCATCTTGATATCAGAACCATTACAATGGGAATATCCATTCTTGATTGTGCCGACGAAAATGTGGAGCTTGCCTGCAAAAAGATATATGACAAGATTACAAAATATGCAAAAAACCTTGTGTATACAGGGGAACAGATAAGCAAAAGATACGGAATACCCATTATTAACAAAAGAATATCGGTTACGCCCATTGCTCTTGTGGCGGCGGCAAGCAAAACCGATGATTACCTTCCTTTTGCAAAGACTCTTGAAAGAGCCGCAAAGGAAACGGGTGTTAATTTTATCGGAGGCTTCAGTGCTCTTGTATATAAGGGAATGAACGAAAGCGATAAAAAGCTTATAAATTCAATTCCTTCGGCAATGTGCGAAACAGAACGAGTTTGTTCTTCGGTGGGTGTTGCAACTACCAAGGCAGGAATAAATATGGATGCCGTTGCGAAAATGGGCGAAATTATTTCCGAAACGGCTAAAATGTCGGCAGACAATGATTCCTTGGGTTGTGCAAAGCTTGTGGTTTTTGCAAATCCCGTTGAGGATAATCCTTTTATGGCAGGCGCATTTCACGGCGTAGGTGAAGGAGATTGCGTTATAAATGTTGGGATAAGCGGTCCGGGTGTTGTTAAAAGTGCCCTTGAAAGGGTGAAGGGCTGTGACTTCGGAACTGTTGCGGAAACAATCAAACGCACCGCCTTTAAAATTACACGTATGGGACAGCTTGTTGCAGAAGAAGCGTCAAAAGAGCTTAACGCTTCCTTCGGTATAGTGGATTTGTCCCTTGCCCCCACTCCCGAGGTGGGCGACAGCGTTGCCTATATATTAGAAGAAATGGGACTTGAAAAGTGCGGAACTCACGGAACGACGGCGGCACTTGCTCTTCTTAACGATGCGGTTAAAAAGGGCGGAGTAATGGCATCGGGATATGTGGGCGGTCTGTCCGGTGCGTTTATTCCCGTAAGCGAGGACGCAGGTATGATTGCCTCTGCAAAGGAGGGAGTGCTTTGTCTTGACAAGCTTGAAGCTATGACCTGTGTCTGCTCGGTGGGTCTTGATATGATTGCTGTGCCGGGAGATACGCCGGCGTCTACATTGTCGGCGATTATTGCCGACGAGATGGCGATAGGAGTTATAAACCAAAAGACAACGGCAGTAAGAATTATTCCTGCCATAGGCAAAAAAGTAGGTGACAGCGTGGAATTCGGCGGACTTCTGGGAAGCGCTCCCATTATGCCGGTACACAATTATTCAAGCGAGGAATTTATTAAAAGAGGCGGAAGAATTCCCGCCCCCATACACAGTCTTAAAAATTAGTATAATGTAGGTGAGTTTATGGATATTATCAGCGCTATTATGGATATAGAGCAAAAAGTCGGAAGGATTAACGATGCTTCCGACGAACTTGCAGTGCAGTACGAGAAAAAGCTTAAGACAGAGCTTGAGGGAAAAGAAAGGGCATATAGCGAAAAAATAGAAAAGTTTAAAGAAAATACGAAAACCTCTTGTCATGAGGGCAAAAACAAAAGAGCAGCGGAAATTCGCAAAAGCTATAATAAAAAGCTTGAAGAAACAGAGAAAAAGTGTGAAGAAAACAAGGAAATATGGATCGATGAAATAGTAGGCAGAGTTATCCGAAATTAAGCGAGGGATGATGATGGTAAGTCAGTTGATGAAAAATTCCGCTCTGTGTGCAAAGGTTCATGCAATGAACGGCAAAGCCCTGACTGTCTCTGATTTGGAAGCAATGTCAAATATGAAGTCCGTGCCGGCGGTGGCAGGTTACCTTATGGAGAATACATCTTACCGAGAAGTGCTTAAGGATGTGTCGGTAAGGGATATTCACAGAGGAGAGCTGGAGCGGATTCTGGGCAGTAACCTTATTGCAGATGTAAGAAGGCTGAAACCTTATATGGATAAAAATTCGGCAAGCTTTATTGAGCTTGCGCTTATTGAAACGGATATAAACAATATTGTGTTTTGTGTAAGGCGTATTATTTCGGGATATTTTGACGATGCGGAAAAATATCTGGAAACAATTCCGGGCATAAAAACGACAAACAGTGGAATAAACAATATTGAAGAGCTTATAGAATACTTTAAAAATACCATATACTATGAGCCGCTTAAGATGTTCAAGGGAAAACCCGAAATTCAAAAGCCATTTTACATTGAAACGGCACTTAATATTTTTTGGGCAAATCTGATTTTAAAATATTCAAAAAAGTTTTTGACAAAAGATGAACAAAAGACGGTGTTTAAGTTTTACGGAACAATGTTTGATATAAGTAATATTTCGTATATACTGAGGTTAAAAAAGACGTTTGATATGACGGACAGTGAAATATACGCAAGTATAATTCCTAAATATTATAAGCTGACAGAGGAAATCATTTCCGAGCTTGTCAGGGCAAAGGATTATGAAGAGGCTCTTGAAAAGGTAAAGACACAGACGCCTTACGGAGATGCTTTTATAAAAGATGACAGATATACGGACAAACGACAGGCGGAATATGTTCTTAAGGTGTTAAATCACATATACCGTACCAACCGGTATTCTGTTCATGCCGTAATAAAATATCTGTACAGGCGTACTGCGGAAATAAGTGCGATTACATCTATTACGGAGGGTATAAGATACGGTATACCGCCGGAAAAGATAAGAGAACAGTTTGTTGACATCAGGGAAGGAGGGTTTGGTTTATGATATCTAAAATGAAGTTTATCAACATAGTTGGTGAGCTTGGCGAGTTTGAAAGAATTGTGTCGGATTATGTAATGGAATACGAAATCCAGCTCGAAAATCCCATGTCGGCACTTAAAAACACGGCAGGATTTGTCCCGAACACGGACGAAAATCCTTACGAGGATATAATGAAGCGGTTTGTTGAGGTTTTTGAACATTACAAGATAGAGTATTCCGGTGTAAAAAAACACAGTAACAATTTTACAAAAGAAGAACTTTTTGAAATTATCGATACCTTTGATACAAAAATTCATGCCCTGAAGGACAGAATAGAGAAGCTTGAGGGTGAGATAGAAGAGTTTAAAAAAATAGAAGAAACTCATGCACCGGTTATTGGTTCGGATGTTAAGCTTGAGGCGTTGGGACATCTTGAATTTCTTAAATTCAGGTTTGGCAGAATGCCGTTAAGCACATATCAAAAGCTTGATACTTATCTTAAGGATAAGCCTGTTTATTTTGAGGTCATGGCAACAGACAAGGAATATGTGTGGGGTATGTACTTTGTGGACAGAGCCAACAAAGAGGTTGTTGACAGAATGTTTGCCGCCCTGTATTTTGAAAGGTTTATGCTTGAAATAGACGAAGAAGGAACCCCTGCCGAAATAGTCGAAAGAATGAGAAACGATGCCAAAGAAAAGCAAATGGAAATTGACAGACTTAAGCTGCAGATGGATTCCACCATTAAGGTTCAGAAGGAGGACCTCCTTAAGGCGTTTGCGGATATAAAGTATCGGCATAAGCTTTTCAGCGTAAAAAGATATATGACAAACACAAATGATTCGTTTTGTATAACGGGATGGGTTACCGAGAAAGAAGCGGAAAGCCTTATTAAAAAATCCGAAAACGATTCATCCTGTATGATAGTTTCGGATAATCCCGAGGCGGTCGGCCATATTACGCCGCCTACAAAGTTCAGAAACCTTAAGATATTCAAGCCCTTTGAAGAGTTTGTGAGAATGTACGGAGTTCCCAACTATAACGAGCTTGACCCGACGCCGTTTTTTGCGGTTGTGTATACCCTTTTGTTCGGAATAATGTTCGGGGATGTGGGACACGGTCTGTGCCTTGCGGTAATAGGACTTATAATGACATTGACAAAAAAAGGCGGATTTTTAGGAAAGCTTCTTGTGCCTATTGGACTGTCATCAACGGTTTTCGGGTTTGTGTACGGTTCGTTTTTCGGACTTGAAGGAGAACACGCCCTGATAAAACCCATTTGGTTTACTCCCTTTGAAACGAGTACCACCATGATGAACACCCTGATTTATTCAATTATATTGGGCGTTGTTTTGATTTTAATATGTATGGTAATAAACATTATAAACGGTGTTAAGCAGAAAAATCCCGAAAAGATATTCTTTTCACAAAACGGAATTGCGGGACTTGTGTTTTATGTTTTGGTTTTGTACTGTGCGTTAAGTGCGGTGCTTGGTACATCAAATCCCTTGGGGGTAGCCGTCGTAATGATAGTGGTATCCCTTATTCTTATCTTTATGCGTGAGCCTTTGGGAAAGCTTGTTGCAAAGAAAAAGGATTGGATGCCTAAAGAAAAAGGCGGATTTTTCGTTGAAGCCTTTTTTGAAACATTTGAAATTGTTTTAAGCTTTGTTACAAATACGGTGTCGTTTTTGCGTGTGGGTGCATTTGCCTTAAACCATGCAGGTATGATGTCGGTTGTGGTAATGTTTATGTATAAGTTAAGTACGGGAGGCTCCGTAGCCGTTACCGTATTCGGAAATATTCTTGTAATAGGACTTGAAGGCCTTATTGTGGGAATACAGGTTTTAAGACTTGGCTTTTATGAAATGTTCGGAAGGTTTTATTCCGGCGACGGACAGGAATTTAAGCCATTTAATAAGAAATAATAAGTGATTTTCAGGAGGATAAAAATATGTTAAAAGCATTAGTTATGATTGTTGTTGTTACACTTGCGATTGCAATTCCTTTTATCGCAAAATACGGTTTGAAGCTTCAGGGAAAAAGTATGAAGGCGGCATTGGTTGTCAATCTGTTTTCCTTCTTTACTTTGATGCTTGTATTCTCGGCGGCTGTTGTCGTGGGATCGTATAATGCATTTGCCGCAGAGGGAGCGGCGGCTTCCGCTGACGGTATGAAGTTTTTGGGAGCGGCTTTATCAACAGGTCTTGCCTGCATAGGTGCAGGTATCGCTGTTGCATCTTCTGCATCGGCGGCTTTGGGTGCAATTTCCGAGGACCCTCAGATAATGGGTAAATCTCTTATCTTTGTTGCTCTTGCAGAGGGTATCGCACTTTACGGACTTATTATTTCCCTTTTGATTTTGTTCCAGTAATACATCAAAGAGGTGAGGTAAACCGTGAAATTTTATTTGCTCAGTGACAATATAGACACAAAAACGGGTATGCGTCTTGCCGGAATAGAAGGAGAGGTACTCCACAAAAAAGAGGAATTCTGCGAGGCTTTGGATAAAGCTTTGGAGGATAAGAATATTGCTGTGCTTTTGATTACGGAAAAGCTTGTAAATCTTTGTCCCGAATATGTTGCGGAGAAAAAGATACAGAATAAAACTCCTCTTATTGTTGAGCTTCCCGACAGACACGGTTCGCAAAGACCCGACGACTATATATTGGAATATGTAAAAGAGGCAATAGGAGTAAAGCTGTGAACATAGTTTGAATAAAATCGCCCATCTTACCACTTTTGGCTCGGGGCGGTGCAGATAGCACAGCACCCGAACGGCAAAGCGGCAATCTGAATAATTTTCTTTCAAACTCAGGTTTTGTGACTTAAAAAAGAAGGGACTGGTCATAAAAATGGCAAATGATTCTTTAACAAAATTTGCAAACGGGGTTTATGCCGAGGCTCGTAAAAAAAGAGAAAAAATTACGGAAGAGCTTGAAGCAAAAACCGCAGAAACAATAAAAAATAAAGATGAAGAGCTTAAACGGCGTTATAAAAACGAAAGCAAGAAAATCCGCGAGGAATATGAAAAAGACGCAAAGCTTTCCCTTACAAGGCTTGAAAGGGAGCTTTCGGCAACGGTAATTAAAAGAAGAGCCGAGATTGAAAAAGAGGTTTTTACTTGTGCCGAGGAAAAGCTGAGGGAGTTTACCGAGCTTTCGGAGTATAAGGATTATATCAAAAGAAAGCTTGAGGAAAACGCACAAAGCTTTAATAAAGGCGAAGCTGTCTGCAAAGCAAGGGAATGTGATTTGGAGCTTATAAAATCCGTATCTCCCATTTCAAATATGAAATTTGAAACTGCGGAGGAGGATATAATCGGCGGATTTATTCTTATAAACAGAGAAATCGGAATATATGCCGATTGCACCCTACGGACTGCACTTTCGGAGGAAAAAGATACATTTTTGAGAATCAGCGGTTTGGGTATCAAGTGAAGCAGAGGTGAGTTTTTTGACTGAAAATAAAGCGGTTATATACGGAATATGCGGTCCTGTCGTGACGGTAAAGGATGCTCCGTGGCTTATGATGAAGGAAATGGTTTTTGTGGGCGACGAGGAGCTTGTAGGCGAGGTAATCGCAATACATGACGAGTTTACCACAATTCAGGTGTATGAAGAAACCTCGGGGCTTAAGACGGGTGAGCCTGTTACATCAACCGGAGAAATGATGTCGGTGGTGTTGGGCCCCGGACTTATAGGTAACATTTTCGACGGAATCGAAAGACCTCTTGCTGCCATAAAGGAATCCTCCGGAGCCTTTATAAAAAGAGGACTGCGTCCCGATACGGTTGATATGAATAAAAAATGGGAGGTAAGGGTTTTTGCCAAAGCCGGCGAAGCTGCAACACCTTGTTTTGTTATAGGCGAGGTGGACGAAACACCTCTTATTAAGCATAAAATAATGCTTCCCCCATATATTGACGGCGTGCTTGAGGAAGTGGCAGAAAGCGGAAGCTATACCTGCAGTGATGTTATAGCAAAGGTAAGGCGTAAAAACGGGGATGTGGAAGAAATCAAGCTTATTCAGAGATGGCCTATAAGAACTCCCAGACCGAGCCTTAAAAGAGAAGCAATATCTATGCCTCTTATTACGGGACAGAGGGTAATTGATGTGTTGTTTCCCCTTGCAAAGGGCGGAACGGCGGCTATTCCCGGAGGATTTGGAACAGGTAAGACCATGACACAGCATCAGCTTGCAAAATGGTCCGATGCGGATATTATTATTTATATAGGCTGCGGTGAGCGCGGAAATGAGATGACACAGGTATTGGAGGACTTTACGGGATTGATTGACCCTAAGTCGGGACAGCCTCTTATGGCAAGGACAATGCTTATTGCAAATACTTCAAATATGCCTGTTGCCGCAAGAGAAGCGTCGATTTATACAGGAGTTACCATTGCGGAGTATTACCGTGATATGGGATATCATGTTGCAATTATGGCAGACTCTACTTCAAGATGGGCGGAGGCTCTGCGTGAAATTTCCGGCAGACTTGAAGAAATGCCGGCAGAGGAAGGATTTCCGGCGTATTTGCCTTCAAGACTTTCCGAGTTTTACGAAAGAGCGGGATATGTCAAAACCCTTAACGGTGAGGAGGGAAGCGTTACCCTTATAGGAGCGGTTTCTCCTCAGGGCGGTGACTTTTCGGAGCCTGTAACCCAGAATACAAGGCGTTTTACAAGATGCTTCTGGGGACTTGACAAAAGCCTTGCCTATGCAAGACATTATCCTGCAATAAATTGGCTTACAAGCTACAGCGAGTACACGGACGACCTTAGAAAATGGTATGAGGAAAATGTGGACAGCGAATTTATGGCGGTTCGGGGAGAGATTATGAAAATATTAAGGGAAGAAAGCTCCCTTATGGACATAGTTAAGCTTATCGGTTCGGATGTTTTGCCCGAGGACCAAAAGCTTGTCCTTGAAATCGCAAAAGTTATCCGAGTGGGATTTTTGCAACAGAACGCATTTCATAAAAACGACACCTATGTTCCTCTTTCCAAACAGTTTTTAATGCTTAAAACGGCACTTAAGCTTTATGAAAAGTGCAAAAAGCTTGTGACGGAGGAAGCAATACCTGTTTCGCAGATTGCAAAAAGGGGAATTTTTGAAGAGGTAATCAAGATTAAATATACTGTTGAAAATGATAATTTAGAAGAATTTGACGATATACTTAAAAAGATAGATGAGATGGCGTTTTAGAGCATAACGAGAGGTTGTGAATATAATGGGCATACAGTATTTGGGCTTAAAGGATTTAAGCGGTTCCCTTGTTGTTCTTGAGGGAATAAAGGGTGCGGCATATGATGAAATTGTAGAAATTACCCTTGATTCGGGAGAAAAACGAAAAGGGCGTATAATAGAAGTAAACGAAGAATTTACCGTTGTTCAGGTGTTTGAGGGAACAAAGGGGATATCCCTTTGCAATACGGTTACAAAGCTTACGGGAAAGCCTTTGATGCTTCCCCTTTCAAAAGAAATATTGGGAAGAACCTTTGACGGAATAGGAAAACCAATAGACGGTCTCGGACCTGTTTATTACGATGTGGCAGAGGATATAAACGGAAAGCCTATGAATCCCGTTGCCCGTGAATACCCACGGTCGTTTATTCAGACGGGAATTTCGGCAATTGACGGACTTGCAACACTTATAAAGGGGCAGAAACTGCCTATCTTTTCGGGGAACGGTATGGCACATGACAGCCTTGCCGTGCAGATTGCATCCCAAGCAAAGATAGCCGAGGACAGCGGACAAAACTTTGCCATTGTGTTTGGTGCAATGGGTGTATCTCACGATGTTGCCAATTATTTTATATCTTCATTTGAAAAAACAGGAGCCTTGTCAAGGAGCGTAATCTTTGTAAACACATCATCCGACCCTGTGGTTGAAAGAATACTTACACCGAGATGTGCTCTTACCGCTGCCGAATATCTTGCATTTACGCACAATATGCACGTGTTGGTTATACTTACGGATATTACATCATATTGTGAGGCATTGCGTGAAATTTCATCATCAAAGCAGGAAATACCTTCAAGAAAGGGTTATCCCGGATATTTATACAGTGACCTTGCATCTCTTTACGAGAGAGCAGGTATGATAGAGGGAAGCGACGGTTCTGTTACGCAGATACCCATACTTACTATGCCCAATGATGATATAACACATCCTATACCCGACCTTACGGGATATATTACGGAAGGGCAGATTGTTCTGGACAGAGCAATGTCCCAGAAAAATATATATCCTCCCGTTTCGGTGCTTCCGTCCCTTTCCCGTCTTATGAAGGACGGAATAGGAAAGGAATACACCGCGGAGGACCATCCGGAGGTAAGCAATCAGATTTTTTCGGCATATGCAAAGGTTCAGGAGGTGCGTGCCCTTGCCTCGGTTATAGGTGAGGATGAGCTTTCGGAGACCGATAAGCTGTATATGACCTTCGGGAAAGAGCTTGAAAACAGATTTATAGGTCAAAGACGGGACGAAAACAGAGGTATAAACGAAACAATAAGTATTGCTTGGGAGCTTCTGCGGATTTTGCCCAAGTCAGAGCTTGACAGAATTTCGCCGGAGATGCTTGAACAAAAATACTAAAAAGGAGAGGAAAGCCATATGGCAACGGTTCCGACAAAGGGCAATCTGATTATTGCAAAAAATACGCTTGAGCTTTCAAAAATGGGTTATGAGCTTTTGGACAAAAAGCGGAATATCCTGATAAGAGAAATGACAAACCTTATAGATATGGCAAAATCCTTACAAAGTCAGATTGAAACAACATTTAAAAACGCATACACCGCCCTTGAATATGCAAATTTGGATATAGGAATAGAAACGGTTGAGAAAATCGGTTATGCCATAAAAGAGGATGACAGAATAGATATAAAGTTTCGGAGCGTAATGGGGGTCGAAATTCCAATCGTGATTTTGGAGGAGGAGCCTCTTAAGCCATCCTACGGAATGAAAAACACCACTCTTTCTCTTGATGAGGCGGTAAGCTCCTTTGTAAAGGTAAAATATCTGACAAAACAGCTTGCCCAAATTGAAATTTCGATTTTTCGCCTTGCTGACAATATAAAAAAGGTTCAAAAGAGGGCAAATGCATTAAAGAACATTATGATACCCAAATATGAGGAAGAAACAAAAACAATTCAAAACGCCCTTGACGAAAAAGAGCGTGAGGAATTTTCAAGACTAAAAGTAATAAAAGCCCAAAAAAATGCTGTGGCAAAATGATTTTGCCACAGCATTTTTTTATTATTTAAGGTATGGATACATTTGCATAAATTCGTCGGGACTTGGGATACCGCCACCGCCTATGGAACCGATTATGCCGACTGTCATAAGAATTATGAAAATCAATGTGATAAGTAAAGAAAGAGCAGTTATACAGGTTGCAATAATATTCAGAATTTTTGCAACCTTAAGCTTTCCCTCCTCATCCGCATCGGTTACGGCGTCACGGGCAAGAACGGTGAAAACTATTGCAATAACGCCAAGCACAAGAGATACAAAGGGTGCAATGCAACAGCAACCCGATGTGCCGAGAGCCGTGTTTACAATTGACCATGTAAGCATACCTCCCTTTATGGGACGCTTGGTGTTGGGGGTTGCGGAATTTTGATTATCTACTACCTCGCCGACAACAGGAGCATCTTGTTCCTCGATTTTTGCACCGCAGGCAGAACAAAATTTTGTGCCTTCGGGAAGGTCGCTTCCGCAGAATTTACATTTCATAATATTTTCCTCCTTTATTTTATGGATTTAAGCTTAAAAAGGGTTCGGTGGGAATATTCCGTATTATTCCGAAAAGAATAAGTGCAGCCGTGAACACGGAAAGGGCAATTACAGTCTTTTTGCCGAATTTCAAATATTCGTGTTTGTTAAAAACCGCTCCCAGCCAGATTCTTATAATAAAAACCGTGGCAGGTATGACGGAAAGGGTAATTACGGCATTTGATTTAATGGCGTTTGCCATATCTCCGTGAAAAAGAGAAATTATTGCTCTTGTTCCTCCGCAGGCAGGGCAGTAAAGTCCTGTTGTATAATAGAAAGCACATGGGATTGGTGCTTTGACAAACAATGCCCAATAAATAACAAGGAAAGCTGCAATGGGAATCAAAACCGATATTGCAATTCGTAAAAGCCTGTTTTTCGCCATCTTTATCACCGAAACATTATTTATGCTCTTATTGTACCACATAAAAAATCAAAAATCAACGGCAGGACGAAAATTATAACAAAAAATTAAAATTTATGTGGAAATTTATTTTGTTTTGTGTTACAATCATTTTATGGAGTTAAGCATACCGGAGGTATCGCTTATGGGTAAAATAAATCCGTCCGGCGAAAGAGATGAAATATCGGCGGAAACTATGTTTTTGTTTTTGACAAAAATATTTATCCTTATAAGACCGCTTGCCGAGTCCCTGTGATTTAAAACCTTGTAGGAGTACCGTGTAACCGTCATTCCGGCGGAGGAGGCGGGACTTAAACCGGCATCCGAAACCATATTACTGTAGGCAGACAGAACCTCGTCAAATTCTTCGGGAAAGGTTATATGGGCGATGTCCGTGGGATTTTCTTCTACCTGCCAGCCGTATGAATTTATAAAAGCGATATTGTTTTTGTTTATGTCGTTGTCAAAATAAAAAAATACCACAGTGCAAATTATCAGCATAATAATACAAGCGATTATTATTGCTTGTATGCGAAGTGTTTTGTTTTTCATAGAGATAACCTCCTTTTTATATTTATGCTGTGGTTATACTTGATATGAGGGGAGAATGTGCCTTGCGACTTGATAAATATTTAGCCGATTGCGGACTCGGCACTCGCTCGGAAATAAAAAAACTCATAAAAGACGGCTTTGTAAAAGTCGAGGGCATCAGTAAAGCTGCTCCCGACACAAAGGTTTCGGAAGAATCTGCGGTTTTTGTTAAGGACGAAAAAATTATATATAAAAAATATATTTATCTTATGTTAAATAAGCCAAAGGGTTATGTAAGTGCCACATATGACAAGCATTATAAGACGGTTATTGATTTGGTACCGGAAAGATATATGCATTATAAGCCTTTCCCCATAGGGCGTCTTGATATTGACACGACGGGACTTTTGGTGCTTTCCAATGACGGAAATCTATCCCATATGGTGTTAAGTCCATCCCGACATATTGACAAAACATATGTTGCAAAGGTTGACGGAGATATTACAGAAGAAGATATACAAATGTTTAAAAACGGAATGGACCTTGGGGATTTCAGGACAAAGCCTGCAATTCTTGAAGCGGTTGACAGCCGTATTGCAAGAGTTGTAATACGGGAGGGGAAGTTCCATCAGGTAAAGCGTATGTTTGAAAAGTGCGGAAAAAATGTTTCGGAATTAAAGCGTGTGGCTATGAATGAGCTTTTCCTTGACGAGAATTTGTCCGAGGGAGAGATAAGAGAGCTTACTGATGATGAGTTTTATGCCCTTACAAAGGGGCTTAACCTTACAAAAGAAGAGGTGAAATAAATGATTGCAAAAATTAACAGCGTGGGACTTACGGGACTTGACGGATTTTGTATTGATGTTGAAACGGGAGTAAGCAGCGGAGTTCCTGCATGGGAGGTTGTGGGAATGCCCGATACCGCCGTGCGAGAATCAAAAGAGAGAATACGCTCCGCCGTTAAAAATTCGGGACTTTTTATTCCCGGAAAGAGAATACTTGTAAATCTTGCTCCGGCTGATATTAAAAAAGAGGGTGCAAGCCTTGACTTGCCCATTGCGGTGGGGATTCTGGCGGCGAGCGAACAGATACAGTTAAAGGATTCGGAAAAGTGTTGCTTTTTCGGCGAGCTTTCAATAGACGGAAGCCTGCGTCCTGTAAGAGGTGCCCTTCCCATGACGATTACCGCTTATCAAAACGGGGCAAAAAAGGTTTTTGTTCCCAAAGCCAATGCAAAAGAGGCGGCAATAGTTGAAGGCGTAGAGGTTTACGGCGTTGAAAGTATTTCGGATTTGGTATCCCATCTTTGTGGGGTGAATATGATTTGTCCCGAAAAGGTAGATGTGGAAAAGCTGTTTTCCGAAGAAAGCCGTAAAACCCTTGACTTTGCCGATGTAAAGGGACAGGAGAGTGCAAAGCGTGCCCTTGAAATTGCGGCGGCAGGAGGTCATAATATTTTGATGATAGGACCTCCGGGTTCGGGTAAAACCATGCTTGCCCAGAGAATAGCGTCAATACTTCCCGATATGACCTTTGACGAAGCCCTTGAGGTTACAAAGATACACAGTATCGCAGGGAAGCTTAAAAGTGATATGCCTATGGTTACGGGCAGACCTTTCAGAAGTCCTCATCATACGGTTTCGGCGGTGGGACTTACAGGCGGCGGAGGGCAACCAAAGCCGGGGGAGATAAGCCTTGCCCATAACGGAATTTTGTTCCTTGATGAGCTTCCGGAGTTCAGAAAGGACGCTCTTGAGGTTATGCGTCAGCCTCTTGAGGACGGAAGTGTTACCATAACAAGAGTGGGCGGTACATTTTCATACCCGTGTAATATTATGCTTGTTGCTTCAATGAACCCATGCCCCTGCGGATATTACGGTGACAAAAACCATGATTGCAGCTGTTCTTCTCAGAAGATATCAAAATATTTGTCGAAAATCAGCGGACCGCTCCTTGACAGAATTGATTTGCATATAGAGGTTCCGGCGGTGAATTATGAGGATTTGGAAAATCGGGAAAAAGCAGAGCCGTCCTCGGAGATAAAAAAGAGAGTAAACAGAGCGAGAAAAATCCAGCTTGAGAGATACAAGGGTACGGGAATATACTCAAACAGTCGCCTTGAAGCTTCGATGATGGACGAGGTTTGCAGTATAGACGGCGCCGCATCGGAGCTTTTAAGGAACGCCTTTGAGATGCTGGGCTTAAGTGCAAGAGCCCACAACAGAATATTGAAGGTGGCAAGAACCATTGCCGACTTAGAGGGCAGAGAAAAAATTTCGGAGGAGAATATAGCGGAGGCAATACGCTACCGTTCTCTTGACAGAAAATTCTGGTCATAAATCATAGCTTGGAGAGATAGAATTGAGATTACATATTGTTTTGGTAGAGCCGGAAATTCCGGCAAACACGGGGAATATTTCAAGAACCTGCTCGGTTATAGGAGCACCTCTTCATCTTGTCCATCCCCTTGGGTTTGACATCAGCGAAAAGCAGGTTAAGCGTGCCGGTCTTGATTATTGGGATGAGCTGGAGCTTTTTGAATACAATTCCTTTTCCGAGGTAAAAGAGAAGTACCCCGAGGGAGTGTTTTTCTACTGCACCACAAAAGGAAAAAACACATACTGCGATGCGGATTATACAAAGTATGGGGATAAAGACATATTTCTGGTGTTCGGAAAGGAAACAAAGGGCTTGCCCGAAGCCTTGCTTGCCGAGAATTACGATTATTGTATAAGGATTCCCATGAGGGAGAACAAACGGTCCTTGAATCTTTCAAACTCGGTCGCAATAATTGCCTATGATGTGTTAAGACAGTTTGATTTTGAAAATCTCAAAAGAGAAGGAAGCCTTACAACCGTTGAGATTTAGGAGGTATATTTATGTTCCTTGAACATGACGAAATGAAGTTTGCCATACTTTATACTCTTTCAAAGTATAATGAGCCTGTTACCATGCCCACACTTTGCGATATACTCGCATGGGAAAAGCAGGTTATGAACTACTTTGATGTTGCCCTGATGCTTAACGAGCTTATAGAAGAGGAGTTTGTGGAAAGCAAGTTTTACCGTGACGAGCGTGCCTTTGCATTAAGCGATAAGGGAAGTGAAACAAACACATTCTTCTTTGAAAGAGTGCCGAAAAGCATAAGAAAAAGAATAGACAGCGCCATATCCGAGATGAAGTATGAGGAGCAGTATAACCCCAATTCGATAACAACCGAGATTACTCCCGTTGCACCTCATCAGTATATGGCAGAGCTTCTTATGCTTGATGCAAATGTGCCGCTTATGGAGCTTAAAATCCACGCAGGAAGCAGAAGCGACGCGGAAAAGGCGGCAAAAATTTTAAAAGAAAACGCCGACGAGATTTATAAGGATATAATAAAAAGAATAGATAAGTAAAAAGCAAGGCATAGCCTTGCCGAATGGAAAATGGAAAATGGAAAATGGAAAATTATTGTTCAAATTCGCCACGGCGAATTTGTTCCTAACTAAGCCTCCCCTTTTTTATAAAGGGGAGGGGGACCGCTTTAGCGGTGGAAGGGTTGTGCCATTTCCGCAAACCACGCCCATCACACCGGTATGGGCGGAATCTATTTCCGCCCGAATTTTTGTCATTTCCACCACAAAAAAGATGGGCAAAACCGCCCATCTTTTATATATTCAACTAATCAATACTTACCCACAAAGCGGGGCGAACGCAGGTGAACTCCATCTATCGTATTGTCGTTCACCTTTATTTAAAGCCAAAAGTCCAAACTACCTGTCGGCATTTAACTCCTTCTGGATTTCATTAATTCTGCTTTCTATTTCTCTCTTCCTAGTGTTGAAAGGACTCGTTCTCTTGCATATTTCTTCTTTGTCAGCATCTAAAACTTTTCTAGCATTATCTCGTTCAGGATATAATCTATCAATCTCTTCTTGGATAGCTTTCTTTTCTTTCCCCTTAAATAAACCTAGTGATTTCTGTTGCTTACGCAAATCATCTATTTTTTTATTGAGTGCATCAAATGATTGCTTTGAAGGAAGAACATCTTTTTCGTTGTCCAAAGCTTTAATCTGCGCCTTAACACTTTCAAGTTCAGATTCCAATTCAGTCATCTCTACATCAAATGCAGCCTTCTTTTCAGTATGCTCTTCCCAATATGCGGCTCTCTTTTCATCCTTTACCTTAGCTTCATACTCTTTCGCTAGTTTTTTTGCTTTCTCAGATTTATCTTGCATTTTTTGTTTATTTGCATCTCGTATTCTCTTTGAAGAATCCGAAAGTTTAGCCGCGTATATTTTATATCTATCAACTAATGCATCTGTCTCATACTGATATTGTCGCGCACACTCGCCTACTAAATTAGCTAAATCTAAATGACGTCCCAAGAAATCATCGGGAACTAGTAACACCATAGCCTGTGCTTCATTCGCAACATTATCGTAGATATTAACAATTTTACTATCCATTTGTAAAGTGTTCTTCGGAGCCGTCAATGGACTAACCAAGCATAATCTTTTGAATGTAGCGTTAATATTTGCAGTATCTCTCATCTTAGTCATCGCCAGTTTTAATAATGAAAGAGAACGCTTCAATTCATATGAGTATACTTCATATGCTATGTCCTCTTTCTCTTCTTCGGAAGCATACTTTATAGCATTTTTACCTGCCTCAATAACTTCAACTAGTTTAAGTGAGCCTAATGTTCCGATATACTTTAATGACATCATTTTGGCAATCCAAGCCTTAGAATTCTGTGGATTAATCTCTAAAGCTTTGTTTGCATAATCAAAAGCAGAATCACCATTTCCGCTTTTATAGGCATTTAAAGAAAGGTCCAAATAATTTTGAATCTGTGCGGTATTATCAACTTTTACAGTACCCTGCACATCTACCGTGCCCTCAATCATCATCTTCTTTGCTTCTTCGGCAGAATACTTCATTCCGCAGTTTTGACAAACAAACACGCCATCCTGCTTAATAAGGTCTGTTCCTCCGCACATTTCACAAGTTAATTGTTTCATTTTTTGACTACTCCTTTATTATATATTTTTTATTTATTATTTCCAATAACTTTCTTTTTCTTTTTTGAATTCCTTATGTTTTTCTTCCGCTTTTTTATCGACATTGTTTACATAATCACTGCCGATATTTGAGACAATTATCCGTATAATAAATATGGCAAGCAGTATTATATGTACTACCAAAGTCCATACGGTTGAAAGCGGAATAAGGCATGCAACAACAGAAAAAATAATATTCAGCACTGCATAAACTATGCTTGTATAGATATACGAAAGCCCTGCTACCGCCTTTGAGTTTCCTTTTCCGTAAACACATATTGTTCCGGCTATACCGCATATTGCAACAATGGCAAAAACATAAGCTGTGATAAATGTTCCGTTTATCGGTACAACCGCAAACAAAATAGATATTGCCGCTATTGCAACAAGAGCGGCAAGTATTACTTTACCGTTTTTACTCATTTGCTTCACCGCCTATTCTTTGTCCGCATTCCAAGCAGAATTTCGCACCGCTTGGGATTTCGCTACCGCAATTCGGACAGTTTAATTGCAATTTTCTCCCACATTCCATACAGAATTTGCCTTTTGGAGTCTTTTTATTGCAATGCGGACAAATTATTTCATTTTCGGATAGATTTTCTATTTTTGTCCCACATTCTAAACAAAACTTTGCATTTTGAGGCAATTCATTTCCGCATTTAGGGCATTTTTGACTATTGCTTTGAGGTTTGACTGCATTTCCTATACTTTCATTCACAAGTCCGCCGACGGTACTTCCGACACCTGCCATCATACCGAGACCGACGCCTAAATTTGTCATATTTCCGCTGCCTTCATTGCTTGCCGCCGATTGTGCTACATCATAACCTCTCTCTTGCTGATAGGTATAGCCCTCAATATTACGTTTTGCCGCCAAGCCTTCGGCTTTTAGTATCGTTTGTTGTTTTTCCGTTTCGGAACCTATAATATCAATACTTTGTTTGAGCCTTGCTTCCGCAATATCGGCATATTGTCTGAAATGCAAATCCTTAAAACGATTATAAGTGCTGTCGTCCTCAGGCTTTACAATGATTGTAACAAAGAAGTGTATCAAAGACACGCCGTATTCATCAAAATCGGGAACAAGCTGATTTTGCATATCCTGTGAAAGCTCTGTCAGCTTTTCGTCTATTTGAAAAATGTTTATTTTATTTGTTCTCATATATGTTGAAAGATAGGTCTTGAACTTCGTCATTAAAAAAGCACGAAATTTTTGTGTAAGCCCTGCTTGTGTTAAACCGTTCTCTGTTCCCACGACCTTGACAAGTAGCTTTTTTCCGTCCTTCACACGAAGCGTCATTTCTCCGCTTGCACCTATCTGAATGGGGAAATTATAGGTAGGCTCCACATATTCAATCTTGCTGTCGGTACCCCATTTAACAGCCATTTGTTCTGTTTTATTTATAAAATAAACCTCACAATGAAAGGGTGTTTCGTTGCCAAACGGCTTGTTAAAAAACTTTCTGATAAGCGGGATATTTTGTGTTTCAAGGGTGTGCCTTCCTGCTTCGAACACATCTAAAAGCTGACCGTTCATCATAAATACTGCTTCCTGTGATTCGTGGACAATAAGCTGTGTAAGACTGTTAAAATCCTCACAGGGGTGCTTCCATATAAATGTGGAATTGTCGCCTTCATATTTGATTACTTCCGCAAAATGTGCCATAATTCTACCTCCGTTCCTATTTTTATACATAAGTATACCCCTAAAGTTATATTTTGTCAACCCTAAAAGTTATACAAAATATACCCTGAAAGTTTATTTATTCATTTCAAATATATGTATAAACTATAGTGTAAGAGGTGATTATATGAATAGAAGTATAGGAACGAGAATACGCAATCAAAGAGAACTTTTAGGGTATACAAGAGAACAGCTTGCCGAAAAAATAAATGTATCTACAAAATTTTGCTCGGATATAGAGCTTGGAGTTAAGGGAATGAGCGTGGAAACCTTGTGTAAAATTTCAAAGGAGCTTATGATTTCAGCCGATTATATTCTTTTCGGAAGAGAAAAGACTGATGCGGACGAAGAACTTAAAAATCTGATTTCCCTTTGCCCTCGGGAGAAAATGCCCTTTTTGACCGATATTATCAGGAATTTTATTCAATCTGCACTATATTGAAGCGGTGTCTGTCAAACGCAAAAAGAGCTATAGCAAAAATCATTTGCTATAGCCCCATTGCTTTTTAGGATAACTTTATTCAATTAATTAAAGCTTATATTTTCGCTTGTTATATCTTCGCCGTGGCTTGAAACGCATACCGTTCCCACAAGGTCCGTGCGGTAGACGGAGGCTCCGAAGGCTTCAAGCTTATTAAGGGTTTCGCTGTGAGGGTGTCCGTAAGAGTTGTTAAGTCCGCAGGAAATAATTGCTACATTGGGACTTACGGCAAAAAGATAGGCATCCGTTGTCGAAGTCCTTGAACCGTGGTGTCCTACCTTTAAAACATCGGCATCAAGGTTTGCTCCGAATGATAACATTTCCTGTTCGGCGTACTCTTCTGCATCACCGCTTAAAAGATAAGAGGAGTCGTAAAAGTCAAGTCTTAAAACAGCGGAGCAGTCGTTTAAGTTTGAATAATTAAATCCGCAGGGTGCCAAAAATTCAGCCGAGATATAAGGAATACCCATAATTTTTACACCTTTTGACACGGTAATTATATCGCAGCCCTCGTTATATGCCGCCGTCATCATATCTTCGTATGTTTTGGAGGTTGCGGCTTCATCGGGCATATAAAAGCTCTTTATATCAAATTCCTCAAAAACATCAACCATTCCGCCGATATGGTCTGCGTGAGGATGGGTTGCCACAACATAATCTATTGTGTTGTAGCCAAGACCCTTTATAAAGTCTGTGATATATGATGCGGATTTTTTTGTTCCCGCATCAACAAGCATTGTTTTACCCTCGGGAAGCTCAATAAAGCATGAGTCACCCTGTCCCACATCCAAAAAGAAAGCTGTCAGTTTTTCATTGACAGCTTTTTCGTTCATACTTACATTTGGTGTAACATCATTTTTGTCGGGAAACGCCTTGTAAAGGATTATTACGACTTCGGCACGAATAATGGGGCTTTGGGGACGGAAGGTTCCCTCCATATCGCCGGTAATGATTCCCTTGTCAACTGCCGCCGCAACATAGGGACGGCTGTGAGGGGCAATGGATTCCCAATCCGAAAATCTTTCCCAAAGATAGGCATCGGGGTCATCTATATATGAAGCATCAATACCCAGTGCCTTAACCATGGCAACGGTTACAGCTTCTCTTGTTGCCGCCGCCTCGGGGTCAAAATACAAAACTCCGCCGGAGGTTTGATATCCCGTCATATACGGCGAAACCGTATTTACATACGGGAAATACCATTCATTTCTGGGTACATCGGAGTAGGGTGATACAAGACTTGTGTCCGGCTCCATTTCGGCAATTTTGGCAAGCATCTTTGCGTATTCGCAACGCAAAACATAATTGTTTCTGCCGAATGTTCCGTCACCGTAACCGCTGACTATTCCTCTGTCGGATATGTTGTAAATATAAGGTGCCGCCCAATCATCCTCGGGAACATCCGAATACAACTCTCTTGCCGAAACGCAGATTCCCGTAAGAATAAGCATCGTTGCAAGTAAAAGAGCAATTGTCTTCTTAATTATAATAATCATAGCCTTTCTGTTCACAAAATAGAATAAAACAAGCGTACTGTGAACGAGTAGCTTCGGCTAATTATATAATAAAAAGGGCGTTTTGTCAAATTTGCTCTGTTCTGACAGGTATTTTTTGAGCCTTAAGATAAGATTTCAGGTCCGAAATTTCTATCTCACGGAAGTGAAAAAGTGATGCGGCAAGAGCGGCATCTGCATGACCATCCGTTAAAACATCGGAAAAATGTTCAAGATTGCCTGCACCGCCCGATGCAATAACGGGAATTGATACAATATCGGATATGTTGCGTGTAAGCTCAATATCATAGCCTGCCTTTGTGCCGTCGCAATCCATAGAGGTTAAAAGTATTTCGCCGGCTCCCGATTCGTTTGCCTGCTTTGCCCACTCAAGTGCATCTATTCCGGTGTCTATTCTGCCTCCGTTTACAAAAACGTTCCAGCCTGTATTGTCGGCTCTGCGTTTTGCGTCAATTGCCACAACCACACATTGACTGCCGAACTTTTCTGCGGCATCGGATATAAGTCTTGGATTTCTGATAGCGGCGGAATTTATGGAAATTTTGTCTGCTCCCTCACAAAGCAATGTGCGGAAATCTTCGACGGTGTTTATACCGCCGCCCACAGTGAACGGAATAAATACGGTTTCGGCAACACGGCGTACCATATTGACTACGGTCCCTCTGTTTTCGTGGGTTGCGGTGATATCAAGAAAGACAAGCTCGTCCGCACCGTTTTTGTTATATATTTTGGCAACCTCGACAGGGTCGCCGGCATCACGAAGATTAACGAAGTTTACACCTTTTACGACTCTGCCGTCCTTTACATCAAGGCAAGGGATAATTCTTTTTGCGTGCATTACATATCGCCCCCCTTTGAAATAAAGTTGTTTAAGATTTTAAGTCCGGTTTCGCCGCTCTTTTCGGGGTGGAACTGGACGGCATTTATATTGTCCCTGCATAAGGCAACGGGGATTTCGTCGGGATAATCGCAGGTTGCCGTAATAATTGATTTGTCGGCAGGGTTCATATGATATGAATGAACAAAGTACACAAAAGAGCTTTCTTTAATTCCGTCAAACAGCTTGCAGTGTTTTTTGAAGCTTAAAGAATTCCAGCCTATATGGGGAATTTTCAGTCCGTCTTTTTTGGGAATTTTGATGTTATTGCCCTTTAACAGGCTTAAGCCTTTTGTATTCGGGCTTTCCTCGCTTTCCTCAAACAAAAGCTGAAGCCCCAAGCATATTCCCAAAAAAGGTGTGCCGTTTTCACAAACCTTTAATATGCAATCAAGCAAGTCCTTTTCGCAAATCGCTTTCATACAATCGCCGAAAGCGCCTACTCCGGGCAGTATAACGCGGTCGGCGTTTAAAATCTTATTTTTGTCGGAGGTCACAACAACATTTGCTCCCTCATGTTCGCAGGCTTTTTGCACCGAACGCAAATTTCCCGCTCCGTAATCAATTACCGCAAGCATAAAAATCTCCTCATAAAGTTATTTTCTGTAAGCATTTTAGCACGAATTTATAAAAAACGCAATATTTATCTGAAAATAATGCTTGATAAATAGTAAAATATAAGGTATAATATAAATTGTATAACTGTATTTAAAGAAGGTGACTGCGAAAATGAATATTTTGTTTATGGGAACGCCTGATTTTGCAGTGCCCTGTCTTGATATACTGGTAAAGGACGGATATGACATTTGCGGAGTTATTACCCAGCCGGATAAGCCGAGAGGCAGAGGGCATAAGCTTACACCCCCTCCGGTCAAGGTTTGTGCAAATGAGAATAACATTCCTGTTTTTCAGCCCGAAACCCTTAAAAACAACGGAATTTCAGATGTTTTGGAAAGCCTTAAGCCTGAAATTATCATAGTTGTGGCATACGGCAAAATTCTGCCGGAGTATGTTTTAAACTATCCCAAATACGGTTGCGTAAATGTTCACGCATCCGACCTTCCCAAATACAGAGGAGCGGCACCTGTTCAAAGATGCGTGATTAACGGCGAAAAGGAAACGGGCGTTACGACAATGTATATGGAAAAGGGACTTGATACGGGAGATATGATATATAAATCAAAAACCCCGATTCCCGAAAACGAAACCTACGGTATACTTCATGACAGACTATCCCTTATGGGAGCGGAGCTTTTGCTTAAGACGGTAAAGGCGATTGAAAAGGGTATTGCACCGAGAGAGAAGCAGAATGATGCCGAGGCATCTTATGCACAGATGATTACAAAGGAAACGGGAAAAATCGACTGGAGCAGTTCGGCTGAAAGTATACTTAACCTTATCAGAGGTTTAAATCCCTATCCCATGAGTCAGACAAGCTACGGCGACGAGGTTATGAAGATTATTTCCGCCGAAAAGTCAGGCTCGGGAACAGGCGAAGCCGGAAGCCTACGCATAGGTAATAAATCAATCGAGGTTTTGTGCGGAGATATGAATTATATTAAAATAAAAGAGCTTCAGTTTAAAGGCTCAAAGCCAATGACGGCGGAAAGCTATCTTAACGGACATTCAATGGACGAAAGCATAATACTTAAATAGGACGGTGTGACACGATGTATCATTTTTATCCAATGTATTTTGATAAAACAATACTTTTGATTATTCCCGCAATAATTATCACATTGTGGGCGCAGATGAATGTAAAATCCACATTCGGAAAATATTCTAAGGTTATGAGTATGTCCGGTCTTACGGGGGCGGAAGCGGCAAGAAGAATTCTCAACAGTAACGGACTTACAAATGTTCAGGTTATGATGATACCCGGATCTCTTTCGGATAATTATAATCCTAAAACAAATATTGTAAGCCTTTCGGAGTCTACCTATAACAACCGCTCCGTTGCGGCAATAGGTGTTGCCGCCCACGAGTGCGGTCATGCAATTCAACACGCAACGGGTTACGGTGCAATAAGGATACGAAACACAATTGTTCCTGCGGTAAATGTATGCAGTATGTTGTCTATGCCTATTATATTAGCCGGAATTTTCTTTTCACAGATTCTTATTGAAGTGGGAATTATACTGTTTTCGGCAACGGTTTTATTCCAACTTATCACTCTTCCCGTAGAGTTTAACGCAAGCTCCCGTGCAATTTCCACAATTGATGAATACGGCTTGCTTGATACCGAGGAGCTAAAGGGTGCAAAGAAGGTTTTAAAGGCGGCGGCGCTTACCTATGTTGCGGCTGCTTTAAGCTCCCTTTTGAGTCTGCTGAGGCTTATACTCTTATTCGGAGGAAGAAGGAGAGATTAGCTTGAACTTAAATCCGCGTGCTCTTTCGGTATACGCTCTTTGTGATATTGAAAAGGAAGGAAGGTTCTCGGAAAAGTCCGCCGCCGAAATGAATAATAAGCTTGAAGGTGCGGACAGAGCCCTTGCAAACGATCTTGTATACGGTGTTTTGAGAAATAAGCTGTATTTGGATTTTCTTATAAACAGCTTTTCCAAAATTAAAACAAAAAAGCTCAACCCCTATGTTTTGCAGATATTGAGAACAGGGATATATCAGATAGTTAAAGCTGACAGAATTCCCGACTTTGCAGTATGCGACGAATCCGTAAAGCTTGCGGAGAAAAAGGCTTATCGGGCAAAGGGGTTTGTAAACGGAATTCTCCGTGAGGCTGCAAGGAATAAAGATAACCTGCCAATTCCCAAAGGAAATGACATTGAGGTTATGTCGGTTAAATATTCCTGCCCCTTGTGGCTTACGGAAAGGCTTATGAATCAGTTCGGGGCAGATTTATGCGAAAAGATACTTGATGACAGCTTAAAGCCTCACGGAACTTATGTAAGAGTTAATTCATTAAAATATGATAAAGCTGCGGCGACAGATATCCTTTTAAAAGAAGGAGTCCGCACAGTTGACACAGGGGAAAAGGATTGCCTTAAGGTCGAGGGTGCGATAAATATAAATAAATCTTCATTATATAAAGAGGGAGGATATTCCCTTCAGAATATAAATTCCCAAAGAGCGGTGCTTGCCCTTAACCCACAGGAAGGCGAAACGGTAATGGATTTGTGTGCCGCACCCGGAGGAAAAACCGCATACATTGCCGAGCTGATGAAAAATACAGGGCGAGTGATTGCCTTTGATGTATATGAGCATAAAATAAAGCTTATTGAAAACACGGCGAAACGCTTGGGAATTAACATAATCGAAGCAAAATGCAATGATTCGCGGATATTTTGCGAAGAATTTAAAGGCATTGCAGACAGAGTTCTGGCAGATGTTCCGTGTTCAGGCATAGGAGTTATACATAAAAAGCCGGATATTAAATACAATCGAAAAAGTGAGGATATAGACTCTCTTGTAAAAATTCAGAAGGATATACTTGAAAATGCCGCAAAATATGTTAAAGTCGGCGGAATAATCGTATATTCAACCTGTACAATCATTTCCGGGGAAAATGAGATGCAGACAAATGAATTTATAAAAAGGCATCCGGAGTTTGAGAAAGAAGAAGAGTGGCTTTATTTTCCTCATGAAACCGACGGCAGCGGATTTTATGTCTGCCGCTTGAGAAAAATCGGAGAAGGTATATGAAAAATCTCAGAGATTACACCGTAAGCGAGCTTGAGGAAATTGTGCAAGGCTTGGGAGAAAAGAAATTCCGCGGAACGCAGATATTTAAATGGTTAAACGAAGGAGCGGACAGCTACGACGAAATGTCAAATGTCCCCAAAGCTCTGAAAGAAAAGCTTGAAAAAGAATATTTCGTAAGCGGACTTAAAATAAAGCAGAAGTTCGTATCAGAAATTGACGGTACAAGGCGTTATCTTTTTGAGCTTTACGACGGAAATTATGTGGAATCGGTGCTTATGAAATACCATCACGGCTATACCGTATGCGTTTCTTCACAGGTTGGCTGTGCCATGGGTTGTAAGTTTTGTGCTTCTACGAGAAACGGAAAAGTCAGAAATCTTTCCTCCGGAGAAATTTTGGGACAGGTTATTGCCGCCTCAAAGGATTTGGGAGAAAGAATATCAAATATAGTTTTAATGGGTATGGGTGAGCCTCTTGACAATTTCCAAAATGTTATTAAGTTTATGGAAAATGTAAATAATCCCATGGGACTTAATATCGGCTACAGACATATCACGGTTTCAACCTGCGGCCTTGCAGACAGAATATCGGAGCTTGGGGATATGAAGCTTCAGATTACATTATCAATTTCACTTCACAGCGGAAATGACGAAAGACGCTCCGAGATTATGCCCATAAACAAAAAATATAATATCGCAAAACTTTTAAAGGCTTGCAGGGAATATATACAAAAGACAAATCGAAGGATAACATTTGAGTACACCTTAATAAAGGGTGTAAACGACAGTGAAATGGATGCGGAGGAGCTTTTGCACAGGCTTTCGGGAATGTTGTGCCATGTTAATTTAATTCCCGTAAATGAGGTTTCGGAAACAGGGTTTTCGGCTTCAAAGAAGGAGTCGGTGGAGAGGTTCAGAAGAATATTGGAAAAAGGCGGTATTTCTACTACCGTAAGGCGTGAGATGGGCGCAGACATTAGTGCTGCCTGCGGTCAGCTCAGAGCAAAATATACAGAAATCAATTAGCACGGAGGTGGTTCGTTTGATAGAAACATTCGGGTTGAGCGATGTCGGATGCGTAAGAGAGCTTAACGAGGACTCGTTTTGTATTTACGGCTTTGACGAGGGTAAAAACAAGGGTTTTTGTATTCTTGCAGACGGCATGGGAGGTCATAACGCAGGAGAAGTCGCAAGCCAGAATACCGTAAAGTTCATTGCGGAAGATATGCAGGAGCTTATGGAGAACGGCGATACGGAAATTCCCAAAAAATTGGATGCGGCGATAAGCAAGGCAAACGCCAATATCTACAAAATGTCCACGGAAAATATTATTCACAGAGGAATGGGCACAACAGCCGTTGTTTTGTTTGCCTCGGATGATATTTGCTATATTGCAAATGTAGGTGACAGCAGAGCGTATGCAATAAGAGGAAAAGAAATTATGCAGATAACTACAGACCATTCTATGGTAGCGGAGCTTTTAAGGAGTGGCTCCATAACCAAGGAAGAGGCGAGAGTTCATCCCCAGAAAAATATTATAACAAGGGCGGTAGGAACAGACGCCAAGGTGAAAACAGATATATTTGAGTATAATTATTCTGTGGGAGATACGGTTATTATGTGTAGTGACGGACTTTGTTCATTAGTGACCGACGAGGATATATACAAAGTAGTCAAAGATGAAAAAGAGCCTGAAAAGGTGGTTCGCAAGCTTGTGGATGCCGCCAAGGAAAAGGGCGGAATAGATAATATCACGGTTATTTGTATGCGTTTTGTATAGGAGGATAGAATATGGATTTAATAGGAAAAATGCTGGTAGGGCGTTATGAAATACTTGAAGAAATCGGCAAAGGAGGAATGGCAAATGTCTATAAGGGACAGGATCACTTCTTAAACCGATATGTTGCAATCAAAGTTTTGAAGGAGGAACTGCGTGACGATAAGGAATTTGTTTCCAGATTTAATACCGAGGCTCAGGCGGCGGCAAGGATAACAAATCCCCACGTGGTTTCCGTATACGATGCAGGCTTTGAGAACGGACTTTATTATATTGTTATGGAATATGTGGAAGGCATTACTTTAAAAGAGTACATAGCCGAGCATAAAAGTATTCCGTGGAAAACGGCGGCGGAGTTTGCGGCGCAGATATGTGACGGACTTGATGCGGCACATAAGCAGTCTGTTATTCACAGGGATATCAAGCCTCAGAATATAATAATAACAGCCGATAATCTTTTAAAGGTTACGGACTTTGGCATAGCGAGAGCGGCAACCCAAGGAACCATTACCGATACAAATTCCACCATAGGTACCGTGCATTATCTGTCGCCGGAGCAGGCAAGAGGCGGATTTACAAATCAGAGGACGGATATATATTCTTTGGGCGTGGTTCTCTATGAGATGTTAACGGGCAGACTTCCCTTTAACGACAGTACGGCTGTTGCCATTGCAATTAAGCATATTCAGGAAAAGCCGATTCTGCCCAGAATTTTAAACAGCGACATTCCGGAATCTGTTGAGCGTATCGTTATGAGGGCTATGAACAAGGAGCAGGATTTAAGATACGAAACGGCAGAAGATTTATTAAATGATTTAAGAGCGGTAATAGATGACCCCAATGCTTCTGTTGGGGGAGACAGCTTTGAGGACATAGAGATGACACGCAAGAGAGATGCGATAAATAAAGATGATATTAACAATTATAAGAAAAAACATGGGAAAAACGACGGAGAAAGCAAGGAATATCGGGAATATGCCGATAAAGTAGATAAGGAAATGGAGGAGAGGAAGCTGAGAGATATAGATCGAAAGAGAGCTATGAGAGAGCAGAAAAAGAAGGAACGCAAGGTTACTGCCATAGCGATTGTTGCCGCAGTTCTGGTTATAGCCGGACTTGCCTTTGCGTTTACCATGATTTCCGGCGGAAGCCTGACGAGTATCTTCTCGGGCGGAGATAAAATCGAGGTTCCCAATCTTATTGACATGAAGCTTTCGGATGCTCAGAGAATGTATAAAGATAAAGGCTTCAGCATAGTAGGCGAAGAAGTGGAAAGCGATAAAGAAGCAGGAACGATTATAGAGCAAAGCCCTGCTGCCTCTGAAAAGATTACCCAAAAATCGGATATGATAATAAGGGTAAAGGTAAGTAAGGGTAATAAGAATAAGACGGTTCTTGACTACACGGGCAGGAAGCTTGATGAAGCAAAGAAGAAGATAGAAGAGAGCGGATTTAAGGTAAATGTTGTAGAGCAGGACAGCATGGATATTGAAAAAGACATTATATTAAAGCAAGAGCCTGCCGCAGGCAGTCATGTTGCCGACGGAGCACTTATTACAATTTATGTAGGAAAGGGCACGGGAGTTAAGAGCGAAGAAACCAAAAAAGAAACCGAGAAGCCTAAGGATGAGCAAGGCTCTTCGGGAAGCAGTACCACAGGCGGTACTACAGGCGGCGGCACCACAGGCGGAGGAAGCTCCACAGGTGGAGGAAGCACTACAGGCGGAGGAACAACCGGCGGCGACACATCAGGTGGCGGCGGTTCAACAGGCGGCGGTTCAACAGGCGGCAGCTCAACAAGCGGTGGTTCTACAGGCGGCGGTGCATCGCCGGGACTCAGCAACTAAGGGGTAATTGATGACTTATATCGGAACAATAGTAAAAGGAATCGGCGGTTTCTATTATGTAGATACCGCCGAGGGATATTTTGAATGCAGAGCAAGAGGAAATTTCAGGCATGACAAAATCAAACCTCTTGTGGGTGACCGTGTCAGGATAGCTGTTGAGGACAGCTATAAAACAGGTTGGGTTGACGAGATTTTGCCGAGGAAAAATGTGTTGCTCAGA
>JAZLFN010000057.1:0-2142 GCA_045615805.1 Clostridia bacterium | reverse complement strand
CAAAAAAGACCTTACTTAAATCCCTTTCATCCTCTGCCGCAGTCGATGCGCCCATTCTCAAAGCATCGCCGAAGTCGTAAAGCAGACTTCCGGGCATAACCGTATCAAGATCTATTACCGCAACGGGCTCACCTGTCTTTTCGTCAAAGAGTATGTTGTTTATCTTGGTATCGTTATGGGTCACTCTAACGGGAATTTCTCCGCCCTCCATACCATTTACAACAGCTCCCGAAAAGTATGCCCGTGACAGCGCAAACTCTATCTCATCTTCTACGCTCTTTCTTCTGCCGACAATGTCTTTTTCTATGGCTTCCTTAAGGGCTTCAACTCTTTTGGGCGTATTGTGAAAATCGGGAATTGTTTCGTAAAGCTCATCGGCATTAAAATCCTCAAGCATTCTTTGAAATTCTCCAAAGCCAACCCCTGCATTGTAAATATCCTCAAGGGTTTTGTCATCCTCTATTGTCTTTGTGCCGTCAATGTACTTATACGCCCTGAATACATTTCCGCTTTGGTGCTTTACACAGTTATTTCCGTCGGCGGTTTTAATAATTGTGAGAGTTCCTCTTTCATAATCTCCCCCTGCCGACTTTATCTTTTCTCTTATGTGATTTGTCACTCTTTCAATATTGGACATAAGCTCATCCGGCTTTTTGAATACATTTGTGTTTATTCTCTGAATGATTATTTTAGGCGTTGCCGTAAGGTATGTGTCGTTAATATGCCCGTTGCCGTACGCGCTTGAGTTCGATTTAATATTAAAATGAGCCAATATTTCGCTGATATTAACTTGATTATTCATAATAATTTCCCCTTAAATCGACTTAACAAAGTCTTTAAAATCAACAACCGTGTTATTTGCACGTGACTCTTCTGCGGCAAACACAATCAGATGATTGTCACAAGCCTGTCTTATTCCGGGAATTGAAGTTCCGTTATATTCATCGCAAAGATAAGCATAAAAGGCTTTAACTATACCCTCGTCACCGCCACCGTGACCGTTTACAATTCCTTCTTTTCCGTTTATGTCTATTGTTTCTGTTTCTCTTGTCTTAAAATCAAAAATCTCGATTATTGAATTTTCCGACAAATCAATGTGCATTTCGCCCTTTGTGCCGAATATGTGCATAAATCTTCCGCCTCTGTTAAAGGCGTTCATGGTAAAGGTAGCCGTTACGCCGTCCTCAAACAACATATTAACGGTCTGATGGTCAACAACATCATTGTCGCATTTGTAAACGCATTTTCCGTATTGAGTATTGCGAAGTGCCTTTTCCACGTCCTCATCCGTTGGTTCTACTTTCTTTGTTGCCGCCGTTCTGAACCACATATTTTCTTTATCATCAAGATAAAGCTTAACCGAATTATATGGACAGTTATCAGCCTCGGGACAGCCTTCAATACAATAATCGGGAGCACCCTTGGGGGCATTCTTTTCGGTAAAATACGAAAGTGAACCAAAGGACTGAATTTTAACAGGCTGCTTATCTATAAGCCATTGAATTAAATCCGTGTCATGGCAGGATTTTTGCAGAAGCATACAAGAGCTTCTTTCGGAATTACCCCAGTTGCCTCTTACAAAGCTGTGGCTCTGGTGAACATTTCCCACACACTCTTCATGATTTAGTGACATTATTTCGCCTATTCTGCCCGACAATATTATATCCTTAACCGTCATATACATGGGTGTATATCTTAAAACCGTACAGATTACCGCTTTTACACCCTTTTCCTCTGCCTTGTCCGCTATCATTTTACATTCCTTTGCATTGTCCGTCATAGGCTTTTCAAGGAGAATATCATACCCCAAATCAATCGCCATACATGCCGGCTCACAGTGGTCCCTGTCCATTGTGGTAATCAATGCGACGTCTGCAATTTTACCAAGCTTTAAAAGGGGGTGATAATCCGTAAAGCACATATCATCGGGAATGTTGTGCTTTTCCTTTATGTAATTTCTCCTTGACTCCTCAGGCTCCGCAACGGCAATAACATCATACTGCTCCGGCATTGTAGCCATTACATCTGTGTATTCCTGTCCTCTTAAGCCTGCTCCTATTAAAATAACTTTAAACTTTTTCATACTTGTTACCATTCCTTTCCTTTTACAAGTCACAAAGTTAAGTTTGAAAGAAAATTGTT
>JAZLFN010000056.1:0-15171 GCA_045615805.1 Clostridia bacterium | reverse complement strand
GTGCTATTTTGGAGTGCTGTCCAAATCTATGATTTGGCGAACAGCACCCATGTCACAGCGACCGAAATCTTTGATTTCGAGTGTCGCCACGGCTCCCCCTCAGCCCCAAAAAGAGCTGTAGCAAAAGATTTAAAAAATCATTTTGCTACAGCTCCTTTTAAATATTTTGTTTTACAGGTTGTTTTGAGATGTGCTGTTTACGATTTGATTGGCTTTATCATTTACCTCTTTTTCGATATCACGGTCTGACTTGTTATTGTTAGAATTCTTATCGGATGAATTGTTCTTTATATCATTGTTTTTGGTTGAGCTGACAACAAAATTATTATCCTCTTCCGGCTTGAAAACAACTATATCTCCCACTTTAACTCCGGAAAGTATCTGCGCATTTGTTCCGTCCGATATTCCATATTTTACTGATATCAAGTAGCAGTCCCCCGGAACCTTGATTTCGGGATAAGAAAGCTTGTTTTCTACAGACTCTGTTGAAGCGGCAGTGTTCTCACCGTTAGGCGTTACAATAACAAGTGCGTTTTGTCCGTCCGTCTTAAGCAACGCCTTTTGAGGAACAACAATTGCATTATTCGCAGAAGCAAGTATTACTTTTGCCTTAACCTTCATACCTGCCTTTAATTTTCCCGGCTCCGAAATGGAAATGCAAATTTCATACATCGGTTTATCATTCTCAAACGCAACTGCATTATTTGAAATAGAAACAACCTCACCGGTGAAAATCTCATCGGGCAACGAATCACAAGTAACCTTTGCCTTAAGCCCTTTTTCAAATTCACGAACACGATACTCATCAACCTTAAAAGTGAGATTAAGAGTAGATGTATCAACCATTACAAGCATAGGGTTGCTTGAATCGGTAATTCCTACATTATCCCCTACCCTCTTGTTTTTCTCGGTTATTACGCCATCAACCGGAGCCGTAATAATGTAATTGTCAAGCTGACGCCTTGCCGCTTGAACATCAATTTCCCCTGATTTTTTATCGTATTTGGAATTCGAACCCGTACCGATGGAAGCTTTAACCGTGGCAATAATCTGCCCCACTGCAAGCTGTCTTCCCACACTTACGCTTACAACATTTACCGTACCGGAAACATAAGATATAACAGGAGCAACCGTACCGTCGGTCTTTTGAATAGTGCCGATTTGCGAGCCTGCATTTACCGTGCTTCCCTGAGCTATATTCAAGGATTTAAGCACACCTGAATCTGTCGCAGTAATTCTCAATCCGCTTGCGGCAGAGAGTGCACTTGATGTATCACTTGCTTTATCCAACTCATTCTGTGCTCTTTCCACAACAAGTTTCGCATCCGTATCGTCTATCTTATAAAGCACATCGCCGGCTTTAACCGTGTCACCAACTTCATAGTCGGAAAGTATAATTTTACCTGCAACCAAAGAAGTAATATTGTATCTGTTACCCTCCGAAACATTTCCCTCAACTTCTATGGTTGACATTATGCTCTCTCTTGAAACCGCAACCTGACTGTAATCTCTCAATGGATTTGCAAGGTTGACCACCCCTATGGAAATACCGGTAATTAACGCAACAGTCAAAACCGATGCAACTACAATCGACAAAACCTTATGTGTTAAAATAAAATCAATAAAGCGATTTCCGACCGATCTGCCTGATCTGTAACCCGTTCGATATTCGCTCACATATTCCGAATCATCGGAATACTCCGACCTTTGCAAAGCGTCTTCTATTTCTTCTTTGTTAAGAGATGTCGTTTCCTGCAAATCCTCGGAAATTTCAACATCTTCGTCATCACTTTCCCCTTCTTCGTTATATAAAATAAAATCCTCGGGTTGCTGATCATCTTCACCGTTTTTGTGAAAAAATGCACTCATTTTTCTGCCTCCTGTACACATTACATTATATATAAACTTAAATTATAAACCTTTAAACAATACCACACATTATATCAAATATTTTTCCGAAATATGTTAATTAACTGTTAAATTTTTTCATTTTAATAATATAATCCTTTTTCGGTTAATATAATTTACCATACCATAAAGATAAGGAGAATTATAATGAACTTTCAAATTGACAATATTCTCGGAATTATCATTTCCCTTGCGGGACTTTTTTTACTGTATATTCTGTGCAGGGTATTTTTAAAGCAAATCAAATGGCTCCTGTGCTTTATTATACATTGCGGCATCGGTTGCCTTGCAATGGTGCTTATAAATCTCGTGTCGCCCTTTGCAAATATCTCTTTTTCAATAAATCCGTTAACGGCAATCATAAGCGGAACACTTGGTGCTCCGGGACTTGTTATGACTCTTATTCTTAAAAATATTTTATGAATTACGAACAATACATACTCTGCCTCTTTTTTCTATATCATATATGATTTTACAATCCTTATATCCGTTCTCAAAAAGAATATCGGTTACGCTTTCGCTTTGGTCAAAGCCCGTTTCAAAGCATATTATGCCGTTATGCGAAATCTTTGCTTTCTCTGATATTCTCCTGTAAAAATCAAGTCCGTCATATCCGCCGTCAAGGGCAATCCTCGGTTCAAATTCTTTAACTTTTTTATCAAGGGTTTCTATAACATCAGTTTTAATATACGGAGGATTTGAAACAACACAATCATATTCCCTTTCCGGAAATTCCTCCATAATATCCATAACACCAAATTCGCATCGGTCATAAACGCCGTTTATTAATGCATTCTTTTTCTCAATCTCAACAGCATTTTCCGATATGTCAATCATGGTAACTTCTGCATTTTTAAGGTAATAAGCAAGGCTTATTCCTATACAACCGCTTCCGGAACACAAATCAAGAATGGTTATTTTTTTATCATTAGGAAGAATATCGATTAACGCCTCAACAAGAATCTCTGTATCGCTTCTGGGGATAAGAACGTTTTTATCTACATAAAAAGGCAACGACATAAACTCGCACTTTCCTGTGAGATAATTAAGTGGTTCTCCCTTCTTTAAGCGAGCTAATCCCTCTTTGATTTTGTTGTATTCACAAGGCGAAACAGGACGGCTTCCGAGAATGAATTGGGTTTTTGAAATATCCAATGCAGCCATAACCCAAAGCTCTGCATCTCTTCTTTTTTCTTCGTCCGAGATATCCGTCAAAACTTCATATCTGAGGTCGGATATATTCATATTACCACTTATCCTCTTCCTTGTTTTCGGGAATTACAGCCTTCAGAGCAACAATCGCAACCTCAATCTGAGAATCGTCAGGCTCATTTGTCGTAATTCTCTGAAACAACAGTCCCGGATAGCTTATAATACGAGTAAGCAAATTATCGTGCCTGCCGGCAAACTTTATTATTTCATAGGAAACACCTGCCACAACGGGCAAAAGCAATAATCTGAATATAAGTCTGACTATTACAAACGGCAAATTTCCTATAACCGGAATGGCTGAAATAGTTTCTTTATCACATGGTATTACAGAATACACCAAAATACTGATTACCATAACGATAAGCAAAAAGCTGGTTCCGCATCTCGGATGAAATCTTGATTGCTTTCTTACATTTTCAACATTAAGCTCAAGTCCCTTTTCATAACAGAAAATCGACTTATGCTCCGCTCCGTGATACATAAAAACACGCTTTATATCCTTTGTTTTGGCAACAAGCGCCAAGTACAGAACAAAAATCAAAATGCGGACAATACCTTCTATAAATGTAAGTCCCACTTGAGATGAAATATAATCACGCAGAAAATCAACAATCAACCCCGGAAGCAAAATGAACAATCCCACGCTGAGTACCAACGATAAAAACACCGAAAAATATATAACAATATTAAGCGCTTTCTCAGAAGAAAATTTCTTCTCCAGCCACTGTTCAAACTTTGAGGGTTCCTGTTCGACAGGCTCGCCGTCCTCGTCAACATCATAAAACTGTGCCGAGTACATAAGAGATTTTACACCTATTACCATAGAATCAACGAAATTGACACATCCTCTGATAATGGGAAGCTTCACGATTTTTCCTGTGCGAACTTTTCCAAGCTGTTGTTCCTCGGTAACAATCTCTCCGTCAGATTTGCGAACAGCCGTAACTATTGACTTAGGTCCTCTCATCATAACGCCTTCCATAACAGCTTGACCGCCGATGGAGGTTTTATGAACAGGACAATTTATATTATCTTTATCTTTACTCATCATAATTTTTCCTCTATAAAATACATAGTCGCATACTACACGCAGATTATAAAGTATTATATCACATACTCAAATATTTTTCAACAGTTTTATTTATTTTTGTTGCAATTACTCCAAAAAATGCAAAGCTGTTTTATAAATTTTTAAATTTTCGCCCATAAAAACACTTCTTGACATCGACAAATATATTGTCAATATCAAGAAGTGTCAGTTGGAAGGAAAATGATTATTTTTTTAAATTATTTATGCACTTTTCATCTGAAGTCTTAATTTATCGGCTATCATAGCTATAAATTCAGAATTTGTAGGTTTACCCTTTGAATTTGCTATTGTATAGCCAAAGAAGGAATTAAGCACATCGGTATCCCCTCTGTCCCACGCAACCTCAATTGCATGACGGATTGCACGCTCTACTCGACTGGGAGTTGTATTAAAGTCCTTTGCAACAGTTGGATACAATTCTTTTGTTATGGAATTTATAATATCGAGGTTATCAACAACCATAATTATGGCGTGTCTTAAATATTGATACCCCTTGATATGAGCAGGTATCCCGATCTCATGAATAATTTCCGTTACCATCATTTCTATATCAGGTTTCGGAATATCCCGTCGAACTATTCTCAAATCGTCTGCTTTCAGACTCTCCTCGTCACCTTTTTCTTTTGTAAACTCAATTATTCTGCTTATCAATATTTCAGGGTCAAGAGGCTTACGCATAAAATATTCCGCACCTAAAGATATAGCGTTTGCAGCTATCTTTTCATTTGCAATGGCACTTACAACGAAAAATGCAGGGGGATTAGATTTAAGATTGGGTTCCACTCTTTCAAGGACACCTATACCGTCAAGGTTTGGCATGATAACATCCAAGATAACTACATCAGGTCTGCCAATCTCAATCAATTCCAAGGTTTCAAGTCCGTCTCCGCTACTTCCGATGAATTCAAGTTCCGGATACCTCCCTATCACAATCCTTAGCGAATTAACAAAATCTCTGTCATCATCCGCAATTAAAATTTTACACTTTTCAAGCTTATTGTTCATCATTTTGATTTCTCCTTTGATTTTTTATTTTTTTCAAGTATATTATAACCATAATTTCCATATTTTGTCAATACTATTTTTGTAATTTTTTTGTTAAATTTACATATTTTTCCTAATCGACTTTGTTCGTCATTTTATATTCGACTATTTTCGACATTATAACCCGGAATATACTTTTTGTCAACAAAAATAAGGCTGGAGAAAATTCACTTTTCTCCAACCTTATTCTATTAAAACTTACACTTCATCCTGTTTTGGAATTACGCTTACAATTGCTTTTTCAATTCTATGCTCAACAACGGAAATGACTTTTATTTTCATATTGTCAATTTCGATTTCAAACTTTTCTCCGTCCTCGGGGATGGTTTTAAGCTCGCTTAACACAAGACCTGCAAAGGTATTAAAATCGCCGTCTTTTATCTTAATATCAAGTTCTTCCTCCACATCCTCTATTTCGGCAGAACCGTCAATTTTCCATTTGTTGTCATCAACCTTTTCTATGCTTGATTCCTCGATTGTTTCTATCTCGTCATATTCGCTGTAAAGCTCTCCCACTATTTCTTCTATTAAATCTTCTTGGGTGACAATTCCTTGAAATCCGCCGTATTCATCTATTACAATTCCCATATGCTCGTTTTCTCTCTGCATCTGTGACAGAAGCTCATCTGCCTTAATGGAATCGGGAATAAAATAAACATCACGCATTATAGAATTTACATCCTTCGAATCATTAAGGAGCATACGGTAAAAATCCCTGCTGTTCACAATCCCTTTCACATCATCTACAGTTTCGCCGCAAACCGGATATCGTGTATGATTTGTTTCGTCTATTATTTTTTTCCATTCGTCAATATCATCTTCAAGCCACAGAATACACGCCTCGGTTCTATGTGTCATAATCTCGCTTACAGGCTTGTCATCCATTTCAAAAATGTTATGAATCATTTGTTTTTCGTCGTCGTCAATAGTCCCGTTCTCCGAGCCGATATCCACCATCATTCTTATTTCTTCTTCGGTTATCTCTTCCGCTATATCCTCTTTTCTTACTCCGAATATAAATGATACACCTTTTGAAAATCCGTCAAACAAGAACAAAAACGGCTTCATTGCAACAAATACAATTTTTGAATACAAACTGAAAAACAGGGACAATTTTTTTGAATATTTAGCCCCTACATACTCCGGAATAATCGTACAAAAGGATGTAAACACAAACCATGCGAGAAACACAGAGCTTGCAAAGGCTATCCAAAACGCCGAATTGTTTCCGAGTGTTGTTTTATTTTTCAAAAAATCACATATCGGCAGTTGGGCTATGTATACAAAAAGAGATGAAAACATTATAAACAAAAGTGCCGATATCATCTCAAAACTGTTTATTGCACCCTCTGAATTCCCGTTTAAAATTTTATGCAATCTTTTTGCTCTGCCGTTTCCGTTTTCCGATTCCTCCAAAAGCCATGGGTCACCCACAGAAACCGTAGAACTCCTCGCAAGGGAGTTTATCACCGCAATTATAAAAACTATTACTTCTGCTATAATTATACTTCGTTCGGGCAATGTGTCCACATCAACTCAATTCCTTTCAAAAAAATTTACAACATATTATTCCAAATAATCCTTAAGCTTTCTGCTTCTGCTTGGATGCCTGAGCTTACGCAATGCTTTAGCTTCAATCTGGCGGATACGCTCTCTGGTAACATCAAATTCCTTACCAACCTCTTCAAGAGTTCTTGACCTTCCGTCATCCAAACCGAATCTGAGTCTTAAAACCTTTTCTTCTCTGGGAGCAAGGGTTTTAAGTACATCCATCAGTTGTTCCTTAAGCAAAATAGCGGTTGCCGCTTCAGACGGAGCCGGTGCATCATCATCCGGAATAAAATCTCCCAAATGGCTGTCCTCTTCCTCGCCTATAGGCGTTTCAAAAGAAACAGGCTCCTGAGCTATCTTCATTATTTCTCCTACCTTGTCGATAGGCATATTTACTTCTTTTGCTATTTCTTCGGGAAGAGGGTCTCTTCCAAGCTCCTGAACAAGCTGACGGGATGCCCTGACCAACTTATTGATGGTTTCAACCATATGAACCGGAATACGAATGGTTCTTGCTTGGTCTGCAATCGCCCTTGTTATCGCCTGTCTTATCCACCATGTGGCATAGGTACTGAACTTATAACCTTTTGTATAGTCAAACTTATCAACCGCTTTTATAAGTCCGAGATTTCCCTCCTGAATCAAATCAAGGAAAAGCATACCTCTTCCCACATATCTTTTTGCAATGCTGACAACAAGTCTTAAATTTGCTTCTGCAAGCTTTTTCTTTGCCGCCCTGTCACCTTCCGACATCTTTTTTGCAAGCTCTGCTTCTTCTTCTCCCGTAAGAAGGTCAACCTTACCGATTTCCTTTAAATACATACGAACAGGATCATCTATGCTGACACTACTCGGAACAGACATATCCTCAAGCTCTTCACGGGTAACCTCATCTTCTTCGTCAAGATTTATCTCTTCCTCGTCCTCGATATTTCCGGCAATTTCAACACCGTGTTTTTCGAGATACTCAAACATCTTTTCAATTTGTTCCGCATCAAGCTCCAATTCTTCAAGCTTATCATTTACTTCCTTGTAGCTGAGCATTCCCTGCTTTTTACCCTGCTCCAAAAGTCCTTGAATAATCTGCTTGCGGCTCGCTTTTTTCTGCGTGGTTTTCTCATCCATCTTATCTTTCTCCTTCCTATCTGTATAATAATCTTATGATTTTTTTCCTGCTTTTTCTTTCAGCATTCTGTCAAGTCTTGCAAGGTCACCGTCGCTTAAAAGCCTTTCCTGAGATTTTTTATCTTTTTGTGAAATTATTATTTCAATGGGAAGCACCGAAGCCTTTTTCTTATCCGATACATTTTTATCGCTCATGAGAATTTTTGCGACTTCACTCCTCTTTTCTTCATCAAAATCGGATATCAACTTGTTAATGTCAATTTCATTTTCTTTTTCGTACATTTCAAATATGAGCCGTGCAAGCTCACCGTGAATCCCGTAAATAAAGTCATCAGGCACTATCCCCTTTTTTACGGCTATATCATATACATCCTTTTCACAAAGCAGGCACAAAAGCATCTGTTCCGCATTGAATATTTTGATATCAATATCTCCTCTTTCACGCTTCATTCGATTTTGTGCTCTCAAAAGCTCTCTTTCCGTCTTTTTTGAATTTTCCTCGGAAATAGTATGTCTTAAACTCATTACTGCAGCATTAAGACTTTCCGTAGAAACCGATGTGTTTTCCGAAACTTTTTTAAGATATATTTCATACTCAACGGGACTTTTAATCTGTGCCAGCACCTCCGCCGCTTTTTGGGTAAATTCAATTTGCATATCGCTGTCTGCAAATTTGGGACTTTCCGGCTTTCCAACATTATATTTTTGCAAAATTCTGTCGATTTTATACTCAACAAGAGGCTTTGCGTTTTCTATTAAAACATTAAACATATCTCCGCCCTTGTTTCGTATATATTCATCCGGATCTTTTCCATCCGTAATAGTTAAAACCTTTGCTTTTATATTATTGGCAGATAGTATATCTCCTGCCCTTAATGTGGCTTTTTGTCCGGCTTCATCGCTGTCATAACAAAGGACTGCCTTTTCTCCGTATTTTTTCACAAGCCGAGCCTGTTCCTCCGTAAACGCCGTTCCGCACGAAGCTACAGCATTTGTAATTCCTGCCTGATGAAGTGATATAACATCCATATAACCTTCCATCAAAAGAAGGGCTCCGTTTGTGTTTTTCTTTGCAAGATTTAAACCGAACAAGTTTTCTTTCTTCTTAAATACAAGTGTTTCCGCAGTATTAAGATATTTTCCCGTATTTGGGTTATCTGCCATAATTCTTCCGCCAAAGCCTATTATCTTTCCGGCAACATTAAAATACGGTATCATTATTCTGCCGTCATAAAATGCATCAAAATAGGTATTATTATCACGAACTTTAGCAAGTCCTGCCTCATATATCTGATGTTCGTTATAACCTTTATTCTTTAAATATTCAATCAGATTTGTAAATCCCTCGGGGGCGTATCCCAATCCGAACATTTTTATTGTAGAATTTTTTATTCCCCTGTTTCGCAAATACTCAAGGGCTTCCTTTCCTTTATCTCCTGCGAGATTTGAATAAAAATATTTTGCCGCCTCGGCATTTATTTCATATATAAGTTGCTTTTTATCAACCGAACTTTTTGACGACATACTGCTTTTGCTGAATTCGGGATACGGAATCTTTGCCCTGTCTGCCAAATACTTAAGAGCATCGGTAAATTCAAGATGTTCCGCCGCCATAATAAAATGTATAACATTGCCGCCTGCTCCGCACCCAAAGCAATGGAAAAGCTGTTTATCAGGCGATATGGATAAAGACGGTGACTTTCTGTCATTGTGCAGAGGACATAAAGCGGAAAATCTGTTTCCCACTCTTTTCACATTTGCATATTCAGAGATAACATCTGTTATATCATTCTTGTCAATTACTTCATCGACAAATGTTTGAAAATCAACGCTTGCCAAAGCTTCCACACCTTTCGTCCTTTAATTCATATATATAGATTTCGACAAGTATATCTTATTTTCCTTTTTTTATTAGAAAATTTTTCTCTTTTCATTGACAAACCCAAATCTTTAAGATAAAGTATAAATAGATTTATACACTTTTGAGAGGACGAGATGTTATGCCAGATTGCACAATTGAACTTTCACCAAGGCTTGTCGCCATTTCGGAAATCACGCCACCCTGCAGCTGTTTTGCAGATATCGGCACCGACCACGCATACTTGCCTGTTTATCTTTGTCAATCGGGCATATGCAAAAGAGCCGTCGCTTCCGATATTGTTAAAGGTCCCGTAGAGCACGCACAAAGCACAGTTTCAAAGTATAACCTTAATGACAGAATTTCCGTGCGAATGGGAAACGGACTTTCTTCAATAAAAGAAGGCGAAGCCGATGTCATTTGCATTGCCGGAATGGGAGGTCTTGTAATATCCGAGATACTCAAAAACGGCAGGAAAATAACAGATAATGCAAAGGCTGTAATTCTTCAGCCGATGACCGCCGTTTCGGACTTACGAAAATTTTTGTATAACAACGGATTTTGTATCACATCGGAATATTTAGCCGAGGACAACGGAAAAATATACAATATTTTATCTGTAAAAGCAGCGGATAACGAAGTTCTCGAAGCTCCCTCCGAAGGGGAGTTGTTTTTAGGCAAACACCTTATTGAAAACAAGCCTCCTCTTTTTGAAAAATATTTGATACAAAAAATAAATAAGCTGTCCGTTGCAATATCCGGCTTAAAAAAATCGTGCAGCACCGTCACCCAAGATAAGCTTAAAATTTACACCGAATTATATAACGAGTTAATTAAGATAAAAGGAGAATAAAAAATGTACGAAGTAAAAGATATCAAAAACGCGATAGAAAAGCTTGCACCTGTTGAGCTTGCGGAATCATGGGATAATGTGGGACTTATGGTAGGCGACCTTGAACAAACTGTAAACACCGTTTTTATCTGCCTTGATGTTACCTCGGAAAATGTTGAAAAGGCAACGAAATGCAATGCGGATTTAATAGTATCCCACCATCCGCTTATTTTTTCACCTCTTAAAAGAGTTACGGAAAACGATGTTACGGGAAGTATAGTACGCTCTCTTATTAAAAACAATATATCCGTTTATTCCGCACACACAAATCTTGATAATGCAGACGGCGGAACAAACGACGCTCTTGCCGAAAAATTGGGGCTTTATGATGTAAGACATTTTACCGAGGATGAATGTAAGGATGCTTTCGGCAAAAGTATTGAAAATATCGGAAGGGTCGGAGTTCTGGAAACTCCTGCCGAGCTTGCGGACTTTGCCGCATATGTTAAAAGTGTTCTCGGTTGTCATTCCGTCAAATATGTAGGCTCTCCTTCTGATACGGTTCAAAAAGTTGCTCTTTGCAGCGGCGGCGGCGGAGATTTTATCTATTCCGCATATCGGGCAGGAGCAGATGTATATGTTACCGGCGACATAAAGCATAATCAGGCACAGCTTGCCTTTGAGCTTGGAATAAATCTGATTGACGCAGGACATTTTGAAACCGAAAACACAATCTGCGAATTTATGAAGGATTACCTTAAAGCATTGTTTCCCAATCTCAATATAATCTCCTCCGATGCAGAACCCTATTTTAAATAGTAAATTCAAACAAATTCGCCACGGCGAATTTGCACAATAATTTTCAATTTTCCATTTTCCATTTTGCATTTAAAAAGCGGCTGCTTGAAGCAACCGCTTTTTTCTTACCATTTCGGCAAATTTCCATTTTCAATTATGTAACTCACATGGTTAAATATTATGGTCCAATCCATATCGTCCACATTACCGTCATTATTCACATCTGCGGCTGCAAACACACTTGGGTCATAATCTGTCGAGTCATCCCATGACGGTAAGCCGTCATATTCGATAATATAGCTTACATGATTAAATATTATGGTCCAATCCATATCGTCCACACTACCGTCACCATTTACATCGCCGATAATTACATCAACAACATTTATTTCACCGTTTTTTGCATCTACTTCAAGGGATTCATTTTTAGAATTTTTAATTCCACTGTCATCCCACGAAATTGCAATAGGATAACTTCCGAGCTCTGTTCCCTTTTCTATATCAAACACAAGTATTGCAAGGTTTCCGTCTTTATCTGCATCGGTTTTTGTTGTGTTTACAAAATTCAATGCATATTCGTCTGTATCTGTAGAACTCTTTTTAAATGCACCGTCTCCAAACACATCTCCGTTTTTAACATCTGTAAGCTTAAGATTGGTATTATCAAAGGTTACCGTTGCCGAAATGCTGTATATTCCGGGGTTATATTTCACACTAACCGGCACTTCAATGGTTTTTCCGCCGGTTGTATTATAGCTTTTTATCTCAATTTCAGGTCCGGCAACGCTTACTTTGCAGGAAGCCGTATATCCTCCGTCCTTTGTTGTCACCGTAATTGTTGCCTTACCTTTATCTTTAGCCGTAACAAGTCCGTTTTCAACCGTTGCAACACTTCCGTTTGTTGATGTCCAGATTATTCCCTGCTCCGTTGCGTTATCGGGAGTAATAGTTGCATTAAGCTTATATGTTTTGTTTATGCCCATGGTTAACTCCGTCTTATCGAGGGACACTCCGCTAACCGGAACAGAAACGATTACTTTACAGGAAGCCGTATATCCTCCGTCTATTGTTGTTGCTGTGATTGTTGCTTCGCCCTTGCCTTTAGCCGTAACAAGTCCGTTTTCCACCGTTGCAACATTATTATTTGATGACTTCCATGTTACACCTTTCTCATTTGCATTATCGGGTGTAACCGTTGCATTAAGCTTATATGTTTTGTTTATATCCATGCCTAACTCAGTCTTATCAAGGGACACACCAGTTGCCGATACGATAACATTTACTTTACAGGAAGCCGTATATCCTCCGTCCTTTGTTGTCACCGTAATTGTTGCCTCGCCCTTACCTTTGGCAGTAACAAGTCCGTTTTCCACCGTTGCAACATTGTTATTTGACGATGTCCATGTTACACCTTTCTTGGTTGCATTATCCGGCATGACTTTTGCATTAAGGTTATATGTTTTGTTTATGCCCATAGTCAATTCCGTCTTATCAAGGGACACACCGCTGACCGGAACAACAATTATATTCTTTTCCTTTTTGATTGTCAATGTATATGTACTGTCTGTCATATCTCCAACGCCGGAACGACTTAATACAACTGTTGTTTCAGTATCAGGAAGGCTTATTTCCTTTTCTCTGTTATTAAGCCATAAGCTATCGTTATACTTAAGTGTACCCCCTGTAAATGAAGGCGTAAGGGTTATGCTGTCGCATTCCTCGGGAACGCATATCTTATATTCATAGGTTGTTGGTATAAATTCCTTATCCCATACCCCAATATCCGATGTTAAAGAATCAAGCTTTGCAGGGCATCTGACTGTCACCGATTTTGTGCCGTATTTTTTGCTTCCGTCTTTTGCAGTTGCTTTTACGATAACGGTTCCGTTTTTGTGTGCCGTAAGCTTTCCGCTTTGGTCTATTGTTGCAACACTTTCATCATTCACAGACCATGTAACCGATTTATCCGTTGTGTAATCCGTCAAAACCTCCGCCGTATATTCTCCAAAATCGGTTATGGTAGAATCTCCCGATACGGTAACGCTTTCCGCAAGTTTGGGCAAAACCTTTATTTTGTCATTTATCAATTCGGAGAAAGGGTAAGCACTGCCGCCTATCATTACCGAGGTGTTCAATATGGATATATCAAAATCACCTGTTTTGCTGTCTTGATTTACGGTAAAGCTTAATTCAAAAGGCTTGATTATCTTATTTTTCGGCACGCATCCATTGTCGCTGTACTGACAGGTAAGGGTAAGGATTTTATAATTTCCCTCATCTTTTTCATTGTCCTTTGTTACATATTTAAATCCCTTTGGGGTTATTTCTTTAAGGCTTAAATTCTTGGGATATTTTATATCAAATATTGCATATTCCACATCATTTTTATCGGTTATAAACTTAACGTTTTTTGTAAATGATAAACCTATTTCACATTCTTCGCTTCCGAAAACAACCGCCGAATTGGGTTTAAAATAAAAGGGATATGCATTAATATCATTTTGGAAGTTAAAAGGTTCTAAGCTTTTTCCTTGATTATCTGTAATTTGAGTTCGTTCCCCCATTTTCTCAGTATAATATCCATAAAAAGTATAGCCCGAAATCTCATCATAAGGCAACTCATAGGAGGCATCATCGCTACTTACCAAAACCCTTTCTTTTACGCTTCCGTCATTATTATATACGGTTATCCTACAAATATAATGCCTTTTTGCATTTGTCAAATACGAATTATTGGAACCTATTGAAATTTTGTTCCATCCGTCCTTTGAACCGACATAATATACATCTGTTAAGCTTTTGCAATATTCAAATGCATAACTTCCAATGCTTGTGACGCCATTGCCTATTGTTACCGAGGTTAAGCTTGCGCAATTGGAAAATGCAGAACTTCCAATGCTTTTTACGCTGTTTGGGATTGTTACCAAGGTTAAGCTTTCGCAACCGTAAAATGCATAACTTTCAATGCTTGTGACGCCATTGCCTATTGTTACCGAGGTTAAGCTTGTGCATTCGCGAAATGCATAACTTCCAATGCTTGTGACACTGTCGGGGATTGTTACCGAGGTTAAGCTTGTGCAATAGTGAAATGCAGAACTTCCAATGCTTGTGACGCTGTCGGGGATTGTTACCGAGGTTAAGCTCGTGCAATCGTAAAATGCCCTCTCTCCAATGCTTGTGACGCTGTCGGGGATTGCAAATAAAGTATCTTTTTTGCCTATTGCATATTGTATAAGCTCTGTTCCGTCTTTACTATATAAATTTCCGTCTGTCGATTTATAATTTTTATTATCCACAGATACATTTATCGAGGTTAATCTTTGGCAATTGTAAAATGCATAACCTCCAATGCTTGTAACGCTGTCCGGAATTGTTACCGAGGTTAAGCTGTAGCAAAAGTCAAATGCATAACGTCCAATGCTTGTGACGCTGTCGGGGATTGTTACCGAGGTTAAGCTTGTGCAAAAGTAAAATGCATAACGTCCAATGCTTGTGACGCTGTTGCCTATTCCAACGGTTTTTATAGAGTCTCTGTATGAATACCAAGGAACACTTGATGAAGATGTGTAATTATACATATCCCCCGTACCGGAGATTGTTAATAATCCCGTCTTTGTATCAAGTGACCATGTAAGGTTATCGCCGCATTTTCCGGAATAACTCGCCGCCGATGCAGATAACGGCAAAACAATCAGCGTTGTTAAAACAATGCTTATTGCAAGTATGATTGAGATAAATTTTTTCATTTGTATG
>JAZLFN010000055.1:0-58958 GCA_045615805.1 Clostridia bacterium | reverse complement strand
GGGATATTAAGTCCGCCGGTAATGGAGCCGAGTTGAGAGGTGCTGTCATCTTCGGCTTTGCGCATAGCCTCGTTAACTGCGGCAACGATTAAATCCTGAAGCATTTCAACATCATCCGGGTCAACCACCTCCGGTGAGATTGTAACATCGGTTAAATTACGCTTGCCGTCCACAACAACCTTAACCGCTCCGCCGCCTGCTGTTGCGTCGTAGGTTTTGCTTTCCATTTCTTCTTGCATTTTAAGCATCTGTTCCTGCATTTTCTGGGCCTGCTTAATCATCTGATTCATATTTCCGCCGCCCATTCCCTTAGGGAATCCGCCTTTTGCCATATCTGTATCCTCCTGTTTTTATATTTTTAGGGCAATACTATTGCCTGTTGACCTATTTCCAATAAATAATCCTTTGAGCGAAGTATACTCGCAAGCTCAAAGGTGTCCTTCGGAAGCTTTTTCGTGAGAATTGCACCCATACCTTCATGGTCCTTGTGATGATAATCGGTCCCGGCAGTTGTTATATTTAATCGGTGTTTTTTTGCGTATTTTACTGCAGGACCGATTTTGCCGTTGTGGTTTGGGTGAAGGTTAAGTGTTTCCATTCCGTCGAGAATTTCCGGGTTGACCTGTTCCATATGTTCCCTGAAGGGATGTGCCTGTATTATAAGAAGATTTTTAAGGCTTTCCTTTTCTCTGATATTATCAATACCGTAGGGGAGGCTTTCGTAAACATCTTCAAGAATTTTCCTGTCTATTCCGTAAATCAAATAATCGTTCATATTTTCCGTAAATCTGATTTCCGCTCCCAACAGAACCTTTATGCCGTACTCTTCACCGTATTTTACGGCTTCTTCATAATCCTTTAAATACCAATCCACAAACTTTTTTGCATCGACCGGTCTTTTCGACTGATAATCCTTCATAAAATGATTGGTTATAGCTATTGCATCATATCCAAGCTCTGCATATGTCTTAATTACCTCTTGTGGCGGAAACTCCGCGCACGTACTTCCGGGAGATGTGTGCGCATGAAGCTCAATTCTGTACTTATAGCTTTTCCGTAATAAGACTTTACTTTCCTGCCAATCCATAATGATATCAATCTCCAATTCTGTATATTTTAAATTTATTCCTCTATATCAATAATACCCTCAAAAGCTTCCTTTTGATTTATCAAATCGCTTATGGAATGTTTTTTCTGCTTCACTTCTTTTGCTTTCTTGCTGCTTTTACGCACATTAACAGTGACCGGTTCCTTGGCAACTACCGAAAAACAGTTTACAAGATATGTTATTCCCTCGGGGGATGAAAGCTTTTCATATGACAGTTCACCATCGTTTACAACAACGGTAATAACGGAACCGTTTTTATACGCCTTTGAATTATAAAGCCAGGCAAACAACTTTTTGCTTTCCTTTTTAATTTCGATTAAAGCCTCGCTCCATAAATCCCATTCTTCACCATATCCTTTGGCATCAACAACAGAAACAGCTTCGGGCTCGGGCTTCTTTGTATCGGAAATCGGCTCCTCCGTCGGAGTATCATCTTTTGTTGGCTCAGGTGTTTTCGGTTTAATTGCCACACCGCTTAAAAGTCTTGCAACTGCCGATTCAAGCTTTTCAATTCTTGCATAAAGAGCCTCTTTGTCATCACCGTAATCGGGATTGCACATTTTGCAGATTGCGGTTTCTACGGAAATCTCAGGATTTGAAAGCCATTTAGCCTGTGACAGATTTTCACTTAAAACCTTTATGGCATACAAAATCAGACTTTCGCTGAATTTTTTTGCCTGCTCCGTATATTTTTCAGCGGCAGTTTCCGTCTTTTCCAGAATATCGGCAGGCTTATCCGAGGTTTTGCATATTAAAAGGGCACGGAAATGCTTTATCAGATTTTCGATTAAATTTTGCGCTTCCTGTCCTTCGTTTAAAATTTTACTTACGGAAACAAGCGCCGATTTTGTATCACATAAAGCAACAAATTCGGAAATTTCAAACAGGGTATCATTTCCTACTATGCCCATAATTTCAGTAATTTTTTCATGAGTAAGAGTGCCGTCTGTAAACGCCGAACACCTGTCAAGTATGCTTATGGCGTCACGCATGGATCCATCCCCAAGCTCTGCCGTAAGATTAACGGCTTCGTCTGTTATAGCAATTCCTTCGGCATTGGTAATTTCCGAAAGCCTTTTTGCAATTTCGCTGACGGTAATACGCCTGAAATCGAATCTCTGACATCTTGACAAAATAGTTGCCGGTATTTTGTGAGGCTCGGTTGTTGCCAAAATAAATATTGCGTGAGGAGGAGGCTCTTCAAGAGTTTTAAGAAGAGCATTAAACGCCTCGCCGGTTAACATATGAACCTCATCTATAATATAAATCTTGTATTTACAGCCAACCGGCATATACAAAACTTCATCCCGTATTTCACGGATGTTTTCAACACCTCTGTTACTTGCGGCATCCATTTCGTAAACATCTAAAATACTTCCGTTAAGTATTCCCTTACAGGTGGCACACTCATTACATGGCTCTCCGTCTTGGGAATTTTCGCAGTTTATTGCACGAGAAAATATTTTCGCGGTAGATGTTTTTCCCGTTCCTCTCGTTCCGCAGAACAAATATGCATGAGAAGTCCTTTGGTTTACTATTGCGTTTTTAAGAGTGACTGAAACCTGATCCTGCCCCGAAATTTCGTCAAAACGCATAGGTCTCCATTTTCTGTAAAGTGCTTGATATTCAGACATACATTCCACCGCCTTTTTTATATAAAAATGTCATATGCTTGCATTCGAAAAGGAAATACCTGCGTAGCCTGTACAGTTAGCTCAAGCCTGGCTTCCTTGCGGCACATCAGAATGACTGCTTATCGCTGCTGCGTTCCCGCCCTGACGAGGTTCACAGGTTCTGATTGCGCAAGACCAAACCTTCAACGCCACTTATACAGGGACAGACCAAACATTTCAATCCCTCAGTGCAAGTTTTCATCCCCTCTGTAGCGGATTGAGGGTTACAAGGCACCGCTAACGCCCCGATTTAATATGACCGAATCATTATAACACAAAAAGAGGTTTCCGTCAACCGATTTGGGCAAATAATTTTGCCATACTTGACATAAATTTGTAAAAACTATATAATAAAGTCAAGCATAAGTAAAAAAGGGTGATAAATCAAATGGAAAATATATATAATGATTTGGGTATAAGCCAAGAGGTTTTTGAGTTTGGCGAAAAAGCTCTTGTTGATTTAAAAGATAAATTTGACGAAATTGAAAGGATTGCGGAGTACAATCAGGCAAAGGTTATTTCCGCCATGCAGAAAAACAGGGTAAATACAGCCTGCTTTACCACAACAAGCGGTTACGGATATAATGATATGGGCAGAGATACACTTGAAAAGGTTTATGCCGATGTGTTTCACACAGAATCCGCTCTTGTCCGTCCGCAGATAACCTGCGGAACTCACGCCCTTGCCGTTGCTTTGTCCGCAAATCTTTTGCCCGGAGATGAAGTTATTTCACCCGTGGGTGCTCCTTATGATACGTTGGAAGAGGTTATAGGAATAAGGGATTCGATTTGCTCACTTAAGGAATACGGAGTAACCTACAACCAGGCAGATTTAAAGGCTGATTTTTCGTTTGACTATGATAAAATAAAATCTATAATAAACGAAAAAACAAAGCTTGCAACCATTCAGCGAAGTAAGGGATACACTACAAGACCTACATTTTCGGTTACACAGATAGGCGAGCTTATAGCCTTTATCAAATCAATAAAGCCGGACATCATATGTATGGTAGATAATTGCTACGGTGAATTTACCGAGAAAATCGAACCAAGCGATGCAGGTGCCGATTTGGTTGTGGGAAGCCTTATTAAAAATCCCGGGGGCGGTCTTGCCCCCATAGGCGGCTATATCTGCGGACGAAAAGATTTGGTGGAAAGATGTGCATATCGCCTTTCCGCTCCCGGCTTGGGACGGGAGGTAGGTGCAAACTTGGGACTTATGACATCTCTGTATCAAGGATTTTTCCTGTCACCGACCGTGACGGCTTCAGCCGTTAAAGGAGCTGTCTTTGCCGCCGCATTATACGAAAAGGCAGGCTTTAGCGTTATTCCCGAAAGTAACGAAACACGCCACGACATAATACAGGCAATAGAGCTTAAATCCCCCGAGGGTATGATTGCTTTTTGCAAAGGAATACAGGGGGCGGCTCCCGTTGACAGCTATGTAACACCCGTGCCCTCCAAGATGCCCGGATATGACAGCGATGTAATTATGGCGGCAGGTGCATTTGTACAGGGAAGCTCCATTGAGTTGTCGGCAGACGGACCTATACGTCCGCCTTACACAGTGTTCTTTCAGGGCGGACTTACTTGGTATCACGGAAAGCTCGGCATTTTAAAATCCTTGCAGGAAATGGTTGACGCCAATCTTGCGGACTTAAATACGGGAGAAAACATATGAAAAAGTTAATGAATTATTTTACTACATATGAAAAGATATGGTTCTTGTCAATTCTTACACTGTCGGTCGTATTTGCTTTTCTGTTTCCCGAGGAGGACATAAACGGCGTAAACGGAAAACTTATTATGCTTTTGTACCTGATAGACATATTTACAAATATTTTGTGCGAGTTACTTATTTCAAAGCAAAGTAAGTGGAATTTTATTGTGTCGCTGATGGTGGAGGTTACCGAGATTGCTATATGTATTGTTTGCGCGTACCGTTTTGCAACATTGGCAACTACACTCTTTTTCTGGATTCCCTGTGATATAATAAGCTTTATATGCTGGCACAGGCATCCCGATAAATACAACGACGAGCTTACCGAGGTGCGAACCCTAACGGGCTGGCAGGAGGCTTTGATAATCCTTGCCATCGGAGTATGGACGGTGGGCGTAGGGTATTTGCTTACCAAAATCGACCCCGAATACGGCATCTTGGCGGACAATCCTTTTTGGGAAAATGTGGTGTGCTACCTTGATGCCTGCTGCAGTGCCGTGGGAATTGCAAACGGAATTTTTATTCTGTTGAGGTACAGGGAACAATGGATTGCGTGGTACATAAGTGCGGCACTTGAAACGGCAATTAATATTATTTCCGGTCAATGGGTGCTTCTTGTATTGAAGGCAGGATATTTCACCAACACAACCTACGGATATATTAAATGGACAACGTATATTAAAAACAAAAATTCAAAACGGACGACCAATTCTTAATCGGTCGTCCGCTTATTTTTACGAAATTTTTATTTAATAAAATCTTTATTGCACAGCTTTCCTGCCGAAACAATATTTGAAAACTTCACATTTTTTAAACCGTCATCTTTGTCCACATTGATTGCAACGGCAGTTTCACATCCGTTGACAACATTGCTGATTACAGAGTCCGCCAAGTATCCCGAAGCGGAAACCCCGAATCTGTGTCCCTTTGAAATTACATTTGATATTGTAATATTTCTGCAGCTGTCGGGGAAGTTTTTACCGTAATTACCGCCGTCACCCAACATAACCGTTCCGTAATGCTTACTTTCCTCGCAAGTATCAATTATACCGTCAATTACTATGTTGTAAATTCTTGTGTATGCAGGAAGAATACGCACAAGAAGGCATAAATCGGAGGTTGCAACAACATTTTTGATTATTACATCGTGAATATCCGTATCCCGCTTATCCCAAAATGTATGCATAACATGGGTTGACCCCTCCAAAAGACCGCCGTCCCTTTGTTTATCGGGATTGGCGATTGCCGTAAGTGCCACCACATCATCACCTGTTCTACCCGTAATATCAGAAATACTAATATTATTACAACCGTCTCTCAAATCAATTCCGTCCTGATTTTCTATGTTATGAAGCATTCCGTCAATCATCTTTGACATTCTTGCATCAAAATCAATCCCTGTAATTTTTCCGTATCGACATTCCTCCAAAGAAATTCCCCAGCAATGTGATTCAACTATTTTTATATTTTCGATTGAAAAATAATCGGTATTACAAAAGAGTATGCCTATATTACGCCAGTCGCCCTTTTGATTTTCGCCATCTTTTCCGTAGTCCGTTCCGTAAGAATGGGTGTGAATATTTTCCCAGCAACCGATTTTATCCTTTGTTTTTCTGTCATCGGGTATCCAATATCCGTATTCTGCCAAATCTTCAAGGGTATAAGGACAGGGATTCGCAAGAATTTTTGATGAATCCCCTGTTGACCGAGGATGGTCTGCACCCTCAAGTATACAAACTCCCTCTCCTTTAATATGGATATTTGTTGTCTTTTCGGGGTTCTTTATTCCCATTCCGCAATTATCGGTACGAAAGAAGTTATCTCTGCACTTATCCGAAAGCTTGATTTTTGAATTTTGCATAATAACGGTGGTGTTTTCGGGAAGAAGTATCGCCCTGTCCAGAAGCCAATAATCTCTTTCGGGTTCAATATCCGATTTTCTCGGAGGAATAAGGACAATTCCGTCATTTCCTCTGTTTTTAATTGCCTTTTCTATGGCTTCGTTATCCGAAAAAGCCGTATAATCATTTACGCTTATCATATTATGACCATTCCATTCTTTTTTCAAAGTCACAAAACCAAGTCTTTAAGACTTTCCTTTACTTTTTCCAGCATATCCTCTTTTACCTCTTCAAGCATAATCGGAATGTTGGGATTATATTCTCTCATTTTATTTATTATCCGTTCCGTATGAAGCAATCCCTTTGTTGGGTACTCATATTTAAGCTCGCCGTCACCAACTGAAAAATCCTTTAAGTGCAAAACCTTTGTCTTATCTCCCAGCAAGTCAAAGAACTCATCAAAAATCTTATCTTGCTCCGCATAATTATCAATATCAAGATAATTCACAGGGTCAAAAATAACACAAACATTTTTTGAATTTAAGTCATCAACAAGGCGTTTCATTCTTTTGGGAGAATTGATTACATAACAACCTACTCCCTCAATCCCAATATTTACATTCCTCTTTTCAGCCTCGGCAACAAGATAACGCATATTTTTTAAAAGGTATTGATAAGCCTCCTCGGTTTGGTTTTTCTCTTTATCCAAAGCCTCTCCTACAAATCCCGTTTCAAGACCAACCATTTGGGCATTCATATACTTTGCATAATCTAAATTTTCCACAAAGAAATCAAGGCTTTTCTTTAATGTTTCGGGGTTGGTATCCGATGGGTTTATATAACACCCCAGCACCGAAACATAAAGCTCGCCTTCCTTCAGCTCGTCTGCGATTTTTTTGGCATATTCTTCGTTAAACATTCCTTCTTTAAAACCGGCTACCGTCTTTTTTAAGGCAAGCTGAATATGGTGTATATTATGGCTTTGACACTTTTTTGCAAGAGCCGCAACCGAGTCCGCCTCAAAGTCATGACCTCTCATTCCGAAATACATAAAGCAAAACCTCTCTTTTATTATTTAGGTTGTTTGCCGATATATGCCAATATTCCGCCATCAACATATAAAATATGTCCGTTTACGGCGTTTGAAGCATCCGACGCAAGAAATACAGCCGGTCCTGCAAGCTCATCGGGGTCAAGCCAACGCCCTGCCGGAGTTTTGGCGCATATAAAGCTGTCAAAGGGATGCTTTGAACCGTCAGCCTGTTTTTCACGCAAGGGCGCAGTCTGAGGCGTTGCAATATATCCGGGGCCTATGCCGTTACATTGAATATTATACTCGCCGTATTCGGAGCAGATATTTCTTGTAAGCATTTTAAGTCCGCCCTTTGCTGCGGCATACGCCGAAACAGTTTCTCTTCCCAGCTCCGACATCATAGAGCAGATATTTATAATCTTACCGTGACCCTTTTTTATCATAGAAGGAATTACCGCCTTTGATACTATAAAGGGTGCATTTAAGTCAACGTCGATTACCTGACGGAATTCCTCAGCCGTCATTTCGGTCATGGGTATTCTCTTGATAATTCCGGCATTGTTTACCAGGATATCAATAACCCCTACCTCCTTTTCTATTGTTGCCACAAGGTCATTGACCGCTTTTTCGTCGGTTACATCGCATACATAACCGCATGCGTCAATTCCTTCTTTTTTATAGGCTTCAAGCCCCATATCCACAAGCTCTTGTTTTATATCATTAAAAACAATTGTCGCCCCTGCCTCCGCAAAGCCTTTGGCAATGGCAAAGCCTATTCCGTAAGAAGCTCCCGTAACAAGAGCAATTTTTCCGTCTAATCTGAAATTCATTCTTTTTTCCTCCTATCTTAAATCCTTTGTTTCAACAAAGTCCATATCGTCAAACTCTTGATTTTCGCCGCACATTGCCCATATGAAGGAATAATTCTTTGTTCCCACTCCGGAATGGATTGACCACGAAGGAGATATAACGGCCTCTTCGTTATGCATTATTATATGTCTTGTTTCGGAAGGCTCACCCATCATATGGAATACTGCGTTATTATCCTCAATATCAAGATAGAGATATACCTCCATTCGCCTGTCATGGGTATGGCATGGCATTGTGTTCCAATTCGAGCCGCTTTCAAGCTGAGTAAGTCCCATGGCAAGCTGACAGCTTTCCATTACCTCCGGGTGTATGTACTGATTGATAACCCTTTTGTTGCAGTCCTCAACACTTCCGCAGGGAACCTTTTTAGCCTTTGTAATATCTATCTTAACCGTGGGATAGCTTTTATGAGCAGGGCATGATGAAACATAAAATTTTGCGGGATTTGTTTTATCCTTGCTTTTAAACACTATATCCCTGTTTCCCATTCCGATGTAAATTCCGTCCCTTTCGTTCATATCGTAATCCTTGCCGTCAATTGTTATAACACCCTTGCCGCCAATGTTGATACAACCCATTTCACGCCTTTGAAGAAAATAATCCGCCGCAAGCTCTTTTCCCGCTTCAAGCTTCAATTCCTTTGAACAGGGCATAAATCCTGCCGTAATTATTCTGTCAATATGGCTGTAAACCATCTTAAAGTTATCCGGGGTAAATAGTCCCCCTATCCAAAATTCCTCTCTCAGTCTGTCGGTTGTGTAGTTTTTAACATCCTTTGGGTTTGAAGCACATCTTACTTCCATCTTTACCTCTCCTTTATAAATTATAATACTTTTCCATTTCACCGCACATAAGCAGGAACGCTCCCGCTCCGTGCAAATCATTTGCAACTCTGCCTCGGTTTATATAATGCTCGTAAGTTCCCTCATCAATACAGGTCCCTGCACATACATTGTTGACTTGAAGAAATCCATCCTCATCATAATCCAAATACGCCTTTAACCCTTGAAAAGCGGCTTCAATAGCATTTTGAAATTTCCCTTTATCTGCTATTTCCAGCCTTACCGCCTTTGCGTAAGAATAAATGAATAGGCAGGAACATGAGGTTTCAACCCAATTATCCTTACGGTCAATTCTGTCTAAAACCTCATACCACATACCTGTTTTTTTGTCCTGATACTTTATCAAGGCTTCAAGTAAGTCAATTTCTATTTTACTTAATTCATCAATGGCAGGATGAGTTTTTGGCAGATGCTCGATTATATCCAAAATAGCTACTGCATACCAACCTACAGCCCTGCCCCAAAACTGACTTGAAAGTCCCGTCTGCTTATCCGCCCATTCCATTTCACGGGATTCGTCCCAGCCGTGAAAATAAAGTCCCGTTTTGCCGTCACGCATTTTATCATTCATAATAAATATCTGATTAACTGCTCTTTCACGGAGAATATCATCCCCGAACCGCTCTGCATACATCACGGACAAGGGTCCTGCCATATACGCACCGTCAAGCCACATCTGGTTATGTTGTGTCATCATATGCCAATATCCGCCCACTGTATTTACAGGCCAATAATGCATTGACTCCGCAACGGTTTTTATTGCCTTTAAATATCTTTCGTCCCCTGTTTCGTCATACAAGCTATAAAGCAAAATCACAGGCATTTTATGGTCAAGCATCTGAAGCGCCTGCTTTGCAAGCGGTGGCGTATTCTCGGTTGTATTTTCGATATTAAATCCGATAATATCTCCTTTTTCATCTATTACGCCGTCAACATATTCTTTTATATAGTTAAAATATTTCTTATCTCCGCAAAGCTTGTAGATGCTTTCCATTCCCGAAAGAAATACCCCTTGATGATAGAAAAACACACCCTTTGGGGGTAAATCACAGGGCTTAAACTTGTGCATCAACGCATCACAACAAAGCTTTCCGTACTCTAAAGGAGTTTTATTCATAGCACCCTCCTACTTTAACAATGCAATTTTTACGCAGGTTCTGTTCTCTTCCGAAAGGGCGGTATAACACACCTTATCACAATCCGGCGACATCTGCGGATGAGGATGGCAGGGATGAGTCCATGTTATTTCCGGTGCGTCTATAACTGTTTCCGTACCGTCCTCCGTGTCAATAACCACAACCTCGGAATACTTCTCTCCCGTTGTGGTGTCCGACAACAAAAACCTGTTGTTTTTTGACACGCCCACATGCCAGTATCTGTACTTTGAATAAAGAACTTTATGTTCTCCCGATTCTATATCCACATAACAAACACCTTTGGGCGGCACGGGAGATACGGGATATTTGACAAAATACATTCCCTTTCCGTGGGGTGCCCACATTTCGTGGCCGAAGCAATCCCCTAAATTCCCGTCAGCGTCAAGGCTTTGTTTTGCAACATTCCATGCCTTGTCAAGCTTTTTATCATACATCCACAGTCTGTTTGATATGTATTGAGTTGTTCCCTCATGGGCAAAAAAAGCTCTGTCTGGATTTTCGGGACATATCATCAAATGATTTGCAATATCAAAGGGCTTTTCAAAGGTTTTCCTCAAATATTCCTCAAATTCTCCCGTTTCGGTATTAACTCTTCCCATAACCCCAATCTGTTGTTCCTCCGGTTTGTCGGAATTTGCATAACCGTATAAGCTTATGTACTTTCCGTCATTTGTAATATGAGGAGAAGACATAGGAATTTCTAGCTTGCACACACATCTTTTCTCTTTTGTCGTGTCATTATAAACCCAAAGCTCACGGCTTTCAATTTTTATGTAGTACATTAAATCATTATAAACAACGTATTCGGAGCTTCCTAAATATCCTTTTTCTATAACCTCAATATTTCCTGTGCTTAAAGTGTATTTAACATACTCAACATCTTTTATGTTGCTTTTATCGGCATTCATGTTAAATGATGACCTTACGCATCTTGACAATATAAGATTGTCATTGTCAAGCCATCTGTTTTGCGAATAATATCCACAGGCATAATAGTAATCTTCATCCGTAACCGTTATAATTTTATCTGCTGACTTCATTTTAATCTCCTCCAAAATCCATGTTTGCTTAAGTATATCACTTGAAATTCCTTAATTCTATAAAAATATTGAACTTTTACCCTGATTTCTTTAAAATTTTGACCACTTTATCTAATTGTTTTGATGTAAAATGTCTGATAATTTTAAATACGCTGTCAGATGTTGAAAAAGGAAGCTATATTTTTCGATTTTGAGTGCGTTGCCGTACAATGGTACTGCAGCGCTCAAAATCGGGAAAAGCAAGCAACGGCAAGGGTTTCTCGATGAAGCCCTTGCCGTTTTCAGATTCTTTTGTTTCTATCTCATTTTTCTTTTTCATATTTCCGCTTGCGGTAGACCGACTTTTTCGACAATCTGAAAAGGAGTTGCTCTTCGCAACTCCCTTAAAGCTCATATAATAGAAAGATTATACTGCGCGGTTTACCTTACCCGATCTTAAGCATCTTGTGCAAGCATATACCTTTGTGGGTGTGCCGTCAACAATAGCCTTAACTCGCTTAACGTTGGGCTTCCAAGCCTTGTTTGCTCTTCTGTGTGAGTGGGAAACCTTGATACCGAATGTAACGCCCTTTCCGCAAATTTCGCACTTTGCCATGCAGATACACCTCCTTAAACTTTCAACAAAAATATTTAACTTTGACATTATATCAAATATTTTCAGAGATTGCAAGTGTTTTTTTAAAATTTTTCAATTTTTAGTTGAATTTTATATCCCGACACCGTTTTTGCCCCTTATTTTCCACAATTTAAACATTGTTATGCACATTTCTTTCCTTGAAACACCCCTTTGCGAAAAAAGCGAAAAGACCGAAAAGAACTTTGAGTTTTTTGATTAAAACACGGCGAACCGCCCATTACAGAATACAACAACTGTTTCTGATTTCCGACTTACATCGACAATAAAATTTAATAATTATGTGATTTTTATCACACATTTATTAAAAATTGTGTGATTTTTATTGACTAAACCGATATAATATGATAAACTCGTTCCATAAGGGGATGGTTTTTATGGAACGATTTATTTTAAATGACTTAAGAAAATGGAAAAATTCAAAAAGGAGAAAACCTCTAATCATACGCGGAGCAAGACAAGTGGGCAAAACATGGATTTTGGAAACATTCGGGAACGAGTTCGAAGGTGGATTTTTGCGGATAGACTTTGATAAGCAGCCGGAATTTCATCAATTTTTTGAAACTACAAAGGATGTTCATCGTATAATACAAAACCTTGCTATGGCAAGCGGAAAAAAAATCACGAAAAAGACCCTTTTGATTTTTGACGAAATTCAGGCATGTCCCAACGCTTTAAACACACTAAAATACTTTTGCGAAGACGCTCCCGATTACTATGTTGCAAGCGCCGGCTCGTTATTGGGTCTTACCTTATCCGAGGGCTTTCCCGTAGGAAAAGTGGACTTTCTCGATATGGGTCCTATGTCATTTGAAGAATTTCTGCTTGCAAACAATGATGATAATTTATATAACTATTTAAAAAGCATAAACACAATTGAACAGATTCCCGAAGCTTTTGCTTCGCCCCTGATCGAAAAGCTCAAAATGTATTACATCGTTGGCGGTATGCCCGAACCCGTATTACTTTGGACCGAGGACGGCGACATCAACGCAGTTGATAAATCGCAACTCGGCATAATTGATTCATACGAGGGCGATTTCGGCAAGCATGCACCCGATACAGATGTCCCTAAAATCAGACTTATTTGGAAATCTCTCCCGTCACAGCTTGCACGAGAGAACAAAAAATTCTTGTACAGCGTTGTCAAAAAAGGCGCAAGGGCACGGGAATACGAAAACGCACTTAATTGGTTAAAAAACGCCGAGTTGATTTCCAAAGTTTCCGGAATTACAAAACCGGGACTTCCGCTTTCAGCCTACGAGGACTTATCTTCTTTTAAAATTTATATGATTGATGTAGGATTACTCCGAAGACACTCACGATTAGCATCATCTGCTTTTGCTGAAGAGAACAGACTTTTTACAGAATTTAAAGGTGCTTTGACAGAAAATTTTGTGTTGCAGGGTTTATTACGACAGTTTGATGTTATTCCGTACTATTGGTCAAATTCATCCCATGAGGTAGATTTGGTAATTCAAAGGGAGAATGACATCTATCCCATAGAAATAAAATCAGGCAAAAATATTACAAGTGCAAGCTTAAAAAGATATATGAATAATTACGACAAAGACACTAATCTTGCAATACGGTTTTCTCTCAAAAACCTTTCTTTTGACGGAAAGATATTAAATGTTCCCCTGTATTTAATTGATGAACTTGACAGACTGATTAAAATTGCATTGAGATAAATACCCAAAAACAAAGCTGAAACGACCTCGGATATATTTCCGATATCATTTCAGCTTTTAACTATTTCCGAATAACTAAAACTTAATTACTTTAAAATAGTTATACGATTGTCAACCTTTTCGTATTTTGAGAAATCACCCTTTAAGTTCTCGGCTATGTATTTCATAAGAAGCTCACTGTCAATCATTGCATTAGTTACAAGCTTTTCCGCTCCGTTAAAGGCAGTTTGTCCGTCGCCGTTATTCAGCAAGGTATATGCTATGCCGGCTATTGTATATTCCTTATCCATATCGATAGGTTCATACCTCCCGTCCTTATTCATTACCATAATATCCTTTACTCGTCTTTCTCCGGAAACACCTGCGAACATATTGTTTTCACCAAAAACTACCGATGTGGGAATGTTTGTATCTATTGTGCACATTAATCCCGACAATTGCAAGAATCCGCCGGATTCACCAACCGCCGCACCTTCTCTTTTGTAATCCTTTTCAACAAATTTATATGCCCATTCAAGAGCGTCTGCTATCTGAGAGCCTTTTACACTTATTACGCAAACCTCATTTGCAAACGGGTGAACATCTATTATGTTTCCCACGGTAATATTTCCTGCCTTTATATCCGTGCGAATTGCTCCGCCGTTAAGTATTCCGATATCTGCACCCAGTACCTCTTTGTATGCGTCTGCACAGAAATCTCCAATTGCTGTTTCTCTGTTTCTTACCATTCTTATGCCGTCACCATCATTTACCGAAAGCGTTATCTTGTTATCTTCTGCTACTACTACCTCTAATATTTCATCAAGGTTAGTCTTTATACCATCTATAATCTTTGTTACATTTTCATCTTTTTTGTCGTATTTATCTATAAGCTCGGTTTTTATTTCTCCGTTTTCTTTAATGGTAAGCTTACCCATGTTTGCAAGCTTTGTACCTGTGGATGTAATAACAACATTTTTTCCGTCCTTGTTATCTACGTTATCACCCTCTATAACCGTGTGAGAATGTCCGTCCAGGATTACATCTATACCCGATGTGTTCCTTGCTATGCTTGCCGAATCATATGGGGCGAATTCCTCGCCTTTTCCGCAATGAGTGAGCAATACAACATAGTCGGCACCCTGAGCTTTACATTCGTCAATATTTTTCTGAATACAAGCGTAAAAGTCCTCCTTTGACTCATCAGAAAAGCTATATACTATCTTATCATTTTCCATAAAATATTTCGGACTTGATGTTATTACGGAATATGGCGTTGATACCCCTATATACGCAACCTTTTTATCACCGTATGTATCAATGGCATACGGTTGTGTTTCCTCAAGCATATCTTTGTTTTTGCCTGTGTATTTAATATTACAGTTGAGGTATGTTGCGTCGGATTTATTCATAAGATAATCAAGCTGTTCCATTCCGTAGTCAAATTCATGATTCCCTAAAATTGCATAATCGTACTCCGTCGCATTCATCATATCAACAATATACTCGCCCTTTGACAAAGACGCGGTAACATCACCCTGAACAGCATCGCCTGAATCCACAAGAGCAACATACTCGTGAGTTTTCTTCATATCGTCCTTGTATGCTTTAACTCCCGCATAACCGATATCACCCTCAAATCCGCCATGAACATCGTTTGTATAAAGTACAATTATGTCACCGCTGCTTTCGTCAAAGAATGTATATATTCGCATAACGATTGCAGAAATTTCTGCCCTTGTTGCGTTGCTGTCGGGACACATATTTCCGTTTTCGTCGCCGTTCATAAATCCGTTTTCCCATGCATATGCCGAAGGCTCTATTGCATAATCGGATATTTTATCACTATCTTTAAACAAGGGTACACCGCTTGTACTTATGTCGGCATTTTTAAAACCGGCATATCTGTAAATCATCGCAGCTATCTGCTCTCTTGTAATAAAGTCATTGGGAGCAAACTCTGTTTCCGAAACGCCGTTTACAATTCCGTTGGCATTTGCCCAACGAACTGCGTTTGCAAAATAATCCTCATTTTTAATATCCGAAAATTCCTCTGCATATATTGCTCTCGGCCGGTTTTCCATTCTGTATAAAACAGTTGCAAACATTCCTCTTGTAACATCTCCCATAGGGTCAAAGGAGCTTTCCGAAACGCCGTTCATAAATCCTTTGTCAACCGCCTTGCAAACCGAATCATAAAACCAATCGTCGGGCTTTACATCATCAAAGGCTTTGTCCGCAAATACAGCCGTTGCAAAAAGTGAAAGGCACATACACACAACTGTAATCAAGCATACTAATTTTTTCATTTTCATCTGTTCATCACTCCAAAAGTATTTTTTCTCTGTATTATAACACATAAAATTTAGCAATTCAATACCAAAAACAAAACTGACCTCTAAATTCACGAGGTCAGTTTTGTTTTTTATTCTTCTGTCATCTTATCAAATCTTTCAAGGATTGTTGCAAGCTCGGCGCGGTTTGTGTTGCTCTTCGGTGCAAGTGTGCCGTCCTCCATTCCATTCATAATGCCTATCGACGGCATTGTAAGATAGCATAACGGCTCATACGCCCAGTCGGAAACCTTATCCGCATCCTTAAAGTCTAACGGGAATGCCCATCCGCCTGTAAATCCGCCGCCGTTATACTTAATATAACGGTAAAGCATGGTTGCCATTTCTTCACGGTTTATTGCCTTGTCAGGTTCAAAGGTCGTTTCCGTTGTGCCTGTTACAATGTCTTTTCCTTGTGCCCATATAACTGCCTTTTCGTAATATTCACCGCTTATGACATCATCAAACACATTGTCATTCATAAACGCAGGCTCGCCTGCAAGTCTGTAAAGAACCGTGACAAACATTCCTCTTGTTACATCCGAAAGGGGCTCAAAGGTCTTATCGCTTGTACCTTTCATAAGCTCGTTATCGTAAACATATTTTACGGAATTATAGAACCAATCACCTTCCTTTACATCTGTAAAGGGAAGGAAATCGGACTTGGTTGTTTCCTCCGCAGACGGCATCCACCTTGCATATACAGTCTTACTGCCGTTCAGCGTAACGGAATTCACGGAAGTTGTCAGTTCTTTGTCGCTGTACCAGCCGTCAAATATAAATCCTTCCTTAATCGGCACGTACTCTTTAAGGTCGATTTGCTCACCGTAATTTCCGGAAACGCTCTCAATTTCAGAGCCGCCGTTTGTATCAAATGTCAGCTTGTACTCACGAGAACCACCGCTCGAACCGGAGCCGCCGCCTGAAGAACCGCCCGGTTTAAGCTGATACAAGCTTCCTGCGTGCACACCGTCGAATAATTCAAACCTGTAATTTGGCTGACTTATGTCATTAAATGCATTGTTATAGAAAAGGTAAACATCGTTTACAAGACCTCTGTTATAATTGGAAGCGAAAACATATTCGCTAATATCTCTCGGCATCTCCCAGTTCTTATTACCAAAGTAATCGGCAACGGTGTTTTTGCTTTTCTTAATATCGCTGGGTTCATAACGCTCTCCCGTCATGGGATCCACTGTAGTGTTATTATAGCCCTGCACACTCTCCAATGTAATCAGACGTTCTCCGTAAGTCTGGTCCTTTGTATAATACAAATTAGCCAAATATCCTTTTGTTCCGATATTAAAATCACGGAAGCCTTCGGGACTTTTGATTTCGTCCGTTTCAATAGTAGTTCCTGCCAAATCAACTATTTTAAAACCATTTTCGTCAAGGAAAGCCTTTGTTTTTTCATCCATAGGCTTTGATTCCCATTGACGATGTGCCCATGACAGACCGGTTATGGCTTCAAATGGATTTTGAGTGGTTTTATAACCGAGAGCCAAATTAAAGGAGCCGTCACACTTTATTCCGTTGATATAAGCATTACTTAAAGCCTTATCCGGACCTTCTTCGTTAAAGTTCCTGTCAAGAACAGTGTAACCCAAATCCTCTAATGTTTCACACGCACCATCGTATTTCTGGTCAAAGGCTATGCGGATATCCGATATGTATTTAAGCGGCTTACCTTCAACATCAAAATCAAACATATTGGAATTATATATCTTTTTCGCCAGATCTCCATCCACAAAGTCCATAAACAGCCATCCGTATCGCTTACCCTTTTTGAAATCGTATTCCTTTATTTTGGGGTCAACAATGTTTGCCTGCTTTTGTCCTCCGGAAATAAAGTCAATATGAGACACATCAAGATATCCAAGTATATAATTAACTAATTCAACTAAGCCACCTACGCCTAATTTCGGTAACTGTGTAATAAGTGCCAAAACCGCATTTTTCATATATGTTCCGTTAGAATCGGTACAGGATGCCGCTCCGACTCTCATCTCGGGATTTCTTTCGGTGTAAACCTGATCCGGTGCATCGCCGAAAAACGCTTCTAAGTTCTTCCACTTTGCTTCACCGTCATCGGTCCAGTGTGATACTCTTTCGTCCGTAACCGGTAAATATTCATCACCATCACAGACGATTACCTTGCCGCGGGCTTCTCCCACAGTAGGATAAACCGGACTTCCGGTTTTACCGTCTTTATCATTTAAAACAATAACATCCGGGTCGTTTATAAGCTCCTCATAAAGCATTTTCTGAATAAGGGGCTTTGCGTTTTTACCGATATTCTCTAAATCAACAGCATTCAGTTCGCTTCTTAATACATCTAATCCTACCTGAAGTAATTGATTTAAGAACCAATTCTCCAATTCGCTCGGAGCAAAAAAGCTTTCATTTGTCACAGCTACAACAACTGTTTCGGACGGGTTTTTCTTCACAAAATCCTTGGCATACTCAAGTGTCTTTTTCATCGTCAAGTATTCTCCGTCCTCATCAAGACAACGAATACCGCCGTGAGAAACCTCTAAATCGTCCGTAGAGTCGGTTGCTCCGTGATAATTGGATAAACGAATATCAAGTCCGCGGACACCATTATTTAACTGCTCCGGAATGGTCAGATTCTGGTCCTTGGCAAAGGGCGCCATACTAATGCTTCCCTCCGGACCTGTAATAACCTCAATAAGCGGCAACAGGGCTGTTATCAACGGAACCACAACCAACGCAAAGGGCTCATCGGGCACTGTTTTTAAAGCTCCCAATAATTCAAATAAAACCTTATATACACTTATGCTCATAATATTGGCAGTACCGGAATCGTGAGTCACCGGCAAATTCGCCATAGACAAATTAAGCTGATTTGGCAGATACGCCATCCAGTTGCTGCCGTTCATTCCTGCCTGTTCATCAAGGCTCGGTATCTCTTCCTCGTCTTCAATATAGTGGGGTGCCTCACCCTCTCCGGGCTCTTCTTCCGCATCCACATTCTGTAAGCTTCTGCCTGCCTTTTCGTAGCTGTCATCATATTTTATGCTTGACCAAGCCGGCCCCCAGCCCTTCCATCTATCCGGAGCCGCGGCGTGTAAAGGTGTGTCGTCACCGCGCTTTGTTTTTTCGTTAAGTCCGCTGACCTTCATATTTGACCATATAATATTCTGGTCAGATGCATAATCCTTTACAATCTTTGCCAAATACAACTGTCCGCCGCTTAAATATGCATGCTTATACTCGTGATAATCGCCGTCACTGTCCTCCATGCTTACACCCCAGCCGTCATACAAACGACCGTTTGAGCTTATCTGAACATGACCGCCCTCTCCGATTTTTCCGTTTTTTCCGCACTCCAAGTTAAACTCATAGCCGTAAAGGTTTTTATAAGCCGGAATTGAAACAGATGTGTTGTTTCCGTTGACAATATTATATTTTTTCTCTGTCAATTCGTTATTCTTATTAAATTTGTCCAAATCCAAGCCATAGCCGTTAAGCCAGCGATTGATATTGGCCCCGCTTGCCCAGTCGCAGAAAAACAGATTGGAAACCTTTGCAGCCCTCTTTCCGATAAACTTATATTCCTTTGCGGTGGTATTCAACTCTATTTTCGGCATTAAGCCACCCAATACCGACGCCTCATAGGAAACGGGAACCAAGCAATGCTGATGTGCATCTTCATTATCATACCTTGTGGCAAGGGATAAATATTTAAAGAAATCCGTCAATGATATTTCTGACAAATGAATATACTCCGTACTGTCTGTCCACTGCTTACTGTGATATCCGATTTCCCTAACATTGATTTTAGCTTTATCCAATGCACGCTGTTTTCCTTCATCGGCAAGTTTGGTTGACATAGAGCGGCACGCATCGATTATTGCTCCTGTTAAATCAACCCTTTCCTCATGGGGCGAACAAGCCAAGTCAATCTCTGCCGTCATAAGGAAACGCCGTCCGTATGTTACCTTGCGGACCAGCATGGCACCCTCCTTAAGCTTTACCACATCCCCCTCCTCGGCAGTGTCGGAGAAAAGGTATGCAGGATAGGTCAAATCGTTATCAAAGACCAGCTCATACATAGGCAGTTCAAAAGAAACCATCGTCATCTGCTTTTCGCCGCTGCGGATTTTATCCCACTGAAGATTATTGATTAGTTGGTCTATTTCACCCATACCCACCTGAAGGGATGCTACAACCTGTTCGGGGGATGTAACGGATGCAATACGATAATCCTTGACTATTCCATACATCTGCGTTTTTCCTAATTTCTCGTACATAGCGTCCAATATTTCCGTTCCGGGATATGTTTCATCGGTAGTTGATGTATTCATATTCGGAATTTCGATAATATCACCGTTCATCATTTTTACCTGACCGCCGGAACGGGGCAGAGAAATATTCTCATAACTTCCGGTTGCAATACTTTCGGTATTTATGGGCAGAATATTTCCCGGATATATGGTATCTATGTTGCTGCGTCCGCCAAGTGCCGAAAACACCTTGGTGTGCTTGCCCGTTATAAACCACGTTGACTCGGGTGCTTCAACCGGATCCGTGGTCAAAATACTGTTTTGTATATCACTTTCGTCAATCTGTTTTGCACCGTTGACGCGTCGGCAATAATCCCAGTTATCCACCAAAGAAAGACTGTTATCTATATCCGTAAGGCCGTTGATAAGGTTGTTTATCTTCTTCATATTTTCCGGCATTTCTTCAATGCCTTTCCGATACTCTTGGTTCATTTCCCTTTCGATAAAGTCGGGAATTGTACCTTCATTTAATCGGCGAAGCAAATCCTCATCGTTAATTATTTCGATACCGTCCTCGTCATCGGCTATTTCCAAGTCAAATAGCTCTCCTTCTGCAAAAACAGGCGACGCCACAGTTAATATCATCGATAAAACAAGAAGCAACGCCAACACTTTTTTTGACAATATTTTCTTTTTCATAATCACATTATCTCCTTTTCTGATTTATTTTTTCTTTTATTTTAACATAACGAATTATATATTGCAATCTTTTTTCATGTATTTCCTTTACATAATCAAAAAGAGACAAAAGAAATCAATCCTCTGCCTCTTTTTTGCTCACTTACCTCTTTTACAGGTATTGTCTTATATCTACTGCAAGCTTTTCTTCAAGATTTATAAGCTTTTTAGCTATATCCTTTGCTTTTTCCTCTGCCGCCTCGTATCTGTTCAAATACATATTAAGAGTTTTAACTCCCATATTACAGCCGTCCGTTACCAAATCTGCTACGGTATGGTCGCTGTCCTTCATGGTTATCATTACATTTGACTTTACCCATGTCATGGTTTTTGCCATAGGGGACGGCTCTTTTCCCGAATCGTGATAATCGTTTAAAAGCTCATGTGTTTCGCTTCCCAATCTTTGATGCTCTTCTTTACTGTTGTTAAGCAAATCCCGAAACCTCTCACTTGATACATTATCGATTACATCGTCTATGGTGGTAACTCCCATTTTAATACCCACATTGCACTCTCTTAAAAGCTCTATGGTGTCGCTGTTTATCATAATTATTACCATTCCTTTCTTTATTTTTATCTTATCTTTTCCAATTAAGGCAAATAATATACAAAGGAACATTCGGAATAAAATTGTCAAATTGCACAAATTTTCAAAATATGTTTGCAATCTAAAAATCCTTATGTTATAATGTCTACATAATAACACTCACGGAGGTTTAAAGATGCAGCCGACAATTTTTGCAACCGGAAATTTTTATATTTCTCATCACGAAATTTTTCTGTCCTTTGACGGAAATCCGTCGGCAGATAAGTCCTGTGCAGAGTGTGATATTGTAAGTAAATTGTAACCAAATACGGGAGTTAGTGTATGCTGACTCCCGTTTAATTTTGACAGGGGGAAGAAAAATGGCAATAAAAAGACTTTTTGTAGAAAAAAAGAAAGGTTTTGACATAGAGGCAACAGCTCTGTGCCGTGACCTTCGTGACAACTTGGGTTTAGAGGGACTTACGGGCATCAGAGTAATAAACAGATACGATATAGAAGGTATGTCCGACGAGGATATAAAGCTTACCTGCGACACGGTTTTTGCAGAACCGCAGGTTGACAACCTTTACTATGATTCAATTTCAATAGACGATGGCAAATACTTTGCAACGGAGTATCTTCCGGGGCAGTTTGACCAAAGAGCAGACAGTGCGGCACAATGCGTTCAGATTATGACAGGAGGAGAAAAGCCTATTGTACGCACCGCAAAAATAATCGTTCTTTCAGGCTCGGTAAGCGACAGCGACCTTGAAGCTGCGGCAAACTATATTATAAACCCCGTTGAATCAAGGCGTGCAAGCTTTGACCTTCCCGAAACCTTGGACGATAAGCCGGAGCCGCCTGCCGATGTTGCAATAATTGACGGCTTTATTGACTTTGACGACAAAGAATTAAAGGATATGATTTCCCGTTTGGGACTTGCCATGGATTTTGATGACATCAGCTTTTGCAGAAAATATTTCAGCGAAAAGGAGCACCGCAATCCCACCCTTTGCGAAATCCGTATGATTGACACATATTGGTCTGACCATTGCAGACACACCACCTTTTCAACAATTCTTGACGACGTTAAAATCGACGACGAAATTATTAAAAAGGCATACGACGGCTATCTCTCTTCAAGAGAATTTGTCTATGCCGACAAAAAGAAGAAAAACATATGTCTTATGGACATTGCCACAATAGCAGTCAAAGAGCTTAAACGCAAGGGCTATCTTACCGCTCTTGACGAATCCGAGGAGATAAATGCCTGCAGCATCAACGTAAAGGTTGATATGGAGGACGGAACCCAAGAGGATTGGCTTGTAATGTTCAAAAACGAAACACATAACCACCCGACGGAAATAGAACCCTTCGGCGGTGCGGCAACCTGCTTGGGCGGTGCTATCCGTGACCCCCTTTCGGGCAGGTCCTATGTTTATCAGGCAATGAGAGTTACAGGCTCCGGCGACCCGAGAAAAAGCCTTAAGGAAACCCTTGAAGGCAAGCTTCCTCAAAGAAAAATCACCGTTGGCGCGGCACAGGGCTACAGCTCCTACGGCAATCAGATAGGTCTTGCAACAGGCAATGTTACCGAGATTTACCACGAGGGATATATTGCAAAGCGTATGGAGATCGGTGCGGTTATTGCCGCCGCTCCGAAAGAAAATGTTATTCGTGAGGTTCCCGAAGCCGGCGATGTTGTTATATTGCTTGGGGGAATGACAGGCCGTGACGGTTGCGGAGGTGCAACAGGCTCTTCAAAGGCACACACCACCCAATCTCTTGAAACCTGCGGAGCAGAAGTTCAAAAGGGTAACCCTCCCGTCGAAAGAAAGCTTCAGCGTCTTTTCAGGAAAAAAGAGGTTACATCTTTAATCAGAAGATGTAACGACTTTGGTGCAGGGGGTGTATCCGTTGCCGTGGGTGAGCTTGCGGACGGACTTATAATTAACCTTGACAATGTTCCCAAAAAATATGAGGGACTTGACGGCACGGAGCTTGCCATCTCCGAATCACAGGAGCGTATGGCAGTTGTTGTCCGCAAAAAGGATATGGATAAATTTATCGAGGAAGCCGACAAGGAAAACTTGGAGGCTGTCCATGTTGCCGATGTTACCGATACCAACCGTCTTAAAATGCTTTGGAGAGGCAAGGTTATATGTGACATCAGCAGAGAATTTTTAAACACGAACGGTGCGGAAAAGCACACCGATGTATATATCAAAAAGTCCGACTTTTCTTCATCCGTATTTGACTTTGCCCCAAAAGGCTCGACCTATAAAGAAAAGCTTACAAATCTTGTAAGCGATTTGAATGTGGCTTCTCAGATAGGTCTTTCGGAGCGTTTTGACAGCACCATCGGTGCAGGCTCGGTATTTATGCCCTTTGGAGGAAAGCACGGTCTGACGCCTCAGCAGAATATGGTTGCAAAAATTCCTACTCTTACACAGGAAACGGACACGGCAACCGTTATGGCATTTGGTTACAATCCCAATCTTTCCTCCAAAAACCCCTTCCTCGGTGCTATGTATGCAGTTGTGGAATCCGTTACAAAAGCGGTGGTTGCAGGAGCGGATTATAAGGATATTTATCTGACTCTTCAGGAGTATTTTGAAAAACCCGGAACGGATAAAAGCCGTTGGGGCGTTCCCCTTTCTGCACTTTTAGGTGCTTATACCGCTCAGGAAAGCCTGAATTTGGGAGCAATCGGCGGAAAGGACAGTATGTCCGGAACATTTAACGATATTGATGTTCCTCCCACCCTCGTTTCCTTTGCTGTCGCACCCCTTTGTGCAAAGAATGCAATATCCAACGAATTTAAAGGTGCAAACAACCTCGTATTTTTGTTGTCACCCAAATACGACGAAAACAATATGCCCGACTTTGACAGTCTTAAAAAGCTTTATGATATGGTTTATATGATGATGAAGGATGATAAGGTAAACCTTATTAAATCCGCATGGGCTGTGGGCTTCGGCGGTACTGCCGAGGGCATAATCAAGATGGCTTTGGGTAACGGAATAGGCTTTGAATTTACCGAATGCTGCAACAAGGATGACCTGTTTAAGGCAAAATACGGAAGTATTATAATAGAAGTAAACGGTCTCGGCGCTACGGGAGATATGGGCGATAACATTGATGTTGTAAAGCTGGGACACACCACAGATGACGGACTTATAAAAATCTGCGGCGAAAATATTCCTCTTTCCGAGATCGAGGAAAGCTGGACAGCTCCTCTTGAAAGCGTATTTGCAACAAAGGCAAGCTATGATGATGTGGGAATGAAGAAGTTTGATTATGACAAGCGTATAAATATTATTCCCAAATCAAGCTTCGCAAAGCCTAAAATATTTATACCCGCCTTCCCGGGAACAAACTGCGAATACGACTCCGCCCGTGCCTTTGAGCGTGCAGGGGGTTGTGCAGATGTCAGAATATTCAAAAACCTTAAAGCGTCCCACATTGAAGAGTCCGTAAACAGCTTTGTTGAGGGGATAAACAATGCGCAGATTGTTATGCTTCCCGGCGGATTCAGCGGCGGTGACGAGCCTGACGGCTCCGGTAAGTTTATCAAAGCCGCTTTTGAAAACGAACATATAAAAGAAGCCGTTGACAACCTTCTTAAAAACCGTGACGGACTTATGCTTGGCATATGTAACGGATTTCAGGCACTCGTAAAGCTTGGTCTTGTTCCTTACGGCGAGATAAGAAAGACAGACAGCACTTGTCCCACCCTTACATTTAACACAATAGGCAGACACGTTTCAACCATTGTATCAACAAGAATTTCTTCGGTTAAATCTCCGTGGCTCAGCGGAGTGAACCTGGGCGATATTCATCAAATCGCCGTATCTCACGGAGAGGGCAGATTTGTTGCAAGTCCCGAGGTAATAAAAGAAATGGAAAAGAACGGTCAGATTGCCACCCAGTATGTGGATTTAAAGGGCGAGCCTACATATGATATGCCCTATAACCCCAACGGCTCTTACTACGCAATAGAGGGAATAACAAGCCCCGACGGCAGAGTCTTCGGTAAAATGGGACATTCGGAAAGATATAAAACCGACGTATTTAAAAACATACCCGGAGAAAAGGACCAGAAAATTTTCGAAAGCGGCGTTAAGTATTTCAAATAAAACGGAGTGATTAAAATTAAAAAGATAGCCAGCTTTACCGTTGACCACAGAAAGCTTGTCCCCGGACTTTATATTTCAAGAATTGACGGCGACATTACCACATATGATATGCGTATGCGTGTTCCCAACAGCGGCGACCTTATATCAAATGCCGCCATGCATTCCTTTGAGCATATGTTCGCAACGGTAATCAGAAATTCCCCATTGGCTGATGATGTTATATACTTCGGTCCCATGGGTTGCCAGACGGGATTTTATCTTCTGATAAGAAACTCGGAGCACAAGAAAGTAATTGACGAAATCAACGAGGCATTAAAATTCATAACAGAATATACAGACTGTATGCCCGGTGCAAGCGAAATCGAATGCGGAAATTACAGAAACCTTGACCTCAACCTTGCAAAGGATGAGGCAAAACGGTATTTAGCCGTTATAAAAGATATAGGCGAAAACAATCTTATTTATTAAAGGAGAAAAATTGATATGGCAAAAGTAGCAATAATTATGGGAAGCGACTCAGACCTTCCCGTTGTAAAAGGAGCAATTGAAAAGCTCAAGCAGTTCGGCATCCCCTACGAAGCACGGGTTATCTCGGCTCACAGAACCCCTTATGCTGCCGAAAAGTTTGCAAAGGAAGCAAAGCAAAACGGTATCTCCGTCATTATTGCGGCAGCAGGAAAAGCGGCACATCTGGGAGGTGTAATTGCGGCATATACAACCTTGCCCGTTATTGCCCTTCCCATTAAATCATCATTTATGGACGGTCTTGATTCCCTTTTGTCAATGGTGCAGATGCCAAGCGGTATCCCCGTTGCAACAGTCGGCGTAAACGCATCTGACAATGCAGGAATACTTGCAGTGCAAATTCTTGCACTTTCCGACATCGAGCTTTCAGAAAAGCTTGAAGAATTTAAGTCCGATATGGCAGAAGCCGTAGGCAAAAAAGATATGGCATTACAGGAGGCTCTTAAGGAGCTGTAATATATTTTCTTAAAATCAATTACAGAAAGGATTATTTATTATGAGCGAAGCATATAAAAAAGCAGGCGTTGATGTAGAGGCAGGCTACAAAGCAGTTGAGCTTATGAAGGAACACGTTAAACGCACCACCATTCCCGGAGTTGTTTCCGGAATAGGAGGTTTCGGCGGACTTTTTGAATTGGGTAACTCCTACAAAAATCCCGTACTTGTATCGGGAACCGACGGCGTAGGCACAAAGCTGAAGCTTGCCTTTATTATGGATAAGCACGATACCGTGGGTCAGGACTGCGTTGCAATGTGTGTAAACGACATTGCTTGCGGAGGAGCAAAGCCCCTGTTTTTCCTTGACTATATCGCAGTAGGCAAAAACACACCGGAAAAGGTTGCACAAATAGTAAAGGGCGTGGCAGACGGCTGTGTAAGTGCCGGCTGTGCCTTAATCGGAGGCGAAACCGCCGAGATGCCCGGATTTTATCCCGAGGACGAATACGACCTTGCAGGATTTTCGGTAGGCGTTGTTGACAAGGATAAAATCATTGACGGAAGCAGACTTGCAAAGGGCGATGTAATAATCGGAATTAAGTCATCGGGAATTCATTCAAACGGATATTCCCTTGTTCGTAAGGTCTTTGACATAAACGAATCATTAGAATGCAGAAAAAGACTTGAAACCTACAGCGATGAGCTTGGTTCAACCATAGGCGAAGCTCTTCTTACTCCCACAAAGATATATGTAAAGCCATTACTCAGTGCCATAGCCTGTGCCGATGTAAAGGCAGTATCTCATATAACGGGAGGCGGATTTATCGAAAATGTGCCGAGAATGTTAAAGGAACACACAAGGGCACACATAGAAAAAGATAAGTTTGAGGTTTTACCTGTATTTAATATGATACAGCGTCTTGGAAACATTACCGAGAGAGATATGTACAACACCTACAATATGGGTATCGGGCTTATGCTTGCAGTTGACAAAAACGATGTTGACAAGGCTCTTACGGCAATCTCTAACTGCGGAGAATGTGCATCTGTTATAGGTGAAATAACAGAGGGCGACAGAGGTGTTGAAATATGTTAAACATCGGCGTTTTGGTTTCCGGCGGCGGAACAAATCTTCAGGCATTATTTGATGCTCAAAAAAGCGGAATATTAAAAAGCGGAAAAATCGTCACCGTGGTATCGGACAGAAAGTCCGCCTATGCTTTGGAACGGGCAAAAAATGAAGGCGTTGACGGAAAATTTATTTCAAAAAAAGAATCGGGAAGCGTTGAAAATTTCAACCTTGCCTTAAAAGACTATATGAAATCCAAAAATGTTGATATTGTGGTTCTGGCAGGCTTTTTGTCAATACTGAAAAGCGAATTTATTGACGCCTACCGTGACAGAATCGTAAATATACACCCCTCCCTTATTCCCTCGTTTTGCGGCGACGGATTTTACGGACTTAAGGTTCACGAAGCCGCCCTTAACTACGGAGTAAAGGTTACGGGAGCCACCGTTCATCTTGTAAACGAAATAACGGACGGCGGAAAAATTCTTATGCAAAAGGCAGTTGAGATAAAAGAGGGCGACACCCCCGAGGTTCTTCAACGCCGTGTTATGGAGGAAGCCGAATGGCAAATCCTCCCCAAAGCCGTAGAAATGCTTTGTGCACAAATTGAGCAAGGTAATATATAATTTATAAAACTTATTACAAAGGAGATGTTCTTCATTATGAAAGACATAGCAGAAATTTTAAAGGAAAATTCCTATCCCGGAAGAGGCATTATTATCGGTAAGTCCCCAGACGGCAAAAAGGCTGTGACTGCATATTTTATTATGGGCAGGTCAACAAACAGCCGTAACCGTATTTTTGTTGAGGACGGAGCCGGCATACGCACACAGGCTTTCGACGAATCCAAGCTTGAGGACCCCTCGCTTATTATATATGCTCCGGTTCGTGTTCTCGGCAACAAGACAATAGTTACAAACGGTGACCAGACCGACACCATATATGAAATGATGGACAAACAGATGACATTTGAGCAGGCATTAAGAACCCGTGAATTTGAGCCTGATGCACCCAACTACACCCCCAGAATTTCGGGCATAATGCATATCGAAAACGGTTCTTATAACTACGCTTTGTCTATTTTAAAGAGCAACAACGGCGACCCCTCCTCCTGTATTCGCAACACCTTTGGATTTTACAATCCCAAAAACGGAGCCGGTCATTTTATTCACACCTACAAGGGTGACGGAAGTCCTCTTCCCAGCTTCAAGGGCGAGCCTGTTGAAATCTCTGTTCCCGATGACATAGACGCTTTCTGCACTACCTTATGGAACAATCTAAACGAGGACAACAAGGTTTCCTTATTCGTAAGATATATTGATATCGACACTCAAAAAACGGAAACGAGAATTGTAAACAAAAATAAGTAGGTGACAGTAACAGTATGAGTAAGACTATTTTACTTGTAAGACACGGCTTCAGCGAAGGCAACCACTTAGGTTGTTTTACAGGAAACTATGATGTTCCTCTTACCGAAACAGGACGGAAACAGGCGGAGCTTACCGCAAAATTCATTGTTGAAAATTATAATGTGGGCGAGATTTATTCAAGCAGTTTAAAGCGCGCCATGGAAACTGCAAAAGCTGTGGGAGATTTGTTAAACCTTCCCGTTAATCCCTGCGACGGTCTGCGTGAAATCAGCGGAGGCAAGTGGGAAGCTGTACTTTTTGACGACTTAAAAGTAAAATACGCAGATGATTATTCGGTATGGATGAACGATCTTGTAAATTCAAGATGCACAGGGGGCGAATCTATCAGAGAGCTTGCAGAGAGAGTTATCAATACAATAAAAGATATCGCCGAAAACTCAAGCTCCGACTGTATTTTAGTGGTTTGCCACGCAACGCCCATACGAATTATGCAATGCATTTTTGAGGGAAAACCCATAGAAGAGATAAATAATATGTCGTGGGTTCCCAACTCATCTGTCAGCGAAGTCAAATACGAAAACGGCAGCTTTACAATGAAAAAAATCGGTATGGATTCTCATCTTGAAGGCTTTAAGACTGCATTACCCGATAACATATAAATTTATATACGAATTATAATACGAAAGGAAGATTATGTATGAAAGAAATGGAATTAAAATACGGCTGCAACCCCAATCAGAAGCCCTCAAAGGTTTTCATTGAAAACGGTGATTTGCCCTTTGAAGTTCTCTGCGGAAAGCCGGGGTATATCAACCTCCTTGATGCTCTTAACGGTTGGCAGCTTGTAAAGGAATTAAAGGAAGCCACAGGCTTACCCTCTGCAACATCATTTAAGCATGTTTCTCCTGCCGGTGCGGCTGTGGGGCTTCCTCTTTCGGACACCCTTAAAAAGATTTATTTTGTGGATGAAACAATAGAGATGACTCCCCTTGCAAACGCATATGCAAGAGCAAGAGGTGCTGACAGAATGTCCTCCTTCGGCGACTTTATATCTCTTTCCGATATTTGCGACGAGGCAACCGCAAGACTTATTGCAAAGGAAGTATCCGACGGCGTTATCGCTCCCGGATACACGGATAAGGCACTTGAAATCTTAAAGGGCAAGAGAAACGGAAACTACAACATAATTAAAATAGATGCAAATTACACCCCTGCCCCCATAGAGCACAAGCAGGTTTTCGGAATTACATTTGAACAGGGCAGAAACGAGCTTAAAATCGATAACGAGCTTCTTTCAAATGTTGTAACGGATAATAAGAATCTGACAGACGCCCAAAAGCGTGATTTGATTATATCCCTGATAACCCTTAAATACACACAGTCAAACAGCGTATGCTATGTAAAGGACGGTCAGGCTATCGGAATAGGCGCAGGTCAGCAGTCAAGAATTCATTGTACAAGGCTTGCGGGAAACAAAGCCGACATCTGGTGGCTCAGACAGTCGCCTCAGGTGCTTGGACTTCAGTTTGTTGACGGAATTAAGCGTGCCGACAGAGATAATGCAATCGATGTATATATTTCCGATGAATATATGGATGTTTTGGCAGACGGAGTATGGGAGAATATCTTTAAGGTTAAGCCTCCCGTATTTACCAAAGAGGAACAAAAAGAGTGGCTCTCCAAAAACACCGATGTTGCTCTCGGCTCCGATGCCTTCTTCCCCTTCGGCGATAATATTGAAAGGGCACACAAATCCGGCGTTACTGTTATAGCTCAGCCGGGCGGCTCCATAAGAGATGACAATGTAATCGACACCTGTAATAAATTCAACATTGCAATGGCATTTACAAAAATAAGATTATTCCATCATTGATAAGTAATTTCAAAATTCGCCCTCCATTACACAAAGGGGGGCGAATTTATTTAAAGTTTTATTTATGTAAGCCTTGTTTTTTCTCTCTTATTTTCCAGCTTATAAAGCTGTAAGTGTCGTTTACGAGAAAGACAACAAAGCATACTATCATTGGAAAATATGAAAAATCCACCATTGTCGCAAGAATCCACATAATTATCAAAACAATATCGTTTAATGCGTATGCAAATGCAAAATATGAGTTTCTTGACATCCCCAAAAATGCGGCTATATAGCTTGTAAGTATTGATGCCGTACTGAAAATCAGGTTTGGTGTATCAAGTGCCTTTAAAACAAAATAGAAAATAATAGTTACGACTATTGCACTTACAATCATAAAGCCCGCTCTTTTTCTTGACATCCTGCTGATTTGAACCTCGTGCTTATCGCCATTGTATGGGTTTTTCATCCACGTTACAACGCCCAATGCCGCAATTGGAGCTGACATTCCCATATAAGTTATAATTTCGCTGTAATATCTGAACTTATATGAGGATATAGAATACAATATTGCAAATATTATAATTAAAATCTGACCTAAAACATCGCCTTTTGCGTTAAAGATAAGGGCACAAACGCCGCAAGCCGTTCCCAAAAGCATTACAAAATCCGTTTTGCCCGCAAGAATATTTGAAGCTATTATAACAACTAATGATACCGACATAAGTATCCACTCACCAATTTTTAATCTTGCAAATGAATTACGAAGCATTTTCTCACCTTTCTTTTCACCAATAGTTATAAAATACCACAAAATCAATAAATAGTCAAACAAATTTCAATTATTTTTAAAAAAAGGCTTGATTTTTTTGAAAGAATGATGTATAATACTATCTGTTGCAGTTATCGGGGTGTGGCTCAGTTTGGTAGAGTACCTGAATGGGGTTCAGGTGGCCGCTGGTTCGAATCCAGTCACTCCGACCAAAAATCCTCATTCGTAAGAATGAGTATTTTTACTTTTTCACTATTCCTTCTTCGCTATTCACTAAATCCCAAGTGCCGAAAAATCGGCACTTTATTTCGTAGGTGTTGTCATTCCGCCTATACCTCTGCACCCATTAAGCAGTCACCTGCTTTCCGGACTTTGAAAACTCACTTTCAAAGGCTATGATATGAATACCCACATCTTTGTATTGCTTAAAAATTTCATCAGGTGCAGCACCATATACTATTATTGTTTTCGGGGATAACCTTTTTACAAGCTCGGAAGGTCCTGCCTTAAAATATTCCTTGTCATCTTTCTTTTTTATGCACCCGTGTGTACCGACTGAAATCGGTTACCTTAAAAAAGATACAAATAGTTTATAGCGTACATTCAACATTATTTTCTAACGCATTTATCATTTTGCGAAAATCATCTTTTGAAAATTCAACATTTTCTTCATCTAAGGTTTCCAGCAAAGACATAACACTTGCAATAGCGTCCTCTTGTGATGCATCATAGAAAAATAAATCTGTGAACCACACTACATTCACCCAGTCCACAAGGCCATCTTTAGTTATTTCATTAGAAGTAAACATATTTATTGAATTTATAACATCTTGCGTTGTAACTTTAACAGATTTTATATTATCGATATTGTATAAATCCATGCCTATAGAATTTTTTAATTCTGCAATGCTTATTTTTAAGTTTTTAAAATCCACTAATACTTGTTTCATTTTATTTATCCTTTCTATGAACTAAATTACCATCGGGATCGAATGTATCTTTGTAAACCCTTATTGTTTTCCCACTACTATCAATTATTTTATAATATACCGCTTTCGATCCAGGAACTCTTCCAGGGTTTTCCATTTTGATGGTGTAAGTGCCATCTTTGTTTTTAATAACAGAATAATTGTTATAGTTATTTGAGCTTCCTTTAAAGAAATTCTTTGCTCCTTTTTGGATTTGTTGAGGTAAATTGCCAATATTTTTCAAAGCTAAACTTTTTGAGTTTCCTTGATATATTCGCTTTTTACCATTAGTATTTCCGAAATTTCCGCCTGCACCTGCACCCATTAAGCAGTCACCTGCTTTCTGGACTTTGAAAACTCACTTTCAAAGGTCATGATACGAATACCCATATTTTTGTATTGCTTAAAAATTTCATCAGGTGCAGCACCATATACTATTATTGTTTTCGGGGATAACCTTTTTACAAGTTCGGAAAGTCCTGCCTTAAAATATTCCTTGTCATCTTTCTTTTTTATGCACCCGTGTGTACCGACTGCAACGGTTTTTCCCTTGTCAATACCATTAAAGCAAAATTCATATGTTCTCTCATCATTCCATCTGACATTTGGTATAATTTCAATACCGTTATCCTGAAACCAAGAAGCTAATGCTCTGCCTCTGTATGTATTCCACATTTGCATACATAGCGGCATATTCCTATATAAGCTAAAATCAGGCGAAATGACACCATTGAACTTTTTCAGCCTATTTAGATATGCCTTTGGATTATTCCATAAGCGTTCAAAATTCACATCGTGCTCGTAAAAAACCACCCAACAGTCAAAATCTTTCCAAGTTTTTGACATCGCCTTTGAAAATGTCACAACCTTATTGGGCAGCAAATCACTTGTCCTAATAGTAGGTATTTCAAAATAACCGTCATAATCGGCATTTGCTACCAAAAACGAATGAAATACATCATAATTATTAAATTGTTCTTTTGTCATTATTACTAAAAAACCTCCTGTAAATTAAAATTTTCAAAAAAAGTGTTGATTTTAATTCACAGGTATGCTAAAATATAACCATTGCAAAGAGGTTTGCTTTTAGCATACCTGTGATAAAACACATTGTTTAGTTGTTGGTAGCAACTTTTCTAATGTGTTTTTTCTCTTTACATAAAACAATCAATTTACATCACCCCTTTCTCAATGTTCCAAATTATATTTTGCAGCCTGCAAAGAAACGCCGCACTTTCGTGCTATTTCCTCTGCTGAAAATGATTTGATAAGCTCATGAGGACACATTATTTCGCCGGCAAGTGCCTTTGCTTGCCATTCAGGATCTTTGTATGTGGCAACCTCTGCGTTTTCAAAATTTCTTTCAAATTTAACGCCGCAAATTACAAGCAATATATAATGGGCAATTTCATGCATTATAGTCATTCTGTCTCTGCCACTACCGTTTATTGCACCATAATAAACATCTTCCCTTATCCGTATAACATGGTTCACAATATCGGTTTCCGCATGCTTTTTTTGCGGAAAATCTTCTTTTAATATGTACTCATATGTAAAACTCGGAAACAATAGAGGCATTACATTCTCCAAAATTTTTATCACCGGAATATAAAGCCTGTCTTCTATCTGAAAATTTTTCCGTATCAATTTTGCGAGAACTCGCAATTCTTCACGCTGTATAGGTTCTGCTATATAAGTCAAAAACTATTCCTCCGTATTTCTCAATAAATTTTTTATCTTATCCAATGTCTCGGCATCAAAATTTTCAAATTCTCTTGCAAAGAGTATGGCAGTTTGTTTATGTTCGTCACTTATATTATTAAAATTCAGCGTAATACTCTTTGCAGAATTATCCGCAGCAACGCTCAAATTGCGTTTTTCCTCCTCTGACAAGTTGTAAAGTGTTGATATTCTGTCCACCCATTGTTCGGGAATGTTTCTTTTTCCCATTTCAACTGCCGATAAGTATGCAGCAGATACCTCTAACTTCTCTGCCATATCCCTTAATATCTCACCACGGTCAATTCTTATCTTCCTTAAAAATTTTCCAAAATCAGTAAGCATTTTCATTCTCCCCTTTCTATATAATCGCATTATACCACAAACAGTTATATTTGTCAACTCTTTTTGTTGAATTTATTTTTATTTGTGTGTAAAATTTAATCATATTTGTTTTCCGGATAGAATATATTATTGGCAAGTATGTATTCTTGAGAAAAATATTTGCAAAAATGTAAAATATGCTTGACATTTTTTATTCCTTGTGTTATTATCAAAATGTAAAGTTTGTTTTACATCTATATCAAAGGAGGCAGTCTGTTGGAAAATAAAATCAAAGAGCTTCGAAAAATAAAAAAGATAACACAGGATGAATTGGCACTTGCCGTGGGCGTTACAAGGCAGACCGTTATATCTCTTGAAAACGGCAGGTATAACGCTTCCCTTATATTGGCGCACAAAATAGCCCTATACTTTGGGTTGACCATTGAAGATATATTTATTTTTGAGGAGGAAATTTAAAAAATGGATTACGAAAAGAGATTACAGCTTCGCTTTTACTGCTCGATTGCATATATTATTCTCGGAGCGATTATGACAGGAGCAACATTTTTTATTCAATCGGAAAACTCTTTTTTGCAATATTTCGGTGCGGCATTTATGATATTGGGAATTGCAAGAGTTATAAGACATATAAGAATGAAAAAGGACGACAGCACATTAAAGAAGCAGGAAATACAGGAAACGGACGAGAGAAACATTATGCTCGCCCACCGCTCCAGAAGTCTTGCACTGTCAGCTTCCGCCCTGCTTATGGGGATTGCCGTAATAATCTTGTCCTTTATGGGATTTTCCGAAGCTGTAAAAATCATAGCCCTTATTCTTTGCGGTCAGGTATTTCTTTGCTGGATTTTCTATATGATATTAAATAAAAAATATTGATTTTCACTTGAATTATAAGATTTAAAGTGTTATACTAAACAGTAAAGATTACTGATTTACAGGAGCTGATTAGAGGAAAATTAAGGTGAAAGCTCCTTTCCCGTTAAGTCCCACGGATTTAATTGTACGTTTTAATCTCTTGTCATTCCTTGCTCCGCAGACAAGAGAAAATTTAATTACTATTTGTGCCGATGCGGAGCGGCGGAATGGAGATTAAAATGAAAATCACAAATGACATTAAGTACGCAGGCGTAAACGACCACAAGGTCGACTTATTTGAAGGACAATACATTGTTCCCAACGGTATGGCGTATAACTCTTATGTTATACTCGACAAAAAGATTGCCGTTATGGACACTGTTGACAAAAACTTCACTCACGAATGGCTTGACAATCTTGCCGAAATCTTAGACGGCAAATCTCCCGATTACCTTGTTGTATTGCATATGGAGCCTGACCATTCGGCAAACATTATGCAGTTTATGAATCACTACAAGGACGCTGTTATTGTTTCATCTGCAAAGGCATTTAATATGATGAATCAATTCTTCGGCACAGACTTTGCCGACAGACGAATTGTTGTGGGCGAGGGCGACACCCTCCCACTCGGAACACATACCCTCACATTTGTTACCGCTCCCATGGTTCATTGGCCCGAGGTTATCGTTGCTTATGACAGCACAGACAAGGTTCTTTTTTCGGCAGACGGCTTCGGAAAATTCGGGGCTCTCGACATTGAAGAGGATTGGGCTTGCGAAGCAAGGCGCTATTATTTCGGAATTGTGGGCAAGTATGGCGCACAGGTTCAGGCATTACTTAAAAAGGCCTCTGCTCTTGACATACAGACAATATGTCCGCTGCATGGCCCTGTTCTTACCGAGAACTTGGAATACTACCTTAACCTTTATAATATATGGTCATCATACGGCGTAGAAAGTGATGGTGTGCTCATTGCGTACACCTCTGTTTACGGCAATACAAAAAAAGCAGTAGAGCTTCTTGCCGAACAGTTAAAGAATAACGGTTGTCCCAAGGTAGTTGTAACAGATCTTGCACGCTCCGATATGGCAGAAAATGTCGAGGATGCTTTCCGTTACGGAAAGATTGTTTTTGCAACCACAACCTACAATGCCGAAATATTCCCCTTTATGAAAGAGTTTATCGGTCATCTTACCGAAAGAGGCTTTAAAAACAAAACCGTAGCATTTATCGAAAACGGTTCATGGGCACCTCTTGCGGCAAAGATTATGAAGTCTATGCTTGAGGGATGCAAAAACCTCACTTATGCTGAAACAACGGTTAAAATTCTTTCTGCCGTAAACGAAGAAAACCTCACACAAATTAAGGCATTGGCGGATGAACTTTCACAGGATTAAATTGTCCAAAGCAGCAACACCGCCGACAAATTAAGCAAGAGAGCAATATCTAATTTTAAACGGACGGCCTTGTGGGGTCGTCCGTTAATATTAAAATAAATTTATTATCTCATCAAGGCTATTTAATATATAATCCGAGGATTTTTTTATTATATCATTTGGTGCTATGCAATCGGGAATGAATACCGATGTCATATTTGCAGCTCTTACGGCAACAATTCCGTTTTGGGAATCCTCAACACCTATACACTCATTTGGTTTTACTCCGATTGTTTCCGACGCCAGTAAGAATATATCCGGTGCAGGCTTGCCGTTTTTCACAACATCGCCTCCTATAAATTCCTTAAAACAATCTATAACCCCTGCGGTTTCAAGCATGGCTTTTACTCTTTTTGAAGATGTTGAAGATGCAATTGTATATGGGATATTGTTTTCTATTAAGAAATTTATCAATTCCCAAAAGCCTTTTTTAAGAGGAATACCCTCCACCTTTCTCAGCTTTTCCGTATATTCTTCCTTAAGCTTTACAAATCTTTCAAAGTCAAAATCCTCTCCGTACCTGTCCTTGCAAATTCTCTCTATTGCATTTCTCTGTCTGCCGCAAAACGAAAAGAAAAATTCTTCCGAAAAGTCAACACCCATACACTCTGCCGCATAGAAAAACGCCTTTTCATACTGCTGCTCGCTGTCAAAGATTGTGCCGTCCATATCAAAAACAATTCCTTTGAATTTCATTAAACTGCTCCTTTCACCCTTTAAATTCAGGCGTTTTACTGCTTTTTTCTTTAAGGCAGTCCTTAAGATATTTACCCGTGTATGACTTTTTGGAACGAGCCACCTGCTCCGGCGTTCCGCAGGCAACAACCTCTCCGCCTCTGTCACCGCCCTCGGGTCCCAAATCAATAATATAATCGGCGGTTTTTATCATATCCAGATTATGTTCGATTACCACAACGGTATTTCCTGCTTCAACAAGCTTTTGGAGCACATCTGTAAGCCTGTGCACATCTGCCGCATGAAGTCCCGTTGTAGGCTCATCAAGGACATATATGGTTCTTCCCGTACTGCGTTTTGAAAGCTCGGTTGCAAGCTTTACACGCTGTGCCTCACCGCCGGATAAGGTTGTTGACGGCTGACCGATTTTTATATATCCCAATCCCACATCAAAAAGGGTTTGAAGCTTTCGGCTGATTTTGGGAATATTGGCGAAAAATTCGCAACCCTCTTCCACCGTCATTTCCAGCACTTCATATATGCTTTTGCCCTTGTATTTTACTTCAAGAGTTTCACGGTTATAGCGTTTTCCTCCGCAAACCTCACAGGGGACATACACATCGGGCAAAAAGTGCATTTCTATTTTGATTATGCCGTCACCCATACAGGATTCACATCTTCCGCCCCTCACATTAAAACTAAATCTTCCCGGATTATAACCTCTTGCCTTTGCCTCTGCCGTCATTGCAAACAGATTTCTTATATCCCCGAAAAGTCCCGTATAGGTTGCAGGGTTGCTCCTTGGAGTTCTGCCGATTGGGGATTGGTCAATATCTATAATCTTATCAAGATTTTCACAGCCCTCAATCGTCTTATGCTTTCCCGGAAATTTTTTGGCATTATTTAAGGTATTGGCAAGACTTTTATAAAGTATCTCGTTAATAAGAGAGCTTTTACCGCTTCCCGATACCCCTGTCACGCAGGTAAATGTCCCCAAAGGAATTTTCACATTTATGTTTTTCAGGTTGTTTTCACAAGCACCCTTTATTGTCAGAAACTTCCCGTTACCTTCTCTGCGTTCCTTTGGAACAGGTATGCTTAGTTCTCCGCTTAAATACTTGCCTGTGATTGAATTTTTGCACGCCATAATCTCCTTTGCCGTACCCTCTGCAACAATCTCACCGCCGTGAATTCCCGCTCCCGGTCCTATGTCAATAATATGGTCTGCCGCAAGCATGGTATCCTCGTCATGCTCTACAACAAGCAAGGTATTTCCCAAATCACGAAGCTTTTTCAGGGTTTCAATCAGCTTGTCATTATCCCTTTGATGAAGGCCGATGCGCGGCTCGTCAAGAATATATATAACGCCCATAAGACTTGAACCAATCTGTGTGGCAAGCCTTATTCTCTGCGCTTCTCCCCCCGAAAGGGTTCCGGCGCTTCTTGAAAGTGTGAGATAGTCAAGTCCCACATCCTCCAAAAATCCTAATCTGCCGATTATTTCTTTTAAAATATTTTTTGCAATTATTATTTCCTTGCCCTCAAGCTTACCCGAAAGCTCTTTAAAAAACTTCAGTCCCTCCGACACGGACATATCGGTTACCTGCTTTATATTCAAGCCGTCAACGGTGACGGCAAGGGTTTCGGGCTTTAATCTTGCACCGTGACAGTCGGGGCAGGGCATATTTATCATTACGCTTTCAATATCCGCCTTCATCCGCTCGGAATTGGTTTCGTTATACCGTCGTTCAAGGTTGTGAACAATACCCTCAAAGCGTGCATAATGAACCCCCTTGGCGTACTTTCTCTCATATGAAAGCTTAAGCTTTTCGCCGCCTGTTCCGTAGAGCAGAACATTAATCACATCATCGGGAAGCTCCCCCACAGGAGTATCAAGGCTGAAGCCGTATCTTTCCGCCATACTCTCATAATACATACGGGATATACTGTTCTGCTCCGTTCCGCTCCAACCGGAGGCGTTTATTGCACCTTGGTTTATACTGAGGCTTTTATCCGGCATAACCAAATCCGGCGAAACGGTTGTGATATTTCCAAGTCCCATACATTTGGGGCAGGCACCGTAAGGAGTATTAAATGAAAACATTCTGGGGGTAAGCTCCTCTATGCTTATTCCGCAATCGTCGCAGGCGTAGTTCTGAGAAAATCTCATTTCCTCACCGCCCACTACCTCAACAGTAACAACGCCCTCTGCCATATTAAGGGCAGTTTCCACAGAATCGGTAAGCCTTTTTGAAATTCCGTCTTTAATAATAAGCCTGTCTACAACAATATCTATATTATGTTTTTTCTGTTTGTCAAGCTTTACGGCATCTCCTGTCAGCTCGTACATTTCTCCGTCAACTCTGGCACGGACAAAGCCGTTTTTCCTCGCCTTTTCAAAGGTTTTAATATACTCGCCCTTTCTGCCTCTTACTACGGGTGCCATAATCACTATCTTGGTTTTTTCCGGCAAAGCCAAGACCGAATCGATTATCTGGTCAACGGATTGGGTTGTTATTTCCTTTCCGCAAACAGGACAATGAGGCTTTCCTATGTTTGCATACAAAAGCCTTATATAATCATATACTTCCGTAACCGTTCCCACAGTTGAACGAGGGTTTTTGCTTGTTGTCTTTTGGTCAATGGATATTGCCGGTGACAAGCCTTCGATTGATTCCACATCGGGCTTGTCCATCTGACCCAAAAACTGCCTTGCATACGCCGAAAGGGATTCAACATACCTTCTCTGCCCTTCTGCGTATATGGTTTCAAAGGCAAGGGATGATTTACCCGAGCCCGAAAGTCCCGTAATTACCACAAGGTTGTCACGGGGTATCTCAAGAGATATATTTTTTAAATTGTTTTCGTTTGCGCCTTTTATCACTATGTTTTTGTTCATATGGAAAAGCTCCTTTACGACTCTTCAAGTCTGCGTATTTCATCTCTTATCTGTGCCGCAATCTCAAATTGCAAAAGCTCTGCCGCCTTCTTCATCTCTATTGTAAGCTCTGCTATCGTCTTTTTCTTATCCTTTGCATCACTTACGGCAAACTTAGGCAACGCACCGCCGTCCACCGTCTTTGTGGCTTCGATAATTTCGCTTACATCCTTCTTTATGGTTTTGGGAACAATATTATTTTCACGGTTAAACTCAGCCTGTATCTTACGGCGTCTGTTGGTTTCGTCAATGGCACGCTTCATAGAGCCTGTAATATTGTCCGCATACATTATAACCTTGCCTTTTGCGTTTCGTGCGGCTCTGCCTATGGTTTGTATAAGGGAGGTTTCGCTTCTTAAAAAGCCTTCTTTATCGGCATCAAGTATTGCGACAAGAGATACCTCGGGGATATCAAGTCCCTCTCTTAATAGGTTTATTCCCACCAAAACATCAAACTCGCCAAGTCTTAAATCTCTTATTATTTCCATTCTTTCGATGGTGTTAATATCGGAATGAAGATACCTTACCCGAACCCCCATATCCTCTAAATACTCGGTAAGCTGTTCCGCCATCTTTTTGGTAAGGGTGGTAACCAGAACTCTCTCGTCAACGGTTGTCCTCTTTGCAATTTCGCCGAACAAATCATCAATCTGTCCCGTAATAGGTCTGACCTCTACCTCGGGGTCTAAAAGTCCCGTCGGTCTTATTACCTGCTCCACAATTTTTGTTGAATGTTCTTTTTCAAAATCCGCAGGGGTTGCACTTACAAATATAACCTGATTCAGCTTTGAATAAAACTCATCAAAGGTAAGCGGTCTGTTATCATATGCGGACGGAAGTCTGAAGCCGTAGCCTACGAGATTTTCTTTTCGGGAACGGTCTCCTGCATACATAGCACCCACCTGTGGCAGAGTAACATGGGATTCGTCCACAAAAAGCAGGAAATCATCGGGCAGATAATCCATAAGTGTAAAGGGAGGGCTTCCCGGCGCCCTTCCGCTTATATGTCTTGAATAGTTTTCAATACCGTTGCAGAATCCCGTTTCCTGCATCATTTCTATATCGTAATTGGTTCTCTGCTCAATTCGCTGTGCCTCTATAAGCTTGTTTTCGTCATTGAATTCCTTTATCCTGTCTGCAAGCTCGGCACGGATGCTCTCTATGGCGGCGTCTCTTTTTTCCGCCGTTGTAACATAATGGGAAGCAGGGTATATGGCAACGTGCCTCCGCTCCGATATAAGCTCTCCCGTAATGGGATTAAAATCATATATCCTGTCGATTTCGTCACCGAAAAACTCAATTCTTACTGCCGTAGACGAAGAATAGGACGGATATACATCAAGGACATCTCCTCTTACCCGAAACTTGTTTCTCGAAAAGTCGATGTCGTTTCTCTCATATTTAATATCAATCAGCTTGGCAATAACCTCGTCCCTTTCCTTTGTCATTCCGGGTCTTAACGACACAACCATATTGTTATAATCGATTGGGTCCCCCAAGCCGTATATACATGATACGCTGGCAACAATTATCACGTCACGGCGTTCAAAAAGGGCTGCTGTGGCGCTGTGACGAAGCTTGTCTATTTCATCGTTGGTTGAAGCGTCTTTTTCAATATATGTGTCGGAATAGGGTATATACGCCTCCGGCTGATAGTAATCGTAGTATGACACAAAATATTCAACGGCGTTATTTGGGAAAAGCTCTTTAAACTCACTGCAAAGCTGTGCCGCAAGAGTTTTATTGTGTGCAAGAACAAGAGTCGGTCTTTGAACCTTTTCTATGACATTTGCCATAGTGAAGGTTTTACCGCTTCCGGTAACGCCCATAAGGGTTTGAAATTTTTCACCTTTTTCCACGCCTTGGGCGAGGCTCTCTATTGCTTTCGGCTGGTCACCGCCCGGCTTGTACTTGGAAACAACCTTAAATTCCATCTGTAAAATATCTCCCAAAAATCATTATCTTAATTTTTTATTGTACCATATATTATATCATTTTGCAAGGGAAATAATTGACTGCCGAACAGAAAATTTAGGCGGAACGTGGTTTGTCCGTATGCCAATCGTATCAGATTTTGTTTGCACAACATAGCTGCGGGCGGATAATAAATCCGCCCATTCGGGACGCCAACGGCATCCCCTACATGTGCATTCCGCACATTTTGCATTCTGCATTTTGCTTTCAGCAAGGCTATGCCTTGCTGCCACCTACCGCTATAATCTGTTTGCTATATCTTCCAGCAATTCGCCGTTTATAATCTGCTTTGAATTTGTAATAATATCCGCAAGCTTTCCCGGCTTGTATATCCCTTCAAGCTGTAAGGTTTTATCATTTACCTTCCACTCTGCTTTTAAAAGCTCATCATCCTTTTGTACAGTGGGATAATTTTCAATTTTGCCCTCACCCGAAATCCAAGAAAGGCAAGCCGCCGACGGAAGCTTTTTGAAGTTTATATCTTTTCTTTTTCCTGTGTACAAAACCAAATCAATACAGGTGTACTTTCCCTTAAGCACAGCCTCGGCATAAGACTCAAAGTCACCGAATTCGGCAAATTCATATCCTATTTGTATTTGTTGTCCTGCAATTTTAATATTAAATCTGTTTCCCTCTTTTTTAATCTCTATGTCATCTTTATCGGTTTCGGTGTTTGCCTCTATCTCATAGCGAACCCTTATATCATTTGCGGAAATTGTGGCATTTACGACCTTGTCAAGGTCCTCATGGGTATCTCCGCAATTAGTTGCAAAATTAACCAATGTCATAACTGCCGATTTTTCCTGAATTGAATTTTCAAATCCCGAACAGTAATCATATCCGTCGTGCAAAATTCTCATTCTTACGCAATACTTTTTATCTCTGTCACCCAAATACATAACCACATTTCTTGCCTGATTCCAGCCGTTACCCAGATGAAAGCTTGAAATTGCATAATCCGCCGTCATATACATAGACTCTACCCTTGTATATCCGAATCGGGGATATAAAAACCCTGCCGACAACATTCTTTTTACATCAATCTTTTTATCCCTTGTAAACAATTCCTTATACTTTTCCGGACATTTTACATCATATCGCATATCCAGCAAGCCAAAGGTTTTTTCATCACAAAGGCTGATTTTAAAGTCAAGGGCTTTTTCGAAAAAAGACCGTCTTGAATTATCAATAAATTGAGAATACGCCCTTGAATGAGGTCCTGTCCATTCCCCTGTTTTTTTGTGGTAATGCTCGGCAATCATCCTCCATGCAAGGTCATTTAATTCATTTATCATTTTCAATGCCTCGGCATCCTTTATATGCCTTAACATCAGCCCGAAAATATTTGCAATTATAACGCTGTATGTGGGACTGTTATATTCCTCATAGCTTTTTTGATTCATTACATAGTGATAAAACCTCTTTAGCTTGTCTATGCCGAAATCAAATATTTTTTCATCAAACATTGCTCCGCACACAACCGTCATATAAATATCCATTACCGAAACATTTGTGTATTTTATTGTAACATCACGCCTGATAACGGAATCACACGCCATTATGCAAGCCTCTTTTGTTTCTTCATACAGCTTATCGTCAAGCTTATCCTTATAATCAATCAAAATCTGCAAAAGATTTATTCCGTTAAAATTCGCCATATTCCAATCGGGAGCATCCATTTTTTCAAGGGGTTCTTCGTAAAAATATGGCCACAAGCCGTAGGTATCGCCTTTTTTTCGGCATTGACCCATAAGAACATTTTTAAGCACCTTTTTTGCAACCTCGGCATCCTTTCCACGCCCCGTGTCAAACAGGGCAACAACCATATCGCTGTTTGTCATATATCGGTGAAATCTTCCTTTTCGCAAATTGGTATGATAAGCGTTGGGATTATCAAAATCCTCATAAAACATCCCCAAATCGCTGTCGTATTTTTCGTACCGCTTGTCCACATTTTTCAAGTGAATTTCATACATAATGTTATCCATAAAAACATCTCCCGTATTCTAAACATTCCCTTTCGCCCATATTATAGCACATATGCTTTATTTGTCAAACTTTTATAGGACAAATTAAATTGCAAAAAACAAAGCCCCACCCGATTGGTGAGGCTTTGTAATAAAACCTTGTTTAATTATTTGTTCTGTTCTTTATCAAGGTAGTTTGTCTGGAAGTCGCTGCAAGCCTTCTTAACAACTGCTGCAACGTCTGCATCCTTGTTGGTAAGAACTTCCTGTATAGCCTTGTCAAGTACAGAGTAAAGCTGCTGGCAGAGGAAAGGCTCTTCAGGTCTAACTGTTACGCCTTCCATGTTGTTGTACTTCTCAACCATACGAAGGTCAATGTTTGCATACTTCTCACGGATTTCAGCCTGCTTAGCAGCAAGCTCATCATTCTTCCAGATAGAATTTGTCTTTAATCCGATTACGCCGGGCTTCTTAGAATTTGCAACCAACTGGTCTTCATACTTCTTCAAAGACTCGTTCATTTCTTCTTCTGTTTCAACAGGACGGAATCCCATACCATCCTTGAGCCACTCGAAGCAAGCCTTGAGCTGTTCATCAGTTGAATTTGTTGCGAAGCAGTATGACTTACCGCCGAGTAATCCATATCTTCCGCCATCACCCTTAGGCATAGTTGTTGCTGCGAAAGAAGATTCCTTCATGCCATATGTCTGGAAGAGAGCACCTTCTGCACCGCCGCCGAAGTACATAGCAGCCTGACCTGTAGCAAACTGCTTCTGCATTTCAGCCTGGTCAATAAGAGTATTCTCGGGGAGAGAATTGTCAACCCACTTCATATCCTTAATCATCTGGAGTGCCTTTACACACTCAGGGCTATCAAAGGTTGCAACCCACTTACCGTCTTTTTCTTCCATAAAGTTTACACCAAAGTTCCAAGCAATGTTGGTGAATACCCAACCACCGCAGTTATTTGTTGTACAAAGAACAAATCCTGCTCTGCCTGTCTTATCTTTGATGGTTTTAGCAGTCTGTCTGAATTCTTCCATTGTGTCCGGGAACTTGGGAATGCCGTTCTCGTCAACAAGACCCGCCTGCTTGTAAAGGTCTACATTACAGTTGGTACCGAATGTGTAACCTGCACCTGTAGGTATTGCATAATACTTGCCGTCCTTCATACCCAATTCCCAATATTTCGGCTCAATCTTATCAAGCCATCCGTATTCCTTCATCAAATCGGTAACGTCTGCAGAATAACCCTTAGATACAATGCTCTTGGTTTCTGTCAAATGACACTGATAAAGGTTAGGAAGCTGACCTGCACTTGCTTTGGGCAAGAATGTCTGCAAGTCACAGTCCCACTCATCGGGAGTAACTTCTATGTCGTTGTGCTTTTCATAAAAGCTCTGCAAATATCCGTCGTATACTTCTTTAAGTGCGGGTAATGAATCGGCAGGCCATGAGCCTACGCTGATTGCAATCTTACCGTCTGCGGTCTTACCGCCCTGTGTACCTGCTCCGCAGCCTGCAAGACATGCAACTGCTAAAAGTCCGGCAAGTACGCCTGCCAAAATTTTCTTTGTTGTTTTCTTCATTTTTTTGTTCCTTCCTTTTTGTTATTATATAATTTTATTTTTTTTCGTATAAAAACTGCTGTTGCAAAAATATGACACAGCCACAACTTTTAAATAATTGTACCAAAAAACAATTATCCTTATACTTATATTTTATATAAATATATCATAAAGTACATTAAAAAACCTGTCATAATACATAAAAATACTGCTATAACTTTCAGAAAAAATAAACACCCTCACAGGCACTGCCCACAAAAGTGTTTATTGTTTAACATAAATCTGATTATTTAATCATACTTGCAACTTCGTCAGCAAAGTTTTCTTCCTTCTTTTCAAGGCCTTCACCCTTTTCAAGACGCGCAAACTTCACAATCTTGATATCGGTGCCGAGAGCCTTGACAACGGTGTCAACATACTTTGCAACATTCATATCGGGGTCCTTAACATATTCCTGATCAACAAGGCAGATTTCCTTGAAGAACTTCTTAATTCTTCCGATAACCATTTTTTCAACGATATTTGCAGGCTTTCCTTCGTTAAGAGCCTGAGCGGTAAGGATTTCCTTTTCCTTTTCTCTGCGTTCCTCGGGAACATCGTTTTCGCAAACATATTCGGGAGATACAGCCGCAATCTGCATTGCAACATTCTTTGCCATTTCTTTGAACTCGTCAGCCAAAGCCTTTGCCTTGTCGGAAACCTCGAAGTTTACAAGTACGCCGATTCTTCCGCCGGCATGAACATAAGCTTGGTTTACACCTTCAAATCTTACAAAACGACGGATGTTCATATTCTCACCGATTGTAGCAATCTTTTCCGTAAGAGCCTCGCCTACAGTCTGACTGTCGTTGATTTTAAGCTCCTTAAGAGCCTCAACATCAGCAGGGTTTTGGTCTGCTATTACCTTTGCAACATCTTTTACAAAGTTGCGGAAATCTTCGTTCTTTGCAACGAAGTCAGTTTCGGAGTTAACCTCAACTGCAACTGCAACTCCGTTATCGAATACCATAGCCTCAACAATACCCTCGGATGCGATTCTTCCTGCCTTTTTAGCAGCGGTTGCAAGACCTTTTTCTCTTAAATATTCAACAGCCTTATCCATATCGCCGTCAGTTTCGGTCAATGCCTTTTTGCAGTCCATCATACCGCAGTTGGTCATCTCTCTGAGCTTTTTTACATCCTGTGCCGTAAATGCCATTTTATATCAATCCTTTCGTATAATCTTATCTGTTATTCATCAAGCATATCAAGGCTTACTGCCTCGTCCATCTTGATTTCTTCTTCCTCTTCCTCGTCATTTGTTTCGGGAGTAAACTGTTCTCCCTGACGGCCTTCGATAATTGCGTTTCCGATAGTTGAAGCAATAAGCTTTACGGCACGGATAGCATCATCGTTTCCGGGAATGGGATATTCTGCTTCTTCGGGGTCACAGTTGGTATCAACGATTGCAATAACCGGAATACCTATCTTGTGAGCCTCTGCGATAGCGTTCTTTTCTTTTCTGGGATCAACAACGAACATTGCAGCAGGAAGGTCCTTCATTTCCTTAATGCCGCCCAAGAACTTCTCAAGCTTTTCATGCTCAAGGTTAAGCTTGATAACCTCCTTTTTGGGGAGAAGCTCCATTGTTCCGTCTTCTTCCATCTTTTCAAGCTGATAAAGACGCTTAATTCTCTGCTTGATTGTCTTAAAGTTTGTGAGCATTCCGCCGAGCCATCTTGCATTTACAAAGTACATACCTGTTCTCTCGGCTTCCTCACGGATTGCCTCCTGAGCCTGCTTCTTTGTGCCTACGAAAAGCACGGTTCCGCCATCGGCTGCGATGTCACGCACAAAATAGTACGCTTCCTCAATTTTTTTAACGGTCTTTTGCAGGTCGATGATATAGATACCGTTTCTCTCCGTGAAAATGTACTCAGCCATTTTCGGGTTCCATCGACGAGTCTGATGTCCAAAGTGAACACCTGCCTCCAAAAGCTGCTTCATTTGAATTACTCCCATATTAACACCTCCAAAGTTTTTTCCTCCGCCCGAATCAACTCATTCAAGCACCGCTATGGGTGAACGGCACTCCTTGAACAATCCCCGAGCGTGTGTATTTTTGGTTTAAAACCAAATACCAAGACATTATATCACATATTTTTGGAATTTGCAAGAAAAATTTTTGCAATTTTTAATTTTATTGTAAAATGCGAGAAATTTGGCGGAAAAGGCGGCGGGCACAGCAAGCGGTGCCCCTACGGCGTTCATTTACAGAGCTTCAAACATATGGGCAAGCTTTCTTGCGGATTTTTGCAAATCCTTTATGCCCTCAAACACATTATCCTTTGTAAATGTCTTTAAATATTCATCCGCTTCAAGGGTAAAATATCCCTTATAATCAATCTCTTTAAGAGCCTTTACAACGCCCTCAAAATCTATATTCATTGAAAAGGGTATCTGATGGGAATCATGCCTCTTATCATTATCATGAATATGAAGTGCCTCAAGTCTGCTTCCCAAAGCTCTTATCATCTCCGGAGCATTTGTGTCAAGTCCCATCATTTCTGCGTGCCCTATGTCAAGGCAGGCAATCAGATATTCGTCATTGACCGCATCAAGGTGTGCATTGAAGCTATCAGGTGACGAACAGGCGGCAGGAGATGCATAGTCTTTTTCCCAGTCCCAATTCCACATGTTCTCCGTCGCAATTTTTACTCCGCATTCCTTTGCAAAGGGTAAAAGCTCCATATACATTTCACCGTTTTCTTGAGGAGATTTGTCGTTTTCGGGATGAATTACACAGATTTTTCCCCCTGCCTCGGCTGTACATTCAATCGCCCTTTTCAGATAGGAAATAATCTCCATATTGCTGGGAAACGGTGCATGGGACTGGTTACACACAATTCCGTTGTCCAACCCAATCTGCTTTAATTTTCTTGCAAACTTCAAATAACCGTCGCCGCACAAAGGATGGCTTGTTTTTGAATACGACTTTGTTTCCCAATCATGGCAGATCATATTGAACATGGAAAAATCCCATGCATCAAAGCCTGCCTTTGCCACATATTCAACTGCTTTTTCTTCTCCCAAAAGGGTGCTTGCACCATCAATTTGTGTTGAAATTTTCATTTTTATAACCATTCCTTTCACTGCGTTCAAGGCACAAAACGGTATGAAACCATTGTGCATTAACGCAAAATTTTATTTGAATTACTGTCTGCTAAAAGACATTAGGTTTCAGACTTTATTCCTCCTTATTCTGTTTGATATTGCAAACCTCTGCAAGGTATCCCTCGGACAAATCCTTCATATAAAAGTCTGCACCCTTTGCTCCGTTTACCGAAAGGGTTTTCATTCCGCCCTTGTTTCCGGCTTCTATTCCGGCATCGGCGTCCTCGACAACAAGACAGTTTTCAGGAGCAAGCTTAAGCATCTCCGCCGCCTTTAAAAACACCTCGGGGTCCGGCTTTGACTTTTTTATGTTATTTCCGTCGGAAACGGCGTCAAAGTAATCAGAAAGTCCTATCTGTTCCAATATTATGGGGGTGTTTTTACTTGACGAGCCAATGGCTATTTTAAAGCCGTCCTTTTTAAGCGCCGACAAATTCTCCATAACGCCCTTTAACATATCATCGGGAGTAAGCTTTTTGATATACTCCTTATAATAATTGTTCTTTCTTTCGGCAAGGCTTTCTTTTTCTGCGTCCGAATATTTTTTATCCGACCTTTCAAGAATTATGTCAAGGCTCGCCATACGGCTTATCCCTCTTAATCTGTTGTTTATTTCCTTGTCAAAATATATTCCCTCTTCATCGGACATCTTCTTCCATGCGGCATAATGACACTCGTCCGTTGACACTATAACTCCGTCCAAATCAAAAATTATTCCCTTTATCATAGCTATCTCCTTTTCCTTATGCATTACACTTCTTTTACGGAAGCACCGTCACAAGTTGCCTTTATTTCATAAAGCTTGTTTTTAAACATAAGCTTAAACTTCATACTCTTCCATTTTTTCGGAAGCTTGGGGTTGCAAATGAGCTTGCCCTCCTCTATTGAAATTCCGGCAAATCCGTTTATGGCAACAATCCATGCTCCGCCCTCCGAGGCAGGATGGGTTCCTCCTATGTAGATAAGTCCCATCCATTGCTTTGCACCCTCGTTTAAGTCTGCCGCCGCCGACTTCATAAAGAATTTGTATGCCGAATCAGGCTCGCCTATATTGCAGGCAACAAGTGAATACATACAGGCGGACAAGGATGAACCGTGCTCTGTTCTGGGTTCGTAATACTCCCAATTCTTTTTCATTATATCGGTACTGTAGTCGTCCTTAAAAATGCTCAGCATCGCCACAACATCAGCCTGCTTTAAAACTTGGGTATCACTTGCAACACCGTAAGCACCGCCCCAATATTCCTTGGGGTCAAGCAAGCGAGAACGCACCGTATCAACCGACACATCTTCTCTTTTAAAATAGCCGTCAAACTGCTCGATAAGTCCGTTTTCGTCAGGCACACGGATAAATATATTCTCATATGAATCACAAAACATATCTTCAAGCTTTGCCAAATCATATTCTTCGGATATTCCCAAATCCTCGCCGTTTTTCGCCCTTTCAATCAGCTCTGCTGCAGTCTTGAACACAAACTGTGCCATCTTATTTGTATAGGCGTTATTGTTTACCCTTTCATGATATTCATCGGGACCTACAACATCTAAAATTTCGTATTTTTTGCTGTCGGCTTTTTTATAAAGCAGGGAACGGTACAGCTTTGCACATTCGATTATCATGGTTGCCGCTCCGTTTTTCAATACCTCTTTATCCCCTGTCGCCTTTATGTACTTAACCACCGCATAAACGATTGCCGCCGACACATGATACTGCTTATCCCTGAAAAATGTACGCATGGGTCTTTTGGTAAACACATCGGTTATATTGTAATCGGAGCAGGCTTCAATACCGCCCTCATGGCTTTCCCATGGATAATACGCACCGTCAAGTCCGTATTCTCTCGCCTTTTTCTTTGCCCCCTCAAGGGTTGAAATTCTGTAATCAATCAAGGTCTTTGCAACACTCGGCTCGGTATGGATATAGTAGTCTATCATAAACATTTCCGTATCCCAGAAAACAGCACCCTTATACACCTGTCCCGAAAGTCCTCTTGCAGGTATTGAAATGTTTTCAAGATTTCTCGGAGCAATACAGTTCAAATGGTATATCGAATAATTTAAGGCAAATTCGCCCTCATCATCTCCGTCAATTTCAACCCAAGAGATGTTCCAGATATCATTCCACTTTTTAATGTGCTTTTCCTTATGCTCGGAATACGATATGTTTATATCATCCCTGTCAACCTTTAATGTATCCCGTGAGGCAGAAACAAGAGCAACCTTTTCGATTTCGTAAATTTCGCTCTGTTTAGCGGAAAACTCAATGACCTTAACTTCGGACAAAGCTTCTTTTACATTTGAGATATTTGCTTCAAAGGGGATTAAAACCTTTTCGCACACGCTGACATTTATGCTCTGCTCTCCCGTTGTGCATATGATTTCATCGTCAAGGACTTCGGCTTTCACAAAATGAGGTCCGTTTATATCCCACACATCTGCATCAATACCCGTTATGATTTGTGCCTTGCAATCATAATCCGCCGAGAATGAATATTTCATACAAACGGCGTGCTGACAGTTCATGGAAGCAAACCTTTCGCAGTTTATCTCCACCAATCCTTTTTGGGTTTTCCATACCGTTCTTCTTTTGTGAATACCGGTTTTTATGTCAAGCTCTTGGGAAAATTCCAAAGGCTCGCTTTCGGGAAGAACAAGCTTTTCGCCGTCAACAATTATATAAGTATAAAGAGGGTTGGGGGCATTGACAGATTCACGCCATGCATCCCCAACCTTGTCATAGATACCGGCAAGGTTCAGGGCAGGCATATTTTCCTTGCGGTATTCTTCCATTGTGCCTCTTATACCCAAATAACCGTTACCGATTAAATATTTATTTCCTAAAAACGCTATTGCATCTTTTGAGTATTTGTTTCCTTTGATAATGCTTTTCATATATTTCCCTCCGTTCTTGTATATAAATACTACCACACAAAAACGGATTTTGCAATAACTTTATTATAAGTTCTTTGTTTCTCCCGGTTTTATTTCCACAGGCTTTTTATCAATGCCAACCCATACGCTGATATCCGAAGGATTGTAAACCATACTGCAATCTGCGGAAAACCTCAATGCCTTAACGGCAGTTACATAATTATATATCTCCATATTTGTTGCAAACCAAATATTATCAGCCGCAGCAGATATGTACTTACAGAAATCCTCTATCAAATCCCAGTTGTTGTCATCGTCAAATTCATAGCTGTGTCCCCAAAGGTAAAACACCGGCATTCTGCAACGCCAATCGGGTATCTCCACAAATTCTTTTGCTTTATTCAAAAGTGCCTCTTTATCTTTTCCGTGGCGCATTGTGGGATGCCACATTAAAAAGTCCTCGGGAAGATTAAAGTTATTTGTTGAAATCGTCGTTCTTGAATACAAAATTCCCATTTTCCTCAACAGGTCTGCCGTTTCTTTATCAAAGCTTCCCATAGGATAGGACATACCGTTTACCACATATCCCGCAAGCTTTTCGAGATTTAATCTGTCTTTTGTTATTTCTTCAACAAGCATAGGTGTGGGAATCTTTGCCGTAAAGGGATGGCTGTAGGTGTGAAGTGATATCTCGTGTCCCTTGTAAAGCTCTTTTATTTCTTCCGGCTGCAAAAAAGCATCGGCACCGATAAAGCTGCTTGCCAAATGAAACGTACCCTTTACGCCGTACTTGTTAAATATCTCAACAAGCCTTCTGTCCTGATTTCTGCCGTCATCATAACTTAATGTTACCGCTTTTGTTTTTCCGTCCTTAAAACAACTAAACTCCACCATTTTATTTACACCTCTATAATCTGTTTTTTATTTTTGATTCATCATTTATTACGGTTTTAAGACCTTTTGTATGAACGCTCTCCATAATAAGATTATCTATTTCGCCGTATTTTTCAATGTTGATAAGGGTGCCGTTTTCCTTTTGGTTCTTTACCACGGTCACATTTTTAACCGTCATATTTTCCACTTTATCATAAACATTGATATAGCTTGTGTCCTCCGGCTCTCCCTCATGCTCGGTTATGTAAAGTCCGTCAATCTCGATATTTTGTATTCTCTCGTTTATCTCGTCATAGTTAAATTCATGGTAATGCTCCGGATTTGTGGAATAAAATGGCATACCTATGTCTATTATCGGTCTGTTGTCGTGAGCATTGTGATGTCTGATATTTTTGATTGTAAGATTTTCTATATTTCCGCCCACCGAGAACAAAAACGGCGGTGCACTGTAAGTCTTTTCAACAGATTTTAAGTCGATATTTTCTATGAAGATGTTGCCGAAGTTTCCCGTTACTTCATCGGGGAACCACGGATTTATATAAAAGCCGTAGCTTCTGTATACTCCCGTTATATTTCTGATTGTCACTCTGTCAAGGCGTCCCGTTCCTCTTGACAAAAGCCTTACCGCCTGTTCTCCGTCGTCCATAAATATTCCGTCAATCAAAACATCTGTAATTGATGAAACTCCGTCATGCTCATCGGGACCTACATTTATAACATCGTCCCCTACCTTGCCTCCGCAATGGAGAACATTTAAGAACTGACCGGGACCCCAGAAATGGAAGCCGTCCTGATTTCCTCTTGTTCCGTAGGGCAAATCAAGCCATACATTTTCAAGAGTTACATTTTTAAAGCATCCCGTTTTAAATGCATATGTTCTGAAGTCACGGATTGTCACATCTCTGAGTAAAAGATTTTCTATTCCGTAAAACTCAATGGCAATAACATTTTTCTCACGGTAGCCCACATATCCGCCGCCCTGTTTTTCGTTTTTAATTCTCGGATTGTCATGCTCCTGATTTTGCCCGTTCTGATGATAGGTTCCGCCCAGAAGGGAAATGTTTTTCGTTTTAATTTCGTAATACTCCTGCTCACCGTTGGTTACAACGGGCATATTCTGCCACGGAAGCTGATAAAATCCACAGTCCTTTGACATACACTCTATTGTGGTGTTTGAATAAAGCTTAAGCTGTGAAACAAGAGCCGCTCCGTCCATTATAAGATATACGCCCGTGTTTTCGTCCTTTGCCTCATCAAGCACGGCTTGAAGTGCGGCGGTATCGTCATCGCCACCGCCTGTGTACACATTACTTGTAAGCATTGCAACCTCACTTGCATAAATTTTCTTGATTTTCATAATCTGCACTCCTTTTATATATTCCCTTTATAAAAACATACAGGTTCCCGCAATTACCAAAACTGCACCCAATATCATAGACTTTGTTGGCTTTTCTTTAAACACAATGATATCCGCAAGCATTGTGAAAAATATTGCTCCGCCCGTTATCATGGGATAAAGCACGGACGCATCAATTGTAATCGCTCCCACAAGCTGGAGAAAATATGACGCCCCCGAAATTGCCGCCGACAGTAATATAAGAATTACCGACTTTGCATTAAGCTTTACCTGTGCCTCTTCACTTTTTTTATCACCTTTTCCGAATACCAAAAGCAAAGCTATCAGCATCACGCCGGAAATCACGGCTTTCAAAGCAGAGCTCCACGCAACATAACCGTTTGAGGATATTGCTATGGGGCTTATCTGATGAAGCTTTGAAAATATACTTGTTCCGCCGTTTAATGCGAATACGGCAACGCACATCAGAAGCTGTTTTGGATTTATCTTTTTAACACAGCCGTTTACCAGAATTATGGATACGATAATCACAACAAGTCCAACCGTTCTTAAAACCGAAGGCTCTTCGTTAAGAAAAGCAAGACCGTATATGTAAGGCAGTACCATTCCGCCTGTCATAAGGAAAAATGTATAGGTTGAAAGACTGCTTTCCTTTATAAGCTTAAAGCCTATCAAGGTATACATATTTACGCAAAACGCCTGCCCTGCCGCCACGCAAAATGAAAAACCGTTTATTTCAAAATTGAACTTATTTACTCCAAAGAATATCACCGCAGACGCTATTGCAATCAAAAAATTATATTTAGTTCCGCTTAGTAAGGATGTCCCGTTATCCTGCTGATACACCTTTGCTATGGAAAAGTTTACCGCCAACAAAATTACCGATATCACCAAATACAGATATTCCAAACACATCATCCCCTTAAGTTTTTTACGATTATATATGATTTAAGGGAATATGTATAGTGAAAATCGTTCAAAAACTGTAAAATCGTCCGGAAATTTTTTATATTAAATTTTTCAATACCTTTTCTACGGCGTCAGCCATAGAGAAAAATCCCAAATCGTTAGGGTGACAGCCGTCCACAAGACCTTCTCCGTCGGAAAACCTCATAAGGTCACAGCCGTCAATATAATAGACATTTTTATCCCCTTCGGCTATCGCATTCAGGTATGTCTGTCTTACTATTCCTCGTCTTTTCTGCTCGTCCATTGTTAAATAATATCTCGGTCTTGGCATAATTATAATTGGAAGATTTGGTTGTGCCTTCCTTATTGCCTTAAACATTTTTTTGTGAGTTTTTTCAAGATGCTCACAGTTTGGAGCGTTGTGGTCATAGTCTAATACAAAGACGCTCATATCAAGGCTTTTTATATAATTTACTATTTCGTCCTCGGCACGAGCCGAACCGGAAAATCCCAAGTTTATATAATCCGTATCAAGACGCCTTGAAATAACGGACTGATAAGAACAGCCGGGACGGGAAGCGCATCCGCCCTGTGTTATTGAAGAGCCGTAATACACAACCGGCTTTTTGTGCTTGTATTCCTCGGAAGATAAAAGCCTTGAACCCTCCTCAATTCCCACAAAAAGCTTTTTTACATTGCTGTAAAGAGGAAGATTTATAACCACCTCGGTGTCGATATTTGTATCGATATACACAATGCTTTCATATCTGTCCACTATATCATAAGGTGGTCTGAAGGTTCCTCCGTATATAAAATCCTTATCTGTTTTTATATACATATCAAGTCCTGCCGAGCCGGTAAGGGCGAAATGCGAGCTTTTCTCCATCTGTCCCATATACGCCCTGATTGCAACATATCGGCTGTTGGTTACAAAACGAACTCTTCCTCCTGCATTGCAATTATTGAGAAATTCTACATTTTCACTCACGCTTTTGGCAATATCCGATGGCATTCTGCAAAAGCGGTCGCCCTCTTTCATTACGCCGTAAATTTTAAAGGGTTCTTCCTCGCAGTCATAAAAAACGATTTTATCCTCGTTTATTGTTTTTTCCACATTAAAGTTTTTGTCTACCTTTGAAATATCCATAGTTATGACAATTCCTTTCTTTCAATTTCACCCAAACTATAGCACAATAAAATTTATAAGTCAAGGCATTTATATAACAATACAATTACAAATTTGACAGGTGAATTTTTAATGTATATAATGGTGTGTGGTGAGTATTTATGAACGATTTTACTTATGTTTATATAGGGGATGCAAGCCCTTTGTATGATGATTGTCTTTTCAGCAAGGCATATAATTCCGTATCTGAAAAAAGAAAACAAAGTGTCCAAAGATTTATAATGAAAAAAGATAAATGCCTGTCACTTACGGCAGAGCTTTTATTAAGGTACGGATTAAAAAAATCAGGCTTTGATGAAAGCCTGATTTCAAAAATCAAAACGAATGAATACGGAAAGCCCTACTTTGACAAAACAGATAATTTGTATTTTAACTTATCCCACTCGGAAAGCCTTGCCCTTTGCGTTATATCAGGCAGGGAATCGGGATGCGATATTGAAAAAGTAAAACAGGCTGATTTAAAGCTCGCCCAAAGGTTTTTTACAAAAGATGAATACGAATATCTTTTAAATGCCAATCCCGAGAACCAAAACAATTTGTTTTTCAGACTCTGGACATTAAAGGAAAGCTTTATTAAGGCTGTGGGAAAGGGACTGACCATTCCCCTTAATTCCTTTTCCGTTTTGTCGCCGAAAATAACCTATCTTGAAAACGAGTATTATTTTAAGGAATTTGACGAAATAGACGGCTATAAAATATCCCTCTGCCAAAGGGGCGAATTTAATAAAGCGGAATTGAATTTTGTGAATATAAAAGAGTTCTTGGAATAAAATTTACGGAGCAAAATCAGATGACGATTTTGCTCCGCAGTTTTTAGTTTTTAATCCTAAATATCCAAATTTTGCTCATAATATAATTTGAAGCTATCACGATTATTTGAGCAATAATCTTTATCGGCAACTCCAAGCAATACATTTTTTCAATAAATATCCAAATAATTATTTCTTCAATAATCAATGTAATAATTCTTGAAATAATAAATTTAAAAAAAAGAGAAAAACATTGTCGTTTACCATTATCGTTTACATTAAAAACCCACTTTTTATTTGTAAAATATGCAAAAATTACCGAAATAATCCACGAAATGCAATTTGCAACAGTCGGTCTTAAATTGAAAATATTTAAAAAAAGCATAAAGCTTGCTATACTAACCAAAAACGTCAGACCACCAAAAAACAGATACAAAAAAATTTCTTTATACTTTTCAAAAAATTGAAAGTATTTTTTCAGCCTCTCAAAATATTTCATAATCAACCCTCATATTGTTACTTCTCCCATTGAATAGCAGTATTTTTTCAACAATAAAGTTATTATATTTCAATACAACTATCACACTTTCCGTTAAAAAAGTTCCGTATCACTCTTTAATACAACCGCCTTTTTTCTTATTTAAGTAAGCGATCATTGACCAATTTTCTATTTTCCCGAAAATCATTCCTAAAATTCCACACAATAAAAAAGTTGCAATAAAGCAAAAAACAATTTTACAAGTCACCGACAAAAACGTATTACCTACATTTATACATTTGGTAACAGGTATTGTTATATTAAAAGCAAAGGCTTGATACAAAAATATGCTCATACTTTTTGTACAATACACCTTAAATATTTTGCCGATGTATTTTAATTTAGCAAGCTTTTTTAATGTCTTTTTCAACCAAGGATAAATCAAATATAAAAACGACATCATGGCAAACGAAAAGAAAAAGAATACTATGTTGGGCGGGAATTTGTTCGTCTGCATATTCAGACTGTAGCCTAATTTATATTTTAAAAATAAAAAACTAACCGAAATCATTAAAACGCCAAGCCCAATACCATATGCTGTCTTTTTCTTACCTTTTCTAACAGCTTTTATATCTTGATAATATAACCCCAAATATGTCCAAATTGAGTAAAAGGAAACATTTTGTATCCATCCTATTTTAAATATTGCCAAAGCAAAGAAACCTGCTATTAAACCACCAAACACAACCCACGAAAATTTGTTTTCTTTGATTTTAAGAAATAGCGGAATCATTAACACAATGCACAAATATACCGGAATAAACCATAACGCCCAAGTCAAATAAGGGACAGAAGAAATCTGACAATTAATCGGCAACCCCCATGATATAAATATTTTCAATATGTAAATTGAACTCCATCTATTTTTAACAATGTAATAAATTGCCGAGGCAATTGCACAAATGAACGCAAACACCCAATACGGGATTAAACAACGTTCAAATCTTTTAGCAACAAATTGTCCGTACGGATACTTTTTGCTCATACTGTTGCTTGCTCCTGTAATAAAAAAGAATAATGGCATTTCAAACAGAAAAAAAGATTTGAATATATCAGCATATTTATTACTAAAAAAATTCCCCCAAAATATAACATGCACAAATATTACCCAAGTCATGGCAAAACCACGAAGATGATCCAAGCTTTCATCACGACATTTTACTTGTTGTCCCATTCTTTTATCTCTCCTTTACTTATAAAGAACGCTTTATCAGAAATATCTGCCAACGGTTTGTCCGATACAGAATCGGAATAAAACT
>JAZLFN010000054.1:0-29892 GCA_045615805.1 Clostridia bacterium | reverse complement strand
CAGTCACTCCGTGACAGCTCCCCTCCTCGAGGGGAGCCTATGCGGGCGGATAATAAATCCGCCCCTACCGCATATCATATCGTAGGGGCATCTCATTTGGGCACCCATCCGCAAATTTCAACATAATTCACACTAAATTTTCGCTTTTGTAAAATTCGCTCATTGCCTTATACATATACTCCACGTCATCTCTTCCGCAGGTTTCGTAGGAAGAATGCATGGAAAGCTGGGGTGCTCCGATATCAACGGAATTGACGGAAACGCTTCTTGATGCAATGCGGCCCAGAGTTGAACCTCCGGGGATATCGGAACGGTTATAATATATTTGTACGGGAACATCTGCTTTTTTGCAAATTTCTTTAAAAACAGCCGCAGAAAATCCGTCGGTAGTGTAATTCTGCGAAGAATTGTACTTTATAACAACACCGCCGTTTAAATATACACGGTTGGTTAAATCGGATTTTTCGGGATAGTTGGGATGCAGAGCATGGGCGTTATCCGCAGACACCATAAAAGAACCTGCCAACGCCTTTTTAAGAGATGCCTCCGTTTTGCATATGGAAAACAGGGTGTCCCTTAAAAACGTTGAATCCGCTCCCTGCTTTGAAAGACTTCCCGTTTCTTCGTTATTAAATACCGCGCAAACGCTGACCGTGTTACAGGTTGGGTTTGCGTTTTTTAATGCCTTTGCAGAGGTAAAGGCACAAAACAGGTCATCAAGAGCTGGAGCCGATATAAATTCGTCATTTACGCCCCAAACCACAGAGGGGGTGCGATTGTATAAATTAAGCTCTGCCCACAAAATATCGTCCTTATCTGCCTCGGCACATTCTGCCACAAGGGAGATTAAGCCGTCCTTTGAAGAAGCTCCGCCCACAAGAGGCAACAGCTCGGTTTGTGGGTTAAAGCTCCTCCCCGAGTTTATGCTTCTGTCCATATGAGCGGCAAGGCTTGGGATAATTGCAATATCCTTTTTGACATCTACAAGCCTTGAAACAATCTTATTGTTCTCTCGAATCATTACACGCCCTGCAACGGATAAGGGTCTGTCAAGCCATGTGAAATGAGTTACGCCTCCGTATGGCTCGGTATTTAATTTCAGATAACGGTCATCTACGGATATTTCGGGATTTGCCTTTATTTTAAAGCAGGGGCTGTCACTGTGAGAAGCCGTAATTCCAAAGCCTTTTACCTCGCTCTTGGGCATAATAAAAGCAATAATTGAAGAATCGTTTTTTGTCACATAATATTTTCCCTCGGGCTTAAGCTCCCAATCCTCTCCCTCGAAAAGCTCCGTAAAATCACTAAAAAGCTCCTTAATGTTTTTTATCGTATGAAAGCATGACGGACTGTTTCCCGTAAAGCTTAATAATTCCATTGCCATATCCTGCACGGTTATATCCTCCTTAAAGGCTTTATAAGATAATTTTATCACAAGAATTACATTCGGTCAACAAAAAACTGTGGCAGGAGATACCTTGCCACAGTTTTTAATACGTATCCTCGCATTATCAGTCGTTTTTGTGGGCATTAGCCTTTGCTCTGAGCTGATTGTTAAGTATTCTTTTGCGAAGTCTTAAATTTTCGGGAGTAACCTCCAAAAGCTCGTCCTCCGCCAAAAATTCAAGGCAGGCTTCAAGGCTTAATATCTGGGGAGGAATAAGGCGAAGCGCCTCATCGCTTCCAGATGCTCTGGTATTTGTGAGCTGTTTTTTCTTGCAGACATTTACATTTATGTCGTCGCCCTTGGGGGACATGCCCACAATCATACCTTCATATACCTGCGTTCCCGGGGTTATAAACATTGTTCCTCTGTCCTGAACCTTAAATATTCCGTAGCCTACAGCCTCTCCCGTGTCAAATGATACAAGTGAGCCGGTATAACGCCGTGTAATATCACCTTTAAATGGTTTGTAGCCGTCAAAGACGGAATTCATAATGCCTTCGCCTCGAGTGTCTGTTAAAAATTCGTTTCTGTATCCCAAAAGTCCTCTTGCGGGAATAAGATATTCAAGCCTCATTCTCTCGCCTTGCGGGTTCATCTGCAAAAGCTCGCCCTTGCGTTCGCCCATTTTCTCCATAACGGCACCCATTGCACTTTCGGGAATATCCAAAAGAAGCTTTTCGATAGGCTCACACCGCTTACCGTCTATATCCTTATACAAAACTCTGGGTGTGCTGACCGAGAATTCGTACCCCTCACGGCGCATGGTTTCTATCAGAATTGAGATATGCATTTCGCCTCTGCCGGCAACATTAAAGCTGTCGGTGGTTTCTCCCTCGGTAACCCTTAAGGAAACATCCTTGAGCATTTCCTTCATAAGACGGTCACGAAGCTGTCTTGATGTGACAAACTTTCCTTCTTTGCCTGCAAAGGGGCTGTCATTTACCGAGAATGTCATTTCGATTGTAGGCTCGCTTATCTTTACAAAGGGAAGAGGCTCAACTGCATCGCAGGCGGTGATTGTATCCCCGATTGTGATGTCTGTAATTCCCGAGAAGCACACGATGTCGCCAACCTTTGCTTCCTCTACCTTGGTTTTTCCGAGACCGTCAATCTGATACAGATTTACAACCTTTGACTTATAAGGCTGATGCTTTTCATGAAAATCACAGACGGAAACCTCCATGTTTTGCGAGAGAACGCCTCTTTCGATTTTGCCTATTGCAATTCTGCCCACATAATCGTTATAATCAATAGAAGATATTAGCATCTGAAAAGGTCCGTTTTCGTCACCCTCCGGAGCCGGAATGTAGTTTTTGATTGTTTCAAAAAGAATTTTAAGGTCATTTCCTTGCTCGTATTGAGAAAGGGAAGCCGTGCCGGCTCTGCCGGAGCAGAATATAATTGGACTTTCAAGCTGTTCGTCATTTGCCTCAAGCTCAATAAGCAAATCCAAAACCTCGTCGGGTATTTCGTCAAGACGGGCATCGGGCTTGTCCACCTTGTTTACAACAATGATAACACGGTGGTTCATCTCAAGAGCCTTGCTTAAAACAAATCTTGTCTGAGGCATGGGACCTTCTGCGGCGTCAACCAAAAGAATAACACCGTCAACCATCTTTAAAATTCGCTCAACCTCTCCTCCGAAATCGGCGTGCCCGGGAGTGTCGATAATGTTCATCTTTATATCTTCGTAATAGACAGAGGTGTTTTTGGCAAGAATTGTTATGCCCCTCTCTCTCTCCAAATCGTTGTTGTCCATAACACGCTCTTCAACAACCTGATTTTCACGGTAAATACCGCCCTGCTTTAACATTTCGTCAACAAGAGTGGTCTTGCCGTGGTCAACATGGGCGATTATGGCTATGTTTCTTAAATCTTCTCTTTTCATAATAATGCTCCAATCTACTTTATTGAACCTAAAAAGTATAGCACAAATCAGCCGTCTTGTAAATATAAATATAACCAAAATACTTGCTTTTTTCACCTTTTAATAAGTGATTTTCTTTAACTTTTACATAATTTTTGAAAAACGGCATATATTTTATTATGATTTTTCTTGTTTTGTGCAATTTTGCAGAAGATTTTTTTGGTTTTATAGTTACAATGCAGAGGAAAAATATACAAAAAACCTTCCCTAATTCCCTAAAACATAGGCAATTTAGCAGAATTACACAATGTTTATTAAAAGTTTATATTTTATTTATTTGAAATTTATAAATACATTATATAAATGTTATGGTAAATATTATAGGTATTACATAGATTTGTTAAGGAGAAGAGAAGCATGAAAGTAATTATATATTTTAACTGGATTATATCAATTATATTCACCCTTTGTTATGCTTATCAGTTCTTTTACATCTTTGTGGGACTTCTTAAAAAGCCTCTTTCGTTTAAGGCAAAGAAGAATCACCGTTTTGCAGTTGTTGTTTCTGCAAGAAACGAAAGCAGCGTTATAGGTAATCTGATTAACAGTATTAAAAATCAGAATTATCCCAAAGAGCTTGTTGACATATTTGTTATTGCGGACAACTGCACCGACAACACGGCAGAGATTGCAAGAGAAGCAGGGGCAATTGTCTACGAGCGTTTTAATACCGAGCTTGTGGGGAAGGGATATGCTCTTGATTGGCTCTTTAAGATTATTGACAAGGAGCACGCCGATAAAAATTACGAAGGATATATAATCTTTGATGCCGACAATGTTCTTGACAAAAACTATATCAAAGAAATGAACAAGGTTTTTGATAACGGCTACAGAGTCATCACAAGCTACAGAAACTCCAAAAACTTTGACGGAAACTGGATTACAGCCGGATATTCCGTATGGTTCCTGCGTGAGGCAAGATATTTGAACAATGCAAGAATGCAGCTCGGAACAAGCTGTGCAATATCGGGAACGGGATTTTTGGTTAGTGCAGAGGTTATTCGCGAGAACAACGGCTGGATTCATCATCTACTTACCGAGGATATCGAGTTTACAACGGACAGTATTATAAAAGGCGAGAAAATCGGTTACTGTGCAAACGCTGTTTTGTACGACGAACAGCCTACCAAGTTCAGTCAGTCTTATACCCAGCGTTTAAGATGGGCAAAGGGATTTTATCAGGTATTCCGTGATTACGGCGCAAAGCTGTTTAAGGGCATTTGCAAGGGAAGCTTTTCCTGCTTTGATATGCTTATGACAATTATGCCGGCTATGTTGCTTACCCTTATCAGTATTGCAATTAACCTTATTGCAATTCCCATAGGACTTATAAATCAGTCGCCGGAGCTTCCTATGCTTATCAAAACCCTTATTCAGACGGTGGCAAACTTCTACGGAATGTTCTTCTTGCTCGGTGCTATTACAACAATTACGGAGTGGAAGCAAATTCATTGCTCCAAGGGTAAAAAGATTTTGTATCTGTTTACCTTCCCTGTATTTATGCTCACTTATGTACCCATTGCAATTATTGCTCTTTTCCGCAAAATCGAATGGAAGCCCATTACTCATTCGGTATCGAAATCACTTACGGAGATATGCGGAGAAAAACCCGCAGCGTAACAAAAGGCCCGACGAATGGTCGGGCTTTTTTAATGGAAAATGGAAAGTTGAAAATGGAAAGTTGAAAACGGAAAGTTGAAAATGGAAAGTTGAAAACGGAAATTTGAAAACGGAAAGTTGAAAACAGAAAGTTGAAAATGGAAAGTTGAAAATGGAAAGTTGAAAACGGAAAGTTGAAAATAGAAAACGGAAAGTTGAAAATAGAAAAAAAAGACTTGACAAATGTTTAAATTTGTGGTATTCTATTATCCGTTGACACGAAAAGTCAATATGCTGGTATAGCTCAATTGGCAGAGCAGCTGATTTGTAATCAGCAGGTTGTAGGTTCAAGTCCTATTACCAGCTCCAAAAACCCTCATTCGCAAGAATGAGGGTTTTTATATATCCGTTGTTCCTTAAAGTGCGGGGCGCTTATACTGTTTTATCGCAATTCCTGCTCCAATTTTTTAAATTCTGGAGTGTCAAAAAAATCCGTAAGGGTTATTCCGAAGCCGTCACAAAGCATTTTTATGGTCACAATTCCCGGGTTTTTGCTTTTTCCGTACAATATATTTTTTACAGACGATGGTGCAACACCCGATTCTGTCGCCAGCTTGTGTATGGTAAGCCGTTTTTCTTCGCAAAGCTTTAATATCCGATTTCTTACAGTTTCATATGTTCCCATAAATCCACCTCCGAGTTTATTCTATAATATTTTTATTGACAAAATGGGCTATATATGATACAATATAGGCTATAAATAGCCTAAGCGAAGATAAGATGCTATTAAAATGATGACCATTTAAAAACATTTTATTTCACGACAGAAAATATTGGTGATTTTTGTTGACATTTGTAATAAAATGTGATATTATTTCAATATAGACAAAATTGGGATGTTATGACAAAATATTATACAGAGGGGAGGGGAACAAATGAGAAAGTTCAGCGTTAAAGTTAACACGGAGAATTTTTCTACAAGTGTAAATATCGGTTATTAGCTTAATGGCAGGGTTGGAACGGCATTGTTATTAAATAGGAGGTAAAATTAAATGAAGAATGCAAAAATTTTTAAAACAATAGCGGTTATATTACAGGCGGCGTTAGGTATAGCCTTAATTATAACGGGAATAGTTTTTATGGGCAAAGCCACAGGTTCTACCGGATATGCTCTTGCAAATAAATACGGAGCAGACTTTTATACGGATATAGCGGATACGGCTGCACAAATTGCATTAAACACAAACTCAACGGTGAATTTACTGGAAGTAATAATCAAAGCAATCGGGGCGGCGTTTATCTTTGCCGGTATCACCAACATTGTGCTTGGGATAGGCAAAGTTTCGGATGTTTTCTCTTTGTCGGGCAAACCGGAGAATATTGTGACGGCAGAGAACGAACTGCCACCAATGGATGACGAGCTTCCTCCCATGGATGATGTGCTTCCTCCGACAGACGAGGAGATTGGAAACCAAAACAGCGAGGCTGATGTAACGGAAGAGCCGGTTGAGGAATAAGTATTATAAAAAACGACAAGCAAAAACTTGTCGTTTTTTGTTAATGGAAGTGGCGAGAAAATACTGCAATGCCGCCAACTTAACAGTTGGCGGTATTGCTATATGGGAAGATCTATGTAATCAGATAATAAGACATACATAAGAACGAGTATCAGCATCTTGTTTTCCTCGTCGTCTTTATCTATCAAAAGAAGAATCAGGGCAATTATAAAAAAGTCGTCGGGGGAAATACGCCCCAAGATTTTTCCCGTTTCGGGGTTATAAACGGATGTTGGGATGAGTCCCGCAAGAAAGCCGTTTTTTCGGGATTTGTTGCTTTTTTGATTTCCCTTTGGCGGTTGTTTTTTTGGATTTTCTTTATGTGGGGAATTAAAATTCTCCGTAGGCTTTTTCGGCGGCGGCTTTGGTGCTTCCGCCCTGCCTGTGGGTATATTTCCGGGTGTTTCGTAACGTTTATACAAGGGCGGACACCTCCGTTAAATATCCTTAAAGACCTCTATTACTCTGCCGAGGCTTAAAAGCTTTGACGCTTTATTAAGCTTTTGTTGTTTTTGAGGACTTAAAAATCCCCCGAGGGAATTTAAAAACACAGCTTGTTCGCTTGCCTTTTCCTTTTCCATAATTGACATTACTTTTTTTATTTTCATAAGCATTTCCATATTTTCAAGGCTTTCGTCGCTATCCTCTTGCTTTCCTTCGTTATTGCCTATCATATTTATAATATTCTGAAGCTGTTCTTTACCCTCGTCATTTGAAAACAATTCCTTTATTTTTTCCGTAGCTGCGGAAAAGTCCATTTCATCGGGCATGATTACACCTGCTTGTTAAATATTTGGTTTATTTTTTTCATCAGCTCAGGGTTTTGGGACAGCTTTTTTGCAAGGTCGGGGTTTTTGGAAAGCTCTTTTTTTAATTCTTCGGAATTTAAGCTGCTGAGCTTTTGGTTAAGCTCCCCTTTGTCTATGGATTTTATGGCGTTTGCCACCTGCTCCGTTTGTTCCTTGGACAATATTGAGCTTGCTTTTTCCAAAGCGGTTTTCAGCATTTGGGGGTTCATATTTTTAATCATATCCTCTATATTCACAGCGTACTCCTCCTTTTATAATATATTTATGCAAAAGCTTTGTTTTTCGTGACAAATTTTAAAAATTATGGTATACTGATAAGAAAAAGGGGCGATACATTATGAAGGCGTTGATTTTCAGCGACAGTCACGGCGATTTTATGACAATGTACAACATAATAAAAAAGACTCCAAATGTGGATTTGATTATACACGCAGGGGATGTTCAAAGAGATGTTGAGGATTTGCTTGATGCATTCCCTCGTATTCCCTGTGCATATGTTTTGGGAAACAACGACTTTTTTGCTTTTGGCGTGCCTTTTGACAGAGTGTTTACATTTGGAGGGAAAAAGGTTTTTTTAACCCACGGGCATAAATATTCCGTTAAGCTTTCCCCTGCCCGAGTTGTTGCGGAGGCGAAAAAAAAGAATGCCGATATTTGCATATTCGGACACACTCATTCAAAATATCTTGATATGGGAGAAATTGCGGTGGTAAACCCCGGCTCGGCAAGATACGGATACGCAATACTCACCGTTGAAAACGACGAAATAAAAATCGAACAGAAATAAGACAGGTAAAAAAATACGCAGAATTTTGTGAACCACAATTTTGCATTATACATTAAAAAAGGCGTCGGTAATCCGACGCCTTTAAGGTTATTTCTCTTCCGTGCTTTCGGGAAGGCTCTTCGGCTCATCTTCCTCCGGCTTATCCTCTGCTTTTTTGTCAGAGTCTTTCTTTATGGAAATATAGAAGTCCTCGCCGTCCGAGATACGCTCTTTTTTAACAAGGCTCAATACCAGGAAGGGTACGGGTATTTCCAGAATCGAAAGAATGGTGTAAAGTCCGGCGTGCTTTTTCTCTACGTAGGTTGAATAAAGTCTGAATAATACGCAAAGCTTAAATACAAAATATCCAACAGTAAGAACAACTCCGATTATTGCGCCGATTGCAGTAAATACAACTCCTGCATACGGGATTTTTCCGAATGCGTTGAATATACTGCCGATTATTCCCGATGCAACGGGGAACAACAGCCAAATAATCCAAACATAGTTCAGCTTCCACTTGCCGAAGAACTTCATATCGCTGTATGCTGTAGCGGATTCACCGATAACATACGTCCTCAAAACGGGAACCCATGCAAGTCCGTAATACTTAATACCGTGCTTTTTGCCGATTTTAAACCAGGCTATGGATGTGATAATATAGTAAATCAAATAAAGTATCAGAATTATTATCGTTGTGATAAGAATTCCTCGTATCCATGCCTTAAAGGTTTCGGAAATATAGCTTTCGATGTAAGCAACAATTGTTTCACCGTTAATTTTATCAAGTCCGGTAGCCGCAAAAAATTGGTTCATTAAGGCTTCAAGATTAAAATTTTCTATGCCGAACATATTTGCAATCGCCGCAATCAAAGACTCGATGCTTTTAAAATCCGTATTCATATAACTTATCTCTCCTTTAATTTATTTTTTATATTATATTATCACGAAAGGAGAAAAATTTCAAGTATTTTCCAATAAATCACAAAGACTTAAAGAATCTGAAACAAAAGAGCCGGTGGAAAAATCCACCGGCCCCATACTATGTTTTAGCAGCAGTTACTTGAACAGCCGCAGCCGTTGTTATCTCCGCAGCAGCAACAGATGAGAATTATAAGAATGATAATCCATAAGCAGTTGTCGCCTCCGCAGCCATTACCAAAGCAAGCCATTCCGGAAACCTCCTTCTTTACAATTTCCTTTAATACCGCCGCATTTGCTATACGGCACATAATTCATAATGAATTATGTAACATAACGGTTAGTCGCAGCAGCCGCAACCGTTACTGTAGGTGTTGCCGCATCCGCATCCGCATCCGTTGCCGTTGCCGTTACCACAGCAACCGAAAAGAATAATAAGAACAATAATCCATAAGCAGCTGTTGCCTCCGCAGTTATTACCAAACATTGTTTTGCACCTCCTATTTTGTATTCAATGTATCATACGCAATTTTTCAAAATCGGTTACATTTATAAAAAAATAATTGTAAATCTTTAATGAAATTTCTTTTTATATATTTACAAACAAACCCTTTTTATGATATTATAAGGAAAGAATAAAAGGGGGAAATACAAATGAAAACAGATATAGAAATTGCTCAAGGTGCCAAGATGCAGCCTATTTCGCAAATAGCGGAGGGACTTGGCATAAAGGAAGATGAAATCGAATTTTACGGAAGGTATAAGGCAAAGCTTACCGATGAGCTGTCAAACAGACTTTCATCTCAAAAGGACGGAAAGCTTATACTTGTTACGGCGATAAATCCAACCCCTGCCGGTGAGGGTAAGACCACAACAACGGTAGGCTTGGGACAGGCTATGCCCAAAATAGGCAAATCGGCAATAATTGCCCTTCGTGAACCCTCAATGGGTCCCGTTATGGGCGTAAAGGGCGGGGCCGCAGGCGGCGGCTATGCACAGGTTGTGCCTATGGAGGACATAAACCTTCACTTTACGGGAGATATGCACGCAATTACTGCCGCAAATAACTTACTTTGTGCGGCAATTGATAACCATATACATCAGGGAAACGCCCTCCAAATTGACCAAAGACGAATTACCTTCAAGCGTTGTCTTGATATGAACGACAGAGCTTTAAGAGAGGTTATTGTGGGACTTGGGGGCAAGGTAAACGGCTTCCCCAGAGAGGACGGCTTTATGATTACCGTTGCAAGTGAAATAATGGCTATTTTGTGTCTTGCAGAGGATATGGAGGACTTGAAAAGCCGCCTTTCAAAAATCGTTATCGGCTACAACTTGGACGGTGAGCCTGTAACGGCAGGAGATTTAAAGGTTGCCGGAGCAATGGGACTTTTGCTTCGTGACGCAATAAAGCCAAACCTTGTTCAAACCCTTGAAAACACACCTTGCATTATGCACGGCGGACCTTTTGCCAACATTGCTCACGGCTGTAACTCGGTTCGTGCCACAAAGCTTGGCTTAAAGCTTGCGGACTACTGCATTACAGAGGCAGGCTTCGGCTCTGATTTGGGAGCGGAAAAGTTCTTTGACATAAAGTGCAGATTCGGAAACCTTAAACCCTCTTGCGTTGTTCTGGTTGCCACGGTTCGCGCTCTTAAATATAACGGCGGTGTTAAAAAGGCCGATTTGGCGGAAGAAAATACGGATGCTTTGAAAAAGGGTATAGCAAACCTCGGCAAGCACATTGAGAATATGCAGAAATACGGCTTGCCCGTGATTGTTGCAATGAACCGTTTTGCAACGGATACCGATGCCGAGCTTAAAATCGTTTCGGACTACTGCGAGAACATGGGTGTTGAAGCCTCTATGTGCGAAGTATTCGCAAAGGGCGGCGACGGCGGAGTGGACCTTGCAAACAAGGTTGTTAAGCTTATTGAAGAAAAGGACGGAGCGGAAAGCTTTGCCCCTGTTTATGACGAAAAGCTTCCCATTAAAGAAAAGATAGAAGCCGTTGCCAAAAAGATATATGGAGCGTCGAACGTTGCATATACCCAAAAAGCGGAAAAAGCTATAGCCGAGCTTGAAAAATTCGGCTTTGGAAAAACTCCCGTTTGTATGGCAAAAACGCAGTATTCCCTGTCTGATAACCCCACTTTGCTGGGCAGACCGGAAAACTTTACAATCACGGTTCGTGAGGTGAGAGTATCGGCAGGCGCAGGCTTTGTGGTTGCTCTTACGGGAGATGTTATGACAATGCCCGGACTTCCGAAGGTTCCGGCGGCAAATAATATGGATATAGACGCAGAGGGTACAATAACAGGTCTTTTCTAAATAGGAGATGAAGGGTAGTTGTTTACGGCAGACACATATGATATAGTTGTAATCGGCGGCGGTCACGCAGGAATAGAGGCAGCTCTTGCCGCCGCAAGGCTGGGGCTTAAAACCTGTATTTTTTCCATTACTCTTGACGGTGTTGCAAACCTCCCCTGTAACCCCAGCATCGGGGGTACGGCAAAGGGACATTTGGTCAGGGAGATTGATGCCTTGGGCGGCGAAATGGGAAAAGCGGCGGACGAAACCTTTATTCAGTCAAGAATATTGAACAGGGGCAAGGGTCCTGCGGTTCATTCCCTGCGTGCACAGATTGACAGGCGAAATTATCAGACGGATATGAAGCACCGCCTTGAACTGTGCGAAAACCTTGATTTGCGTCAGGGTGAGATTGTGGATATTACATTAAATGACGATAATTCCGTGCGGTCGGTCATTACTGCGGCAGGGGCGGAATATCTGTGCCGTGGAATTGTTGTCTGCACGGGAACATATCTCGCTTCAAGAATAATAATCGGGGAATACAGCCGGGAAAGCGGACCTGATGGGGTTTTCCCCGCAAAGGGACTTTCTGCGGCTCTTGAAAAAATCGGAGTGGAGCTTGTAAGATTTAAAACGGGAACGCCCCCAAGAATAAACCGCCGTTCCATTGATTTTTCCCAACTTGAGGAACAGTTGGGAGACGAAGAAATTACCCCCTTTTCCTTTGAAACAAAGGGAAGGCTTGAAAATAAAATATCCTGCTATATTACATACACAAATGAAAAAACTCATAAAATAATTCTTGATAACCTTCACAGGTCGCCCTTGTTCGGCGGAGATATAAAGGGGATAGGGCCGAGGTACTGCCCATCCATTGAGGATAAAATCGTAAGGTTTAAGGATAAGGAAAGGCATCAGCTTTTTATCGAGCCTATGGGGCTTAACACCGAGGAGATGTATCTTCAGGGATTTTCAAGCAGTATGCCGGAGGATGTTCAGCTTGAAATGATACATTCCCTTAAAGGCTTTGAAAACGCCCAAGTTACAAGAAACGCCTATGCCATTGAGTATGACTGCGCAAACCCCTTGCAGCTTAAGCCCACCCTTGAGTTTAAAAAAATCGGCGGACTTTACGGCGCAGGGCAGTTTAACGGAAGCTCCGGCTATGAAGAGGCGGCGGCGCAAGGTCTTGTGGCAGGAATAAATGCGGCACTTAAGCTTTTGGGACGGGAACCGCTTATATTAAGGCGTTCTCAGGCGTATATAGGAACGCTCATTGACGACTTGGTAACAAAGGGCACAAACGAGCCTTACAGAATGATGACATCACGGTCCGAGTACCGTCTTTTGTTAAGGCAGGACAACGCAGACTTAAGGCTTACCCCCATAGGTCACGAAATCGGACTTATCTCCGATGAGAGATATGAAAGCTTCCTTGCCAAGAAAAAGGCAATCGAGGAGGAAATAAAAAGGCTTGAAAAGCTTGTTATTCCTCCGTCGGAAAAGGCAAACAAAATACTTTCGGATTTGGGAAGCACGGCGATTTCCACGGGATTTAAAGCAAGCGAGCTTTTAAAAAGGCCGGAGGTCAGCTATTTTGCCCTTGCTCCCATTGACGAGGAACGCCCGAGCTTGACGCCCGATATTTGCGAGCAGGTGGAAATCAGCATAAAATACGAAGGTTATATAAGCCGTCAGACCGCACAGGCACAGCAGTTTGCGAAGCTTGAAAACAAAAAGCTCCCAAAAGATATCAATTATATGAAGATAGACGGCTTGAGAATTGAGGCAAGACAAAAATTAGAAAAAATACGACCGGAATCCTTGGGGCAGGCATCGCGTATATCGGGTGTATCGCCTGCGGATATATCGGTCCTTATGATATATCTTAAAATATAAAGGAGAAAAGTTTATGAAAAATTATTTAAAAACCATTGGTTGTGTGCTTTTGGCAACGGGAATTATTATTTCTATGCTTTCCGGCTGTCAGAGCAAGAAAGAGGGCGACATACCCATAATAAATCAATATGATGTAGAGCTTGAAGAGCGAGGCGAGGACAAGGCATACGAATATAACACAGATGACCTAAGCTTTACGGATACCACTACGGGCAACAAGATTTCCGTCGGTATGAGCCAAGAGGAGATAGAAAAGCTTATAGGGGCATCGGAAAAGACAGACAGGGACCTTACCATATATAAGGGCGTTGTTGTTAAGTACAAAGACGGTGTTTCGGTTATGATGAGTGTTTCCAACGGACAGTTTGCAGGTTCTGACGACAGGTTCAGATTTAAGACATCAAGAGGCGTTGGAATAGGAACGCCTATGAAAGACTTTAAAAAGGCATACGGCGAAACCTATACAGAGGGCAAAAAGGAAAAGGACGAAGAAACCGGCATAACCTTGCAGAGAGCCTCAAGAGCCGTAAGATACTTTAAAAAGGACGGCGAAAAGATAAGCTTTGTGGGAACCACCCTTCCAAACAATCAGGAGGACCGCACAAACTATTATATTCAGGACTTTTTGTTCAGCAATACGGATGAGAGAGTTGCATCAATCCGTGTAAGCCTCCTTTCCGAATCCGGCGGCGGATATTGATTTACAATGTAAAATGCAAATTTACGGGAATGAAGTTCTCCCGAGGAAACCCTGAAACGCTTTTTAAAGCTGATGACTTCTGCAAATTTACGCAGAAGCCGTCGGCTTTTTCATATAATAAAATCATGATAAACGGAGATGAATATTTATGATAACATCACTTGCACTTATTTTTTTAGTGGGGCTTTCCATGGCGTTTATATGCCAAAAAATAAAGCTTCCGCGTATAATAGGAATGTTAATTACGGGAGTTGTAATAGGGCCTTATGTCCTTGACCTTCTTGACCCTGCAATTTTGGGAATATCCTCGGAGCTGCGACAAATAGCGCTTATAATCATTTTGATTAAGGCAGGGCTTTCCCTTGACATCGGCGACCTGAAGAAAATAGGCAGACCTGCGGTGCTTATGTCCTTTGTTCCTGCGTTGTTTGAAATAGGGGCATTTGTTGTTTTTGCTCCGTCCCTGCTTAATATTTCCGTATCGGAGGCGGCGATTATGGGAGCGGTAATGGGAGCGGTTTCCCCTGCGGTGGTTGTGCCGAGAATGGTCAATCTTATTGAGGCGGATTACGGCACGGAAAAAAGTATTCCGCAGCTGATACTTGCAGGGGCATCTCTTGACGATGTTTTTGTAATTGTGCTTTTTTATACATTTGTTCGGATGGAGCAGGGCGGAGCGGCACAGATGACGGAGTTTTTGAATATTCCCATATCCATTGTGCTTGGCATACTTATGGGTGCCGCCGCAGGGTTTGTGCTTGCGTGGATATTTGAGCTTGCTCATAAAAAAGGTGCTTCCCTTCGTCAAAGCCTGAAGGTGATTATAACATTGGGAACGGCGTTTTTGTTGATGGCAACCGAAGCATGGGTTAAGGGCGTTGTTTCCGTGTCCGGACTTCTTGCCGTCATAAGTATGGCGTGCGTTGTTAAGATGCGAACCCGAAAAGAGGTGTCCTCCGATTTGTCGGCAAAATACGGAAAGCTGTGGCTTGCCGCAGAGGTAATACTTTTTGTCCTTGTGGGTGCCGCAGTGGATATCAGATATACATTTGAAGCCGGAGCTGTGGCGCTTTTGATGATTTTTATTGCCCTTGTATTTCGTTCGGCGGGAGTCTTTGTCTGTCTTATCGGAACAAAGCTTAACATAAAAGAAAAGCTTTATTGTATTATAGCGTATATACCCAAAGCTACGGTACAGGCAGCAATCGGCTCGGTGCCTCTTTCCATGGGACTTTCCTGTGGTAATATAGTGTTGTCGGTGGCTGTGCTTTCCATATTGGTTACTGCACCCCTCGGAGCAATAGGAATGGATTTAAGTGCCAAACGCCTCCTTGAAAAGAAAAAATAAAGTTTTTTCTCGTTTGAGCAAAAACTATTGACGAATTAAAGGTTTTGTGTCAGCACTACAAAAAACCTATTGATTTTATGTGCGTTGCCACACAAAGGCACTGCAGTGTTCAAAATCGGGAAAAGCAAGCAACGGCAAGGGTTTCATCGAGAATCCCTTGCCGTTTTCAGATGATTTTGTCACCATCCCGTTTTTTCTTTTACATATTCTCGCTTGCGGTAGACCGACTTTTTCGACAATTTAAAAGGAGCCGGTGCGGCTCCTTTTATTTGCTCTTCACAATTTTTACCCCAAGTTCTTTAAGCTCTGCTTTCCACTCAGGCTCGATATCCGCTTCCGTAATAAAGCAGTCAACCTCGGAAAAGTCCGCAAGCTTTATAAATCCCACCTTATTGATTTTGGATTTATCGCACAGGAAAATATGTTCCTTTGAATTTTTAAGCATCTGCTTTTTTATGGCACATTCATGCTCGTTACTTTCAAGTATTCCGCTTGTACGCATAATTCCCTTTGAGCTGAAAAACATCTTATTTGCAAAATAATTTTCTTCTATGGAATTTTCGGCAAACCTACCTACAAAGGATTGGTTTTGTCCCACAAGACCGCCAACACCGATAAGCTTAATAAAATCGCAATCGGAAAGCTCGTCAATAACTCTTATGGAATTTGTTATTATGGTAACCTGTTGTTTAACACGCTTTAAGGTTTGAGCCATAAAATATGTGGTGGTGGAAGCGTCAAGAAAAATCGTATCTCCTGCGGCAATCATATCAACAGCAGCCTCTGCCAGCCTTTGTTTTGCCTCCACATTTGTGGATTTACGCTTTTGAAGGGACAGCTCACTGCTGCTTTCATCAAGAGAAAGCGCCCCACCGTGAGTTCTGCGAAGAAGCTCCTGCTTTTCAAGCTTCTCAAGGTCACGCCTGACCGTTTCCTCCGTAACTCCCATTTCATCGCTTAAACGGCTTACAGAAACCGCTCCGGTTCTGCTTAAAAGCTCCATTATAAGCTTTTGCCTCTCAAGAGCCAACACGGAAACCACCTCTTTTTCTATTTCTTGATTATATTAACAATATCGCCGTTTTTTAGTCCCGACGAATTGGCATCATCTGTGTCTATATGCATTTCGATATTAAAATCATCTCTTACTCTGACCTGCACATCATAAAACTTGGTAGGCTTTATGCTCTCAACCATAACATCCACAAGGTCGCCGTCCTTTATCCCGTGCTTTTGGGCATATTCGGGGGTTAAGTGTATATGACGGTTGGCAATGATAACCCCTTCTTTTAAATAAATTGTTCCTTTTGGTCCAACAACAACAATTCTCTCCGAACCCTCGGTTTTTCCCGACGGTCTGACGGGGGGACTAACCTTTAACACAAAGGTATCCGTTCTTGAAATTTCCACCTGAGTATTGTTTCTCACAGGTCCCAAAACCCTGACCTTTTCAATGGACTTAAGAGAAGGGCCCACAAGGGTTACCGTTTCCGCAGAGGCAAACTCTCTGCCCATTAAGGTTTTCTTTTTCGTCAGCTCATAGCCTTCTCCGAAAAGAATATCAAGGTCTTTTCTGGAAAGATGAATATGCCTTTGAGAAACACCTACTTTTATTTGTTCATGGTCAAGCTGAACCTCCGAAAGAGCCGCTCTGACCGCTTGTTCAACTAATTTTTCGTTCATAACCATTATCCTTTCACGCTAACAATCAAAGAATTTCGCAACCTCACCGTGAGGGTTGGGAATAACTGCTTTTCCGTAAACCTTGCCAAGCTTACCTGCCGCCTTTTCCCCTGCTTCTATTGATTCCGAAACCGCCGAAACCTCTCCGGTTACAATCATTGTACAAAGTCTTCCGCCCAATCTCTTTTCCGTATGTATAAGGCGAATGTCCGCACATTTAAGCATTGTGTCAAGTCCCTCTATTGATGCGACCAAGCCCTGAACCTCTAATATACCAAATGCGGCATTTGGGCTTTTTGCTTCGTAATCCTGTCCCAAAAAGGACTTTGGCAGTTTATAATTAAACTTGTCTTTGTTGATATCCAGCAAATATCCCATATAATCCGTCTGTTCATCAGGTCTGGGTATAATGTGAGATACTATGTACTTGTTATCTCTTTTGGCAAATTCCACCCCTGCGGAAACCGCCGCATTTACCGCCGCAACCTCGCCTTCAAGCTTTACTGCCATAACAAGAGGTGCAGGCACATCGGGACTTAACGGTCTGTTTCTGTCAAAGGCGATAACCTTAACATCTGCCGCCTTTGCGGCAACATCCGCAACGCAGACCGCCGTGGTAAAGCTGTATACTTCTATCATTCCAAGTGCTTTCATATTTCTGCTCCGTATCCTCTAAAATTTTTATCAGATTATGTGAAGGTTGTCAACCATTACGCATCTTCTCTGACGGCAGAAGGAATGTGCCGCCGTTAAGCCTTCACCGGTAGGTCCTGCAATGGTAAAGGTTGTGTATCCCTCTCCTCCTGCTCCTATGCCTGCATAAGAGGGTGCGTTTTTAACAAATATTGTGGTTTCTACCGCCTTTGCAAAGTTTGTAAGGTTGTCAATGTTTTTGGAATGGATATGCGCCGAGTGTCTGCATCCGTGCTCTGCGGCAACGGCAAGCTCGATTGCCTCGTCTATATCATTAACGCTTACTATTCCCAAAATCGGCATCATCATTTCAACCTGAACAAAGGGATGCTCGTTGGGCACTTCGCAAATTATAAGCTTTGCGTCACTTTCAATGCCGATTGCCTTTAAGAATCTGGAAGCATCTCTGCCTACCCAATCCTTGTTTATAACATATTTACCGTTTTTATTTATAAGGCAAAGCTCTTTAAGCTTGTCTATATCCTTTCCTTTTATGAGATATGCACCATTTTTCTGCATACCGTCAATAAGCTCTCTTGCCACATTTTTAAATACAAAGCACTCTTTTTCCGCAATACAGGGAAGGTTATTGTCAAAGCTTGCTCCGTTTACAATATCTGCCGCCGCCTTTTTAATATCGGCTGTGTCGTCAACAATAACAGGGGGATTTCCCGCACCGGCACCTATTGCCTTTTTGCCCGAGGACAAAAGGGCTTTTACAACTCCGGGACCGCCTGTTGCAACAAGCATACGAACACAGGGCGCCGCCATCATTTCGTTTGAGCTTTCTCTTGTGGGCTTTTTAACGGATACCGCAACATTTTCGGGACCGCCCGCCGCAAGCACCGCTCTGTTTACCAAATCAACGGCATAATTTGCGGTTCTGCAAGCGTTGGGGTGAGGATTAAACACAACAGCATTTCCGCCGGCTATCATTCCCATGGAATTACAAAGCACGGTTTCGCTGGGGTTTGTGGAAGGAGTAATGCTTCCGATTATGCCAAAGGGTGCAGGCTCTACAAGAGTAAGTCCGTCGTCACCTGTCATAACCATAGGCTTTAAATCCTCGGTGCCCGGAGTTTTCTCCGCAACAAGCTGATGCTTGATTATCTTGTCGGCAACCTTACCCATTCCCGTTTCTTCCACTCCGAGGCGTGCCATTTCTTCGGCTTCCTCCATAATGAATTTACGGATTGACCCAATCATTTTTTCTCTCTGGGCAACGGAATAGCCTCTAAGCTGTTTATACGCCTTCTGCACAGCCTCAAGAGCCTCCTCCATTGTGTCAAACACACCCTGTTGCTTAGGTGCATTTGCCGATTTTTCCATGGAGTTTACAACTCCTGCAACAATTTCGCTTATGTATTTTTCATCAATATTCACCGTGATAACCTCCGTTAATTGATTTTCTGTACTTCATTATAATATGGTTTCCCAAAGCTTTTCATCGGGATTTGCAATAACCGAGCTGTCAAGGAACATTCCCTTGTCACCGGCTGACTCTTTTGCTCTCTCAAGTGCCGCCGTAACCGCCGCAACCTCGCCTGTTATAAGCATATACGACTTTCCGCACATTCCTCTTGCAAGCCTTATTTCAATAAGCTTTACATCGGCTGTCTTTGCCGCAGTATCAGCCGCAACAAGCATTGCCGCACAAGAGAAGGTTTCAAGCGTTCCGAGAGCCGACCTTGATGTGATTTCGTTTGCTCCGTATATTGCCGGAATCATTGATTCATCGGGGTTTCCCAAAACAAAGTCGTCAATCATTTTTTCTCCCGATTTAGCCTTTGCCGCATCAACAGATGCCTTTACCGCACTTAACTCTCCCGTAATAACTATTATGTACTTTCCGGGGCATACCACCTGAGCTTCTATAACATCAACATCTGCGGTCTTTATCATTATATCAGCCGCTTCAACTCCTGCGGAAACTGTCTGATATTCCGCCATTCCTATTGCCTTGCTCATTTGTCGCCCTCCCTTTTGATTATTATTCTTTTATCGCTTACGCTTTCCACTATTCCGTCTGCCGGTGAGTGGATATTTACGGATAACTCGTTTTTCACATATGCACCGATTATCTGATTTTCTTTAACCTTATCGCCCCTTTTAACACAAGGCGTTGCAGGCTTTCCTATGTGCTGTGAAAGAGAAATCCTGTATGTTTTCGTCTTTACTTCTTCTTCCTCTATTAAAGCAGGAACATCATATTTTGAAAGACCTATTCTTGCCGTCAGTCTCTCTTTTGATACTCTCCTGTAATTTCTGCTTTTGGAAACACCCTTAAGCTCTGCGTCAAGAGGAGGCTTTATGCCATTTTCTCTTAACATACTCTTGTACTCGGCTATCATGGAGCGAGGGGATAGTCCCTGTCCGCAGGCGTACATCTCGCAAAGTCCGCATCCGCTGCAAAATGTCACATCCAGCATTGGTCGAAGCTTTTGTATTTTTCCGCTTGACGCCGTATGCATAAACACATTCGGGGCTATGGGATGTCCCAACAAGTTTCTGGGACATAGGTCCGTGCACATTTTACATTGACAGCAGGCACTCATTGCCCTTTTCATATCAATTTGTATGTTTGTGTGCTTTCTTTTTATAACATAATGCTCCTTCGGCAAAACCAAAATCGCATTTGTTGTCTTTGTCACCGAATCCGAATCATCCGCAAGCTTTCCCATCATTGGTCCGCCGTTTATAATCTCGTATTCCCTGACGGTTGCCCCTCCGGCTTCCTTTATAAGCTCGGAAAAGCTCATTCCCACAGGCGCATATACGGTTTTGGGGTTCTTTACCTCTCCTGCGATCGTCACATACTTGTGGGTAACCGGCAATCCTTCATTGATTGCCCTGTAAATGTTGTATACCGTTTCGGTATTAAAGACCGTAACCCCTACCGAAACAGGTATGCTTCCGGGGGGAACTCTCCGCCCCGTGGTTTCATATATGGTTATTACCTCGTCCCCTGCCGGATATACCTCGGGGAGAAGCTTGATTTCAAAGTTATCAAAGTCCCTGATTGCGGCTTTGACCGCCGTAACCGTTCCCGTGTAGGATTCTTTAAGCGCAATAATCTTTTTTGTTGCTCCCACGGTTTTTGCAATCAGCTCAAAGGTGGATATTATCTCATATGCATTAAGCCTTAAAAGCTGTCTGTGAAGCCGAAGAAGAGGCTCGCACTCGGCACAGTTAAGTATAACTGTGTCAGCCTTACTGCTGAGCTTTGCATACGAAGGAAAGCCCGCACCGCCGGCACCGACTATTCCCTTATCCTTCAGGAGGGTTGCCAAATCTTTAATTGTCATCTCTTCGCCCCCTTTGATTATTTTTCAAAAATTGCCTTTCCTTCATCTATAATTCCGACAATAGCCGCATCAACAGGTGCCGCTTCCATATCACAGCCCACTCTTGCGGCACTTCCCGTTGCAACAAGAACATATTCGCCGATACCTGCGCCTATGTCATCAATGGCAACGATTGATTTTTCGCCCTTTTCTATGGGTTCTACAATCATAAATTTGCTTCCGATAAGCTTTTCGTTTTTACGGGTGGATACAACGCTTCCCGTAACCTTTCCGATAATCATATTGTTTTCGTCCTTTCATCAAGGTGTTTGCGAATAGGGCAATGTTACCCCACGGGGAGCAGTAGCAAAATGGTTGCAAGAATCATTTGCTACCGCCCCTCTTGAAGGCTGATGGAAAAATAGTGCAGATTGGACAAACTGAGGCAAAAAACTTTGTTTTTTGCCTTGCCCGTAGGCGTACACACCAGATACTCCGAGAGGCGAAGTTTGTTCAATATGTGCATTTTTCACCGGCCCTGTTGCTTTAGTCTTTCTTACTTAAGTGTAGGTAAAATCTTCTCTACATCATTGTGAGGTCTGGGGATTACATGTGTTGCAACCAATTCACCAAGCTTCTGGGCGTTCTGTCCGCCAACTTCAACAGCCGACTTAACAGCGCCAACATCACCGCGAACCATAACGCTTACCAATCCCGAACCGATTTTCTCTGTTCCGATAAGTACAACGTTTGCCGCCTTAAGCATGGAATCTGCCGCTTCAATAGCTGCAACCAAGCCTCTTGTTTCTACCATTCCCAATGCTTCCTGTGCCATTACTCTTACCTCCGTTTCTTTATTTTCATTTACTTTTATTTTCGTTTCTTTTGCGGGCTTTTTTGCCCTCGCTGCCGCCGAAGCGGTTTTTGTTTCGGCCGCCGCCTTAACAGGCTTTGCACCGTTAGTTTTTCTTACTGCCATAATTCTTCACCCTCTTATTACTTAAGTGTGGGCAAAATCTTTTCAACATCGTTGTGAGGTCTGGGGATTACATGTGTTGCAACCAACTCACCAAGTCTTGCCGCATTCTGTCCGCCAACTTCAACAGCCGCCTTAACAGCGCCAACATCACCGCGAACCATAACACTTACCAATCCCGAACCGATTTTCTCTGTTCCGATAAGTACAACCTCTGCCGCCTTTACCATTGCGTCTGCTGCTTCTACTGCAGCAACCAAACCTCTTGTTTCTACCATACCTAATGCTTCCTGTGCCATTTTTAAAACCTCCTGTATAATTTAATTTTAATTATTTACTTAATTATTCATTTACTATGGCTATTTTTATTCCCTCTTTGTTAAGATTGGTCTGATGTGCCTCGTTTATCTTGTCAAGGGGGAACTTATGTGTAATAAGCTCGCTCATGGGAAGTCCTATGCCCTTTGCTCTCTTTAAGAAATCAAAGGTTGTAGCATAATCTCTCAGGGTATAAACCCATGAACCTACGGTTGTGATTTCCTTTGAACAAATGTCAAAATGAGGATTTATTGTGGCGTCACCGCCGTTAATGAAGAATCCCAGCTCGCACAAGCCGCCGCCGTTTCTTATAAACTTATAAATGTTGCTGTGTGCAACGGGAGCTCCCGTACACTGGAACGCAAAGTCTGCAAGATATCCACCGAAGGCGTCCTTTACCGCACCGGAAAGGGCTTCTATGCCCTTATGCTCCATAAAGTTTACATTATTTGTAGCACCCATCTTCTTTGCAAAGTCAAGTCTTTGCTGTTCGCCGTCAATTGCGACAATGTTTTCAATTCCCATTGTACGCAAAACCGCAATACATATAAGTCCGATAGGTCCGCAACCCTGTACCGCAACTCTGCTGTTAAATCTCAGAATTCCCGTAGACTTTGCTCTCTCTACTGCGTGAATCAAAACTGCGCAAGGTTCTATAAGAATTCTTGAATCCAAGTCAAGGTCCGATACATTGAATATGGTTGAACCGCCTCTGACCAAAATATAATCAGAGAACCAACCGTTTAAATGAATGTCATCATCGGGCAGAAGTCCATAAACATCTGCACCGCCAACATTCTGCTTGTTTAAGTCGAACATTGTAATGTCGGGATTGTCTTTAAATATCATACAGGTAACAACCTTATCACCTATATTTAAAGGCTTGCCGGCGCTGTCATATTTAACGTTTTTGCCCATCTTGACAATCTCACCCGTACCTTCATGTCCCAAAGCAACGGGAATAAGTCCGAAGGGGTCACGCTTAAATTCATGGGCATCGGTGCCGCAAATTCCGCAGCCCTCAACCTTTACAAGAATATCGTCATCGCCTACGGGAGGAATGGGAAATTCTTTTATTTCATAATGTTCAAGCTCGGTAAGCATGGCAACTCTTGCGGTCTTTCCGTCAAAATTTGCCGCAGGCTGACTTCCGCCGCCCTTCATCTGGGACATAACCTGTTTAACAATCTGTTCGATGTTTTTTTCGTTAATATCCATCGTTTCTCTAACTTTCCTTTCCGCAGAAGTTATCTGCCAAAAATCTCATAAGCATAATCACCGAGGTATGTGTCCTCTTCTGCACTTCCGCCGCTGACTCCGAAGCCTCCGATGATTTTACCTTCTCTGATAAGGGGAACTCCACCGCCGAAAATAACGATTTTTCCCCCGTTGGTAAACTGTATGCCGTAAAGCGAACCGTCGGGAGATGCAAGCTTTGCAAGCTCCGAGGTTTTCATTTTAAGGGCAACCGAGGTATACGCCTTGTTAAGAGCAATATCATAGCTTGCGATATAGGAATCGTCGTCGCACTCTACACATACGGGATTTGCCCCGGAATTTGTAACGGCACAAACGGATTTAACTCCTATCTCCCTTGCCTTTTCTCTGACCTTTTCGCATAAAGCCTTTGCCTCTTTGAGAGAAATATCATTTTCTCTTATGCTGTCCGAAAAGCTTTCGGGATTTTCCTCGTCGCTCTTTTGTGTGTATTTTTCCGACATAACACGCTTTACCATATCATAAATGACTTTGTCGTCCAATTCTCATCCCTCCGATTATTTGGAGAGCTGTTCCATTACCTTTTTGGTGATGGTGGCAATCAATTCCTCATTACCGGAAACGCTTGCTCCGTGATGGCAAGAACCGCCGCAGCTGTGACAGCTTGCCTTTCCGTTTTTAGCGTTGGGACAAACATCTGCAGGGTGCTTACCCTTCATACCGAACTGACGGCGAATTTCGTAAAGTCTTTCAACCTGCTCAGGCGAAAATTCTTTAGGTCCGCCCAAAAGTCTTGACTTAAATAACAGCTCTGCATAAAATTCAACGGATTCCATCTTGTGATATGCGGCAAGCAAAGAATCGGAGTATGTAAGTGCGCCGTGACTTTCAAGAAGCACTGCGTCGTAATACTGCAAATACTTTTCCACTGCATCGGGGATTTCCTCTGTTGAAGGTGTGCCGTACTCCGCAATGGGAACGCAACCGAGAGCTATAACTGCCTCGGGCATAATGGGCTGAGTAAGAGGAATACCTGCAATCGCAAAGCTTGTTGCATATGTGGGGTGTGCGTGTACAACGGCGTTTACATCAGGTCTTTTTTCATAAACTCTCATATGCATTTTAATTTCTGATGAGGGCTTAAAGCCTGCATTTGCCTGAATTACATTTCCCTTTGCGTCAACCTTGCAGATGTATTCCGGCGTCATAAAGCCTTTACTTACACCGGTAGGTGTGCAAAGAAACTCATTGTCGCTTATTTTAACGGAAATATTTCCGTCGTTTGCGGCAACCATATTTCTGTTGTAGATTCTTTTTCCGATGTCGCAGATTTGTTTTTTGATTTCAAATTCCGATACCATTTTTAAAACTCCTTTTTTATATGTAATTTAATCATTTTTCTTTTTTGTTTTTCTGTGTTTTGAAAAGCTCTTGTGTATTCGCCTTTATTTTAGCATAAAAGCTTTGCTGTGTCAACACTTTTTCTGTGATTTTGTTGTTTTTTCTTTGAATTTTAATTTTTCAGATAATCAATCAGTTCTTTTATGCCCTCTCCCTTTTTTGCGCTGATAAAAAATATCTTTTTGCAGCCGGCAAGCCTCAGCCAATTTGCCGACCTTTCGGGGTTTGCGTTATCATGGTCAATCTTGGTTACAATCCCTATAACCTCACGATTTGCAGAGGCTGTACAACAGGGCGGATACAGGGAATACTCCTCCGTTGCCGAAAGCAAAAGTCCCACAATGTCCGCTTCATACGAATAAAGGGCAAGGGCTCGTGCAAGAGAACCGTTTTCCGCATATTCCCCGGGAGTGTCTATTATTATATCTCCGTAATCTATGTATTGGGTTTTTACATATTCAATGTTCTCTCCCCTGACCGCTTGTGTAAGGGTGGTTTTTCCGCAACCGGTTCTTCCCATAAATATAATCTTTTTCATGGCATTAAGTCTTTGTTATGGGGCATACGGTAAATCCCAATGTTTTTTCACAATACCCGGAAAGTGCCGAAAGTGCGGCTTCAACCTCGGATACGGTTCCGGTAATTATCAAGGTTCCGCTGAATCTGTCTACAAATCCAAGCTCCGCTCCCGATTCCTTTATGGCAATATCCCCTGCAATAATGGCAGTTTCCGCAGGCGACATGGTAACAATTCCGATTGCCGCCTTACTGTAATCCACGGCAGGGTCAAGTCCCAGCTTGTGGTATAAGATTTTGTCGGGATTGGCGATAATATGACAAAGGGTGATTTGCTTTCCCGGTACAAGCTCTTGTATTATTCTCATTTTGTTTTGAAATTCATCCTGTGTCATACTATCCTCCTAAAATTACTGTAAGTCCGCTTTTTTCCGCCCTTCTTTTAAGCCTTTCCATTTTCTCGTCCGTTGGCGGATAAATATCTCCCATAAGATATTCTCGGTTTAAACCTTTATACTTGTCCGTTCCCATTCTGTGGTAGGGCAAAAGGTGCATTTTTTTCACGTTTTTTAATTCTGCCGCAAATTCTGCGATTGCTTCTATTTCCTCTTCCGTGTCGTTAAATGTGGGAATAACCGGAACTCTTACTATAAGCTCTGTTTCTTTGTATTTTGCAATTTTTCGGGCATTTTCCAAAATCAACTCATTGGGTTGAGTTGTAAATTCCTTATGCTTTTCGGAATTTATATGCTTTATATCCATCAGAAAATAGTCAAGATGAGGCAAAATTCTTTCAATGACCGAGTATTCCGCAAAGGCGGTTGACTCTATCGCAGTGGTAATTCCCGATTCATGGGAAAGGGTAAGAAGAGCCTCCGCAAAATCCGGCTGGTTAAGACATTCTCCCCCAGAAAGGGTAATTCCTCCTCCGCCCCGTCTGAAATAGGGCATATCGGACAAAACCTTTTCCATAACCTCTCCGGCTGTAATGTCATATCCGCAAAGGGTTTCTTTACCCTCCGATACCATTGTCTGAATTTTGTATTCCTGGGATTCGGGATTGCAACACCAACGGCATCTTAATCTGCATCCCTTCATAAAAACAATGGTTCGAACCCCCGGCCCGTCGTGAACGGAATATTTCTGAATATTAAAAATTCTTCCCTTAACATCTTTTAAATCCATAAATATGAACACTCATTTCTATATCACACAAAGCCTTGCTCGGTTCTGTTTATAATGTCATCCTGAAGAGATTTTGAAAGAGTTGTAAACAACGCACTGTAGCCTGCAACCCTTACAAGCAAGCCCTTGTACTTTTCGGGATTTTTCTGTGCATCCTTTAAGGTTTCACGGCTAACAACATTAAACTGCATATGGCTTCCCTTCTGGTCAAAATAACCTCTTATTAGATTAACAAAGCCTTCAAGTCCCGCCTGTCCCTTAAGTGCAGAGGGGTGGAACTTCATATTGAACAGTGTTCCGTTTGAGGCAATATAATGGTCAAGCTTTGAAACCGAGTTTGCCGCCGCCGTAGGACCGTTTATATCCTTTCCGGCAGAGGGCGAAACGCCGTCCGCAACAGGTGTATATGCAAGTCGTCCGTCGGGAGTTGCTCCTGTTTGAGCTCCCAAAGGAACATTTGCCGATACAGGATAAAGTCCTGCCTGATACATTCCTCCTCTGGGATTTTTGTATTTTTCAAGAGGTCTTGTGTAGGTATAAGCCACATCTCTTGCAAATTCGTCAATTTCTTTTATGTCATTTCCGAATTTGGGAATTTCTTCTATCATTTCCCTTATCTGCTTATGTCTGCCGTTGTTGTTTCCCTTATTTTTATTTGCAATCTCTTCTATAACCCTTGCAATTATTTCGTCATTTATCTCAATTCCGTTTTCTGTCAGTCTTTTTATGCTTTCAACCGCAAGCCTTTCCGTTGCTTCTGTTCCCTGTTCTTCTCCGAAGTTTGCTTCAAGTGCCTCTTTAAGCTCTCTTAAAGTAATTTTCTTTTCTTCGTAAACAAGCTTCTTTATTGCATACAAAGAGTCAGCCATATTGGCAATACCAAAGCCCTGCGGACCGGTAAAGTTATATACGGCTCCTCCCTCCTGAACGCTCTTTCCTCTTTTTATACAATCGTCAACCATAGACGAAAGAAACGGAAGAGGACATCTTTCTTTATGGGCAACATCAATGGCGTTGTCGGCATTTACCAAAAGTTCAATCATATCATTTGTTTGTACCTTGTATGCGTCATAAAACTTCCGGAAGGTGTCAAATTCTTCTATTTCACCTGTTTTCTTGCCAAGCTGATATCCCTTGTCAACACCGTTTGAAAAAACAAGCTCAAGTGGTCTTACCATATTATAAAATGCGGCGTCATGCCATCCGTCTGTTTTGCCTGCCTTTTGAGGCTCAACACATCCTATTATGTTGTAATCCCTTGCATCCTCCAATGTAAGTCCTCTGCTTATAAGTGCAGGAATTATAACCTCGTCATTGTAGTATGCCGGAAGTCCCGAACCCATTCTTGTAAGGGTTGCCGCTTTAATCAAAAGCTCATGAGGTGATTTATTCCATACTCTTATTGAAAGAGAGGGTTGAGGAAGCATAACGTGAATACTTGCCTCTATACACATAAATGATAAATCATTTGTAACATCAATTCCGTCTTTATCCTGTCCTCCCACAATAAGATTCTGGAAAAGGCTGTAGCCTGCAAAACCTTCTGCGGAATCCTTATCTCTTGCCTTGTTTAAATCATTAAGCTTTACCCATATACAGTCAATCAATTCCTGTGCATACTCTGTTGTTAATACTCCGCTTTCTTTATCATTTTTATAATAAGGATACATATATTGGTCAAATCTTCCCGGGGAAATAGAATGTCCGCTGGATTCAACCTGTAAAAGCATCTGAACAAACCAGAATGCCTGACAAGCCTCATAAAAGTTTCTTGCACCGTATCTCGGCACTCTTTGACAATTTTCCGCAATCTTTAAAAGCTCGCTTCTTCTTTTTAAATCATCTTCTTTTCCCGCCATTTCTCTTGCAAGAGCGGAATATCTTTCGCAATAGGTTACGGCAGCCTCAAGACTTATTATTACTGCTTTTAAAAATGCGGATTTTTCAACATAATTACCGTCAGATACATTACATGAATTAAGCTCTTTTATTGTTTTTTCGATAATTCCCGTAAAGCCATTTTCAAGAACCTCCCAATATTTAACGGTAACATGACCTATTCCGTTGTAAAAATAATTTCCGGGAGTGAATATATTGTGTTCTATTGCATCTTTTGCCCTTTTGTCCATATATGATGTAGCAAGCTCCGATGTGGTTTTTCCTTTAAAATAACTGTTTGCCTTTTTAAGCCTTTTCTTTGTTTCATCGGATATGTAAAATGGGTCTGCACTTCTTTTTTCTATGGTTTCAAACTCATTTTCAAGCCATTCAAAAGAAAATTCCGGAAATGTCTGACAACCTCTGGGTGCAATGGTGGCAGAGCCTACTATCAATTCTTCATCTCTTATTTTTATGGGGATATTTTCGCATATCTTTTTAAAGGCATACGCTCTTTTTAAAATTATAGGCTCTCCTTCATTTTCTCTGTAGCTTTCTTCAAGCAGAACCGCTCTGTCTGCCTCAATTTCAGGTAATTTTTTATAAAGATTATCAATAAGTCTTGTAATTCTGTCGCTCTTTTTTATACTTCCCGATGTAAACTCACTCATTTAAATAATCTCCTCTCTAAGTAATTTCTCAAATATATCACAGGGATTTTCAAAAATTCCTTCTGCCATAACCTTTAAATTATAAGGAGCATCTTTTTGGGCATATCCTTTTGAAGCTCTCCTCATAATGCTTATATCATTAAAATTATCTCCAAATACCGCCGTTTCATTTTTACTTATATTAAGCTTTTTCTGTAAATATAAAAGGGCATTTCCTTTATTTACATCATTTCCTACCCATTCACAAAAATCCTTATCCTTATAACACTGAGTAAGATTTTCGCATACCTCTTTATAATCTCTGCCGTATTTTATTATCTTAATAATAAATTCAGACGATTTTAACTCTTTTAAATTTTCTTTATATTTATTTTTAAGAATATTTAAAAATTGACTGTCCGAATTTTTATAATATGTATATAAAGGACATTGAAAAGCAAAATTTTTATTTTCTTTTAACTTTTCTATAATATTTTCTTTTATATATTTTTTATATATAACCTCTTTATCTTTTATAATACAGGAACCGTCGGATGAAATATAATAAATATCTTCTCCTTTAAAAATATTGTAAAGCTCGCTGTAATGTCTGCCGCTTGCCACTGCGAAAACTATACCCTTTTCTTTAAAAATTTTTATATAATCAAGGATTTTTTTATTAACTTTTTCTTCTCCGTAATTTAATAATGTACCATCTACATCACAAACAATCAGCTTTAACATTACACTTCTCCGTATTACCTTTTTATTTAATATACTACAAAAAAAATAAAAAGTCAATAAT
>JAZLFN010000053.1:0-51021 GCA_045615805.1 Clostridia bacterium | reverse complement strand
CGGGTCTTGCGTGCAGACCTACCTGATTCTGGACCACTACTTCTTTCATATACATAACATCTCGCTCCTCTGTCTTAAGAAAAAAACTTAATTACTTACTATATAATAATATACTAAAAAAAACATAATAAGTCAACACTTTTTCTTTTTTATATAAATAAAAACAAGTTTTTTGTATAACATTAACAAAAAAATAATTTTTATTAAAATTTTTATAATATATTAACTAAAGAAAAAAGGCAAAAACAGGAGATGCTTCAATCATTCACAGTAATCCAAATCAATTTTATCAATTTTTATCTCTCTGTATTCTTCATCAGATTCGATGCATTTACCGCAATTATCACAAAGTTTAAAAGGGTTGCGGTCGCAGTAATTACACTCTCCGCATTCATCGCAGATTTTGTTTTCGTCTAAAACACATTTTTTACTCAAAATACTCACCTCGATTAGTTAACATAAAAAAATTAGTGTAAACTAACATAATAATTCATTTAAAAATTCAATTAGATTTTCCGAATCGGAAATATTTAATATTTCTCCGGAAGAATTATATCCGTTTACAGGTACGCACAAAGCCTTATAATCAGCACATTGAGAAGAATAAAAAAGACTTACTCCATCTTCCTTTTGTCCAAAATAAAGTTTAAATTTGCAACTTGAATTCACTGATTCAAGTTTTGAACAAACAGAGCTTCCCTGCTTACACGCCAATCCAAACCCATCGTTAAGTTTAAGATTATCATCCTCATTTACAGGATAAATATAAATGATTTCTTGAGGTAATATCTCTTTGAAAGTAAATTTTGCAGAAATATCGTCAAAAGATAGTGTAAAGTAAATATCCTTTTCAGACCCCTGAAGTTCATTAAGAACAGAAGTAACGATATTTAAGGAAACAGTAAACCAAACATTTGTGCCGTAAAGTATATCGCCTTTACAGTTTACGGCGTTTTTAATCCACAAAGAATCGAGGCTTTTAACTCTGTTTTCAAACAAAAATACATAAGATTTTTCGTTTTCGGTTTTTAATACACCTACAACCCCCGAATCATTAAGTACCTCTGCTCCGCAATAACCTTCCGTTTTAAAATTTGATGAAATATATGCCTTATTCTCATTCACATTATTCACAGTTAGTTTTTTATCGTTTATAATTATTGCAATTTGGGTTTTTGATCCCGTTCCTTTTTTATGAACTACAATACTGTCAAACTTATCTTTGTATATTTCACATTTTTCGGAAACAATATTCTTATTCAAATATTCAGTGATATTTTGAACGGTTATTCGTTCATTTAATTCAGTCAATGAATAACACCTCTCTTTGCATTAAACACAGAATTAACTTTTTAAACTTCTCAACATCCTTTTTTCTTACAATGTTACAAGGGGTACCGTTGCAAAAAACAGGATAACCAATTATATTTACAGGTGCATCTATTTCCTCGTTAAGCAATTTTTTTGTGTATGGTATATTATTTTTGACAGCTGCATTTTCTATATCACTTCTCACTTTTTCTATACTTTCGGTATCTCTTTTAAGAACACCTAAAACTACACCTTTGTCGTTTTCTTCACATGGTACTCCTTCTGCAAGAATAATTTTTTCTGCATTGGGTAATTGATTTAACACAACCTTTAATCCCCTGCGTCTTACTTGGCTTTGGACAGAAAAAACAAATGCTGAATTCTTATTCGGGTTACTTATTTTGTTTATTAAATCTATAAAAGCAACAACAGAGACACGGCTTTTTAAAGCTTTTCCAAAGTATTTTTCTCCTTGTTCTTTGAAGCAGATATCAAATACGGCATAGTCACCTTTTGTAATATATTTTTCAGCATCATTTTTATCTGTCGCCCCGATATCAATTAACAAGCTTTCGTCATCCGTTTTTTTGTTTTTTTCATCATCTGAAAGCAAATGCACCGCTTTCGGACAAATTATTCCGTTCGCATTTGCGAATTTAACTCGTTTTGAAACAAGGGACGAATCGTTTACTTGACCTATTGTTTGGAATTTTATATATCCGCCTTGGGTTATATCACTTGCCATAATTCCCGACTCATCAACGGGTATAACAAAAACAGTCTTTACATAATCAAGATTTTTATCCGGGGTAACAAATAAATTTCCGATTCTGTCTTTATAAAAATTGAATTTTTTATTAGTTAAAGATTCTGTTATAATTTTTAAAACCTCTTCTTCCCTTCCTGAGATACCCCATGCTTCTGATAGTTTTTTTATCATAAAACCATACCTCCGTTAACCGCCTCATATATCAATCGCGAAACCTCGGAAATATCTTTTAAATCAACAGCTTCCACATTTGTGTGCATATACCGAAGCGGTATAGATATAAGTGCAGAGGGAATACCGTCAAGAAGAGATGAAATCGCCCAAGAGGTTGTTCCGCTTGAAGCTGATGCAACTTCAATGTCATAGCTGATACCCTTTTCCTTTGCTACAGATATCAATTGTTGGCAGTATGAGTCGCAAAGCGACGGTCCGCGACATATTATCGCACCGCTTCCAAGAGGAAAAACTCCGCTTATATCCTTTGTGTTCTCTGTTTGACCATGGGTTACATCTATAACAATAGCTCCGTCAGGTCGAGCGGTTTCGGCCCCTTTATATGCACCGCAAAATCCAAGCTCCTCCCGAACAGAAAGTAAAATTACTATGTTATATTTAAGTTTATCTTTTTCAATCGAGCTGAGAGCATCAATAACAGCTGTGACACCTGCTCTGTTATCAAGTCCTCCGCACGACACAACATCATTTTTTAAAGATATAAATTCGGAGTTTAAAAAACATACATCTCCTTCTTTTGAAAAAATCTTAATTTCATCATTGGTATATCCTGTATCAATATGCAATTCCGAAATTTCATAAACACCGCTGTCTTTTTCCTTTTTTGGCATAATCAGTCCTTTTTTGTATGGCTCATTCCCTATATTTACCTCGGAATATGGCAGAATTCTTGTGTCGGTACCTCCAAGAGGCGAAAATTCAAGGAATCCGTTATCTTCAATCTTGGTTATCATTAGGCCAACCCTGTCGATGTGAGCTTCAAGCAAAATGGTCTTTTTAGCATTATTTGCATAAATATAACCATATATGTTTCCGAATTCATCAACATTTGTTTTGTCACAAAATTCCGCCAAAACAGACATAACGCTTTTACTTACCCTATACTCGGCAGAACTTATCCCACTCAAAGATGTTAACTTTTTAAGAATATTCTTAATTTTATCCATAGCACATAATCACCATTTACACTTAATAAAATAAGTATAACACAAAACAATAGAAAATACAAATATTTTGTAATCCGTTCTTTTTTGAAAAATTAAATAATAAATATAATTAAATACAAACGATGGGAGAAAAACAAATGCTTTCCGCTTTAAAGTACAATATCAAAGAGAATTTAAGAAAAAACACAAGGAAATACATATTTCTGATTATTTGCTTTATTGTATCAATTGTAATCGGAACAATTTTCTCTTATTCGGAAAAATCTGAGGAAAATACTATAAATTATTTTTTATCTGTATTTAAAATTCAGGGAATAAACACAAGCAATTTATTTTTACATTCATTTTTTGAGAATTTAAGATTTTTAATTCTGATTTTAATTTCCGGCTACACTCTATGGCTGATTCCTTTGAATATATTTTCTGTTTTTGCAAAGGGTTTTTCAATAGGCTTTACAATTGCCCGTTTCGGTATGGCAATCGGGGTAAAAGGTGTATTTATGTCAATTTCCGCAATGTTATTCCCCAATATAATATTTATACCAACATTGATTGTATATTCTGTTAATCAAATCAATTTTTCTGTTCATCGTGATTCTCTTAAAAAATCTTCATCTTATTTAAAGAACAGGAAAGATTTAATTAAATATTCCGTTATATCCTTTTTGCTGTCAGCAATTTTCTCCCTTCTTTCGGCTTTGGTTGACTGTGGATTTACTCCACTTATTTTAAAATTATTCTGTCAATTTTAAAATTTTCTCTTGTCAAAACATCGTTTATATTGTAATATATAAGAGTAGAGAAAAGGGGTTAGGAATTATGTTTGCATATTGTGACGAATTTAAAGAATATTTAAAAAAAGATAAATCATATTCTGATAATACAATTTCTTCTTACATTCTTGACATCACAAGGTTTAATGAGTATTTGAAAAACAACAATGAATTACATATAGAAACCATAACCTCAACGGCAATTATAAATTATCTTATGTATCTTCAGTCAAACGGTAAATCTTCCGCCACAGCCTCCCGTTCTCTTTCGTCCTTAAGATGCTTTTATGATTTCTTAAAGAGAAAAAATAAAATCAAAGAAAACCCGACGGACAACCTTAAAAGCTTTAAAGCCGAACGCAGACCCCCTGCAAGTCTTACGGATATACAAATAGACAATCTTTTGGATACCCCTGTTTGCAAAAATGTCAAAGGATACAGAGATAAAGCTATTTTAGAGCTAATGTACGCTACGGGACTTCGCGCATCAGATGTAGTCCGTTTATGTATCTCCGACATAAACTTAAATATCGGATACATTTTTTGCAGAGGAAAAAACAAAGAACGAATTGCTCCGATATATTCTCTTGCGAGAGAAAGCATAAAAAATTACATTGAAAAACGAAAAGAAATTAAAAATCATGAAAAAACCGATGTTTTGTTTTTAAATATGAACGGCACCCCCCTCAGTCGTCAAGGACTATGGAAAATAATAAAATATTATCAGAAGAAATCAGGTATACCCGATAATGTCACTCCACATACGATACGACATTCTTTTGCAATTCATCTGTTGGAAAACGGTGCAGACATAAAATCCGTTCAGGAAATGATGGGGCATAACAGTATTGCATCAACTCAGATATACGAACAGGTAATAAAAAACAAGTTGTCAAATGTATACGAAAAAGCTCATCCTCGAGCCAAAATCAAAAAAGATAATTCATAAATAATACACGAAAGGATTGATTGAAATGAAAGTATTGGTTATAGGCAGCGGCGGCAGAGAACACGCAATAATATGGAAGCTTAAACAAAGCAAGGATGTAACCGAAATATTCTGTGCTCCGGGAAACGGCGGTATTTCCCAAATTGCAAAGTGTGTACCGATTAAGGTTATGGAGTTTGACAAGCTTATACAGTTTGCAAAAGAAAACGAAATAGATATGACTGTTGTAGCCCCCGATGACCCCCTTGCCGCAGGTGCGGTTGATGCATTCGAAGAAGCAGGCTTAAAGGCATTTGGTCCCCGAAAAAACGCTGCAATAATTGAAGGAAGTAAAGCTTTTTCCAAAAATCTAATGAAAAAATATAATATTCCCACAGCTGATTACGAAGTATTTGATGATTGTACCTCTGCCGTTGAATATATAAAAAACAATAATAAATTCCCGATTGTTATTAAAGCTGATGGGCTTGCTTTGGGAAAAGGCGTTGTAATATGCAATGATTTTAATGAGGCAGAAAAAGCGGTCAAGGACATCATGGAAGAAAAAGTTTTCGGTGATGCCGGCGGGAAAATTGTTGTGGAAGAATTTCTTACAGGTCCCGAAATCTCGGTTCTTGCATTTACTGACGGAAAAACATTAAAACCGATGGTATCGGCTCAGGACCACAAAAGAGCTTATGACAATGACCAAGGGTTAAACACCGGAGGTATGGGAACATTTTCGCCCAGCAGAATATACACGCATGCTCTTGAAAAAGAATGCATGGAAAAGATATTCCTCCCAACAATGGAAGCCATGAATAAAGAAGGCAGAACCTTTAAAGGAGTTTTGTACTTTGGATTGATGAAAACATCGGATGGCGTTAAGGTCATTGAATATAACTGCCGCTTCGGCGACCCGGAAACACAGGTTGTTTTACCCAGATTAAAAACTGATTTGTATCAGATATTCAATTCGATTATAGAAGAACAACTTGACGAAATCAATATTGAGTGGGACGACGGAGCGGCTGTTTGCGTTGTTCTTGCTTCGGGAGGTTATCCGCAGAAATATACTACCGGTTATGAAATTGACGGTTTAACTCAGGCAGAATCCTTGGGAGCAGTTAATTTCCATGCAGGAACAAAATATGATAACGGAAAATTTTACACCGCAGGTGGCAGAGTTTTGGGAGTTACGGCTATGGGAAAAGATTTGGACGAAGCTATTGAAAAAGCATACAAATATCTTGAACCCATTAAATTTAAAGATATGCATTACAGAAAAGATATTGGAATTAAAAAATATTGATTCTCTTATTCCGGCAAGGCTGGCAAATCAGCCTTACCGGAATAAATTTTTATAAAAATATTACTTTCTTTGTGTCAAGCCTTTATTTTTGGCGATTTTTTTGTAAAAAACACTTGATATTTATCTGATTTAATTGTATAATGATCCTTATATGATTTCAATTTCTTTTTTGAAAAAAATTTACAGAAACGGATATACAAAATATGAGAAAAACAAGATACAAATTACCCCTTCTTCCCCTTCGGGGAATAACGGTCTTTCCGGGAACAATTATACATTTTGATGTTGGCAGACCTCAGTCCATTGCCGCTGTTAAAGCTGCAATGAATGAGGATAAGCTTATATATTTGTGTTATCAAAAAGATATAACCGTTGAACATCCCCTTAGAGATGACCTTGCAGAGATTGGTACTATTGCCGAAATACATCAGATGCTCAATCTTCCCGATGGAAACCTTCGTGTTTTGGTTGAAGGGATTCACAGAGGAAAAATCACAAGCTATGCTGATGTTGATAAGTATGTTCAGGTTAATGTATCAAAAAAAGATGACATATATTCTGATGATTTTCTTACAGTTCAAGTGTTGATGAGGAGAGCAATGCATCTCACAGAAGATTTTTTGGATGTTCATGACAGGCTTTCACAAGATATGGTGTCTACCCTTATGTCTATTGATGACCCTGCGGAGCTTGCCGATGTTATAATTTTCAATTTTCCGTTTAAGCCTCAATACAGGCAGGAAATCCTTGACGAGCTTGATGTCACAAAAAGACTGGAAAAACTTATAAGCATAATGTCATCTGAGATTGAGATTTTGTCCCTTGAAAAAAACATTACTGCCAAAACCCAAAAGAGTATGGACGAAAATCAAAGGGAATATATGCTTCGTGAAAAACTTAAGGTTATTCACGCCGAACTTGGCGACGACGAAACCGAGACGGAAATTAACGGTTACAGAAAAAAGCTCAAAGGGAGAAATATACCCAAAGAAGTTTTGCAAAAGCTGGAAGAAGAATTTAACAGGCTTCGTAAGACTCACCCATCTTCTCAGGAATACGGCGTAATTCAGAACTATATTGATACAATAATAGATATCCCGTGGAACAACAAAACAACGGATCTGCTTGATGTTAATTCAGCAGCAAAAATTCTTGACAGAGACCATTTCGGGCTTGACAAAATTAAAGAAAGAATATTGGAGTATATTGCTGTACGCTCAATAGGCGGAAATCCCAAGAGCAATATAATTTGTCTGGTAGGTCCTCCGGGAACGGGAAAAACTTCAATTGCAAAATCACTTGCCGAAGCTCTTGGAAGAAAATACATACGTGTCAGTCTTGGCGGAGTTAAATCCGAGGCAGAAATAAGAGGACACAGGAAAACATATGTTGGTGCAATGCCCGGACGGATAATAGAGGCCGTTAAAAAAGTCGGCGTTTCCAATCCGCTTATGCTTTTTGACGAAATCGACAAGATGTCATCGGATATAACAGGAGACCCTGCTTCTGCTATGCTTGAAGTTTTGGACCCGGAACAAAACAAAAATTTCAGAGATAACTTTGTTGAACTTCCATTTGATTTATCCGATATAATTTTTGTTACAACGGCAAATTCTCTTGACACTATTCCTCGTCCTCTTCTTGACAGAATGGACATAATAGAAACCGAAAGCTATACAAGAGAAGAAAAAATCGTAATAGCCAAAAAATTTCTTTTACCAAAGCAGAGAAAACAACATGGTTTGTCAGCATCTGCTTTGAAATTTTCTCCCCCTTCCTTTGGGTATCTTATTGACTTCTATACTCGTGAATCGGGCGTGCGTGAGCTTGAACGAAAAATATCTGCTATATGTCGAAAAACAGCATTAAAAATAGCAAAAGGCGAAATTAAAACATTAACCGTTTCAAAATCTAATATAAAAGATATACTTGGAGTAGAGCTGTATCGCAACAACAACTTGCAAGCAAAAGATAAAATCGGTGTTGTAACAGGTCTTGCATGGACTTCTGTCGGCGGTGAAACTCTATCGGTTGAAGTTTCTGTTATGCAAGGCACCGGCAAGCTTGAGCTTACCGGAAATATGGGCGATGTTATGAGTGAATCGGCAAAAGCGGCTGTAAGCTATGTCCGTTCAAATACCTTAAAACTCGGTATCGACGACTCCGTATTTAAAAATTCGGATATACATATTCATATACCGGAAGGAGCTGTTCCTAAAGACGGTCCTTCTGCGGGAATTACAATCGCAACCGCAATAATTTCGGCTTTAACCGGCAGGGCTGTTCATCATGATGTGGCAATGACAGGTGAAATTACGCTGCGTGGCAATGTTTTGCTTATAGGCGGACTTAAAGAAAAAACTCTTGCTGCTCTCAGATTTGGAATTAAAACCGTTGTTATTCCAAGTGAAAACAAATGTGATTACGAAGAACTTCCCGATGTTGTAAAGAAAAATATTAAATTTGTTTTTGCTGAACATATGGACGATGTAACCGACATCGCTCTTCTTCCTGTGCCGAAATCCAAAACAAAAATCAAATCGGATGTATATATTGAAAAGTATATAAAAAAGGACTCTCCGGTTAAAAACAAAAATATAAACTGAATTTGAAGGGAGAACTCAAATGGATTATGTTGAAGCAAGCCTTTTGGCAACTGCCGTAAGACCCGATCAATATCCTGACACTTTTGTGCCCGAAATTGCACTTGCAGGTCGTTCAAATGTCGGAAAATCCTCCCTTATTAACTGTCTTACAAACAGAACTAAACTTGCACGCACAAGCAGTTCTCCGGGTAAAACGGCTGTATTGAATTTTTATAATATAAAAGATAAATACCGTCTTGTTGACCTTCCGGGGTACGGCTATGCTAAAGTTTCAAAAGAAGAACGCAACAGATGGTCCAAAATGATTGAAACATATCTTAATAACAGATATAATCTTATATGTGTTGCAATGCTTGTGGATTCAAGACACGCACCTTCCTCTGATGATATTACAATGATAAAGTGGATTAGGTCAATAGGTTACAAGCCTGTGGTAATTGCCACAAAAACAGACAAGGTTAAAAAATCCGCTTTAGAGAAAAACTTAACAGACATATACAATTTACTGGAGCTTGATGATGACTCTGTTTTATTCCCATTTTCCTCTGTTACCAAAGACGGAAAGGACGAAATATCGGAATACATTGAAAGTCTTATAAAAGGATAGCTTCCTCATCTTATCCGCCTACGGTAAGATTAAAATACTATGTGGGCAGAAAGGCGCAAATAATATGATAAATAAACCAAGGGGAACAGAAGATATTTTACCTGTTGATTCACCTCTGTGGCGCAAAGTAGAACAGACGGCACATGAAGTGTGTAAAAACTTCGGTTTCAAAGAAATACGAACTCCTGTTTTTGAAGATACCTCACTTTTTCAACGAGGCGTTGGGGATACAACAGATGTAGTTCAGAAAGAAATGTATACATTTGAAGATAAGGGCGGCAGGAGCATTACTCTTCGTCCCGAAGGTACTGCTTCTCTTGCAAGAAGCTTTATCGAAAACTCTTTATATGCAAATCCGCAACCTACAAAGCTGTATTATTTGATTTCGTGCTACAGATACGAAAAACCGCAATCAGGAAGATTAAGGGAATTTCATCAGTTTGGAATTGAATGCTTCGGGGGAACCTCCGATGCAACAGATGCCGAAATAATATCTTTGGCGGTTACATTTTTCGAAAGACTCGGAGTAAAAGACCTTAAGCTTAATATAAACAGTATCGGATGTCCCGAATGTAAAAAAGAATACAGCAAAAAATTGCGAGAATATTTTGAACAATACAAGGACAAGCTTTGCGACACATGCAAAAGCCGACTTGAAAAAAATCCGATGCGAATAATAGACTGTAAATCCGAAATATGTTCAGAGCTTGCAAAATCCGCACCGAAAATGATTGATAATTTATGCAACGAATGTAACGAGCATTTCAAAAACACACTCTCTCTTCTTGATGCATCGGGCATAAAATACGAAATCAATCCCGATATTGTAAGAGGTCTTGACTATTACACAAGAACGGTGTTTGAAATCACCTCTGATTCTCTTGGAGCGCAATCCACCGTATGCGGCGGCGGAAGGTATAACGGACTTGTCGAAGAGCTTGGTGGCAAGCAAACCGAGGGAATCGGCTTTGCTGTCGGACTCGAAAGGCTTATAATGATACTTAAAGCGCAAGGTATCACATTTGACAGCTCGGATAATCCTGATATCTTTATTTCTTCCATAGGAGAAAAAGCGGACAAAAAAGCACAGGCTCTTGTGTGCTCGCTCAGAAAGCTTAATGTTTATGCGGAGCGTGATTTATGCGGACGTAGCGTAAAAGCGCAAATGAAATATGCGAACAAATTAAATGCAAAATACTCCATTGTACTCGGTGATGATGAGATTGATTCCGACAAAGGGGAAATCAAAAATATGGAAACAGGCGATATAAAGACGATAAGTCTTGACGCTGAAGACATAATAAAAATATTAAACAATTGAAAATCGCATTAGGGCGAAGATAAGGAGATTTTTATGGAACTTGAAACAATGGCAGGTGTAAAACGCACACATATGTGCGGAACACTCCGCAAAGAACAAAACGGCGACACGGTTACATTATGCGGTTGGGTAGCGAGAAACAGACGCCTCGGCGGTCTTGATTTTGTTACCTTGCGTGACAGAAGCGGAATTATTCAGTTATCCTTTAATGATGAAACCGATCCTGCAGTTTTTGAAAAAGCAACACAGCTTAAAAGCGAATATGTTATTGCCGCAACGGGAAAGGTTGCTTTGAGAACCGAAAAGAATATCAATCCCGATATGTCTACGGGAGAAATTGAAGTTTTGGTATCAGAGCTTAAGGTGCTTAATTCTTCGGAAACTCCTCCATTCTATATTGAAGAGGGAATTGACACAAATGATGCTCTCCGTCTTAAATACAGATACCTTGATATCAGGCGTCCCGATATGCAAAGAAATCTTATGCTTCGTCACAAGGTTGCAAAAATTGCGAGAGATTATTTTGACGAAAACGGATTCTTGGAAATAGAAACTCCGATGCTTACAAAAAGCACTCCTGAGGGCGCAAGGGATTACCTTGTTCCGAGCCGTGTTCATCCCGGAAGCTTTTATGCACTTCCTCAGTCGCCGCAAATATATAAACAGCTTCTTATGCTCGGCGGATATGACAGATATTTTCAGATTGTAAAATGCTTCCGCGACGAGGATTTGCGTGCTGACAGACAGCCTGAATTTACTCAAATGGATATGGAATTATCATTTGCCGATATTGACACAATAATTTCTGTAAATGAAGGTTTTTTGAAAAAAGTATTTAAAGAAACATTAAACCTTGATATAAAAACTCCCTTCCTGCGTTTGCCTTATAAAGAAGCAATGGACAGATTCGGTTCCGACAAACCCGATATGAGATTCGGAATGGAATTTGTTGACATTTCAGATGAAGTAAAGAACTGTGGCTTTAAAGTTTTCTCCGACGCCGTACAAAACGGCGGAAGTGTCAGATGTATAGTTGCAGAGGGACTTGGTGAAAAGCTTACAAGAAAAACACTTGATTCCCTTACCGAGTATGTCAAAACCTACAGAGCAAAGGGTATGGCGTGGATTGTTGTTGAAGAGAGCAATTTGCGTTCTCAAATAACAAAGTTTTTGAGCGAAGAAGATATTTCCTCAATTTTAGATAAAACAAAGGCAAAAGATGGTGACGGAATTTTAATTATAGCCGACAAAAATGAAGTTGTTTATGATGCCTTGGGTAATTTAAGACTTGAGGTTGCCCGTCGTTTTGATTTAATAGACAAAAATAAATTCAACTTCCTCTGGGTTACAGAATTTCCTCTCTTTGAATATTCCGAAGAAGAAAACAGATATGTTGCAAAACATCATCCGTTTACACATCCTTTTGATGAAGATATTGACAAGATAGAAACAGACCCTGCATCTGTTCGTGCCAAGGCTTATGACATTGTTTTAAACGGAACCGAAATCGGTGGCGGCAGCTTGCGTATATTCAATTCGCAGCTTCAGGAAAAAATGTTTAAAGCGTTGGGATTTACCAAGGATGAAGCATGGGAAAGATTCGGGTTTTTAATGGAAGCCTTTAAATACGGCACTCCTCCTCACGGCGGATTGGCGTATGGTCTTGACAGGCTTGTAATGATTATAGCAGGATGTGACAGCATTCGTGATGTGATTGCGTTCCCCAAAGTACAAAATGCGGCAGAACTTATGGTTAAATCCCCAAGTGTCGTTGATAAAAAACAACTTGAAGAATTAGCAATTCAGGTTACGGAAATAAACGAAAACTCAGATGAAAATGGAGATGAATAATTATGGAAAATGTATTTGATACTTTAAAAAACAGAGGTCTATTGGCACAAGCAACTCACGAAGACGAAATAAGAAAATTGCTCGCCGAAAAAAAGGTTACTTTTTACATCGGTTTTGACCCGACCGCAGACAGCTTGCATATCGGTCACTTTATGCAACTTATCGTAATGAAGCATATGCAAAATGCCGGACACCGTCCTATAATTTTATTAGGCGGAGGAACGACAATGGTTGGCGACCCTACCGGAAAATCGGATATGCGCCCTATGATTACTCCCGAAATAATTCAGCATAATGCAGACAGTTTTAAAACCCAAATGTCTAAGTTTATTGATTTTTCAGACGGAAAAGCAATTATGGTCAATAACGCAGATTGGCTTATGGACTTAAATTACATTGAATTTTTAAGAGAAGTCGGTGTGCATTTTTCCGTTAACAGAATGTTGACGGCAGAGTGCTTTAAAACCAGAATGGAAAAAGGTCTTACATTCCTTGAATTCAATTATATGCTTATGCAGGGATATGACTTTTATAAGCTTCATAAAGATTATGACTGTCTTATGGAATTTGGCGGAGATGACCAATGGTCTAACATATTGGGCGGTATCGAGCTTATAAGGCGTAAAGACGGAGAACAGGCTTACGGTATGACATTTACACTTCTTACCACATCCGAGGGCAAAAAGATGGGTAAGACCGAGAAGGGCGCTTTATGGCTTGACCCCGAAAAAGTATCACCATATGATTTTTATCAGTATTGGAGAAATGTTGACGACAAAGATGTTATAAGATTATTAAAGCTCGTTACATTTATTCCTCTTGAAGAAATCGCAAAGTATGAAAAGCTTGAAGGTCAGGAGCTTAACAAAGTAAAATGTCTGCTCGCCTATGAGGTTACAAAAATGGTCCATGGCGAAGAAGAAGCTAAAAAAGCAAATGACGCCGCAGCCGCAATTTTCTCTAACGGAAGCGATACATCAAATATGCCTTCGCAGACACTAAAAAAATCCGAAATGGAAGTCGGTGTAAATGTCCTTGATTTACTTGTTAATGTAAATCTTACACCCTCCAAAAGCGAAGCTCGTCGTCTTGTTCAGCAAAACGGTCTTTCAGTTAACGGCGAAAAAATCACAGCAGTTGATACTTTGATAAATCTTGACTTTTTCAAGGACGGCGAAATGATTGTTAAGAAGGGCAAAAAGGTATTTCTTAAACTTATTCTTGACTAAAATATTACAACAAACGACTTTTTGTGCAGGATGTACAAAAAGTCGTTGTGTATATATAGCATATTCAACATATATTAGTCTTGCATTTATTTAAGAAATAGTATATCATATAACCATACCACAATTAACTAACATTCTTTTTTCATTTCCCCCATATAAGATATGTGTCTTATATGGAACTCTCGCCCGAGTGAAAACTCGGGCACTTTTTTTAATTTTCTTTTTTGATATGTTGCTTTCCCGAATAGTCGATTTCATAATTATCCGCATATACAAGCTGTGATACGGGAACAAAGCTGTACCCCTCCTCTTTCAGCTTTTTTATCAAGCCGGGCAACGCTTCAGGCGTGTGTTTTGCTGCATTATGAAATAAAACTATGCTTCCGGGTGCAACTTTTTTTAAAACCCTTTCTTCTATTTCGTTCGCCTGTAAATCCTTCCAATCAAGGCTGTCTACATCCCATTGTATGCAGTAACAACCACATTCTTCTACCGTCTTCACAACATTATTATTGTAATCACCGTACGGTGCTCTGAACAAAATTGGTCTTGTTCCTGTTATTTTTTCAATTTTATCGTTACAATCTGAAATTTCGTCCTTCATTTTCTCGGCAGAAAGTTTAGGCATATGAGGATGCGTATTTGAATGGTTCATCACCTCATGCCCCGCATCGGATAAAGCTTTCACGGATTCCGGAAAGTTATCCGCCCAATCTCCCACAACAAAAAATGTAACTTTTATATCTTCGTTTTGGAATATATCTATAAGCTTTTGAGTGTCCTCATTTCCCCATGCAGCATCAAAAGTGAATGAAATAACCTTTTCCTCCCCTTTGTCAACCGAATAAATCGGCAAAATCTTTTCGCCGCTTGAAGCAGTTATCGCACCTTCTTTTCCGGCAATGATTACACCTACGAAAATCAAAAAGCACGCAATAATAAAAAGTCCTCTTTTTTTGTCAATAATCCATATTTTCATTTTACAATAACACTCCTTATTGGATTTACAGTATATATATGCCGATTTATTATAAAATAAAACGAAAAAAGCAAGAGCCTTTATAAACTCTTGCTTTTTTGTTAGTACAATTGTATACTTTAAAGCCTGAATTCGCCACATACAACAACATTTTTTATATTAAGCTTATCATCTGTAATAATTAAATCAGCATCATATCCCGGAGCGATTTTGCCCTTTTTAATATTCAATAATTCCGCAGGTGTTTGGGTAGCGGATTTAATAGCCTCTTCCTTTGTTATTCCGAATTCGATTGCTTTTTTTACACAAGACAAAAGCGTTGTCGTACTGCCTGCCAAGGCTCCGTCTTCTGTTCGTGCTGCGGAATTGATGACATTTATTTTTTGACCTCCGAATTCGTACTCACCGTCACCCAATCCCGTTGCGCGCATAGAGTCACTTATCAAAATAACTCTTTCCGCCCCAAATGTTTTGTAAAGCATTTTTATTACGCTTTTATGAATATGTAATCCGTCGCATATAACTTGTATATAAATATTTTTATCAATGGCGGCACCAATGGGACCGGGATTTCTGTGATGAAGTCCGTTCATGGCATTAAATGTATGTGTCAGGCATTTTGCCCCGCTTTCAATGGCAGAAATCGCAGTATAGAAATCACAGTCCGTATGTCCGAGAGAAACAACACAGGGACATTTCTTTATAAAATCAATTCCACCTTCAAGCTCCGGAGCTATGGTTATCATTTTTACATTTTCTAATTCATTAAATTCATTTATATCGGGATTTTTGATGTACTTTTCGTTTTGTGCTCCTTTGAATTTTTGAGATATATACGGACCTTCCAAATGAAACCCGAGAATATTTGCTCCCATAGCTTCATTTTTGTAGTTTTTAACTACATTTTTGATTTTGGCAATGTCAACGGTCATAGTGGTCGGAAGATAAGATGTAACGCCGTTTTTAAACATAAAGTCGGACATTTGGCTAAAGCTCCCTCCATCCATTGTGTCAAAGCCCATACAACCGTGGGTATGAATATCAATAAGTCCCGGATATATAAATAAGCCGTTTAAATCAATACCATCCTCTTCTGTTTGTCCGATACTTGAAATCACTCCGTCGTTTATGGCAATATCAACCTTTTGGTTATTTAATATTACATTTTTTAAAATCATTTTTTCTTTCTCACCACACAAGGAAGCTCATCGTACATAGCTTCAAATAATTCTTTTACAAAATTCTCATCTTCAAAATTATCCATAATATACATAATCGTTTTTGAACCTTGATAGGGATAAGTCATTTCGCAATCGCCAAGCATCTCAATTGAAGATTTCGTTTGCTTAATAAAAAGACAATTATCGCAGATGTTTCCGATTACCTTGCCTTTATAATAGATAATGTATTCACCCATCATAGGTCTTGCCGAAACATCGCCTGCTCTTTTTAAATTTTCATAAACGTATTCAAAATAATCTTTTGATGTTGCCATGTTAATCTCCTGTTTCAGCAATTCTTTGTGCGATTACAACGCTGTGTACAACTATTATACAACTTTATTTTAGATTTAACAAGAGCTTTTTATAAATTTTTATAATCATTAAGTATTTGAATATTGGCGACATCTATTTCGGAGTCTAAACCTTGTGTGTTCGTGAGAACAGTTCTGCCAACACCTTGTGCTACCATATAATACCCGAAGCTTCACTCACCTTTTCGTCACGGAATTTTTATGATAAAGAAATAAATCGTGGTAAAGTTTGAAATATCACTTGCATATTATACTATTTTATGATAATTTATTGATGTATTGAAAAACAACAAAAAAGGAGTCACTATGAAGATAACTATTGACAACCCTACTCTTGTATATTCACCGCCCGTGAATGAAAATACCCAAAAATGGGGCGTTTATGCAATACCTAAAATGTGGAGGAATCACAGCGGAGAGCTTGTTGTCAGATTTAACGGAGAGCAAGACGACGGTATGACAAAACAAATAGTTCCGAATTTGTATTTTATCTCAAAAGATGACGGCGATACATGGGAACAAATCGAAAACGGCGATGATGTTTACGGCACGGAATTTTTTCTGGGGATAAACCCATCATTTACAAAACTTGCAAACGGCGATATCATTGGAATCAGACATCCCGAAGATTTAGCACCTGTTCCGGAAAACATTAGCTATGTCTGCAAGGTATTATCAACGGATCACGCCATGATAGAATACGTTTACAGATACAAAGATATTCCTGACAAATGTATTGCCGCAGAAGTTTTCAGAAAAAGAAACGGAAATATTACATTTTCAAAGCTCAATATTGACTTTCCCGAAAGACTTATAGGCGTTACCGGCAAAGCCTTTGACCAGTCAAAATCAGAATTTGTTCCTGTTCCCAAAAAAGTTCTGGCAAACTTATTTTTAACACCGTTTTTATCTGCAATTACGCAACTTCAGGATGGCACATTGGCTGCAGTATGCCATGGTCAGCATCCGGATATTAAAGACAGACATTGTGAAGAAGCATATCTTTTAATATCGAAAGACGGCGGAGAAACATGGAAAAAAAGAAGCACCATTGCAAGCGATACAACCAGACCAGAGGGATGCGTGGGTGACGGCGGAGAAATATCACTCACACAAACATCAAACGGCAATCTTGTTTGTGTAATGCGTGCAGGAAAATCCAAAGAAAACGACTGTATTTCCGAGGCTCTGCTTTGCCTTTCGGCTGATAACGGCTATACATGGACAAAGCCTGTGTGCATTGCCGATTCTCATGTTACGCCCCATGTTATCGCTCTGAAAGACGGACTCGTCATATTGGTCTACGGACGACCCGGCGTCCATTTCAAAGTTTCGGAGGATAACGGACTAAACTGGAGCAATTCATACCCAATCATAGGAAAAACTTTATCGGAAGAGCTTGCCGGCGATAAAGACTATATGGATTTTATGTATTTTGACAGTATAAGCTACAGCAATACTTTTATTGAAAAACTGTCAGACGATACAATACTGATATTATATAATAATCAAAAATACGATGATGGAGACGGAAAGCATCACAAAGCAGCTTTTGTCCGCAAAATCACAATAACCAAATAATTTTGGTACAAACGCCATTTGTAATGCTTTTCATCATACATTCATTTTAACTTAAGACAATAAACGTACCGCTTTTATGAACAAATGTTTAACTGATTTTTATAAGCATATCGGCAAGCAGGCTCCATACTTTTTCAATGGAAGATATCTCAATTTTTTCCTCAATAGAGTGTACCTCGGTTATGGTTGGTCCTATTGCAATCATATTAAGTCTATCATTGTATTTGGCAAAAATACCACATTCAAGACCTGCATGAACAGCAAGAACTTTAATATCCGTTCCGAACAAGCTTTTATGCGATTCTCGAGCGAGTAATTCAAGCTTATTATCAGGCTTATACTCCCACGCATCCACTCCATGATCAATCGTTATATCAAAATCCAAAGATTTTGCAAGCTCTTTCTGTTCGTTAAGTTGTTCCTCTTCTCTGTCATCATTAGAGCTTCTTGACATTACCAAAGCCTGAAAACCTGAAGGTTTTACGTCAATAATTCCAAGGTTTGCAGAGCATTCAACAAGACCTTCTATGTACTGCGACATAGTTCTTATGCCATTTTTAAACTCTTTGAGAAAAGTCAGAACCGAGCTTTTCTCATTAGCGGGAAGAACGAAATTATCGTCAGGAGCAACTTCCGAAAGTAAAAGTTCCATATCAGGGTCTGTTGAAGCACCTTTTTCTTTCAGCCCGTCACGGCAGTTGTTTATAACATCATTTAATTTTTCAGAATCAGCGTTGTCAATACAAATCACGGATGACACCGAACTCATTATTGCATTTTTTGCAGTACCACCGGTTATAGATTTTAATTCAAAATCTATCTCCTTATTTTGGATTGCATTTAAAACTACACCCATTTCCATGCCACCGTTAAGATGGTTTTTATCAATTTCAATTCCGGAATGACCGCCCGCCAAATTCTTAAGCTCTATCTGATAAGCCTTTTCCTTCGTCATATCGGCAGGTTTATATTCTTTGGTAAAATCGGATACATCGCTGCAAGCCGTAGAAACGCAGACTTCACCTTCGGTTTCGGAGTCAACATTTATGAGATATTCAATATCCGTAATATATTTCTTATCAAGATTAAAAGCTCCGGACATTGTATCCTCTTCATCAGTCGTAATTATTAGTCTGAGCGGGCCGTGATCAGCCATTCCGTCTGCAATGCACAAAATCATTGAAATACCTATTCCGTCATCTGCACCGAGAGATGTGTTTCCGTCCGACTTTAGATAAGTGCCGTCATTTACCGATTTAACTGCAGTTGTAAGCGGATCAACCTTTAGCCCGTCTTTTTGTGCAAAAACCATATCCATGTGGCATTGAAGTGCAACCTTCGGCAAACTCTCATAGCCACTTGTTGCCGGAACTTCGATTATAATATTGTTTGTTTCATCCTGAACAACATCAAGATTTCGATCTTCAGCCCATTTTTTAAGATAATTGCTAATCTGTTCCTCATGGTGCGTGGGTCGCGGAATTTTAGTAAGCTCCTCAAACTGAGTAAGTATTGTTTCGGTTATATCCGTGTTGCCTCTTTCTTTGCATGAACATCCTGCCAGAAGCAAACACAGTATCAGTAACGGACATAAAATTTTGACTAATCTGCTTTTCACTCTTTATTCCTCCCCAAATTATATTTTATATCATTTTTCCATTATTTGCACAAAAGCGCTACCGTTTCCACGTGACAGGTTCCGGGGAACATATCAACAGGAATTATTTTTTGAGGATTATATCCTTTATCGGACAGGTGTTTTATATCTCTTGCCAATGTTGACGGTTTACAGGAAATATAAATAATTTTATCCGGCTTTGCATCCGCAACAACCGACAAAAGCTTTACATCGCAACCTTTTCTCGGCGGGTCAAGGATTATTACATCAGGTTTTTCATTCTCTTTTGCAATTCTCGGAATAAGCTTTTCAGCAGAGCCCGAATAATATTTTGCACTTGAAATATTATTTCGTTTAGCATTATTTTCGGCATTCTTTACAGCCCCCGGAACAATTTCGATTCCGATTACATTATCATCTTTGTTTGCTATATATTGTCCTATGGTACCAATTCCGCAATATATATCCCATATATTTCTCGGTTTATCAGCCTTCGATAGCTTTTTGGCAATATCATATAGCTTTTTTGTTTGCTTATTATTTATTTGGTAAAATGAGTTTGGCGAAAAAACAAACTCCCTATCCCCCATTGAATCGATTATATAGTTATCTCCCCAAACAGTTATAAATTCATTTCCCAACACTACATTGGTATCATCTGAATTGATATTAAGCGTAATGCCGCAAACTTTAAATTTTTCATTTGTCAATTTATCAACAAGTTCTTTTTTATGTGGTATATCCTTATCTGTAACCACAAGCACAACAAGCACACCGCTTTTGCCTTCACGCAGATATATATGTCTGAGCAATCCGTTTTTTGTGTTTTCATCATATGAAGATACATCAAAGCCTTGTTGCCACTCTCTTATGATTCCAACTATTTGAGTGGCATTTTCGCTTTGTAAAAGGCAGTCATCAATGTCAATAATATCATGGGAATGATTTCTGTAAAAACCGATTTTCCCCTCCGAAACGGGAAGCTGAATTTTATTTCGGTATCGATTTGTATCATCGCAGCTTACTACATCTTCAATATCATTTATGTCTACATTTAAACCGGCAATTCTTTTTATACAGTTATATACTTTTTCTTTTTTATAAACAAGCTCCGACTTATAATCCATATGCCGAAGCTGACAGCCTCCGCATTTATAAAAGTATTGACAGTCCGATTTTACTCTGTGCTCCGATGGAGTAATTACAGAGAGAAGCTTGCCGATGGCATAAGATTTGTATTTTTTGATTATCAAAGCCTGTACTTTTTCGCCCGTTATGGTATAAGGCACAAACACGGCAATTCCTTCGCACCTTCCTACACCGCTTCCCTCATCGGTCATTCCTGTAATTTCTATTTCAACAATATCATTTTTATCCATTGTTATAATTCTACTCTCCATTTTAGTGCCTTTGAAATTGTAACCTCATCGGCAAATTCAAGCTCTCCGCCCACAGGCAAGCCGTGGGCAATTCTTGTAACATTAATTCCGAATGGCTTTAAAAGCTTTGATATATACATTGCCGTGGTTTCGCCTTCAAGGTTTGGATTTGTTGCCATAATAACTTCTTTTACTTCTTCTTTTGTAACTCTTTCCGTAAGCTCTCGGATTTTTATGTCATCGGGTCCGACATTATCCATAGGGGAAATTGCACCATGAAGTACATGATACACACCGTTAAATTCATTCGTGCGTTCTATTTGGATAACATCTCTCGGACTTTCAACAACACAAATAACCGTATGGTCTCTTGCAGGATTGTCGCATACCACACACACTTCTTTATCGGAAAGATTTTGGCATACTTTACAATAACAAAGTTTCTCCTTTGCCTCAATTATGGCATCCGCAAATTTTTTCGCCTTTTCTTTAGGCTGATTTATTACATGAAAAGCAAGTCGTTGTGCCGTCTTGCTTCCTATCCCCGGAAGCTTTTCAAACTCTTCTATTAAATTTTGTAATGGCATTGCAAAATATTCCATAGTTCCTCCCCAATATTAAAAAATCTTCATTCTGTCCCTTAACCCCGAAAATCTTCGCTGAACATTATCATTATTTACAAATGTTTTAATTGATTCTTCATCACCAACAAGAACAACAAGCTTTTTTGCTCTTGTTACGGCTGTATAGAGTAAATTTCGAGTCATCAACACCTTGTGAGTTTCGCATATCGGCATAATGATAACATCAAATTCACTTCCTTGACTTTTATGTACGGTTGCCGCATATGCAAGCTCCAATTCATCAAGAAGGAGAAAATCGTATACTACAAGTTTATCATCAAAGACAACGGATAAATTTTTGTTTTTGTTATCAATACAGCTTATGTAGCCAACATCTCCGTTAAATACTCCCGTTCCTTTTTCGCCGTTTATGCAACGCTCCCATTCAATCTGATAATTATTTTTTGTCTGCATTACCTTGTCACCGGTTCTGAATACACATCGATTTGTTGCATGCTCCGCTTTTTCGGGCGAAGCAGGATTTAGTCTGTCTTGCAGAACAGCGTTTAAATTAGAAACCCCAATAATCGATTTTCTCGTAGGAGTCAGCACCTGTATTTGTGAAATCGAATTTAATCCGTATTTTGCAGGCAATCTGCGAATACATAAATCTGCAATCGTTTCAGGAATTGAAGTTAAATCTTCTCTTGTGACCAGAAAGAAATCGTTATCCGCATCATTTACAAGAGGCATTTCTCCTCTGTTTATACGGTGGGCATTTACAACAATCATACTCTCTCTTGCCTGCCTGAAAATTTCCGTAAGCTTTATGCAGGTAAGTATATCGCTGTCAATTATATCCTTTAAAACATTTCCTGCTCCAACCGACGGAAGCTGGTCTGCATCGCCAACCATTATAAGTCTTGCACCTCCGGACAGAGCCGCAAGAAGACTGTCCATCAGCAATATATCAACCATTGACATTTCATCGACAATTAAAACATCGCAATTCAGTTTATTATTTTCATTTCTTGCAAACTTATTGCCCACCTCATTTTCTCCGGGGGTAATTTCAAGAAGTCTGTGAATGGTCTTTGCTTCAAGGTCACAAAGCTCGGTCATGCGTTTTGCCGCTCTTCCCGTAGGAGCGGTAAGCATTACCCGTTTTCCCGACTTTTCCATAAGTTCAATAATAGTTCTTATTATGGTTGTTTTTCCTGTTCCCGGACCGCCGGTAATAACCATTGCCGAATCTGAAAACGCAGCCTTAACAGCTTGAAGTTGGGCATCGGCAAGCATAAATGAATTGTTTTGTTCCACTTCTTCAATCAACGCAGAAAGCAAACTGTCATCTGTATCAAACACTACTTCCGACATTTCCGTTAATCGTGAAGCAACTCTTGTTTCCGCCATATAGTACTCTTTTAAATACACGGCATCGTACTCGCCGTAATTCTTTTGTATAAGCTCTTCCTGTGAAATAAGCTCCGCAACTGCATTTTCCACATTTCCCAAATCCACTTCTAAATTTTGAGAACAATAATTTACTATGGTTTGCCGAGGTAAATATGTATGTCCGTTTAAATATCCTATTTGTTTCAGCATAAATTTAAGTCCGCTTGAAATTCTCTCAAAAGAATTTTTTGCAAATCCCATCTCGGTGGCAATCCTATCTGCCGTTACAAAAGATATTCCGTCAACGAAATCAGCAAGTATATAAGGATTTTCTTTAATTTTAGCAATGGTATTGCTCCCGAAAATTCTATATGCTTTAACTGCAGACGACGGAGAAATGTTATACTGCTGAAAGAAAATTACTATATCTCTTACTCCTATAAGTTCAAGATACTTTTGGTAAATCTTGTCGATTTTACCTTTTGAAAGACCGGATATTACCGAAAGCTTTTGAGGTTCATGCTCGATTATATCAAGTGAGTCTTTCCCGAATTGTACAACGATTTTTTTAGCTGTGGATTTACCTATTCCGGGCAAAAGTCCGGAGGCTAAAAATTTTTCAATTTCATCCTCCGTGCTCGGCATACGGCGTTCGTAATATTCAACCTTAAACTGGTCACCGTACTCAATATGAGTAACCCAATCCCCGTGCGCTTCAATCTGTTCTCCTTTGGAAAGGTTCGGCATATACCCTGTCATTGTAACAAGCTGTCCTGCACTCAATACATCACAAACAGTATAACCGTTTTCGGGATTTTCGTATATAATTTCTTCAACAGTTCCCTGTATCATTATCACGGTTATACCGCCCCCTTTTTGTTTATCTTCCGTATATTTCCGTTAAATCCTTTAACATATTACTTTTGTCCTGAAGATTATTGATATTTTCCGTCATTCTCCAACACCAATTCCCCGTACCTGCTGCAGGAATATTCATTCGGGCAAAATTATCAAGTCCCAAAACATCCTGCATGGTTAAAATTGCAACATCGGCACATGAAGCCATCAAGGTTTTTATAACTCCCATTTCCCATCCTTCATCGTTATTAAGCCTCATATATTTATTGGCATAGTTTTGAGTTTCGCCATTTATATTTTTAAGCCAGCCCACAAGTGTTTCGTTATCGTGAGTTCCTATATAGGCAATACAGTTTTTGTTATAGGAAAAGGGCAGATATGCATTTTGATTTCCTGAATCAAAGGCAAACTGCAAAACCTTCATTCCCGGAAATCCGGTATATTTTAAAAGCTCTCTTACATCATCATCAATAAGTCCCAAATCCTCGGCAATGATCGGTAAATCTTCTCCCATATGCTTTTTAAGACAATCAAAGAAATCAACGCCTGGACCCTTTAACCATTTACCGTTTACTGCGTCCTCATCACCAAAGGGAATGGAATAAAACGCAGAAAACGCTCTGAAATGGTCAATCCTGATTATATCACACATTTCGGATAGTCTTTTTATCCTTGAAAACCACCAAGCATAGTTTGTAGATTTAAGATAATCCCAATCATAGAGGGGATTGCCCCATAGTTGACCTTTTTCGGAAAAATAATCGGGAGGACATCCTGCAACACACAACGGTCTGTGATTTCTGTCAAGCAGTAAAATTTCACCGTTTCCCCATGCATCTGCACTATCTTCCGCAACATAAATGGGGATATCACCGATTATCTTTATTCCTTTGGATTTTGCATATTCTTTTAGCTTTTTCCATTGAATATCGAATATATATTGAACATAAATCCAAAACTCAATATCAACGGATATATTGTTTTTAACATCATTTAAGGCATTTTCGTTTTTGTTGCGTATATCCTCGGGCCATTCCCAATAAGGTTTTAAGTCATATCTGTACTTAAGTGCCATAAAAAGGGCGTAATTTTCAACCCAATACCCTTCCTTCTTTCTGAAGTCATCAAGCTCATCTTTTATTGAATCTTTATCCTTAAGATATGCTTCATAAAGTACCTTAAACTTGTTTTCAAATAGCTTTCCGTAGTCAATATGAGCAGGATTATCACCCCAATTTAAAAATTTGTAACTGTCAGAGTCCAAATTTCCCCATTCGGAAAGCATATCAAGGTCTATAAAATACGGATTTCCGGCAAATGTGGAATACGACTGATAAGGTGAATCTCCGTAACTGGTAGGAGAAACAGGCAAAATTTGCCAATACTTTTGACCGCTCATTTCCAAAAAGTCAATAAAATCATAAGCCTCTTTTCCTAAAGTCCCGATTCCGTAAGGCGACGGAAGAGATGATATATGCATCAAAATTCCGCTTCCTCTTTCCATAATCCCCACATCCTTTTAAAGTTTAATTATGTATGTTAATTATAACTATAAGTAAAAATGTTTGCTTGCAAGGACATTTTTACGCAGCCGTCAATATAGCAGAATGTGCTTTGCACATTGGCGACGAAGTCGCTGAGGCTTGCACCGCAAGACTTTCTGCGTATATTATACCACAAGAAATATGTCATTTCAACAAAAATCATCCGCAAACAATAAGATTTTTAGGTGATGACGTAAGGTTTAAACACATATTACCTTTGACCACAACCAAATCCTCTATCCGCACTCCTCCAAGACCTTCAACATAAATTCCCGGTTCACAGGAAACAACCATATTGTCAAGCAACACCGTATCAGAACGAGGAGACACAACCGGCTGCTCGTGTATTTTAAGTCCGACGCCATGCCCTAAAGAATGTCCGAAATTTTTTCCGTATCCGTAACCTTCAATAACATCTCTCGCCGCTTTATCCACCCGTGATGCAACCGCGCCCGATTTAATTGCATGCAAACCCATTTCTTGGGCTTCATAAACTATACTATATATTTTTTCAAATTCGGAATTAATATAACCGATTGCAACGGTTCTTGTCATATCAGAACAATAACCGTTGTATATACAACCAAAATCAAGGGTTAAAAATTCACCGTTTTGTATTTTTTTGTCCGAAGGAACCCCGTGAGGCATTGCAGTTTTGTATCCAGATACAACTATAGTTTCAAAGGACGTTCCTTTTGCCCCATTTTTTCGCATTTGATATTCAATCTCGGCGGCTATCTCGTTCTCTGTCACGCCTTCTTTTATAAAAGGTAAAACATTTTTGAAAGCAATATCCCCTATTTTTTCCGCATAAGCAATATTTTTAATTTCCTCTTCTGTTTTAACTGCTCTTATAACTTCAAGCCTATTACCCGTTCCTGCTATCTTTTTAACACAAAGTTTCTTTTTGTAATTGTTAAATTCAAAAACTGTCATCTGCTTATCTTCGATTAATAAAACGCCGATTTTGTTATCTTTAAGTATTGTGTTTAATTTGTCATATAAATTTACTAAAGTATATTCAATCACTTCAAAATCAGCACATTCTTCCTTTGCCGCAACGGTATATCTGCTGTCAACCAAAATTGCTTTACACCCATTTGAAATGATACATATACCCTCTCCTCCTGAAAATCCGGAAAAATATCTGAGATTTTCCGGAGAAGTAATCATTACCCCGTCGCATATATCAAATAAATCATATATTTTTTTTATCATTTTACCATCTCCAAATATATGTTTTTCATTTTAACAGCATCCTCCGTTTGGGTTCCTGCCGATTCGCATATTATTCTCGGAGTATATTTTTCTTCTGCGATAACCTCGGAGAGAGGATAAAACTCCGGTTCGTATTCTTTTTCGGAATATGTATGATGTTTCTTTTCTCCCGCATTTGTGTACTCAATCCTGCTGTAGTGTATATGCATACATTTTGCTCTGTATTCGCCAAGCTTATTCTTTATTTTTTTTAAAATTTCCGAAAAATCCTCTTTATTTTTAAGAGAACCTAATGTCATAGCATTAACATGACCAAAATCGACCGTCGGAATAAACCTCTCGTCAATCAAACAAAGCTTAATCACTTCATCAACATTTCCAAGCTGTTTAACCTTTCCCATTGTTTCGGGACATATGGAGATGTTTTCAAATCCGTTTGCATCTGCCTCCGCTCTCGCTTGCTTAAGGGTATCTGTCGCCAACATTAATGCTTCTCTCCGAGTAATGCTTCCGCAAGAGCCTGAATGTACAACTATTCTGTCAGCTCCCATATTAGAAGCCGCCTTCATGGTATCCAATAAGTAAATAATACTTTTTTCACGCTTTTCCTTTTCTACAGATGAAAGGCTTATATAATAAGGAGCATGAACGGATAAAGCAATACTATTTTCTCTTGCGTTTTTCCCAAGCTGTTTTGCACCGTCTTCCGAAATCCTTACACCGTGACCGCATTGATATTCAAAGCAATCAAGATTATGGTTTTTAAGCCATAAAGGCATTTCCAAAGCGGATTTATTTCCATTTTCATAAAAGCCCTCGCAACAGCCTGCCGTACCAAACATAGGATTCATTTTCCATCACCTCAAAACATATCTATAAATTCAGAAATCCGCATATAAATGCGGATTTCAATATAAACTAATATTTACGTTTTCTTGCAGCCTCAGACTTCTTTTTGCGTCTTACGCTGGGTTTTTCGTAATGCTCTCTCTTTCTGACCTCTGATAAAACACCTGCTTTAGCACAAGAACGTTTAAAGCGCCTGAGAGCACTGTCTAAGGATTCGTTATCTTTTACTCTTATTTCAGCCATCGTACTACCCTCCCTCCAAGTATGGTCAACACTAAGATGTCAAGGTGAAATTTTCTACGGGTTAATTATAACGATAAATTGCTATTCTGTCAAGCAAAAAATAAGATTTTTTAGAAAAAATAAATTTTATTGTTGTTTTTTGTTGTTAATCATCAGCTTTAATTCATTCAGAGCATCGGATATTCCCCCTGTTTTATCAATTAATCCGCAATTTACTGCTTCCTCACCGTATAATACTGTTCCTGTATCGTTTGATATATTTCCGCTGTTTAACATCAAAGAATTTAATTTTTCATTGGAAATTTTGGAATGATTGGCTACAAAATCAATAAGCCTGTCCTGTAATTTTTCCATTTGTTTAAAAGTTTGAGGTGCGGTAATGACCTGACCGCTCGTTCTGATGGGATGAACCGTCATGGTTGCAGACGGCACAATTACAGAGCGTTTAGCTGAAACGGCAAGGGGTACTCCTATACTGTGTCCGCCGCCTAAAACTAAAGAAACAGACGGTTTTGTCATACTTGCAATAAGCTCCGAGATTGCAAGTCCTGCTTCAACATCTCCGCCTATCGTATTCAATGTAATAAGCAACCCTTTTGTGTTTTCATCCTCTTCTACCCTCAAAAGCTCGGGGATAACATGTTCATACTTAGTTGTTTTATTCGAGCTTGAGCTGACCATATGTCCCTCTATCTCTCCGATTATGGTCATACAAAAAATGTTTCCTTCCTTGCATTTAATTTCTACAGACGACATATTTTTAATTAATTCAGTTTCTCTGTTTGTTGAAGTTTTGTTCATTTAACCTCCATTCCGCCGCTGTGCATCGGCACAAATAACAATTATTTTTCTCTTGTCCGCACAGCAAGGAATGACAAGAGATTAAAATACGCATAAGCGTTTCCTCCTAAATATCGAAAAATCTCTCACACACCATTAAATCCGTTGGATAACGCAAAAGTTATATTTACATTATCCTACCCAAATGTATATTATATGCAAAAATTTCTTTACTAATCAAATATTATATGTTATAATAAATGCAATTCATTGAGGTCATAAATTTTGTCATACAGGATGTGATATAAATGCCAATTAAGGTACAAAACGACTTGCCTGCAATATCAGTACTTGCAAGCGAAAATATTTTCGTAATGGATGAAAACCGAGCTATAAGTCAGGATATTCGTCCCCTTAAAATTTTAATACTTAATCTTATGCCCACAAAAATCACAACGGAAACACAGCTTTTGCGTATGTTGGGAAATTCCCCTCTTCAGGTTGATGTTTCTTTTATGCACACAAAAAGTCATAACTCAAAGAACACATCAAAAAGCCACATTGAAACATTTTACGGAACATTTGAGGATTATAAAAACCAAAAGTTTGACGGAATGATTATCACGGGTGCACCTGTTGAAACTCTTGATTTTGAGGATGTTGATTATTGGGAAGAGCTATGCGAAATTATGGAATGGTCGAAATTTAATGTTACTTCCACTTTTCATATTTGTTGGGGAGCACAAGCTGCACTTTATTACCACTACGGAATAAAAAAACGAGATTTAAGCAAAAAGCTTTTCGGTATTTACAAGCATAAAGTTGTCCCAAGAAAAAAACATAAAATACTCCTTCGTGGATTTGATGACGAATTTTATGTTCCTCAATCAAGATACACCGAATTTTCGGAAGGTGACATTAAGAAGGTTCCGGAACTTGAAATCCTCGCAAAATCTGATGATGCAGGAGTATATATTGTATCCTCAAAAAGCAACAGACAATTTTTCATAACCGGTCATTCGGAATACGATGTTGATACTCTTGCCAAAGAATATTTCAGGGATAAAGAAAAAGGTATTGATATTTCAATCCCATATAACTATTTTCCCGATGACAACCCTGAAAATAAACCTGTTATGAAATGGCGTTCTCATGCTAATCTTTTATATTCCAACTGGTTGAATTATTTTGTTTATCAGACAACGCCTTACAACATAAACGACATCAAATAAACTTTGGAGGTAAAAATGCTAACTTTGGAAATATTTAAATCAATTATTTTAGGCATTGTTGAAGGGATAACCGAATGGCTTCCCATAAGCAGTACAGGTCATTTAATAATTGTCAACGAATTGATAAAAGCGCCTTTTTCATTCACAACAGCCGAGGAATTTTTCTCTATGTACCTCTATGTTATACAGCTTGGAGCAATTTTAGCTGTTGTTACTTTGTTTTTCAAAAAGCTTAATCCCTTTTCCCCATCAAAAAGCAAAGACGAAAAGACAAACACATGGAAAATGTGGCTTAAAGTAATTGTTGGCTGTATCCCTGCCGGTGTAATCGGGCTTTTACTCAATTCCCTGATGGATAAAATCGAAACATGGCAAGTTGTTGCCGCAATGCTTATAATCTACGGAATCGCATTTATTGTTGTTGAAAAAATTAATCTTAAAACGAAATATAATTCCATTGATGATATGAGCTATAAAACTGCTTTCGGAATCGGACTGTTTCAGGTTCTGTCGATTGTACCCGGCACATCCCGCTCCGGAGCTACAATTTTAGGCGGAAGAGTATTGGGTTGTTCAAGACCTGTTGCCGCAGAGTTTACTTTCTTTATGGCAATCCCCATAATGGCAGGTACTTCTTTTATAAAGCTTCTCTCCTTTTTTAAAGACGGAGGCGTTTTAACTTCTGCCGATTGGATTATATTGATTGTCGGCTTTGTGGTTTCCTACCTCGTTTCCCTTCCTGTAATTAAAGGATTAATGAACTTTGTTAAGAACCATACCTTTATCGGCTTTGGTTGGTATCGGATTATTTTAGGTATAATTGTAATTCTGTTTTTCGGAAGCAAGCTTTTATTTAATTTTTAAAACGGAGGTAAAATATGATTAAAAAAGAATTATTTGGAACAAAAGACGGAAAAGATGTATTTTTATTCACAATGTCAAACAGCAAAGGGCTTACTGCAAAAATCACAAATTTCGGCGGTATAATCCAAAGCTTGATTTATAAAGATACGGATGTTGTACTTGGCAGGGATTCCCTTTCGGAATACGAGGAGAACGACGGTTCATACGGTGCTTTAATCGGCAGAAACTCCAACAGAATTCAAAACGCGGAATTTACTCTTAACGGCAAAAAGTATATTCTTGAAAAGAACAACAACGGAAACAATCTGCACAGCGGTTCCGTTGGACTTCGCAACAGAGTATGGGGCGCTGAATCAATTGACAAAGAAGAACCGTCATTAGTGTTGACATATTTAAGTCCCGATGGCGATGACGGATTTCCGGGGAATCTTAATGTGACTGTTACATACACCGTAACGACTCAAAATTCCCTTAAAATTCATTACGAAGCAACAAGTGATGCAGATACCATAGTTAATATGACAAACCATTCATACTTCAATTTAAACGGTCACGATTCGGGAACAACAGACAATCACACTCTAACATTAAATTGCGACTTTTATACGCCAAACAGCGAAAGTTGCCTTCCCACAGGGGAAATACTAAATGTAAGCGGAACCGACTTTGATTTTCGTTCTCCAAAAAAATTAAGCACGGTTTTTGACTCCGACTTTATTCAGGCTAAAATGTTCAACGGTCTTGACCACAACTTCTGTATAAACGGCAGAGGCTTCAGAAAGTGTGCATCTGCAACAGGTGATATATCCGGAATTACAATGGAAACATACACAGACCTTCCGGGAGTGCAAATATATACGGGAAACTTTATAGACCCTGAAAGAATATGCAAAGACGGTAAGAAATACGATGTCCATCACGGCGTTTGTTTTGAAACTCAATATTTTGTAAATGCACCATATAATTCCCACTTTCCTTCAACGTTCTTAAAATCAGGGGAAAAATACGATACAACAACAGAGTTTAAGTTTATATAATTAACGGAGAATATCAAAATGGACAAGTTAAAAAAAATAATAAGTTTAATATCTTTCAATTTCAGACCTATAATTTTATTTGTGTTCATCAACACAATACTCGTAAGAATAATTACAGAGTTTTTCTCAAAGTTGTTTTTTGGCTTATCACAAAAGGCAAGCGGTCTTTTGTATATAGGCAACAATAACTTAATTGATTACCTTCTGTCCCCCATAACAATTCTGTCGACCATACTTCTGATTGTTATTATGGGATTTCTCATCTACTTTGAAATATCAGCTTTTTGCTTTGCATTTCATATGTCGGAGAAAAAAGAAAAAACCACTTTCAGATCTATGGTAAATGTAGGTTTTGTTTATTGCGGAAAGATATTTAACGGAAAAAACATCCTATTTTTCCTCTTCATAGTGCTTCTTATGCCTATAGTCAGTTTTTTAACATTGTCAAACTCGATGATGAGTGTGAACATTCCGGAGTTTATTCATGATTTTATAATGAATAACGATATTTTACGAGTTTTATTCATTGCATTATGTGTTTTGCTTTTAATCATAAGCATACGCCTTACATTCTCACTTCATATTTTTTCTTTAAAAAAAGGCACTATAGTCTATGCCTGTAAAGAATCTAAAAAGCTGAATAAAGGCAATGCTTTTAAAACACTTATATATTTTATTGCATGCAGTATATTTGCAATTGTGATAATTGCTTTAATTTCAGCCATAATAATCGGAGTAGGCACCTTAATATACGGAATTATAAAAGGCATGAACCAAGTATCCTTTGATACTTGCCTTGAATATTTTAAAAACTTATCAATTTTGCTTATATTCTTTATAACCCCGCCTTTTATGCTTGCTGCCATAAGCACTCTTTACTACGACAGAGCCAAAAAAGCAGATTATGAGACAGAAAATGTAGAAATTATAAAATTTAACAAACCTGTTTCCAAAAAAACAATTATAGCATATATTGCAATTATTGTTCTTATTCTCGCCGGAACAGGCTATGAACGATTCGAGGAATTTGAAATATATACTATGCCGCTTACCAGACCTTTGGTTGGCGCTCACCGAGGGGATTCAACAAACGCGCCGGAAAATTCAATGCCTGCATTTAAGCTTGCCATTGAAGAAAACGCCCCTTGGGTAGAGCTTGATGTTCACCAAACAAAAGACGATGTAATAATAATCAGTCACGATGACAACATTTCAAGAGTATCCGGAAAGGACATATGCGTTCACGACACAAATTACAGTGAACTAAAGGAATTGGATGTAGGGTCATGGTTCTCCGATAAATTCTCATATGTAAGGTTTTCCACCCTTGACGAGGTACTTAAAACATTTAAGCCTTCAAATACTAATCTGCAAATCGAAATTAAACCAACGGATTTTGACAGAAAAATCGAACAGAGAGTTCTTGATATTATTAAAGAAAACGATATGTCGGACAGAGTGATTATTACATCTTTAAAAGATGAACCTCTGAAAAAAGTAAAAGAATTGAGTCCCGAAAGCAAAACCGCCTATAATATGGCGATTGCCTTTGGAAATATTGAACAAATTGAGTTTAGCGACCACTTATGTGTTGAAGCTTCAAATATTACCCCAGGCTTGGTTGCTCAAATTCACGAACAAGGCAAACAATGCTTTGTATGGACAATAAACTCCCCCAATGATGTTCAAAGGCTATTGGATTGTGGTGTCGACACCATACTCAGCGATAATCCGATTCTTATAAATCAGGTTCTTGACGACTGCGATTACTCATCGGGATTATCCAGATATATAAGATTACACTTCTCAAACTAAAAATAGGGCTGACGCAAACAAATCCGCGTCAGCCTTTTTTAATTTAACTCTCTTGTTACATTATTAAGCCATTTTCCGCTTTTGTAACGATATATAACAAAGGGAATCCTTACAAGTTCATCACTGCACAAAAACAAATAAACAAGAAAAACAGGAAGATTAAAATAAAAAGCCGCCAAAGCACCCAATGGGATTGCAAATGCCCATAGAGTACAGGAATCAATAATAAACCCGAATTTTGTATCTCCGCCGGAGCGGAATATTCCAACAATTGCAGTAGCATTTATACATGCAAAAATATTTATTCCTGCGCAAATCATAAGCATTTGTCCAAGATATTCATTGGTTTGACTGTTAAATTTCATCATATTTTTAACTAATGGAGAGATACAGATAATCAAAAGGGCTCCTAAAACTCCCAAAATAAAAGTCAACCGCATAAACCTCTTTGAATAAACCTTTGCATAATCCTCTTTACCCTCTCCTATTACCTTACCTAACGCAACTGCGGCAGCACATGCAACACCCATAGATACTACCATAGCCAGTTGTTTTATAACAGCCGTTACAGAGTTTGCAGCCACGACCGAGCTTCCAAGGTGTCCTACCACCGCATTTATAGCAGAGATTCCCGTTCCCCACAAAAGCTCGTTGGCTGTAACGGGAATGGCGTACTTAATGAAATCTTTAAGTAAAAGTTTATCGGTTTTAAAAACATATTTTACTCTTATTTTTACAATTTTATTTTTAAATTTTGAATAGAACAAAACAAGAACCAGTTCGGTAAATCTTGCGATCGTTGTAGCAATTGCAGCACCTTTTACCCCCATTGCGGGAAGTCCAAACAGACCAAATATAAAAACTGCATTGAGAATAATATTTATAACCAGAGAAATTAGATAAATAACAGTTGAAACAAGAACCCTCTCAATACTTCTCATTACATTAAGATACACCATTGTAAATGCAGTAGGTATATACGATATAGCAACAATTCGCATATAGACCATACCTTGACTTATTACCTCTTCCTCATTTGTAAACAGCATCATAAGTTGTCTTGAGAATAATAATGCGGCTGCAGAAAATATCACCCCTGTTACAACGGCAAAGCGAACAGCAATTCCGAATATCTGCTCAATTGATTTTATATCATTTTTACCCCAATACTGTGCTATTAAAACAGCTGCTCCGGATGTAAGTCCAAAAAAGAAAAGCGTCATCACAAAATAGACCTGTCCCGCAAGAGATGCCGCAGAAATCGCAACCTCTCCCACCTTTCCAAGCATAACAACATCTGCCGCCTGAACACCTACGTTTATTAAATTTTGCAGGGCAATCGGTATTACAAGAGAGAAAGCCATTTTATAAAATGCCTTTTTCTCACCTCTTGAATTTAATGCGTACATATGTATCCTCCGTGTTATTCATCGCACAATGTAAATCTCTTTACATATTTTCCGTCAGTCAAAACCTTTTCATCCCACATGGAAAGAGGTCTTACCCATATATCTCCGTCTCCGTATAAGGCTTTATATACAACCATTTTTTCAAGGGTTTCGGAATGAATCGCTATATGTAAAAGCTCATATTTATTTCCCTTATAGTGTTTGTAAATTCCTTTTTTAAGCATAATATCTATTTTTTTGTTTTCCTCCGAATTTATGTGAAATCTTTTTAAAAATCAACGGATAAAAAGTCATAAATATAAAGGGTGATGACATCTTAAGCAGAAAATATACGACGCCCACATCTGCCATTTTTCCAAGATACGAAACAAGTGTTGTTTCGTAAAGTATGTAAAGAATACCGCCGAGCAGACACATCATCACTTTGTTTGGTGTCGAACCGGATATATCAAATTTAATAAACCGTCTTTCTACAAACCAACCCAAAACTATCCCGAAAAATACGCCCGGGTCCTTAAATCCGTCAACCGTCATTTTCTTAGGGTCAACAAGAAGCTTGCCGTCCACATAGTCCATGGGATATGGCTTAAAATACAAATACAACAGCAAAGCAACACACACTAATGCCGCTCCGAGCACAATAAAAATATCTGCATTTTTATATTTATCTGTAAGCTTTGATATTCCTAAAACAACAAATGCAGCTACAATACCTACCGCACAACCTACAAGTACATCCTGAGGGGTATGTACTCCTACATAAAGACGACTTATCATAGTGATAAAAATCATCGACCCGAAGAATATGCACAAAGGCTTATATTTTCTGAAAACATTAATCAAGCCACAGTAAAATCCCGAAGTCGATGTACTGTGTCCGCTTGGGAAGGAATACCCCGAAGCACCCTTTAATACGCTTTCAAGAGGCTTAACCTCCGAGCTTCTTATCCACGGTCTGTATACACAAAATGTGGCTTTTAAAGCAGAACCGAATAATATTGATGTTCCGTAGGATGCAAGAACGGTTACACCGCTTTTTTTATTATATATCCAAAACAAACAAAGTGCGGGAATCACCAAATAGTAATCAACTGCAACCATTGATATAAAATCAAAAAAAGTGTTAAGGCATCCGCCTATTGCCTCTCTGAAGCTTTGAAACAAAAGAATAATACTTATATCCATAACGCTTTACTCCTAAATCATTCAAAAATAATTTTATGTGTAACACTATGTGTTTTATTTTTTTCAAGCTCAATAATTCCTTCTTTTTGGGTTATATCATCGGAAGCTCCGACCATTGCCGGAATTCCGCACCAAGGCTCAATACACAGATACTTTCCCGAAGGCTTTGTCCAAAGCAAAAGATATTTAAAGCCGTCAAAGAAAACCTTAATCCTTCTTCCGCCGTTACGGTTTACAAGAGATACGCTTTTAGATTTTACATCTTTAAAAACAAGGGCATCAACTTCAAAGTATTCTTTTTTAAGATGCAAAATCTTTCCATTTGTTAATATTCTGGTTTTATTACCGCTTAACAGATTGCCGTCAAGCTCATATGCGTCAAGAGTTTCACATTCATCAAATATAATATCATAAGAATCTACAAGCTCAGGACAATCATATGCTTCATGTGCTCCAACGGAAAAATACATATTTCCGTTTGTAAGATTTTTGGTTTCATATGACACTTCAAGGGAATTGTCTTTAAGGAAAAACTTAACCCTGAATTCAAAATCAAATGGAAAAACAGCCAAGGTATCCGGATTTGATTTATATAAAAACACAACTTCCGTATCATTGCTTTTTTCTATGGTATAATCAACCTTTCTGCCGAAGCCATGCTTCTTAAGGGTGTATTCTTTACCATTATATGTGTACTTGTCATCCTTTAATCCGCCGCATATGGGAAAAAGTACAGGCGCTGTTCCGCTCCAGATATTTGAATCACCACACCATATAAATTCTTTTTGTGATGCATCCGAAGATTTTACAGATTTAAGCTCTGCCCCAAATGAATCAATCATAACGGTCAAGCTTTTGTTTTTCAATGTAACCATGCTCATATCAAATCACCTTGAATTTAAAAATTTTATATAATGGTATTATACCATAAGTAAAAATGCTTGCTTGGAAAGACATTTTTACGCAGCCGTCAATATAGCAGAATGTGCTTTGCACATTGGCGGCAAAGTCGCTCAGGCTTGCTTTGCAAGACTTTCTGCGTATATTATAACATACAAAGGTAAATTTTTCAACAAAAAAATGGCTGAATATGTCAGCCGTTTTTTGTTACTTCGTCGGTATTTCAATATAAGAATTTTCATCAATAATCACTGTATTGTTTGCAATTTTCTGTTCGGTTACCTCCGCCCAATGTCCCTTTACATTTGCATGGGGAACATATGCTCCTCCGTTAGAAGCTATATCAAGGCGAATTTTATCTCCTTTTTTTATTGAAAAAGCAATGGGCGGCGTCAGAATATCAATTAAAAATTTATCTCCTGCCTTATAATTTTTATCGAAATACGAAAGTCTTAAAATTGTTTCCGTTAAGTTATATGCTTCTCCGTTTTCAACAAAATAAACTCGCATATAAAAAGCAGTATCATCGCAATCGGATTTAACATATCCGTGCCATCTGATATTTCCGTAAAAATCACAATCTTCGGTGAATTCATCGGTTTCAAAGGAAAGCACGCCCTCAATCGTATTTTTTTCAAAGCCTTTGAATATATTATGAACCTTAAAACATCCCATAGGTTTTTCGGGATTATATCTATATGAAAGCTCTTTTTCCTCTTCGGGCTTATTTTCCGACAACTTCTCGTCATCGAGGTATAGCCTTAAATTCTTCTTGTTTTCGGGAAAATCAGCCTCTGTCCAATAATCTCCGCCTATTGAATAATAATTAACCATTCCCGTTTTTGCGTATTCATAGGTTGTATTCTCTCTTATAGACTTAAACCACTTTGCAACTCTGTCATCAGGGATATTACCGTTTTCGCATTTGTATTCGGCATAATCCTCCGTTTTTGTAGCGTGTCCCCACGGTCCTACAATAAAAGCAGACTTGTCTTTTACTTTTTCGGAAACTCTGCTCCACATATCAAACATTCCGTCAATGTAAAAGTCATACCACCCGTCTGTAAGCAATATGGGTGCATTAAGATTATTTACGGAATTTACTCTCGGATCTCCTGCCCAAAATTCATTGTTTGTATCATTTAAAAGCCTTTGTGTAAATTCCGGTACATCTTCTCCCAACATTCTTTTTGTCATGTCTTTATAAGGCATTTTTATCGGTCTTTCAAACACAACATTTGGAAATCTTCTTTGAATCATTCCAAACCACCATGTATAATTACAAAAGTTGTAGTTGCAACCGTTCCTGTAATATCTGTAATACATTCTGTCTGTTTGAATATCAAGGGCAATACCCTTGATATCCCGAGGATTTGTATGCAAATAAGCAATATGCGAGGATGCAAGATAACTGAGTCCCCAAACATATATTTCACCGTTATAAAACGACATATTTCGGATTTGCTCAAGTGAGTTTAATCCATCATCGCACTCTGTATACGGATGACATTCTCCCTCGCTATCCGCAACACCTCTGCAGTGCTGCAAAACAACGGCAAATCCATTATTTATAAATTGGTCATCATTGTATGAATCAATATCATGGGGATTTCCGTAATGCCTTTTCTCATAGGGGTCTCTGATGAAAACAATGGGGTATTTATCTTTACCTTTGGGCACAACGGCCCTTGTGTAAAGACCAATGCCGTCAGGCATTTTCATATAATATTCCGTCATTGTTATTTTTTCGTTTTCAGTTATAATCGGATACATTTTTTTGCCTCCTATTTTACAAAATCACCGTTAAACACAAAGGTATTGTCACACAAGACAAAATAGTTGATATGCAGGCAAGAGATGCTCCTATACTGCAATTTTCATCGACAAGCTTCGGGAAAACTATTGTGTTTAATCCGCAGGGCATACAGCAAAGCAATACTGCGGCGGTAAGGATTTCCGCATCGACGAAAGGCTTAAGACAAAATCCGACTGCAAAAGGAATAACAATCAATCTTAAAAATACAACTATGTATACCTTATAATTTTTAAAAAGAGAAAGGATATCAAACTCGGCAATTACTATACCGCAAAGTAACATACTCACAGGTCCCATACAAGCAGATGATTTATCCACAATCTGAGAAACTATATTCGGAACTTTTATTCCCGCAAGACCGAACATAGTTCCAAGGACTATACTGATTAGTATGGGCTTTAAGAAAAGCTTCGGTGAAAACTTGGTTTTTGTCAATACGCAATATCCGACCGAATTAAGAATAAATGTTGACGGTATTGAAATAATTACAAGATTTAAAAGTCCTGTACTTCCGAAAAGGCTCTCCGCCAATGTATACCCGAAGTAGCCGAAATTTGCAAACATAAGTGAATATACATATATTTTCTGTTCGTATTTATCTTTTGTTAAAAGCTTTGCAATAAAACACCCAAAAACAAAAAGCACAATCAAAACAACTATTGAAATTATCAGCATTTGATATTTTGATGTTATATATTCCACCGTAAAGTTTTTTGAAAAAGAACCAAAGATTTTGCACGGCAAAAAAACATAAACAATAAGAGTTGAAAGCATTTTTGAATGTTTCAAATCCAAAATCTTTGTTTTCGCAAGAACAAATCCGATAATAACAAAAATAAATAAAATTAAAACTTGATTAAATACATCTCCCATTTCCATCACCACAAATATTATATAACGAAAAAATAATTTGTAAATGGAATATTCATAACTTTATGGACTTTTTATAACAAAATTTATTGATTATTATTCCGGGTTATGATATACTTATCTTCAGGTGATAAAAATGTTTGAATATATTGAAAATTTAAAGCTCCTTGAAATCATACAAAATGAATCTGTTGAAGAAAGAGTTGTTACAGATAGATTTTCACATACGTTTGTGTTTAAAGTAAACGGCGAAAGCGAATATGTATTCGGAAACAAAAAAATTATCTTAAAACCCGATGAAATGATATTTATACCAAAGGGCAGCACTTATACTGTACAAAAGATAACAAAAGGCAAAAGCATTTATACAATGATAAATTTCAGCGGAAACATTCCGAAAGCAACTCCGGAGAAATACTCTATGAAGAGCTTTTCGGATTTACCTTTTTTATGCAAGTATAGATCGGACGATAAATTTTTCAGCACTCCATATGATAAATACAAAAAGGTTTCGGTTTTTTACGGGATAATTTCATATCTTCTTGAAGCGGAAGGCAATACATACTTATCAAAAAATAAAAAGACCGCAATAATGCCTTGCGAAGAATACCTTCGCACGCATATACACGACCCGAACCTTAATGTTGAAGATTTATGTAAATTATGTAAAATTTCAAACACATATTTTCGCAAAATATTTTTCTCTGTTTACGGAACTACACCGCAAAAATATATTACAGACAAGCGCTTGTCCGATGCATATTCCATGCTTGAAAGCGGAAAATACCGAAAAATTTCGGATATTGCAAACAAAGTCGGATACAATGACTCTCTTTACTTCAGCCGAGCCTTTAAAAGAAAATACGGAATTTCCCCAAACAAAGTATAAAAAAACCACCCTCGTGGGGTGGCTTTTAATTTATTTAATTAGTCCTCGGCAACAAACGCAATCTTTAATCCCTGCATTGAAATATTCATTTCCATTGCGTCATTCATCTTATCAAGAGGATATTTATGTGTAATAAGATCTGTTACGGGAATACCGCGAAGCTGAGCTTCCTTCAAGAAATCAAAGGACTGAACCCAATCCTTTGCCTGATAGGTCCAAGAACCAATAGCGATAACCTCTTTGTTGCACATATCAAGATGAGGATTATATGTTGTATCACCGTTGTTTGTAAAGAATCCAAGCTCGCAGAATGCGCCGCCGCGACGAACATAGCTCCAAGCCTTTGAAGCAGCCGCAGGAGCACCTGTGCACTGGAATACCATCTCTGCACCAAGTCCCTCGGTTACAGCCTTAACCTGCTCTGCAGCATCATCGGCAAAACCGTTAACCGTGTACTTTGCACCAAGCTTTTTAGCCATTTCAAGACGCTTTTCGTCACCGTCGCAAGCAATTATGTTACGAACGCCCATGCAACGAACAAATGCCAAAAGCAAAAGTCCGATAGGTCCGCAACCCTGAACCAAAACATAAGAATTAAATTTGAAATCAAATATCTTCTTTGCCTGTTCAACAGCATGAACAATAACTGCAGCGGGTTCGATTAAGATACGCAAATCTCTATCCATATCGGATACATTAAATACAACGCCGCCTGCATTAACCTTCATATATTCGCCGAACCAACCGTTAAAGTAGTTTTCTTCTCCGGGCATAAGTCCGAAAATCTCGCCGCCTTCACAAAGGTGAATGTTTTCGGGATGGAATTTACAGGTGTCACATTCGCCGCAGGGCTTTAAGCCTGTAACAATTTTATCGCCTACTGCAAGAGGTTTTCCCGTATAATCCTTTGTAACATTCTTTCCGAGCTTAACAATTGTACCCGTACCCTCGTGTCCGAGCTGAACAGGGCAGTAGTTAAAGGGGTCACGCTTGTATTCGTGAACATCCGTTCCGCAGATGCCGCAGCCCTCAACCTTAACAAGAATCTCATCATCGCCGATTTCAGGGATGGGAAGTTCATGAATAACCATCTTTTTGGGTTCTTCAAGAACAGAAATTTTTGCTGTTTTCGGTACATCAAAATTAGCCATTTTTCATTCCTCCAAAATATCATTTTTATTTTATTATAAGTTAACAAAATCATAAAGTCAATAATAAAAATAGTCTTATTTTTAATTTTTTTCTTACACGAGATCTTCCATAATAAAAAAGATGAAAAATCTTTCAATTTTTTCACCTTTTAAAGCCTAATCCTTGTACTCGATACAGTCAAGAGTTTTCCTAAAGTTTTCACGAATATTTTTTAAATATTCCTGTCTCAATTTTTCTTGCTCCTTTTTCTCAACCTCACTTAAGCCAACCGAACGCTGTTTCTTCGACAATTCATTTATCCTTGCAATCTTTTCTTTATCCATAACAATTCCCCTTTTCTATAATAAATTATAGTTTATAAAGTCAAATTTGTAAAGAAGAATTTGCGTTACGTGACAGTTTCTAAGTTTGATAACACAACCCCCCTGCCGTACAGGCAGGGGGGTGCAGTTTAATATGTTCAATAATTTTGTGTTATTATTGCTTTGCGGATTTTATTGATTTTTAAGCTTTAAATACGGCTGATTTTTTGACTTGTTTCCACAAGAAAATAACTTACATTATAATCCGACATATCTGTACATACATAAAAAGGGTTATTTCTCTAATGTCCATTTGTTTTCTCCTCCTCTTACGCCTATGGTACAGTATCACAAAAACAATATCAAGCCTTTTTTAAATCATTCTTCCTTTATCTTTTCTGAATGCCAAAGCTGACATTCCGCTTTTTTATTTATTTCCCCGTCTGCGTGCTTTGGTTTGGCTCGGCGTTTCTCCCGTAATTTTCTTATAATACCTGCAAAAATAACCGATATTTTCAAAACCGCAGGCATATGCCGCCTCGGATACTGTACAGTCACCCTCTGATAACAATATTACCGCTCTGTCAACACGCAAACGGTTACGATATTGCAACGGTGACATACCGTATTCCTTATTAAACAACGCCCGAAATGAGCTGACACTCAGTTTACTTGCCTCGGCAAATTTTGATACAGGAATGTTTTCAAGGTAGTTTTGTTCCAACAATATTGCTCCCGGAAAAATTTGCGACGATTTTCGGTCCTTGTACGAAAAAAGCATTTGTTTCTCATACGCCAATCCCAACAAACTGTATAGCAATGCCTTTCTTCTCAATGTAGCCGCAAAACTTTGAGCAGCACTGCACAACTCAAAATTATTCATAAAACCCGCAATTTTTAAGCTTTCATCATCTTTTGCCAAAACCGTAATATCATCCGATAACAATATATTATCACCGTTTTTTGTAAACATTTCAAAATTCACAAGAACAAAAACCGTATCCGGCTGAGCATACTGCATTTTATACTTGTAACTCTTTGGAATAAACACCAGATTTCCTTCTTTTATTCCAAAGCTTTTTTTGTCCTTATTCCAAAAGCGAACCTCTCCGCTCCAAATATACAGTATTCCGTTTGTGTATCGTCCGCTGCTATTATCAATAGTGCGCCCTGCGGGACGCACGCCCGAAACAACCGTTATATCACTTACACACACATCTTCAAAGGATTTTTTTATTATCTTCATAATAATTCCTCTGTATTCATAAGTATTTTTTCAAGCACATCTTTACAGTATCCGCACTTATTACACATTTTATCACAAGAAATCGTTTTTGTAAACCAATCGTCGGGAAATGCCTGATTATTTATGATATACGGCGCAATCGCTCTTCCAAATCCGGGTTCAAAAAGGTCAAGGGTATTGCCGTAAAACGACCTTCTTGAATAGGCGTCTATTACCATCCCGGGAAAAGAGTGCATACGGGTTGCAAGCTTTACCGTGTCAAACAAATCATCATAATTATGTAAATCCTCCGGGCGTATCCATGTGTTTTCCAAAAGGTAATGCCAATTATCACGGTTTTTCAATGCACGCCAACACACATAAGGGGCAAAATCTCCTATGTTGTCCACCTCGCATATTTCCGATTCATGGGCTACCATATTATCATGAAATATCTGTCCGGAGCAATTTACAAAACATCCGCTGTTTGCAAGTAATATAAGCTTTTTTGAATTTCCGTCCGCCCACTCCTTAAGCATTTTCAAACACTCAATATCACGGTTGTATTCTCGCTGTACATGAAAAGAATCAAACAAATCCGAAATATACTCCATACCTTTAACCGTACCGATTTTCATATTAACAGAAGCACGAACCTCAATATCAGGGAAATACTTTTTTGCAATATGAGCAATTGCAGGCGATGTGGTAGTGACTATATCCACTCCGCCAACTCTGTCATCAAGATAATCTATTACAGACCTGACCATACCTGCAAGCTTTTCGGAAATTGCATAGGCTCCGTAGCAGTTTCCGTTAAACAAAAGGTCAAGCTTTTTATCCATTTTTTTAATTGCACACAGCTCTTCTTCCATTCTCTTTTGAGCCGACCAATCTGTATAACCATGCCGTGTCGCTACTCCGCTTCGTCCCGAAGGTGTATCCTGCCAGGAAAAAAACACCTCGGATATATTTTCGGAGTACGCTTTGACAATTTCCGAAAAAGGCTCTTCTCCCCCTTCATATAACTGAAAACCAACCGAAAATTTCATACTACTTCCTCCGTATCAATCGGCTTTGGAATTATCTTTGTTTTCTTTATGTGAATTCGGAGAATCCAAACCCTCATAAGGCGGCTTATAATCTATTGGCTCCGGGTCTTTTGACCAATCAACACTCCATGGTTTGCTTGTGCGGAAAGGATTTTCAAATTTATTTTTTAAAACTCCCCTGCTTTCGAGGCTTATCATACAGGCACGGGTACACCCCTTTGCACCACACACTGCCTGTCCCGAATTATAAACAACCCGTGGTTTCTTATAAAACGGGGATATTGACGATGCCTTGTATTGGTCTGAATATTCTAAGTAATCTCCTGTTTTTCCTTCCTCTACCTGCTCTGCACCCACAAAGGTTTTATCACACTTGTCCATATCCACATCAGCCCATTCAAGCTCATAGCCACCAACATTCTCTTTAATTGTTCTATCCTTTGGAATACATCCTCCGGGACATTCTCGCACGCAAGCCATACAACGATTGCACAGTGTTCCCGGCTCCATAATCGGATCAGGTTCAAGTTCAAGCTCGGTTATAATTATCCCCACACGCACACGGGGGCCAAATTCAGGGGTAAGTAACATTTTGGAATACCCTATTTCACCCAATCCGCAAAGGAAGCCGGCAATACGCATACTTATCATAACATCGGGAGCAGCTTTTCCCGGCGCAACAGGTCTTGAATAATCCTTTTTCAAATATCCCAAATTGTCAATGGCGCGCCAATCGCTCTGGTGTCCCATGGGTACCGCCTCATAACCGGCATCTTCAATCATTTTGCTTAGATTTACAACTGTCATAGGCATAAACAAATATGTAATACCTCCATATCCCATTGCAGAGTAATTTGAAAAAAATGTACCTTCTTCGATACCTCTTAACGACCCTCTCAACACACGAAATCCCAAAGCAATGACAGATTTTGCCTTAGGCATAATTTGTTTCGGGTCCATTTGGATGGGAGCAGTACTCCAACGGTCAATTGAACCTATTCCAACAATGTCTGCACCCATTCTTTTTGCAGCAGCTTTAATATCCTGTGATGTAATCATAATAATACCTCCGTTTATTCTATTTCAACTCAATTATAACCACGAAAGTATAGATTAACAATAAACAAAAAAACGGATTTATTACACAAAACGCCAATTTTTTATAGAAAAAAGCCGTCCGGAATAACCCAAACGGCTTTTTTCACAATTAATTATGTTTTATTGTTTTTCAAATGTCAGATCCATTGACACTCCTATCATTTCTTCTAAGAAATGTTCAAGTATTATTTTGTTTCCATCTAACTTTCCTGCCATATTAACGCCTTCTACAGTGAGGGTAATGGTAGTATCATCACTTGTCCGGTCAAACTCTGCCGAATCCCCCGCAAGAGAAACGGTTCCTTTGCCGCCCTCTTTTAGTTCAAGCCCGAATTTTGCCACATTCTCTCCCGAAAGAGTAACTCCATTCACCGTGCCCGACACCGCAGTATATTTACACGTTTCTTTCACTTCGCTTTTCGATTCTCCGCACGCTGTAAACAACACAACACAAAGAACCATCGCTGTAATTAAAGCCACAATTTTCTGTCCTTTTTCATAAATACAACACTCCTTCATTTTATATATTGTAAAATTTATGATTTAAGTATACTATGACCCGTTTTAAATGTCATCGATATGTAAATATTATTTTTTATATGTTCTCCATTTGACATTTATCAAAACTATCGCCGTGACAATCGCCAAAATCCCTGACAACCCCAAAAATCCGATGGTTTCACCAAAAACAACAATTCCTATGATAGCAGTAGTCATAGGCTCCGTAAGGCTCATTATGGCAGCTTTTCCTGCTGTCACCTTACTTAGTCCGATTGTGTAAAGCGTAAACGGTACAGAAATTGAAATAATACCGAGCCCAACCATAAGAAACAGAAGCTTAAAATCAAAAGCAGTATAAATAATTGATGACATTTCCGGAACATTGCACACAATCAAGGAACAAATCATAGCAAAAAAGTAAGCATATATTGTAACAGTAAAGGGATGATATTTTTTTGTAGCAATCTTTCCGATAATGCTATAGCTTGCATAAGCAAAGCTTGACAAAAGAGAAAAAATAACTCCCGTAAGATTTACTCCGTCGGCAGAGAACCCCGATACAAGAACGCAACCGATAATTGCAATAGCCAATGCAATCACTTTTACGACCGTAAGTTTTTCTTTAAAAAACACAACGGATGCAATAAGAACCCAAATCGGAGCCGTATATAAAAGCACAGATGCAACCGACACAGGAATCATCGTGATTCCCATAAAATAAAAATAACTCATACAGAAGCAACTGACTACACCCATAACAATAAAAATCAATATATCTTTAATCTTTATTTTAAAATAATCTTTATTTTTAACAAGTACAAACAAAGCTAAAAACAAAACCCCAAAGGTGAAACGAATAGCCGTAATTTGCAAAGGAGAAAATCCGTATTTACTGAGAGCTTTCACAAAAATGCTCATAGTCCCCCAAAAAATACCTGCTAAAATAACATAAACCGAACCTGATAATTTTTTCATCTGTGTTTTGCCTCCGCTATAGTTCGTTGCCGCTTAATATTTCAAAGCCTTCTCACGGCTCATACGCTGATAGTATATCTTTAAAATATTCATTTGTCAAACGAAAAATTAAATAAATCAATTATTATTCAATGTAGCAGCTATGGCTATCATACAAAGAATGACAAGAACATATGTAATCCAATCGAATCATCCAATCTGTTTTGAATTTTCCTTCCTCAATATGTATAACAAATAAATTCTCTCATTTGTGCGGCAATATCAAAAAAAGCAAGCGGACAAAAAGTCGTCTGCTTGCCGTATTGCTTTTTTACTAAGCGTTGTAATACATATCGTAAACAACATATCCGCCCTTGCCTTTCAGCGAGCCGGGGAAGGTTTCCATGCACATCTGGCATCTCGGCTCAATCATTGGATATCCGCTGACAGGATAAATTCCGTATTCGGACGAGGTTTTAAAACCAACCGTGTTGTAAAACAGGTAGTTGCCCTCGACAATAACTCCGTTAAATCCCATTTCTTTGACTTTTTCAATGCCGAGCGTCAGCATTGCAGAGCCGATTCCCTGACGGAAATAATCGGCATGAACGGATACGGGTGCAAGCATCACGATGTCGGTATCATTTGCCCCACCATGTCCGCCCTCCGATGTCTTTGACAACGGAAAGTTGGAAAACATAAAGTATCCGACTATCTCGCCATCAAACTCTGCCACAAACGCAAGCTCAGGAATGTAGTATTCGGAATCGCGGATTTCTTCTATCAATGCAACGATATCTGTGCCGTCGGAGTAATCGGTTCCCTCTTTAAAGGAGCGAAGCACCATCGAAACAATATCTTTATAATCTCCGTGCGTTTCGGGACGAATTGTTATCTGTTTCATATTCTTTATCATTTTCAATTCACCTCTTTAAACCGAGAGTCACCCGTTTGTTTAATCATCTGTGTTAAAGAATTCATTGCATAACGAAATGAATTCTTCCATATTGCTCATCATGGCAGGATGTCCGCCTTGCTCAAAAATATGCGATTTAGCCGTACAGGTTCTACCGCAAATATCCTTAAAAAGTTTTTCATAATGACCTTTCGGGAACATCTCGTCTTTATTGCTTCCTGTAAGCAGTAGCCTTACTTTCATTTCTTCGATGGGTTTATGGAAGAATGAACCGAGGGTCTTTGCGTGGGCAATCACGGCTTCCGTGTCTGCATCAACAACGCTTTCCCAGTCTTCGCCATGCATTATTTTCAGCATTGATCTAAATTCTTCATTCTGCTTGGCAACGCTTCGTCCCATACTAATCTGTTCAGTAATCTTGGAATCAGCATTCACTCCCTCAAAACTGTCAGCAACAACACTTTCGACAAGTTCCGGCTTCTCCAGTGCAACATTGATTGCTGCAAGTGCACCGCCACTACAGCCAATCAATTTTACTTTTGGGAATTTCAATTTATTACAAAGTTCTATGACCTGAATAGACCATTCATACCACAAATCAGCAGGCCATTTGTCAATTCTGTCGGAACATCCGCAACCAAGAAAATCCAAAGCAATGACACGGTACTTTTCTGCAATCATAGGAATAAGCGGCACAAAAAACTTGCCGGATACGGTATTGCCGTGAAGCAGAATAAGTACTTCGCCACTCCCATACTCTTCATAATAAATCTTCTTTCCGTTATATTTGAAATAACTCATACTATCGTCCCTTTTTGTGTATATGTGGCTTATAAAATTCTAATGAATATTGAAGCATATTCCCATAATTTTGCATCTTACTTCTTCCCTCTTACATATTATTTTTACGTTCCAAAAAGATATCGGTTTATGCTAAATTTAGCTACTTGCGTAGCAAAGCGAAATATTTTCTGCCGAAAATGCCAAATTTAAAACCTGTGATTTTAAGCTAAATTAAATTCACCTTATATAGCGTGTGACGCACATTTAACGTCCGCAAGGACGTTTAGCTTGCAATGCAAATTTAGCTCGCCGTCAGGGGAATTTAGCTGAAAAAACGGCAAGTCGAAACTTGTCGTTTTTCCTGGTACGCCTGACGGGATTTGAACCCACGACCTTCAGAGTCGGAGTCTGACACTCTATCCAGCTGAGCTACAGGCGCATATTTTCTCTATTCTAACATATTGGTTACATTTTTTCAAGTATTAAATATTTATACTTGACATTTTGTTGATAAAATGAGATAATATGAGAGTAATTCTCAATTCGGAGGTGGTTTTGTTTATGGAATATGTTACCGAACAAAAAACACAGCTTTTAAATTTTTTAAAAGAAAACAGCGATTGCTCATACTCTATTGAAGAAATCTCAGAAAAGATAGATGTTGGAAAAAGTACGATTTACAGATTGATGCCCAAGCTTTTGAAAAGCGGCAGTGTCAAGCGGTTTTCAAAGGATACAGGCAGGAAGTTTGTCTATCAATACATAAATTGCGACAAATGCACATCGCACCTGCATATGAAATGTCTTTCCTGCGGACAGATTCTGCATATGGACGGAAGCGAAACAGATATAATTCTCAAAAATATTATGAATGAAAACAAATTTTCCGTTGATAAAAAGCAAACAATAATATACGGAGAATGCGAAAAATGTATAAACAACGGGAGGAGCTTATGAAAAGATTCTTATTATTTTCAGTAATTTTTATTTCTTTATTTGTTTTTTCGGCTTGTGGTGAGGTTGTCGTAGAGCAAGAAAAAAACGATAAGTTTACAATTTATTGTACAGAGTATGCACAATATGATTGGATAACAAATTTAACTAAGGGATTAAAATCCGTTAATGTAAATTATTGTCTTGAAAACGGGTCGGATTTACACAACTATCAGCCTTCGGCATCGGATATAATGGATGTAAAAAAAAGCGATATATGTGTATATACAGGGGGAGTTTCCGATAAAACTTTTAAAGAGCTTGAAAATTCGGCAGATAGAGGAAATACGGAATATATAAACCTTATGTCACTTATTACGGATAGACTTCTTCCAAATGGCGACGAAGACGAAATAACGGAGGCTGACCCATACAGTAAATATGACGAACATATTTGGTTGTCACTCAAAAACGCAATAATCATTTGTGAAAAGCTGTCGGACAAGCTTGTAAAATATTTACCTCAAGATGCCGAAAAAATAAAAGAAAACACAACTCAATACATCAACTCCCTTAAATTACTTGATGAAAAATTCACAGAATTAAGTAATAACCCTGAAAACAAGCCAATAATCATTACAGACAGATTTCCTTTTAAGTATTTTATGAATGATTACTCCTTTGATTATTATGCTGCATTTGGAAGTTGTTCGACGGAATCAAGTGTTGGATTTAAAGTAATTCTTGATTTGGCATCAAAAATTGATGAATACAATATAGCACATATTTTTGTCGTTGATAATTCATCAAATAAAGCTCTTGCCGAGTCCGTTCTTGAAAACACTACCAAAAACACAGCCTCTGTTTCTACTCTTAATTCTATGCAGCATGTAAGCAAATCTGATATGTTGAACGGCTTGACATATTATTCGGCAATGAAAGAAAATTGCAGTAAAATTAAAAATGCATTGACGCAGTAAGGCGATGATGATTTTGTCAAATCAGATACAAATTAAATGTGAAGAATTAGTTCTCGGATACAATAGCAAACCAATTACACAGAAGTTAAGTTTTTCCGTAAAACAAGGGGATTATCTAATTCCGAATATAACAATGAAGGAGGAGATACTACCAACAGGCAAATACGCAATAATGAGGAAGAAATATCTAATGGAACACAGCAAAGCAGAATATATGATAATGAGAGCAGAGAAAACACTGGGCAAACATTTAACAGAGATACAGGAAATGGCAACGAGAATGGTAAATCAGATAGTAGAGAAAATGGCGAAACAGGAAGGAACAACAGAGGAAATGAAACAGACAGACCAAATGAAATGGCTAGCTCTTATGAACAATTACAAGATGATAGCAGAGGAACAAGTAGTCAGAGATCTAATTTACAATTAGAACTACTAACTGAAGAAGAACAAAAACAAAACATAACAGAGGCAGAAAATGCTTCTGTTTTTTCTTTTACACAAGAAATGATAGATAGTTGCCTAAAAGAAGGTAGTGGATTTTCTCAAGGTAAATTTAGAATTTATGAACAACTTACTAAAAGTTTATCTAGTACGGAAAATGCAAATTTCTTAAAAAATGAGTATGGAATTGGTGGAAGAAGCAGAGATGAATTTGGCTTAGTAGAAGACCATAATT
>JAZLFN010000052.1:0-15582 GCA_045615805.1 Clostridia bacterium | reverse complement strand
ACCTTACTTCTTCCTTATTCACTATTACTTATTACTTTCCAAAAATCCTCGTTCGATACTTTTTGAAGTAAGAGTGAAGAAGGAATAGTGAATAAGTAAAAATCCTCATTCTTATGAACGAGGATTTTTGGTACACCTTCGGGGATTCGAACCCCGGACACCCTGATTAAGAGTCAGGTGCTCTAGCCAGCTGAGCTAAAGGTGCGTTTTTCAACAACAAATAGTATTATACTATGTAGCACCGGTTTTGTCAAGAACTTTTTTTAAAAAATTTCAAAAAAATAAAAGCGAGTGAATTAACACCCGCTTTCGTTTTAGTTCTTATTTGTTGATAAGATCTTTTAAAGCCTTACCTGCCTTGAAGGAAGGAGCCTTTGCAGCCGCAATCTTCATTTCCTTACCGGTCTGAGGATTTCTGCCTGTTCTTGCAGCTCTCTGTCTTACTTCGAATGTACCAAAGCCAACCAACTGTACTTTGTCACCCTTCTTAAGAGCGCCTTCAACTGACTCTATAAAAGCCTTAAGAGCAGCTTCTGCATCTTTCTTTGTGAGGTTCGCATTTTCAGCAATAGCTGATACTAAATCTTGTTTGTTCATTTTCATTTTCTCCTTTTTTTAATAATATTCTTTTCTGTGGATTATTTTACTATAAATAAAATGAAATTTCCACTTTTTTTTTAAAATTTTTTCAAATTTGTAGAATTGCACAATTTCAAAGCGTTAAAAATGTCTATTTTCACCAAGAATTCAGCCTATTTTACTGAATTTCGTCACTTTTACAAGGCTACATATCAGGGTTATTCATCTTCATTTCGTTAAATTCCTGCCTTGTGATAAGCACCTGTCTTGGCTTTGTACCCTCGTAGGGACCTATTATTTTGTACTTTTCCATTTGGTCAATCAGCTTTGCGGCACGCTGGTACCCCATACCGAACTTTCTTTGGAACATTGCAACCGAGGCTTGTCCGTTTGTAAGCACCAATTCAACCGCTTCCCAGAACATTTTGTCCTTTTGCTCTCCGCCTCTGTCATCGCTGTCGGCTTCCTGAACGGAGGAATTACCCATTCCGACCTGCTCTCTTTCTCTCTCTATGTTTTCGATTACTTCTTCATCATACTCCGCAATGTACTGATTTTTAATGTATTCAAGCACTCTTTCTCTTTCCGCATCATCTACAAAGTTACCCTGAATACGCAAAGGCTTTGCCGCTCCTCTGGGGCTGTATAACATATCTCCGTGTCCCAGAAGCTTTTCCGCTCCCGTTGTATCTATTACTATTCGGCTGTCCACGCTTGAAGAAACAGAGAGGGCAATACGGGTGGGTATGTTGTTTTTGATTACACCCGTAACAACATCAACGGACGGTCTTTGAGTTGCAATAATCAAATACATTCCTGCCGCTCTTGCAAGTGCCGCAATACTGTTTATTGCACTTTCAACCTCGTTTTTCGCCGCCATCATCAAATCCGCAAGCTCGTCAATAATAATCACTATTTCCGGAAGCTTGCTTTCGGGCTCACCTATCTGTTCCATCAGTTTATTGTAGTCTTTAAGGTTTCTTACCTTGCTTTCATTTAAGAGCTTATATCGGTTCTTCATCTCGCCCACCGCCCAATTAAGAGCACCTGCTGCGTGCTTCGGGTCGGTTACAACGGGGATTAACAAGTGGGGAAGTCCGTCATAAACGCTGAGCTCAACCATTTTGGGATCAACCATAATCATCTTTACTTCATCGGGACGGGCTTTAAACAAAATACTCATAATCAAGGAATTGATGCACACACTCTTACCCGAGCCTGTTCCGCCGGCAATAAGTGCATGGGGATAATCGGCAAAGTCGGCTACAACACAGGCTCCTCCTATATCCTTACCCAACGCAAAGGCTGTTTTTGATTTAAACTTTTTAAACTTGTCGCTCTCAATTACTTCTCTTATGGGAACGGGAATACGCTCCTTATTTGGTATTTCAACTCCGATTGCTGACTTTCCGGGAACAGGCTCTATTCTGACACCCGACGCTGCAAGGCTTAATGCAATGTCATCTGCAAGGTTTGTTATTTTGGAAACCTTTACGCCCAATCCCGGCTGAAGCTCAAACCTTGTAACGGAGGGTCCCTGCGTTACATTTATTATTTCCGCTTCAACCTTAAAGCTTCTGAGAGTGTCCAAAAGCTTGTTTGCCTTTTCTTCAAGCTCCGCTTTTATTTCTTCCCTGCTTTTAACCTGAGGCTTGGGATTGTCCAGAAGCTCGGTTGTTGGCAGTTTGTATTTCACGATTTTCGGCTTTTTCGCCTCTTCCTTTACCTGCTTTTCAACTTGGGCTTCAAAGGTTGAATTCTCAGCCTCCTCTGTTGCCATTCTTCTTCCCATATCCACAGCTCTGTCTAATGGAACACCCTTATCCACCGCTTTTTGGGTAAACATATCCAGAACATCCTGAACCTTTGCATCCGACGGCGGTTCAAAGTCCGTTCCCTCTTCATTTTCCACAGGCTTTTCATAATTTCCGTTCTCATCGGGAAGCTCAGTGATAACACCGCTTTTCATATTGTCAATTTCAAAGGGCAAATCCTCATCCTGTGTATCCCCTGTTTCCGTCGGGAAATCTTTGAATATTTCATCATCCTCACGGAATTCAAATCTCTTTGGCGGAACTGTATCGGCATCTTCCTCGTTTTCCGCTCCGTCCACCGTTTCTTTTCCTTCAAAATAACCGTCCAAAACTCCGTCATTCTTTTTGCGTTTTCTGTTCTCTTTTACCTTCTTTTCAACATCTCTGCTCTGCTCGGTAAATTCAGGCAAATCAATGTCATTTCCGTCTTCTTTTTCACGCTTGTCTTTAATTTTATTTTTAACCTTGCCGATGGTTTTGCCGATTGATATCTCTGTAAGAAGCAAAATGCAAACTATTTCAGCCGCAATCGCCATAACCCAAGTACCTGCAACGCCCAATGCCAAATTCAAAATTCCGCAAATACCGCCGCCGATTACACCGCCGCCGTTTCCTTCAACTCCGTCCCTCCAAAGGATTGTAATAATCTCTCCCAAGCTTCCCTCGGGGAATGAGCTTTTGCCCAAAAGCATTGTTACAATAATTGAGGTAAACACAATGATTAAGAAAAGCAAAAGATATCTGAAGCCGTTCTTTTCGGGAGCTTTGTTTAAAAACACAAAAAATCCCGTAAGCATAATAAACAAACAGCTTACCGCCATTGACGGTCCAAACAGTCCGTAGCAGATGTTCTTTATCCATCCGCCTACTGCCCCTGTCATTTCGCTTAAAAACACAAATCCCAAAAATATGCCTACGGCAATAATAATTATTCCTTTTATTTCATTTGAAATCAAAGGCTTTTTTTCGGGATTTACCTCCTTATTTCCTTTTGAAGCACTTTTGCTTTTCGTACTCACCGCCGCTTTCTTCTGCCGTGAGCTTGCGGCACTTCCTTTTTTTCCTGTTTTATTTGCCATACGAATCTCTCCATAACTTTTTATCCGAATTTATGTATATATCTTCCGATTATACTTATTCATTTTAATTATAACACAAATGTACGGCAAATAATATTAAATTTTTGTATCAAATTATAATGTGGTCCATTTCTCCAGGCATCTTACAAACATCTTTAATACTCCGATTTTTTCGACATCTTCATCCGAACAAACATCTCTTCTTGCAATCTCATTTCCTTCAACCGTATATATTACCTCTCCAAGCTTTGTGCCCTTTTCAACGGGAGCATTTACGCTTTCCGTCTGCTCAAACCGTCTTTCAAGCTTATCCTTGTTTCCCTTTTTCACAACAAAGCCTTCTCCCGAAATTTTCGGTTGAATTTGCTCCGTTGTTCCTCCTGCAACCCTCACATAGGGAACGGCGGTATTATCCGAATCGCAGGATGCAACCTCGTAATTCGCAAATCCGTAGTCAAGCATAGAGCTTGCCGAGGAAAATCTGTCCGCCGTTGAAGGAGCGCATATCACAACGGATATAAGCTGCATTCCGTCCCTTTCCGCACTTGCGGAAATGCAATACTTTGCCGTACTTGTAGAACCTGTTTTAAGTCCGTTTGCACCCTTGTAAAATCTGATAAGCTTATTGGTATTTGAAAGTCCGAAGCTTCCGTTCCTGAGGGAGTCCATCCATATTGTTGTATATTCAAGTATACCCTTGTGCGACAAAAGCTCCTTTGAAATAATTGCAATATCCCTTGCGGAGCTGTAATGCTCGTTAGTTTCATCAAGACCGTTACAGTTTATAAAATGGGTATTCTTAAGTCCGAGAGCAGCTGCCTTTTCGTTCATCTTTTCTACAAAAGCAGGCTCGCTTCCCGATATAAATTCCGCCATCGCCACCGCCGCATCATTTCCCGACGCAACGGCAATCGCCTTTAACATATCGTCTACGCTCATCTGTTCACCCACCTCAAGAAAAACCTGTGAACCACCCATGGACGAGGCATATTCACTAACCGTCACCATATCCGTTTTTTTGATTTTTCCGCTGTCAAGAGCCTCCATAATCAAAAGCATGGTCATGGTTTTGGTCACGCTTGCAATCTGCAATCTTTCATCTGCGTTTAATTCATACAAAACCTCTCCCGTTGACGCCTCCATTAAAAGTCCGGACCTTGCTTTTACAAGCTCCGCCGAAACATTGGTGTCAACCTGCTTTGCATTTTCGCCGTAAGCTGCGGAAATGCATAAAACCGCCGTTAAGCAAAAACAAATAATGGCTTTATAAATTTTATTCACCTTTAAGACCGTTCCTTTCTTTTTATATATCGAAAAACCAAGTTTGAAAGAAAATTACCGTTACTTATATCTATGCCGACGCATTTTAAATATACATATATAAATGATACTTTAACTTTAATATTACAAAATGATAACTTCCTTGCAATTTAATAAATTTTCGGTTATAATATATAATAAGTATAAATGTAATTGAAAGTCGGTGAGTAAATGGAGCATTTGCAAACGGTAACAAGCCTTAGCAACATTGAGCTTGATTGTCCTTTTAAAATTAAAGAATGCCAATTACTTTACAACCCGGACACAATACGGAAGGTACTGAAGATACAGCTTGCACCGAATTTTGACGGTATATCCGATGCCGTCATTGACATATGCTGCTACGGCAAAAACGGCGAAAAGCTCTCGGAGCTTAATGATATTTCATACTCCCAGGGCGAAGCCTTTATTGAGCTTCCCTCATTTATGGCGGAAAGCGTTTTGGTAATAGTCAGAAAGGTAAACTTAAAAAACGGAGGCGTTTGGCAAAGCAGTTGTAAATTTCCTATGGAAAATTATTTTGACAAGGACGACCTTGACACCACCGACGAGATTGACACGGAAGAAATAGCCAGAGAGCTTGAAAAAGAAGAAAAAAAGCGTAAATATGCCCTTGAAGAAGAATTAAGAGAGCTTATAAAAAACGACCCCGAGGAAAAAAAGAAAAGATGGATACGCAGAATAATCGTTCTTTGCGTAATATGCTTTCTTGTTGTATCGGGAGTATTCGTTGCTCGGAACAGAAGCGAGGCATCCGATGCATACCGCAAAGCCATGCAGCTTTACAACAGTGGAAAATTCGAGGATGCTCTTCCTGCCTTGCAGGAAGCCGACAGTCACATCTTTTTCGGAGAAAAGCTTAAGGAATTACATTGGGCGCTTGCAATGTGCTATGCACGAAACCGTGAATTTTCAGAGGCAGTCGTTTATTTTAAAGAGCTTGAAGGATACAAAGAAAGCAATGCAAACTACAAAAACATTCTGATTGCTTATAAAGGCATTGTCGCCGCAGGAAAATCCCATTCCGTGGCTCTTAAGACGGACAGAACCGTTGTTGCAACGGGAAGTAATGACAAAAAGCAATGCGACGTTTCAAAATGGGTTGATATTATCAAGGTTGCCGCAGGGGGCGACCACACCTTGGGAATAGCCGGAAACAACACGGTTTTCTCAACAGGTGATAATTCAAAGGGACAATGCAATGTTGCCGCATGGGCAAATATAATCGACATATCGGCAGGAGATTTGCATACGGTAGGCATTGAAAACATAGGCAGAGCCGTTGCCACGGGGGACAATACATACGGACAATGCGATGTGAATTCATGGTCGGGACTGATTGCCGTATCCGCAGGATGCACCCACACGGTTGGCTTAAAGCTTGACGGAACCGTAATCGCAACAGGTGACAACAGGCAAGGTCAATGTAATGTGGGCGGCTGGACAGATGTTGTTCAGATTGCCGCCGGATGCGAATTTACCGTCGCTTTAAAATCAAACGGCGAAATCCTCTTTACAGGAAAAGACGCAGACGGTCTTTCGGAATGTACAAAAGACAATGATGTCCTCTCCGTTTCATCCGGAGATTACAACATACTTGTCACCCACACAAACGGCAAAGTTACATCCTACGGAAGCAACAACAGAAAACAAGGTATCACGGATTTGTGGAAAAACATTGTTTCATCGTGCGGAGGCGAAAAGCACAGCATCGGTATAACTCAATCGGGGGAAGCGTATGCCGCAGGAGAAAACACAGCGGGACAGGCATCTGTTTCCGATTGGTCAAACATCGGGCTTCCCACTCACACCGTGACAATACGAAAAGGAAACTGATTAAATAAGTATTTACGCCGATACGAATCGGCGGAACGGAGATTAAAATGGATATTTTTTCGGAATGTATGGTAAAAAGAAAAAAGAAACCGAGCGACTATGGGTTTATTGCCCTTTGCATAGTGGGAATACTTCTTGTACTCCTTCTTTCGCTTTTTTTTGCAGGTGCTCATAAATACATTGGGCTGATTGCATTATTTGTAACCGCTGCACTTATTTATGTATTATATAATATGATAATATCCACAAACTTAGAGTATGAATATGCTTTTACAAACGGTTCTTTTGATGTGGATAAAATAATAGCAAAAAAACGCAGGAAGCATATTGTCACCCTTAACGCAAGGAACATTGAGCTTATGGCTCCCATATCCCACAATGACTTTAGCAGGTATTACGAAAACAAGGAAATCAAGAAAATTGCCGCCTGTTCCTCCAAAACCGACGACGGCGTATACTTTATATTATTTGATGACAACGGAAAACGGACGATACTTTTATTCAACCCAAACGAGGAAATGCTTGACGGCTTTAAACGCCTTAATCCTCAAAAGGTATTTTTATCGTAACAGGAGTGATTTATTTGCATACAGGCACCTATACAATGAAAATATCCGACCTTCCCGATGGGGATAATCTTCCTGTCTTTACAGTCCAAACATTCACAAAACGGGAAGCCGAATATTTTGCCGCCCTTGAAAACCCCGTTTTGTGTATTGCAAAGGCTTATGCCGCAAAAAATGCCTTTTTTAAATATCTGGGAAAGGATATTAAAGGCTTTGGCTTTCGTGATATAGAAATTATGAACCACCAATCGGAAAAGCCTTATATACTCCTTATGAAAAACGAAACATCCCTTTCATTGAGCATTGACTGTCAGGATGAATATATCGTTGCAACCATATGGGGAGAAGACACGGGTATAACCGACGAGAATATCGAAAATCTTAAAAGCTATCATCATCTTCTGCCGAAAAGGAGAAGCAACATCAATAAATCGGACTGCGGACGGCTTTTTGTTATTGCAGGTTCAAAGTGTATGGTGGGAGCGGCAGAGCTGTGTGCCTCCTCTGCTATGCGAAGCGGAAGCGGGCTTGTTACCGTCGGCACGGCAAAAAGTGTTCAGCCTTACCTCTCGGTAAAGCTTACCGAGGCAATGACACTTCCTTTAGAAGATAAAGACGGCATTATATCCTATGATGCAGTAAGCGATATTATTGACAATGTGAAAAAAAGCGATGTTACGGCAATAGGTCCGGGGCTTGGAAAATCAGAGGACATAATCTTAATATTAAAGGATATCCTGTCCTGCGAAAAGCCTTGTATTATTGATGCAGACGGATTAAACGCCCTCTCCTGTGACACATCACTTTTGTCTTCCAAAAAATGCGAAGCTGTGCTTACGCCTCACCCCGGAGAGATGTCACGCCTTACGGGAATTTCAATTGCCGATATACAAAAAAACAGGGTGGATATTACCTTGGAATATGCCAAAAGGTTTAATTCCATAATTGTATTAAAAGGCAAAAACACGGTAATTGCATCGCCCAATGGCGAATATCATATAAACACAACGGGAAACAACGGTATGGCATCGGGGGGTATGGGCGATGTTTTAACGGGAGTTACCGCATCATTTCTGGGGCAAGGACTTTCCCCATTCAATGCCGCACTTCTGGGGACATTTATCCACGGACTGTCTGCCGATATCGCCATTTGTAAAACAGGGGTTTTCGGTCTGATTGCAAGTGATGTTACAGATAATATTCCCAAGGCAATACAAAGACTTCAATATATAATTTAAATATAATTTGCCGCATAAAACGGCGGAACGGAGAAAAAATGAAACAGGGCAAACGAGCATGGGCGGAAATCAATTTAGACCTTTTAAAAAATAATATTGAATCAATCAGAAGCTATGTTTCAGAGAACACAAAAATTCTCGGTGTGGTTAAGGCAGACGCCTACGGCCACGGCTATCTTGAAGTTGCCAGAACCCTCCTTTCGGGAGGTGCCGACGCCTTGGCAGTTGCCTGCCTTGACGAGGCAATACAGCTTCGCCGTTGCAACATAAACTGTCCCCTGCTCATATTGGGAAACAGCTTTAAGGACGAGGCCGAAAATCTTGTAAAATATGATGTGACACCTGCCTGCTTTGAATATTCCCTTGCAAAGGAATTATCCGAAACGGCAAAACGCCTTAACAAGACGGCGAAAATTCATATTAAAATCGATACCGGAATGGGACGCATAGGCTATCGCTACGCCGACGACAGCGATGTAAACAAAAACACCATAGATGAAATTTTAAAAATTGCTTCCCTTGAAAATATAGAAATTGACGGTATATTCACTCACTTTTCCGTCGCAGACGACGATGACGATGAGTATACAAGCCTTCAGTTTTCAAGATTTTGTGAGATATGTGACATTCTTAAATCCAAAGGACTTAATATACCGCTCAGGCATTGTGCAAACAGTGCGGCTTTAATTCGCTTTCCCCATATGCACCTTGATATGGTAAGACCGGGAATTATCCTTTACGGATTAAGTCCGTCGGGGTTTGTGGATTCCTCTGTTTTAAACCTTAAAGCGGCAATGACATTTAAAGCAAAAATAACAAATATAAAAGAAATAGAAACAGGTGCCTCGGTAGGCTACGGCAGGCGTTATATATCAAAGGAAAAGCGAAAAATCGCCACCATTCCCGTAGGCTATGCCGACGGATATTCAAGATTACTTTCAAATAAAGCCGAAATAATCGCAGGAGAAACACTTTGTCCTGTTGTGGGAAATATTTGTATGGACCAATGTATGATTGATGTTACAAATGTCAATAATATATCTATCGGTGACGAAGTCATTTTGTTCGGCAAAGGCGATAATATAGAATTACCGGTAGAGAGCCTTGCCGAAAAAATGGGGACTATCAATTACGAAATCCTTTGTATGGTCGGAAAGAGAATACCCAGAATTTATATAAAAGACGGCGTTGAGCAAAACATTCACAACTACCTTCTGGATTCTCCCGTTTCCCCTTAAAACTGCATAAACCTTCGGAGTTCTGTCACCGCAAGCTGTCCTCCGATTATCAAATCAGAAATATTTGCGTATAATGCAGATGAGAGCAAAGGACATAATTTAACTTGCGGAGTGTGAATATTTTGGTAGTAAAACGAGGAGATATATATTACGCTGATTTAAGTCCCGTAATCGGTTCGGAGCAAGGTGGAGTACGCCCTGTTCTGATAATTCAAAACGATATAGGCAACAGGTACAGTCCCACAGTAATTGCCACGGCAATTACATCTCAGATAAACAAAGCAAAAATGCCGACTCATATTGAAATAGATGCAGGAGGCTTCGGGCTGTCTAAAGATTCTGTTGTGCTTGCCGAGCAGATACGGACTATTGACAAAAGGCGGCTTAAAGAAAAAATAGGTCATGTTGACGGCAATTTAATGGACAAGGTAAATGAAGCTTTGGAAATTTCATTCGGGCTTTCATAAGAAAATTTATTATATACTTAGGAGGAAGAACCATGAAAAAAAGCAGTATTATTAAAGGACTATGTATTATGAGCTTGTTTTTAATAACAATCGGAAGTCTTGCCGTGTTCTCGGAACCCGGCGGAACAGACGACCCTGTTGTTACAAAAAGCTATATCGTGGACAAGGTTGTACCCGAGCTTAAAGCATATGTTGACGAAAAGTTGGGCATTGCCGCAGGCGGAGGAGAGGTCACCTCAAGACCTACAAGCTTTATTGTTGTAAATGTAAAGTCAGGTCAGAAAATCATCGGCGAATCGGGAACCGAAATGATTTTGCGAATGGGACAAGGCTCGGTTATAGCTAGCAAAAAGGGCGGTCTTGCAGACACCACCGCAGGATATGATTTGGCAAACGCTTCCCCATTTCCTTCAAACCATTTGTTAATCGTACCTGTTGCCGACGGCAGAGGATTTTTGGCAACCACGGACGCCATTTTAATGATAAAAGGCGGCTACACGGTACAATAAAAATTTAAAGTTTGAAGTTAATGTGAAAATTCGTCAGAATTTTTCCGAACTTCTAACTCTTCACTCTCAAAACTAAAAGAGTTTAAAAAAGGAGCTGTAGCAAAATGATTTTTTAAATCTTTTGCTACAGCTCCTTTTTTATTGTTCCAATATTTTTATTCCGCTTTCCTTAAGAACCTTTTCGGCAATCTCCCGATTATCCGTTCTTATAACAATCCAAACCATATCTTCCTTATACCCCGCAAAGGAATACATATACTCAATAGACACATTATTGTTATTTAAAACCGACAAGGGCTTAATAAGTGCTCCGGGCTTGTCGTCAATGGCAATTACAACAACATGATTTGATTTTACAACAAATCCGCCTTCATTTAGCACGGATTTTGCCTTCTCCGTATCTTCAACGACCATTCTGACAATTCCGTACTCATTTGTGTCAGCCACGGAAAGTGCCATAATATCAATGTTTTCTCTTCCGAGTATATCCAACACATCCAAAAGCTGTCCCGGCTTATTCTCTACAAAAACAGAAATTTGTTTAATCATATTTTTCCGTCCTTTCTTTATACAATATACGAAAACACCAATCTATTATGTTATCAGTTATGAAGCTTCCTCTTATCGATAACACGCTTTGCCTTTCCTTCGCTTCTTTCAATGGACTTCGGGCTGACAAGATGAACCTTTGCACCGATACCCAAAACACTTCTTAAATCTCTTACGATGCTTCTTTCAAGCTTTTCGATAGATTTAATATCATCTGTAAAGAGCTGTTCGCTCATTTCCACATTTACATCAAGAGTATCCGTATTGTTTTCTCTGTTAACAACAATCTGATAATTCGGCGTAATTCCCGATGCATTTTTAAGCAACACTTCTTCTATCTGTGACGGGAACACATTTACACCTCTTATAATCATCATATCGTCCGACCTGCCCGAAGGCTTGTTCATTCTAATAAATGTTCTGCCACATTCACAGGGTTCGGGATTTATCACGGCTATATCACGGGTTCTGTACCTGATAACAGGGAATCCCTCTTTGGTAATAGTTGTAAACACAAGCTCACCCTGTTCGCCGTAAGGAAGCACCTCTCCCGTGTCGGGGTCTATGGTTTCCGCCAAAAACATATCCTCCGAGATATGCATACCGTTTTGCATCTCACATTCGTATGCAACACCGGGACCCATAATTTCCGAAAGTCCGTAAATATCATATGCCTTAATATTAAGAGATTTCTCTATCACATTACGCATATCCTCTGTCCACGGCTCCGCTCCGAACACTCCTGCCTTAAGCTTTATTTTGTCAAGCATATCCGCCTTTTCCAAGGATTCGGCAAGATACATCGCATAAGACGGTGTACAGCACAGCACAGTCGAGCCAAAGTCCGCCATTGTCTGCATCTGACGGGCAGTATTCCCCGATGATGTAGGTACTGCTGTTGCCCCGAGCTTTTCCACTCCGTTATGGGCGCCGAGTCCCCCTGTAAACAAACCATATCCGTAGGATATCTGAACAATATCCTCATCGGTTACGCCGATTGCCGCAAGCTGTCTTGCAAAACACTCAGCCCACATATCCAAATCATTTTTGGTATAGCCCACAACAATCTGCTTACCTGTAGTACCTGACGAAGCATGAACACGGACAATATTTTTTAACGGCTCTGCAAATAAGCCGAAGGGATAGTAATCTCTTAAATCCTGCTTATACGAAAAAGGAAGCTTCGGCAAATCTTCAACACCCTTAATATCATCGGGCGTAAGTCCTTTTTCGTCCATTCTCTGCCTGAAAAGAGGAACTCTCTCATACATTCTCTTGACCTGCCAAACAAGTCTTTCGCTCTGAAGCTTTTTAAGCTCCTCTCTGGGCATACATTCTTTATCTTTTTGATAATACGCCATTTATTCCGCCTGCCTTATAGAATTTATTGTATATTATAACCCAGCTCAAACGCTTTAATGTTAGAATCCAAAAATTTTTCGGGAGTTGATGTTTTTATGGTATCAATCCACTTTTCAAAGGGGATATCGGTATTTTTTGCCATAGCACCGATTAAAACCACATTTACAGCCTTTAAATTCCCTGCTTCCTTTGCGTATTTCAAGGCATCAATCAACGTCAAATCAACTTTATCCCCAAGCTTCTTTTCGATATTTTCGGGATATTTCATTGCTCCCGTGATAACAGGCATCGGGTCCATTTTCTGAGAATTGACAAGCATCTTTCCGCCTTTTTTAAGATAAGGAAGAGCACGGTATGCCTCAAGCATTTCAAATGCAAGAATAATATCCGCCTCACCTCGGTCGATAATGGGAGAATATACTTTATCGTCAAATTTAACATAGGTAACAACGCTTCCGCCTCTTTGGCTCATTCCGTGAACCTCAGACACTTTAACATCATAGCCCTCATTTACAACTGTATTTCCCAAAATTCTGCTGGCAAGCAAAGTACCCTGTCCGCCAACACCTACAATCATAATATTCATAACCGTTATTCTCCTTTCTCAATAGCGCCGAATGGGCAGACATTTACGCAAAGTCCGCAGCCGTTGCACTGAGTTTCGTCAATAACCACATTTTCGCCGTCAAAGGAAATTGCAGGACATCCCAGCTTTAAGCACATCTTGCACTTTTTGCACTTATCGGTAATTTTTGCCTTGCCTGTATATTTAACACGCTTTAAAAGTGCACAGGGTCTTTGAGCAATAATAACCGAGGGTTCGTCCTTTTCAACTTCCTCCTTGACAACCTTTTCAAAGTTTTTAACATCAAAGGGGTCTGCCACAACAACGCTTTCAACGCCTACTGCCTTACAAAGAGAAATAAGATTAACCTGCTTGGTTTCCTCTCCTCTAATGGTGTAGCCTGTTGTCGGGTTGTCCTGATGTCCTGTCATACCCGTAATGGAATTATCAAGGATAATAACCGTATTTGCACCCTTGTTATACACAATATCAACAAGTCCGGTAATTCCCGAATGCATAAATGTGGAATCACCGATAACGGAAACAAGCTTTTTGTTAAACTCTTTTCCTCTTGCCTTTGCCATACCGTGAGCCGCACTTACGGACGCACCCATACAGATTGTTGTATCTATTGCACCCAAGGGAGCAACCGCACCCAATGTATAACAGCCTATATCACCCGAAACCGTAAGTCCCAGCTTTTTAAGAACATAAAATGTTCCTCTGTGAGGACAGCCGGGGCAAAGCACGGGCGGTCTTACGGGAATATCCTCGTCAATAGTTTCGCACCGGGCAGGCTCTTCTGAAAATACCGCCTTTTTTATCATTGAAGGCGTGTATTCCCCAAGCAAAGTAAATACTTCCTTGCCGACAACGGATACGCCCAACGCCTTGCAATGGTTTTCGATTACAGGGTCAAGCTCTTCTATTACATATACCTTTTTACACTTTTTCGCAAAATCCGTGATAAGCTTTTCGGGCAAGGGATAAACCATACCAAGCTTTAAGTAATTCACCCTGTCACCCAGAGCCTCTTTTGCATAAAGATAAGAAATACCGTTTGCAATAACGCCGATTTCGGAATTGTTATCCTCAACTGTGTTAAATTCGCAGTTTTCCGAAAATTCCTTTAATGCCGAAATTCTTTTTTCAACTTCAATATGGCGCTTTATTGCCTTTGCAGGCATCATTACATACTTGTCGATATTTTTCTCGTAATCCTTAAGCTTCTGCTCTTTTGGCTCATTTTCTTCAACAAGGCTCTGTGAATGTGAAACTCTCGTTGAAAGTCTTAAAAATACGGGAGTGTCATATTCTTCGCTTAATTCAAAGGCTTTTTTTGTAAATTCCTTACACTCGGAAGAATCCGACGGCTCAAGCATAACAATCTTTGAAGCCTCCGCATAATGTCTTGAATCCTGCTCATTTTGGGATGAGTGCATTCCGGGGTCATCTGCAACGCAGAAAACAAGTCCTCCGTTTACACCTGTATAGCTGACGGTGAAAACCGGGTCTGCCATAACATTAAGTCCCACGTGCTTCATACAGGACATACTTCTTCCGCCGGCAATGGATGCACCGATTGCAACCTCTGCGGCAACCTTTTCATTTGGTGACCACTCGGCGTATATATTTTCGTATTTAACTATATTCTCGGTAATCTCCGTGCTTGGAGTTCCGGGATATGACGCAACGACCGAAACGCCTGCTTCAAATGCACCTCGTGCAACTGCGGCATTACCCAGCATCAGCTTTTTCATAATTATCAATCCTTTCTTCTAATATCATTATATCAGATTAAACTCTATATTTCAACTGAAAGAATTAACCTTTAATCTGTGCTTCCACAAGACTTTCTCCGCAATAAATTTTACGAAGCTTGGGTTTTTCGATTTTTCCTGTGGGATTTCTTGGAATATCCGCAAAAATCACCTTCTTGGGACGCTTGTATCGGGGAAGCTCCATACAGAAGTTGTTTACCTCCTCCTCTGTCAGGGTAAAGCCTTCTTTTATCTCGATTATTGCGGCGGTAATTTCTCCCAATCTCTTATCGGGAAGTCCGATAACGGCTACATCCTTTACCGCACCGCAGCCTCTTAAAAAGTCCTCAATCTGTACGGGATAAATATTTTCTCCCCCTGAAATGATAACATCTTTTTTACGGTCGGCAAGGAAGATAAATCCGTCCTCGTCCTCTCTTGCCATATCTCCCGTAAGAAGCCAGCCGCCTTCCTTTAACACCTCATTGCTTGCCTTTTCGTCATTGTAATAGCATTTCATAACTCCGGGGCCTCTGACTGCAAGCTCGCCCACTTCACCCTGCTTTACAAGGTTTCCCTTGTTGTCAACAATTTTTGTTTCCCAGCCGAAGCCTGCCTTTCCGATTGCTCCCACCTTGTGAATATTCTCAATTCCCAGATGAACGCATCCCGGACCTATTGACTCGCTGAGTCCGTAGTT
>JAZLFN010000051.1:0-8780 GCA_045615805.1 Clostridia bacterium | reverse complement strand
TTTGTTTTTCCCATTTTATTTTCAACATCTCAACAAACCCAATTTTTCTATCTGCATTCTATGTATATCGCCGTTTTCCATTGTGTATATTCTTGCAGTATTTAACAATCTTTCATACTCTTTTTTTGTAAGCTCTTTTTCCTTTGACAGTTCCTCATCATTAAGCCAACGAATGAACACCTCCACATCACGGATATATTTTTCCATCGTTAATTTTGATTTTTCAACTTTGCAAATTATTTTCCTATGCATATATTTCAGAAACTTATAGACAATATAAATACAGTTAATTATTAAGGTGTCGGAGGAAAATATATGGCATATTATGAAATTTCACCCTGTTCAAATTTAAAAGGAGAAGTAAAAATCAGCGGTTCAAAAAACTCGTCCCTGCCCATTATGGCAGCCGCTCTGTTATCGGACGGCGAGTCGGAGCTTTACAATATTCCCCTTCTCTCCGACACGGAAAATATGATTAAAATTTTAAATTCATCAGGTGCAAAATGTCAAAGACAGGAAAACGGCTCTCTTTTAATTAACCCTTCTTCTGTCTGCAAATCCCCTGCAGGAGAGCTTGTAAGCAAAATCAGAGCCTCCTTTTTGGTTATCGGTCCCATGCTTGCAACGGGAGGCAAAATCCGTATTCCTCTCCCCGGAGGCTGTCGCATAGGCTCCCGTCCCATTGACTTACATCTTAAAGGATTTTCCGCAATGGGTGCAAAAATCAAACAGGGACACGGCTATGTTGAGTTAAAATGCGACAAGCTTCACCCTGCCAATATCTATCTTGATTTTCCCAGCGTTGGGGCAACCGAAAATATAATGATGGCGGCAGCCAAAACACAAGGCACCACCGTAATCGAAAACGCCGCAAACGAGCCTGAAATAATCGACCTTGCAAACTTTCTTTCAAAAATGGGTGCCGAGATAACCGGTTTTGGCACCGACACCATAAAAATAAAAGGCAACCGCAAGCTTAAGCCCGCATCACACACCGTAATTCCCGACAGGATAGAAGCAGGCACATTTATGACAATTGCCGCAATGTGCAAAGGCTCCTTAAAGCTCAAAAATGTTATGTGCGACCACTTAAAGCCGGTAACGGCAAAGCTTAAAGAAATGGGTATTCCCCTTACCGAGCATAAAAACTCAATTGAAATTTTGCCCTTTGAAAAAACCAAGGCGGTGGATATAAAAACCCTTCCATACCCCGGATTTCCCACGGATATGCAGGCTCAGTTTATGTCGCTTATGAGTATTGCCGACGGTACGGGAGTTGTTGTGGAAACCATATTCGAAAACCGTTTTATGCAGGTTCCCGAGCTTTTGAGAATGGGTGCAAAAATCAAAATAGACGGTCGTGCCGCCGTAATTGACGGTGCAAAACGGTTAAGCGGAGCCGAAGTAAGGGCAACGGATTTACGAGCCGGAGCCTCTCTTGTAATCGCCGCCCTTTCCGCCCAAGGAAACACCAGGATACACGATATTGAGCATATCGAAAGAGGTTACGAGAATTTTGAACAAAAGCTGTCCGACATAGGCGTTAATATAACCAAATTTGAATAAACAATATTTATTCGTGCAGACGAAACGACAGCGGGCGGATAATGGAATCCGCCCCACGGTTGGCACTAAACGGCACTTTCGGTTGTGGTAAGGTAAAACAAAAACAACCGAAAGGAGTCAAAAAATGAATTACATACTACAGCTTAACGCATTTTATCGGCTGTTGCCGAGTAATTCGGTAAATTCAACGGCACAATGTTTATATTGTTACTTAATGCACAGAAACAGTGAACTTGGTTGGATCGATAAGTTTACCTTAACAAACATAATGATAAGCGGTTATACAGGGTTATCGTTACAACAGATTAAGACCGCAAGAACGGAATTGATAAACAAAGGTTATATAGAGTATAAAAGGGGAACGGGGAATCAATGCGGTACATATTCCATTGTGTGTTTGGTACCACAGTCCGTACCACAGTCCGTACCGCAAAATAACCACAGTGAATACCGCAGTCCGTACACATTATATAAACAAAAAGAAAATAAAACAAAACAAAATTATATATATACGCCCGAAAAAAATAATAATTTCGGAAGCAGAATAAAAAAGTCGTCCTTTAATAATTACGATGATCCGAACAACAACGATTACACCGTCTTGGAGGAAGAAATATTAGACAGAATATTAGCGGAAGATTAAGTGTTGCCCATCCGGGATATTCCGTCCTGTCATCGTAGGGTGCGCCTGACTTAAACATATCTGTCAATATCTCTTAAGGTTATTCCCCTGTGCAACGCAATATTTATCCCGTTTGCAATTATGGATGCAATATCGTCCGTTATACTGTCCACATCCTTTGGGGCAACAATCATATTTCCGTATTTTTTGCGTATTTTACCTTCAAGGATTACATCTTCGATATTTTTATCCCCGGTTGCCATATCTGCTCCCTCTGCGGCAATTGTTGCGGCGTCCACCACTGTCGGAACACCTATTGCCACAACAGGTACCTTAAGGGAGTCTTTGTTAATGGTTTTTCTTCTGTTCCCCACCCCTCCGCCGGGAGTCAACCCAACATCGCTTATTTGTATTGTAGAATTGACTCTCTCTGTTTTTTGAGAGCATAAGGCGTCAATCAAAATAACGAGCGACGGCTTAATTTCCTCTGTAATGCTTTGTATTATTTCCTCGGTTTCTATTCCCGTTGTTCCCAGAACTCCGGGGGATATTGCACACACCGGTCTTACTCCGTCATCAATTTCTTCGGGAATATATTTTTTAAGATGCCTTGTTATCATTAAAGACGTCACCACCTTAGGTCCTAATGAATCCGCAGTTATTTTCCTGTTTCCCAAGCCTGCAACCAAAACCGTTTCATCATACCCCTTGATATACTTATCGGTAATTTCCTTTATTTCTTTTGCACATACCCTGCAAGCATTTTCATACATCTCCTGCCTGCCGTATATTCTCTCCCCCATTTCAAGGGTTATATAGTTTCCCATGGGCTTGCCTATGTTTCGCTCCCCCATTTCATCTTTTACCCAAACTCTTGTAATTTTTATATTTCCCGTAAGGTTTTCCTCGGAATAATCTATCCCCGAATAAGAAAACTCATTTTCGCTATCCGAAGCCATCATTTCATGAGCCTCTATTGCAAGGTCACAGGTTGAAGTATATTTTTCACTCATTTTCACTCTTCCTTTTGTGCTTTATACTCATTTTTTAAACTTAATTTGTTTTATTTTTTTATTTTCGGAACAAAAATATGTATTTTTTTATTATTTTTAAAAAAAACACTTGCATTTTCGGAAAATAAGTGCTAAAATATTAAGCATTGATGTAGATTATTGTTTGGAGGTGAAATTATGCCTAATATAAAATCAGCTAAAAAGAGAGTTCTCGTTATAAAGAAAAAGACTCTTCAAAATCAGATTTTAAAATCACAGCTTAAAACTGCAATTAAAAAGTTTGAAGCATCTCTTGCAGAGGGTAAGGCTGCTGCCTCCGAAGCATACAAATATGTTGTTAAAAAGACTGACCAAGCTGTTGCAAAGGGTATTATTCATAAGAATACCGCTGCAAGAAGAAAAGGTCAGTATGCGGCAAAGCTTAACAAGATTGCATAACTTATTTAATTCATTCTGAGATAAAGTGAAATTTCTACAAAAAGGCTGTCCGACGGGACAGCCTTAGTTTTATTTAATTTCCCAGTTTATGGGTTCCTGATTATTTTCTTTTAAAAATTCATTGCACATCTTAAAATGTCCGCATCCGAAAAAGCCGTTATATGCGGAAAGAGGACTTGGGTGTGCACACTCAAAAATTTTATGTATGGGATTTGTTATAAGCATCTTTTTGCTCCTTGCATTTGCACCCCACAGCATAAACACAATAGGCTTATCTCTTTTGTTCAAAAGCTCAATAACTCTGTCGGTAAAAATCTCCCAGCCTTTTCCCTTATGACTGTTTGCCATTCCTTCTCTTACGGTCAGAACCGTGTTCAAAAGCAGCACACCCTGTTTTGCCCAGCTTGTAAGCTCCCCGAACTCGGGAGGAGCAATTCCCAATTCATCATTTATTTCCTTAAAAATATTTTTAAGTGACGGCGGAGACTGTACTCCTTTTTTTACCGAAAAGCAAAGTCCGTGAGCCTGTCCTGCCCCGTGGTACGGGTCCTGCCCCAATATAACCGCCTTAACATCATTATAAGCCGTATATTTAAGAGCATTAAATATGTCATACATATTCGGATAAATTGTGTGAGTTCTATATTCATTAGCAAGAAAAGCTCTCAGCTTTTGATAATAATCTTTTTCAAATTCGCCCTTTAAAAGCATATCCCAATCATTTCCTGTATTGACCACTTTTACACCCCCTGTGATATCTTACAAAAATTATATCACACATTTTTAAAGAAAACAATAAAAAGATTTGAATAAATCCGGTTATGAAAGCAATAATAAATATGAACTTACATACTAAATACAAAGGAGAATACTATGCCGGCTTCCATTATTAACTCATCATACAAAAACAGTTTAAACCCTCTTTTGGCAGACAAAAGCTTTGATATGCTTCCGCTCTTCGGCAAAACCATAAGCGAAATTTCCGAAGCTTACCTTAAAAGGCATAACCTGAAATCTCAAAATTTCAGTTCCGCTTTCGAGAATACTCAAGATGGCAACTGCATAGTTTTAATAGACGAATGTTTAATCACGGAAACAGATTTAACCGACGCTTTAGAGCTTCACAAACAAAGCAAGGCTCAAATCAGTGCCGTAATACGGGAAAGAAACAAATTCTCTCCCTCAATGCCCGTAAGCCTTAATCAAAAAGGTTATATAACAGGATTTGCCGGAAACGAATATCAGTCCGTGCCGTCATCATACGAATGTGAGGGAATTTATATAATAAGTAAAAATGCCCTGTCTGTTTTCGGCAAGCTTGAAAAAAATCTATGCGGGATTGATATAATAAATGCCGCCGTGGAAAAAGGCGTAAAAATCAAAGGTCTTATTTCTCCGTCTTCTTCTGTGTCCATATATTCAATCGAGGATTATAAGCTGTGTCATCGCAAAATATTAAACAAGGAAATATCAATGGATTTAAAAGGCATTGAAGTAAAAGACGGCTTATGGATTGAAGAAGGTGCCAACATTTCAAGGAATGTAAAAATAGAAACACCTGCCTATATCTCGGAGCTTTGCTGTATAGAGGACGGCTCAACCATTGGCAGTTATTCGTTTATCGGCAAAAACACAAGAATAAAAAACGATGTTCAACTTTCCGAAGCAATAATCGGCTCTGATTGCATCTTATTGAACAATGTCATTGTAAACGGCGGAATTTTGTCCGACGGCACAAGCCTCGGAACAAACTGCAAGGTCTTAGATAACGCTGTACTCGGCACAAGATGCAGGACCGAAAAGGACTGTTTTATAAATTCAAGGGTTAAGATATGGCCCAACAAGCATATTACGGAGGGCACACGGTTATACGACAATTTGATCTACGGCAATGTGGGTTGTGAACGAATTTTTAAAAACGGAAAAATAAGCGGAGAAATAAACATTGACATTACACCGGAATTTACGGCAAAGCTGGGTTCGGCTCTCGGCACTTTATTTAAAGACAAAAAAATCGGTGTCAGCTATGATTCATCACCTGTTTGTCTTATGCTGGCAAATGCTCTTTCCGCAGGAGTTATTTCAACGGGAGCTTCTTTATTTGTATTGGGAGAACAAACCCTCCCCATTACAAGAAATGCGTCTGCCTTTTATGGGCTTGATGCATCTGTTCATATAAATTCGGGAAATACGGACGGCATTTTTTCTCCGGAAATCTGTTTAATTTGTAAATCGGGAATGGACTTTGACTCAGTTTCTGAAAAAAAGCTTGAGGCAGTATTTTTTGACAATGTATTTAACCGTGCAAATCCCGACAAAATAAAGTCCCCCGTTTCTCTTGCCGAGTACAGATTTTCGTATATTCGTGACATATTAAACGAATTAAAAAGCGAAAGCTTTACGATAAACGCAAGCCTTCGCACCCGTTCCGAGGTAATATCGGAATTACTCGAAATCATTTTTGCCGAAATGGAACGTCACGCCCTGCCCTCTGTAGCTCCCGAATTTTTTTGTGATATAAACGGAAGCGGCGAAAATCTTTCATTATTTACCCCCGACGGAAATTTAATTGACAAAAACCGTGTCCTTTATATTATGGCAATAATTTTAATAAAGCACTTTAACGAAAAAACAGTTGTCCTTCCCATATCGGCTCCCGCAAGTCTTGAAAAATTTGCGGAGGCAAATAAAGTTTCGGTAATATTAAGCGGAATTGATAACAAAGAATATATGGACTTGCTCTACCGCTATGGTTTGACAAAACAGCTTAATTTATGCTTTGATGGGATTTATTTTGCCGTAAATTTGCTTGATTATTTAAACTTTAACGGCATAAATTTTTCGGAGCTTGTTTCCTATATTCCCAAAGCTGCAACATGGGAAGATAAAGTGGAATGTCCCGAAATAAAAAAATCTAAGGTTCTGTCTGCCATTTCCCAAAAATACAATTCAAGTAAAAAAGAAGTATCGGATGAAATAAAGATATACAAAAACGGCGGTTGGGTTTTGATTATTCCCGGCGAGCAAAAGCACAGTATCAGAATTATCACCGAGGGTAAGGATTCCGAAATCGCCGAGGAAATATGCACCGATTTTAAAAACAGAATAAAAAAACTTGCAAAAAGTGAATAAATGGTGTATAATAAATTTAATGTGTTTTGTTCGGTTGGCGGACAGCATAACAGTCTGCCGTAATTTAAGTCTTTTCATATATTGAAAAGCAAAAGATATTGTGCGTGATAATTTAATACTTAAAATGAATGAACTTTTGTTTATTCGGTTATTTTTGTGTGCGAAATCAAATATTCAGAAAAGGAGATAAATTTAAAATTGAAGAAACAAAAACTTAAATGGATACCTCTCGGCGGTCTTAACGAAATCGGGAAGAATATGAATGTATTCGAGTATGGCAACGATGCCGTTATACTTGACTGCGGAATGGCGTTTCCCGATGACGATATGCCGGGTATCGACTGCGTTATACCCGATATAACTTATTTGCATAAAATATCGGAGCATATAAAAGGAATTGTATTAACCCACGGTCACGAGGACCACATCGGAGCTATTCCTTATGTACTAAAGGAGCTTAATCTTCCGGTCTACGGCACAAGACTTACCCTCGGCATCCTTAAAAACAAGCTTAAAGAACACGGACTTTTAAGCTCTGCAAAGCTTATAAATGTCGAGGCAGGAGAAACCATAAACCTCGGAGCGTTTAAGGCGGAGTTTATACACACAAACCACTCAATTGCAGACGCTGTCGCAATTGCACTCCACACCCCCGTTGGGGTTGTGCTTCACACAGGTGATTTTAAAATTGACCCCACTCCCATAGACGGAGATATGATTGACCTTGCCCGTATAGGCGAGCTTGGCAACAAGGGCGTTTTGGCGCTTATGTCAGACAGCACCAACGCCGAAAGGCCGGGCTTTACCATGAGTGAGCGTACCATAGGCAAAACCTTTGAGGAATTGTTTGACAGAGGTCAGGACAAGAGAATTATTATTGCCACCTTCGCTTCCAACATACACAGGGTGCAGCAGATAATAAATTCCGCTCACACTCACAGACGAAAGGTTGCCGTATCGGGCAGAAGTATGGTAAATGTAATCAACGCCGCCATAGAGCTTGGATATATGAACATTCCCAAAAACACATTGATAGACCTTGATGAAATAGACAGATATCCAAAGGATAAGCTTGTTATTGTCACCACGGGAAGTCAGGGCGAATCTATGTCGGCACTTACAAGAATGGCTTTTTCAATCCACAAAAAAATAAATATTGAGCCTACCGATATGATTATTATTTCGGCAAGCCCGATACCCGGAAACGAAAAAACCGTTGCAAATGTTGTAAACGAGCTTTTAAAGCACGGTGCCGAGGTCGTTTATGAAAGTCAGGACAATGTCCATGTATCGGGACACGCTTGCCAGCAAGAACAAAGAATACTTCTTGCCCTTGCAAAACCGGAATTTTTTATTCCCGTGCATGGCGAATACCGTCATCTTTGCAGACACAAAGAGCTTGCCCTTCAAACAGGAGTACCCGAAAAAAACATTTTTATATCGGACATAGGAAAAATTATGGAATTTACATCTAAAAGCGCACAATTTAACGGCACAGTTCCCTCGGGTAAAATTTTGGTTGACGGATTAGGCGTTGGCGATGTGGGAAACATCGTACTGCGTGACAGAAAGCATCTTGCCGAGGACGGCATAATAATTGTGGTTTTGACTATTGACAAGGCAGTAAGTGAATGTGTATCGGGACCCGATATTATTTCAAGAGGATTTGTCTATGTAAGAGAATCCGAGGATTTAATGGATTCCATTAAGATGCTTTGCACCGACATTGTCGATAAATCAACGGGAGGCTCTGTCAACTGGACAGCTCTTAAATCACGAATTAAAAACGATGTGGGAAGCTATCTTTACAACAAAACAAAACGCAGACCTATGATACTCCCCATAATAATGGAAGTATAAAACAAGAGGGAGCTGTAGCAAAATGAATTTTCAAAATTCATTGCTATCAGCTCCTTTTTTGGGCTGAGGGAAAAATAGTGCAGATTGGACAAACTGAGGCAAAAAGCCTTGCTTTTTGCGAACCCGAAGGCGTACAGTGGTACGTCGAG
>JAZLFN010000050.1:0-30897 GCA_045615805.1 Clostridia bacterium | reverse complement strand
AGGGCAGGAAAATAGCATTTTTTCTAAAATCATAATATTTATATATTGGCTCGCTACAGGATATACCACATTTTTTAGACCAGAAGTAAGGGAATATATATTGAGTTATTTTAAGTAGGAGGCGAAAACATGCCAAAGATAATTACGGAAGATATGATTGAGCAGGCGGCAATAAAGGCGTTTGTCGAAAAGCATAATTATGCTTCAATCAACTGTATGACCGAAGATGCGGAGGATTTGAAGGACAACACCGGCAGGATAAGTAAAAATCAGGTTGTTTTGCCGAAGGTTATGTTTGAGTCTTTATGCAAAATCAATCCCCAAATACCGACTGAAACTGTACGCATAATTGCGGACGAGCTTTGCCGCAGTAAAAAATCGGAAGATACAATGTCTGTCAATTATGAGAATTATCAAAAAATCCGAAACGGTATTACAGTTGAATACGAAGAAAACGGCAGAAAAACCTCCAACAGATTAAGACTTATTGATTTTGACACACCGTCAAACAACAGTTTTATTGTAGCATCGCAAATGTGGATAAAGGGCGAAAGCTACTTCAGGCGGCCTGATTTGATTATTTTTATAAATGGCTTGCCGATAGTATTTATTGAACTTAAAAATTCCAATATTCCCGTTAAAAATGCCTATGATATTAACCTGAAAAACTATCTTAAGGACATACCGTATATGTTTAATTTTAATCAGATTTGTGTTTTGTCGAACGGTATGGAAACAAGGCTCGGAAGCTTTGCGGCAGGATATGAGCATTTCTTCGAGTGGCTCAAAATAGAAAGTGAAAAGGAAAATCCCGACAGAAAAGCAATAAAAGAAAGTGGTGTCAGCCTTGAATATTTTATTGAAGGTTTGTGCAAACCCGAAAATCTGCTTGACTACATAGAAAACTTTATATTATTTGACCGCAGAAGAACAAAAATCATTGCAAAAAATCATCAGTTTTTTGGTGTTAACAATGCTTTTAATGCTTTTTTGAACCGTGAAAACCTGCACGGAAAATTAGGTGTATTTTGGCATACACAAGGCAGCGGAAAAAGCTATTCTATGGTTATGCTTGCAAGGAAAATCAAGCATAAATGCGTCGGTAATTTTACATTCCTTATCGTAACCGACCGAGAGGATTTGGATACACAAATTTACAAAAACTTTTTGCGTACCGAATTTATTACGGACAAGGACAAGGTTCAGCCTGCAAACAGCAAACAGCTTCGTGAAGAATTGAAAACGAACAAACCGATTTTATTTACATTGATACAAAAATTTCGTTATGACAAGGGTAAGAAATATCCGATTTTGTCAGAACGTGACGATATTATAGTTATTGTTGACGAAGCACACAGAACGCAGTATAAAGACCTTGCGGAAAATATGCGTACAGGTCTTCCCAATGCACAGTTTTTTGCGTTTACGGGAACCCCGCTTCTCGGAAGCAAGCGTCTTACAAATTCGTGGTTTGGTGATTATGTCAGCGAATATAATTTTGCGGAATCTATAAAAGACAATGCCACTGTTCCGCTATACTATGTAAAAAGAGTGCCGGAGGTGGAGATTCAAAATGATTTTCTTGAATCCGATTTTGCAGAAATTTTGGAAGAAGAAAATTTAACAGATGCAGAACAAAAACGCCTTGAAAATCACTATGCAAAAGAGCTTGAGGTTATAAAGCGTGATGACCGATTAGACGCCATTGCTCAGCACATTGTATATCACTTTCCTCGTCGTGGATTCAGAGGTAAAGGCATGGTTATTTCCGTTGATAAATTTACCGCAGTTAAAATGTATGACAAGGTAAACTATTATTGGAAAGAGGAAATTAAAAAGCTCAACAGTCAAATCAGCAAAGCAGTTGATGAAGAAGAAAAGTTAAAACTTAAGGATATTGTTGACTATATGCGAAGGGTTGAAATGGCGGTTGTAATCAGCGAAGATGCTGATGAAAATGATAAATTCGCCGAAGAAGGACTTTCTGTAAAAGAGCATAGGGACAGAATTAACATTGTTGATGAAAATGGCTTTGACATAGAGGACAATTTTAAGGACCCCAATCACCCATTGCAGTTGGTTTTTGTATGTGCAATGTGGCTTACCGGTTTTGATGCACCAAGCGTTTCAACTCTTTATTTGGATAAACCTATGAAGGGACATACGCTTATGCAGACAATAGCAAGAGCTAACCGAGTATTTCCGGGCAAAAAATGCGGTTTGATTATTGACTATTTGGATGTATTCAAATACTTAAAGCGTGCACTTGCAGATTACGCTTCCGGCGATAGCGGAAATACGCCTGTAAAGGACATTGAAAATTTGATTGCACAATTATACGAGTCAATAGAACTTACATTCTCATTCTGCTTGGAAAATGGTGTGGATTTGTCAAAAGTAATTGATGAAACAGATGTCTTTAAAAATCTCTCATTATTTGAGGATTATGCAAATATTATCGTCGGTAATGATGATGTGAAAAATAAGTTTACCGTCCTTGCCAACACGGTTGACAGCCTATATGAAGCGTTAAGACCTGATATATTCAAGATGGAGTATAATCCTATACGGAAAAATGCCATTTTATATTTGAAGGGTGTAATTGACGGAAAAATCCGCCCTGAAAAAATTGAATCCGCACAGGTTAAGATTAACGCATTATTGGACCAAAGTGTTATAACGGCAGATGATGCAAGAAAATATACAATTACAGATTCAGGAAAAGAGCTTGACTTATCAAAACTTGATATTGACGAGCTTCGATCGCAATTTAAGGTTTTGAAAAATAAAAATCTTGAAATTGCAAACATAAGAAAATATATTGATGACAAACTTCAAAAAATGCTTCGTCGAAATGTAACTCGTTCAAAATTTGCCGAGAGATTCCGTAATATTATTGATGAGTATAATGCAGGCGGTTCTCAAAATGATGATTTCTATGAAAAACTTTTAGCGTTGATGGAAGACCTTCGTGCAGAAGAAGAACGACATATTAAAGAGGAGTTAAGCGAAGCAGAACTTGAAATTTATGACCTTTTAAGAAAAGAAAAACTGACTTCTGACGAAGAAAAGAAGGTTAAACTTGCAGCAAAAGAACTTTACAACACATTGCTTGCAAAAAAACAAGAACTTTTTGTTGTAGGCTGGCAAAATGATGCTCAACCCAAAGAACGAGTTAAAAGTGAAATTGTAACAGTGCTAAACGCCTTTCTTCCTGATTGCTATGACCGTGAAATCTTTTCGCAAAAAAGCAATATTATATTTAATCATATTGTAGATCAGGCAATAACGGGATATAATTGGGTGGCTTAAAGAAAAATTTAGACAAAAATTCACTTGTCGGCAGGACATTGATAACCAATGTCCTGTTTTTTAGTGCCTCAATATTACAGAAATGTTGCATAGCCTTTGCTAAACGGTATCGTGGACGAAAAAGGTATTGACAGCCCCCTCGGTTCACGTGCTATAATGGCAATCCTGTAAAAAATGCTGTTTGACAACTGAATAGAAGCATCAAAATACAAATAATGATACACCCGTCTTGAACTCGTCACTGAATTGGACGGCCGGTCACAAGAATGAGCGGAGGTGAAATTCCTGCGGAGATATGCCAATATCCGTTTTGATGTTAAAAAACAACAAATAATCGAATAAATCAAAAATCAAAGGCATAGTATGTACTATAAATTGATTATGGAAAGGAAGATTATTATGAAAAACAAAGAAATACATATAACCTTCCATAATCCAAACAATGAACAGGAAACCGAACAAATAGCCAAAAGTTTTGTTTCTAAAATGGCTTTCGGTTTTCTAAACGAGTTAGTTTTGAAGAACATAGAATATGAGAATACTTTTAGTAATGAGCCTTTGGACATAGTGGAAAGTATGTAAAAACCTTAAAATGCCTGACTAAAATAGGTTGGGCATTTTCTTTTGAAAAAACAGTAGACTTATGAAAAAATATGTGGTATGTTTTGTTGTACCAATAAAAAGGAGGTAAAACTTATGCGACGACTTGCGACATATTGCAGAGTTTCCACCGAAAAGGAAAGCCAGATAAGCAGTATGGAAAACCAAAAAGAGTTCTTTGAAAAATTTGCAGAAAACAAAAACTATCTGCTTCAAAAGATGTATGCAGATGAAGGAATAACCGGAACTCAGGCAAAGAAAAGACCGCAGTTCTTAAAAATGATGCAAGATGCAAGAGAAGGAAAATTCGATGTAGTTGCAACAAAAGACATTTCAAGACTATCAAGAAACACACTTGACTTCTTAACAGCCATCAGAGAGTTAAAACAATTAGGAATAGAAGTTCTGTTCGTAAATTCAAATCTTTCAAGCCAAGATTGTGAAATGTTACTTGTAACTATGGCTATGGCGGCTCAAGAAGAAAGCAGAAACACATCGGCAAGAATTAAGTTCTCAAAAAAGCAAAATGCCGAAAAAGGAAAAGTCCCGAACATAGTTTATGGCTATGACAAAATTATCGGCGATTACTTCAACCTAAAAATTAACTTATATGAGGCAGATGTCATCAGACGAATATTCAAAATGTACATAGACGACCGCTTCGGTGCAGCCAAAATTGCAAAAAAACTCAATTCGGAAGGCATAACCACAAAACGAAACTGCAAATGGTCACAGGCCGGAATTAACCGAATAATCACAAACAGAATTTATATCGGCGAAATAATAAACTGCAAAGAGGAAATTGAAGACTTCCTGACAGGTGTCCGGGTAAAGAATGATGAAAAGGATTGGCTGATTACCGAAAACAAAAAAATGGCAATCATAGATGAAAAAACATTCTATGAGGCACAAGCTATACACCAAGAAAACGCAAAATTGGCACATATGGGGCAAAAGAAAAACTGCACGCATGTATTCAGCACACTGCTCAAATGCACCGATTGTGGGAGCTATTTTAGAAGGCAGGTGCGAAATAAAAAGTACACAACAGATATAAAATGGGTGTGCTGCGGTCGAAACCAAAACGGTGCCGACAGTTGCCGTGATGATGTGGTAATTGACGAATCGGAGCTTCTTGAAAACATCAAAAAATATTTCTTAAATATGGTGGAAAATGAATCGGGGCTTATAAAAAGCATAGTTGATGACTTCAACAAATGCTACAAACCCGTAAATGAGAACCTGAAAACTGAGAAAGCACTCTCCAAAGAGATTGCCTCAATCAAAAAGAAAAAGGAAAAATATCTTGAAATGTATTCAATGGACGCCATAAGCAAAGATGAATTAAAGGAATACACAGATGAATTTAACGGAAAACTCGCCATTCTTGAGGACAAGCTAAAAATGGTAAAGTACAACATCACTCAAGGCGACAAGCTTTCGGACACGCTTAAAAACACCTTTGAAACCATATACGACATAACAAATTCGGCTGAAATAACAAATGAAATGTTAAAAAGAGTAATTGACAGAATTGAGGTTAAGCCCGACGGAAACGTGGATATTTACCTGAAATTATACAAGGACATAGGTTTATCGGAAAAATATCAATATAGTGATAACCGTACATAAGGATATAACAGAGAGATTGCTTGATATAAACAAAGGTCTTGCGGGCGAAGTAAGAAAAATCCTGCTTGAAAACAAGCAGGAACGCCATATCAGAGGTGGCTTTGCAACACGGGAAAAATATTTAAGAAAAAAGAATGCAGGGTAAGAAAAAGGCTGTGGCAAAAGCTTGCCACAGCCTTTTTGGGGTTTGTGCATTTTCCACCAGCCCACTTTTATTTGTAGTTTTTGGCATACACCTTTGGCGATATTCCCATATGCTTTTTAAAAACATTTATAAAATAACTTAAATCGTTAAACCCACAATGATAGCATACATCCGTTACATTTCCGCTTCCCTCAAGAAGCATTTCGCACGCCGCCTCCACACGGTATGCAAGCAAGTATTCAAAGGGCGTCTGTCCTGTTATTTCTTTAAATCGCTTACTGAAATAATTGGGGCTCATACCGCATACCGCTGCCATATCCTCAAGAGTAATCCTTCCTCCGTAGCCCTCCTCCATATGCTTAATAGCAGGCTTTATTTTTTCCATTTCGCTGTTATTTACATATTCTTTGTTTTTGCTTTTTCTCATCACATCATATGCCAGATTATAAATAAGTCCCACAACGGCAAATTCAAAGCCTTCCTTTTTTTCTTTAAAAAGCTTAAACAATCTGTCAATGTCGGGATTTTTAAAATACTTTACAACAGCAAGTCCGCTTGCAGTGTTTTTGCATTTTGTCGCCGCTCCGAAAATAGAATTTGAAAAAACAATACACTCGTACTCACATTCAAAAGGCTCTGCACTATGCATAATATTGCAGGGAATAAAAACCCCCGTTCCCTCATCGGCAGCCATTATATTTCCGTTTAAATTAAGCTCCAGCCTTCCTTTTAACACTCTGATAATTTCAAAGTCATTATGCCAATGCGCAATCATATTATACTTTGGATGACTTTCGTCAATGCAATAAATCGACGCCGGAAAATCCGAGCTTCCTCTTTTTATTTTCTCATGATAATAAACTTTTTTCATTTTACCGTCCCAAATCATAAAATAATTATACTTTTTTGTATTATAACACAAGTATTTATAAAAAATCAATGATATAATTATAAAAAAACTAATTTTTATCGGAGGAAAATATATGGCGATACCTGTACCCGAAAAAAGAATTGCCGAATTTGAAAAAATGGGATTTGGAATGTTCGTTCATTGGGGACTGTATTCACAGCTCGGCTGCGGTGAATGGTTCTTTTTAAACGGCTACGGAAAACCCATGTCCGAATACAGAAAGCTTTCCGAAACCTTTACGGCAGAGGATTTTGATGCGGAAAAGCTTGTTGCAACGGCAAAAACCGCCGGCTGTAAGTACATAGTTTTAACCACTCGTCATCACGAGGGATTTTCTCTTTACGACACTTGCGGCTTAAACGATTACGACGCTCCTCACAGCGGTGCAAAGCGTGACCTTATTAAAGAATATGTTGATGCCTGCAATAAATATGATATAAAACCGTTCTTCTATCACACCACATTGGATTGGTTCAATACCGATTTTGAGAACGACTTTGACAAATATCTTGAGTATCTCAATAAAAGCGTTGAGATTTTATGCAAAAACTACGGCAAAATCGGCGGACTTTGGTTTGACGGAAACTGGTCAAAGCCAAATGCAGATTGGAAGGTGGATAGGCTTTACGCCACCATTCGCAAATATCAGCCCGAAGCCATAATAATAAACAACACCGGTATGCAGGAAAGGGGCGAAATTATAGACCCCGAAATCGATTCCGTTACCTTTGAACAGGGACGTCCGACCCCTATGAACAGAGAGGGAATGCCTAAATATGTAGCAGCTGAAATGTGCCATACCATCGGCGACTTCTGGGGTGCCGGAAAGCTTGACCTTAATGTAAAATCCCCCAAGGAGCTTATAGAAAACCTTTGCTCATGCAGAAAAGTCGGTGCAAACTATCTTTTAAATATCGGACCTACGGCACAGGGCGGAATAGACCCGCTCCAAAGTGAAATTATGAAGGTTATCGGAAAGTGGATGGATATATACGGCGAAGCAATTTACAACGGCAAGCCACATTCGGGAAGATGCAACGGCAAGCACTTTATTTTAAAATCCGAGGATGCACTTTACATCTTTGTATTTGACCTTGCTCAAAACGGAGATGAAAATGTTGTGGTCGGCGGAAATTTCCAAGGTGCGATTGCGTTTTCAAATGTAAAAGAAAAAATTAAATCAATAAAATGGATGGACTCCGACGAGGATTTATCCTTTCTTCAAAACGGGGATATGCTGTCGATAAATGCAAACGGATATCCTTACGGAGTTTCAACCTGTGTAAGGGTTGCAAAAGCAAATATTTAAAATATAAAGGAGTTGTTTTTTATGAAACCAAAAATCGGAATCAGACCGGTAATTGACGGTCGTTGGGGCGGCGTGCGTGAGAGCCTTGAGGCACAGACCATGAATATGGCAAAGGCTGCCGCAGAGTTAATCTCTTCCAATCTTTACTATCAGGACGGAACGCCGGTTGAATGTGTAATCGGCTGTACCACAATCGGCGGCGGAGCAGAGGCTGCAAAGGTTGCCGAGCAGTTTGGGGCAGAAAATGTGGTTGCAACACTTTCTGTTACACCCTGCTGGTGCTACGGAAGCGAAACAATGGATTTAGACCCCAAAACAATTAAAGCTGTATGGGGCTTTAACGGCACAGAAAGACCCGGTGCGGTTTATCTTGCCGCTGCAATGGCAGCACATGCACAGCGCGGACTTCCCGCATTTTCAATTTACGGTCACGATGTACAGGATGCAGACGACAAAACCATCCCTCAGGATGTAGCCGAAAAGATTTTGAGATTTGCCCGTTGTGCAATTGCGGCAGGACAGATGAAAAACAAGGCATATGTTAATATCGGCGGAGTTGCAATGGGTATTGCAGGCTCATACTGCGATGCAGACTTTATGCAGAAGTATTTGGGACTCAGAGCCGAGTGGGTTGACCTTACAGAGGTATTAAGAAGAATAAATCTTGAAATATACGACCACGACGAATACGAAAAGGCTCTTAAATGGATTAAAGTCAACTGCAAGGAGGGCTTTGATAAAAACGCAGGCAAGAACTTCCCTGAAATAATCACAAAATCCAAGTTTATCCCTGCCGATAAGGATTGGGAATTTATTGCCAAATTTACTTTGATTGTAAACGATATTCTCCACGGAAATCCCAAGCTTAAGGAAATGGGATGGCACGAGGAATCCTTGGGCAGAAACGCTGTTGTAGGCGGTTTCCAAGGACAGAGAATGTGGACGGATTGGCTTCCCAACGGCGACTTTACCGAGTCAATTTTGGCTTCAAGCTTTGACTGGAACGGTAAAAAAGCACCCTTCCCCTTTGCAACCGAAAATGACACATTAAACGGTATAGCAATGATGTTTGCCACACTCTTAACAGGCAAAGCGCCCTGCTTCCACGATGTTCGTACATATTGGTCACCCGATGCGGTTAAGCGTGTTACAGGCAAAGACCTTACCGGAAAAGCCGCAAACGGTATTATTCACCTTATCAATTCCGGTGCTACTGCTCTTGATTGCACAGGTGCCGCAAAGGACGAAAACGGAAACGGCACAATCAAGGAATGGTGGAACATCACAGACAGCGACATAAACGCTTGTCTTGAAGCTACGGATTGGTGCAGAGCCGATTACGAATACTTCCGTGGCGGCGGATTTTCAAGCCACTTTAAAACACAGGCTGAAATGCCCGTTACAATGATACGTGTAAACTTAATTGACGGCGTTGGTCCTACCATTCAGATTGCCGAGGGTTACACCGTTACTCTTCCCGACGACGTACACGATACATTGGATAAGAGAACAGACCCAACATGGCCCACAACATGGTTTGCTCCTATTCTCACAGGAAAAGGTGCATTTAAGGATGTATATTCCGTTATGGCAAATTGGGGCGCAAATCACGGCGTTACCGTTCACGGCCATGTAGGTGCCGATGTAATCACATTGGCTTCAATGCTGAGAATTCCCGTATCCGTTCATAATATTTCGGACGAGAAAATTTACAGACCTCAGTCATGGGTAGGCTTCGGCAAAGGCGACGACGATATCGCAACCGATTACAGAGCTTGCAAGGCATACGGACCATTGTTTAAATAAAATGTAACTAAAAAGACCAGGGGTTGTAGCAAAATGATTTTTTAAAGTCTTTTGCTACAACCCTTTTTTTCACGGAAACGGCGAAAAAACGGATGTCCACACAATAAAATTTTTTCATATATCATATTTTCACTCATTTAAGCACAAAATAAAAGCAAATTTATTTGAAAGGTCACGATAACTATGATAAATATAAAAGGCAAATCCGTTTCCGATGGAATCGCAATAGGGCAGATACATTTTTTAAACAAAAAAGTCTACACCGTGGACGACATCAAAACAGAAAATCCTCAAAAGGAACTTGAAATATACGAAAACGCAGTAACTGCCGCCGAGAGCGAGCTTGACATTCTTGAAAAAACCACCCTTTCCCAAGCCGGAGAAGAAAGCTCACAAATCTTTCAGATACACAAAATGATGCTTCGGGACAGGGATTTTTCCGACGAGGTTCAAAGGCTTATTTTAAACTCCGGCTACAACGCAAGATACGCCGTTAAAAAGTCCGCCGATGCATTATCCCAAATGCTGGCTTCCTCCGACAACGATTATATGAAAGACCGTGTTGCCGACATAAGGGACATATCCCAAAGACTTATTAGAATTTTATCCGGCGACAGGGAAAACGCCTTTACAGACTCCGACTGCATTTTATGTGCCGATGATCTTACCCCCTCTGAGGCTGTGGGAATAGGAGGCCGTGGTATTGTTGCAATTGCCACACGCTTTGGCTCCGCCCAATCCCACACTGCTATTTTAGCAAGGACAATGAACATTCCGGCACTTATCGGTCTCGGAGAAATTTTATCCGAGGAATACGAGGGAATGCTTGCCGTTGCAGACGGCTACAAAAACTCCTTATACATTGACCCCACTCCCGATATTTTAGAAAAGGCGCGTAAGCAACTCCGTCTTGACATTGCCCACCGAGAAAGGCTTAATTCCCTTGTGGGTATGGACAATATAACTCTTGACGGAACAAGCATATCCATTTTTGCCAACATCGGCACTCCCGATGACATTGAAACCGTGAAGAAAAACGACGGTGGCGGAATAGGTCTTTTCAGAAGCGAATTTTTATATCTGAAAAACCAAGCTCTCCCCACCGAGGAGGAGCAATTTTCGGCATACAAAAAGGTTCTTTCCGAAATGAATCCCAAAAAAGTAATAATCCGAACCATGGACATTGGTGCCGACAAGTACACGGATTATCTTAATTCCTCCCTTAATATAGATAAGGAAGAAAACCCTGCTCTCGGTTATCGTGCGGTAAGAATATGCCTTTCCCAAAGAGATATATTCAAAACCCAGCTCCGTGCACTTTTGCGAGCCTCCGCCTTCGGAAAGCTTTCAATTATGATACCCATGATTACCTCTCTTGAAGAAATAAAAGAAACACGCCTTGTGCTGAACGAGGTTAAAACCGAGCTTCGGGCATCGGGGATTGACTTTGACGGCGAAACCGAGCTCGGAATAATGATAGAAACCCCTGCCGCCGTGATGATAAGCGACCTTCTTGCAAGAGAGGTTGACTTTTTCAGCATCGGCACAAATGATTTAACCCAATACGCCCTTGCAATCGACAGGCAAAATCCAAAGCTTGAGCCTTTTTATAACCCACATCACACCGCTGTTATCAGAATGATTAAGCAAACCGCCGAAAACGCCCACAAAGCAAGAATATGGTGCGGCATCTGCGGAGAGCTTGCCGCCGACCTTTCTATGACCGAAACATTTTTATCCCTCGGTATAGACGAGCTTTCCGTTTCACCGAATCATATTCTTCCTCTGCGTGAAAAAATACGCTCCTTAAATCTGAACGCCGTAAAAGATGATATTTTATCGGGAATTTAATATCATTTATAAATTTATTTGACTTTTATTTCTTTTTATTGTAAAATAAAGTATATAATGATTTACAAGGGCGGTGAAGGATTTGGACTTTGCTTCTATTACAAGACAAGGAGAAAAGGATTATAACAGCGACGCCCAAGTCGCCTTTGAATTCGGCGGAAATTATCTGTTCTCTGTGGCGGACGGACACGAAACACCGACTGCCGCAGACGCAGTTATACAATCCGTGACCGAGGATTTTAACAAAAGCGAGGCTATATCAAAAGCATCGGTTTCTCAATTTTTCCAAAACGCCTCCGACAAGCTGTGCGAAACGGACGAGCCTGCCGCTTCCTGTCTTTCCCTTTTAATGACGGACGGCTCGGTGGCGCTGTGGGGCAACGTTGGAGATTGCAGAGTATATCTCCTGAGAGATAATTGGCTTTACGAAATTTCTCCGGACGACAGCGGTGCATATGCAATGTACGAAGCGGAAGAAATCCGTTATCCGAAAATCCGAAAGCAAAAAGAGCGATATACCCTGCTTAACCTATTAGGAAAGACCTACAACGGAAAACCTCACATATCCCATCCCGAAAAGCTGAAAAGCGGCGACAGTTTTCTTATCTGCTCGGACGGATTCTGGGAAAACATCCACGAAAGGCAGATCGAAAAAACCTTAAAGAAAAGCAAATCCGCACAGGAATGGCTTGATAAAATGATGCTTATCGCGGAAAAAAATGTACATCAGAAAAAATATACCCGATTTCGGGATTCATTGACCGCAATAACTGTGATAATTTAAACCACAGGACTACTTACAGAAAGGTATTGATATCAAATGAAAGTATTTAAAAAATCAATTTTTACTCTTCCATTAGCTTTTGCTCTTCTGCAAGGCATACTTACAGCTTTTGCCGATGAAGCGGCGGAAAAAGCGGCAACTGTTTTAAGTCAGGTGGAAATTATCAATTACATAGTTTACGCCGGAATAGCTCTCTTTGTTCTTGGATTCATATTCGTTCTTATTTCTTTCTACATTAAGACAAAACACAAGGATGAACCCGAGGAAGAATCTTACTATATTCCCGAAAACGAAGAATCACTTGACGGCGGCGAAGAAATTTCCGAAGAATCCGAAGATGCCGAAGACGACATAGACAAATCCGAAGAATCCGAAGAACCCGAAGAAACGGACGAAGCCGAAGAAGTCGAAGATGCGGAAGAATCTGAAGAGTCAAAAAAATCAGACAAAGCCGAAAATGACAAAAAACCCGAGGAATCGGAAGCAAGCAAAGATGCCGAAGAAGCTCCTGTTGATGCACAGACAGAAATTGCCGAAGAATCCCCCGATGAAACATCGGCAGAAGCTCCGAAAGAAGAAAAAGCCGAAGAAAAAGAACCGTCAAATCAGATAATTAAAATCACCTTAAGCGGAATAAATTCAATGGATTTGAAAATGGCAGAGCTTCAAACAAGCATTACAATAGGAAGAAAGCCTGCAAATGATATTTTTATTTCCGACAACTCTGTATCCGGCAAGCATTGTCTTATTTCAAGAACCGATAACGAAGTATTTATAGAGGATTTAGATTCAACCAACGGAACCATTATAAACGGCGAAATGATCTCGGAAAAAACACCGTTATCCTCAGGAGATACCTTAATACTCGGAAAGCAAACCTATAAGGTGCATATCTCAAAATAAATAACGCAAAAAGATGGGCTGTAGCTTTCGCTACAACCCATCTTTGATATTTATGCCATTATTTCAATATGATAATCGTTGCTTCAAACAAGCCGTTTTTGTCTACTCCCGTAACGGAAACAGATGAACCTACCTCTAATGACTTAACAGATGTTGCTTCGCCCTTTGTGTTCAAAAATGTTGTGCTTCCGTTATAGTATACATTCTGAATATTTCCGTCTTTATCCTTAATGTTTATAACCTTATAGCTTGTATTTTTACTTGTAACCGTTCCCGAAAATTCTCCGTTTGTTCCTATCTCGGCAGTCGAAGTTGAAAGTGTTTTAACCTCGTTGCTGTCAAGCTTACCCGTTACGGTAACATTGGGACGCAATCCGTAAATATCGGAGGTTGCACCTGCAACTGAAATTTTCGCACCGGGACGGAACTTATATCTGTGCTCCTCACCGTCAATTACAACCGTAATTGCAGGCTCGCTTGAAATAATAATCTCCTTCAAAAGTCCCTTAAAGCTTTCACTCTTACTTACAGCCGTAATCTTTGTAACCTTGCCGTATGAAAGCTTGAGTGTAACTGTATCGCCCGCCGTAAGCGCCTTAACATCGTCCTCAACATCATCTCTTATTACGGTATAGCCCTTTGAAGATGCAACATATGTTTCTCTCGCTTCTGTCTTGGCATCCTTTACAACGAAGAATACGTGGTCATAATCGTCATATGTAACCTCTTCCAAGATACCCTCTGCTTCAAAATTTGTATCTGCTGTTTCAATATATGTAACCTTTGAGCCTGATATGGTAAGCTTTATAAACTGATCTTTTTTAAGGTCTTCATAATTCGCCTTGGAGCCTGCTATGGTAACCTTACAATTTTCACTTACATCATATGTAGCCGTATCTTTTGCATTTTCGGGGTCCGCAATAACAATCGTTCTGCCGCTTGAGCTTGTCGAAACACCTGAAATTTTTCCGTATATCGACATTGTTTCATCAGTTTCTTCAGCACAGATAATAAGTGCCCTGCCCGTTACAACCAACATAACAGCATCGCTTCCCTCGGAAATCTGAGAAAGTCTGGATTCTTCTTCATCAAGATAAACAATTGTTCCGGGATAGATTTTTGCCTTTATGCCGTCTATTGTGATAGTATTCGATGTAACATCATCTACTATACCTGCAACAACATCCATCTCCATCTTATCCATTACTCTTGCAAGCAAGGTTGCCATCTGAGCACGGGTAAGTGATGTTACGGGTGAGAACTGCGGTCTTCCGTCGGCAGTTTTGTCCATACCGTTCATAATACCGTTTGCAGAAACATATTCAACATACGGTTTTGCTGCACGAGGTATTGAATCGTCATCTGCATATGTGGGATTTGTAACGCTGAACGCTTGTGCTTCTGTATCCGCACCCAAAAGCTTTGACATCAAAATTGCCGATTGATATCTCAAAAGGGGCGTATTCGCATTTGAGGACGAAGCATAGTCAACAAGATCCTGCTCGGTAATAATTCCGCAATACATAAGATAGCAAAGCTCACCTACATATGTAGTGTTATACTTGTTCACGGTGGACTTGTGCATATTCTTTGCACGCTTTACCGTGTCTGCAAAATCGGGTTCTTCATATCCGAGCATTCTCGCCATAAGTATAAGACATTCGATTTTCGAAATCGACTTTGCAGGTCTGAAGGTTTGGTCCTCATATCCCTTTATATAGCCTGCATTTACCATTTTGTAAATCGAATCCTTTGCCCACGAAACAGTAGGGTCACTGTCAACATCGTTAAATGTCAGTGCCATTACCGCCATTGAGATGCTTGACATAATCAATGTCAGGCACAATACAATCGAAATAAGCTTAAATTTCTTCATTTTCATTCCTCCTGAAAATCTTTATTTTTATAAAAACCACATAATATTCCGCTTTTATATTTTATACTATACCATATGTATTAAAATAATTCAACACTTTATTTGAAATTTTTTTATTTTTTTTCATACTTTTTTTGCCATACATACCATATTATTTGCGGAGTATTTTTTTATATGCCGTGCAAAATAACATCGTAAATAGCAAAAAACTGAAAAATGAAAAAATATACTATTCAGGAGGAAAAGATATGTTAAAAAAGACTATTCCGCTGTTTCTGGCATTTTGTATGCTTTTATCCGCTGCAACAGTCGTGTCGGCAACAGAATATTCTATACCCGATGACTATATACCTGTATCGGGAGAAATCTATTCCGCTCCCGGTATACCCACCGATGGAAGCGGAAATATAAGCAATATATCAGGCACGGACATAACGGAAATGCTTGAGAATTTTCAAAACAACAATTCGGCAACCGTAGAGGACAACAACACCAAAAACAATAAAATGGCTACCTCCCCCATTCCCGAAATCCCGGGGGCTTCAAGGTACAGCTCTATGGTTGTAAGCCTCGCAGATGACATTGCAGGCACCAAATACGAAGAGGCCGCAGAGCTTTTGGGTGCTCTCGGTATTATGGTAGGCGATGCCGAGGACGGAGCCTTCAGACCCAACGACCCAATTATAAGAAGTGAAATGGCAAAGGTTGCCACTTATTCCGTAGGTCTTGAAGATATCGTTTTAAACTCAAACGGAGTAACACGTTTCCCCGATGTTCCGGCTGACCACTGGGCAACAGGTGCCATCAATGTGGCCGACCAGCAAAAAATGGTAATTGGTGACGATGTGGGAACCTTCAGACCCGACGACCCCGTAACACTTCAGGAAGCTGTTGCAATTATCGTCAGAGCTTTGGGTTATGAGCCTGCCGCCAACGAAAGAGGCGGATACCCTGCAGGTTATCTTTATATCGCCTCATCAAATCAGATTTTGCGAGGAGTTGACGGCTCAACGGAAGCACCTGCAACCCGTGGAGATATAGCACAGCTTATCTTTAATTCTCTTACCGTAAATCTTATGGAACAGGTTGGCTACGGCTCACAGATTTCTTATGAAGTCGTTGACAAAACCCTACTTTACGACAAATTAAATGTTGAAAAGGGTTACGGTCAGATAACGGGAACCTCGGAAACAACTCTTACCGGCGGAAACACCACGGCAGACGACCGCATAAGAATTGACAACAACATTTTCCTGGAAGGGGAAAGCAACGCAAGACACAAGCTGGGCTACAATGTTTTGTACTATGCAAGAATAGACAAAACCACCGACGAAAAAACACTTATAGATGTTCGCGAACAGAGCAACAAGAATAAATCCATTACCGTTCCCGCAAAGGACATTGTATCCGTAACAGGAGACGAAGCTTCTACAAGAACCTTTGAATATTGGGCAAACGATACCGACAGAAACACAAGAACGGTTCAGATTGCCGGAGATGCAACATTCATCTACAACGGCAAATTCAAAGAAGCCGTATCAAACGAACAGCTTATTCCCAAATCGGGTAATGTGATTATGCTCGACTCCGACACCAACGGAATTTATGACATTATATTTGTAAATCACTTTACGAATATCGTGGTTGACACCGTATCAACGGTAACAGGCAGAGTAACGGACAAGTATTTAAACGGCTCACTTATATTTGACGAAAACAATTCGGAAGTAAAATATGACCTTATCAAAAACGGTGAAGATATCGAATTGGCAGACTTAAAGGAATGGAATGTTATTTCTTACACCATAAGCGACGACAAGCTTTTAATCAAGGCTTATGTTTCTGACGCTTCAATAAACGGAACCGTAAACGAAATAACCGAAAAAGGCTATCGCATAGGCAACAGCACAACTCTTTACAAAAAGGCAGAAAGCTACCCCAACACAATAGAGCTTCGTGACAAAGGAAACTTTTACCTTGACATTGAGGGCAACATCGCCGCCTTTGACGAAAACGCCTCCGCAGGTGACGACACCCCCGGAAACAAAAAATACGGCTATCTTGTTGACGCAATGAAAAACGACGGCTTTGAAACAACTGCAAAATTCAAGATCTTTGCCGCAACAGGAACAACCGAAATCATTACAAGTACCGAAAAGATGCGTTTTAACGGCGCATACTCCACAAAGGCAATGGATGTATTAAACGCCCTTAAGGACGGAGGTTCATCCGTTACACCTCAGCTTATAATGTATGAAACAAACAGTCAGGGTAACATTATCGGAATTGACACAGCTCACGACGGAACCGCTACCGGCGAACCAAACAAATCAAGATTTACCTTGAACATTAAAAAAGACGGACTTGTTTATAAGAGTGCTTCCTCAAAGCTCGGTAATGCAGGAATCGGAAGCGACACTGTAATATTCGATATTCCCGCAGACTCCGGAAATGACACCACAAAATTTTCAATACGAAACAGCAGCTCACTTTCTAATGACGCAAGCTATAACGCGCTTGTATATGACCTTCACGAAAACTATATCGCAAGTGCAATAATAATCACAAGCTCCACAGGCACAACAGCACCCGAATCTTCAATTCTGGTAGTTGACCATATCAGCGAAACCCAAAACGAGGATAACGAGGACACAGACAGACTTTACGGCTGGCAGGACGGAGAAGAAGTAAACATCTTGGCATACGACAAGAGTATTTTAAGAAAGTCCAACGGTTCTTCAACGGTTCCTCTCTCTCAGGGAGATATAATCCAGTATCGCTCAAACACCGCAGGAGAAGTTGACGGAATTACACTCTTGTTTGACAGCAACAATAAAAACAAGGAATTCTCCAACGATATAACAAAGGATTTGACCTGTGTATACGGACGTGTAACCAAGAAGTTCAGCGGAAGCGTAAACTTAAGCGTAAATGATGTAATCAAGAACTATGCAACAGGAGATGCAACTGTATATCTTTATGATTCTTCAAGAACAAACAACAACATTCAGGTTGTATCACCTGCAGACATCGAAATATACGAAGAAGGCAACGAGGCAAGACTCTTTATCAGAGTTTACGAGGACAAGGTTATGGAGATGGTTATCGTAAGATAACATCAAAACCGGGCCGGTGGAAAATGCACTATTTTCCCCCCAGCCCAAAAAAGGGCTGTAGCAAAAGATTTTTAAAAATCTTTTGCTACAGCTCCAAAAACAATCTATAGCTTATACATTATTTTATCCGAAAAACGCATAGGACAATATTGCACATAATGCGCCGAATACAGCACCTGCAAAAACCTCAATCGGGGTATGTCCCAAAAGCTCCTTAAGCTTTATCTGTTTTTCAACAGGGTCGCTCTCGTTCCATTCATCAATTATTAAATTGATAATTTTTGCCTGCTGTCCCGCCGCTCTTCTTATTCCGGATGCATCATACATTACAACAAGGGCAAGAACACAACACAAGGCAAACACAGGGGTGTCAAAGCCTTCAAACAAACCTGTACATAACGCAAGACAGGTTACAATGGTAGAATGGGACGACGGCATACCTCCGGAGCCCATAAACCGTGTCAAGTCCAATTTTTTATTCTTTACACAAACTATTATTCCCTTAATAAGGCAGGATAAAAGCCAAGCTATCAGGCTTGTCATTAAAACCTTGTTATTAAGAAGCTGCTGCAAATACAAAAAATCACATCCCTAATAATTTCTGTTAAGCAAGAAGTCTGCAAAATCGTACAAAAAATCCGCCTTTTCCGAAAGCGGAGCTATAGCCGATTTGGCTTCCTCCGTCACTTTTTCAAGATACTCCTCCGCTCCTCTTTGACCGAGAAGCTTTACAAATGTTGTTTTATCACTTTTTTCGTCGCTGCCCACGGTTTTACCAAGCACCTCTGTATCTCCCGTTACATCAAGCAAGTCATCCTTTATCTGAAATGCAAGTCCGATTTTTTCGGCATAGGTTTCAATCATAGGCAATACAGCTTTCGCATTCAGGCTGCCTCCGCACAAGCATCCGCATCTTGCCGCAGATGCAATAATGGCACCTGTTTTGTTTTTATGTAAATACAAAAGCTCGTCAAGGGTTACATCGTTTCGATTTTCACTTTCAAGGTCAACCACCTGACCGCCAACCATACCGAATGCCCCGGATGCCCTTGACATATCCTTTATTATTTCTATTAAATCGGTTGAATCAAGCTTGTTAAAGGCTTGATAATCCGACAAAATTTCAAAGGCAAAATTAAGCAAACCGTCACCTGCAAGAACAGCAATATCCTCGCCGAAAACCTTGTGACAGGTTGCCCTTCCCCGACGCAAATCATCATCATCCATACATGGCAAATCGTCATGTATCAAAGAATAATTATGTATACATTCAATTGCAACCGCAGCCCTTGATGCATCATCAAAATCGGCATCGCAAATATGGGCGGTTGCCATTAAAAGCACAGGGCGTATACGCTTTCCGCCACCCTTTATGGTATATTCCATAGCATCAAAAACTGTTTTCTGAGGAATATCAACGCCGCAAAAGTATTTGTCAATTCGAGAATTTACAATCTTTAAATATGCATCATACCGTGATTTAAAATCCATATTTATGACCTTTAGCTCCTTTCTCACTATTCATGAGGAACAAAAGGCTGTTCTTCAATCTCTCCGCTGTCACGGTTTTTCATTAAAACCGTAATCTTCTGCTCTGCCTCGTTTAATGCCTTTGTACATTCACGGGTAAGGGTTACTCCCTTTTCAAACATTGCTATCATCTCATCAAGGCTGATTTCGTTTCCCTCGAGAGATTTAACTACCTGTTCAAGCTCGTTTAAATTTTTTTCAAATGTCGCCTTATTATCCATAAATCTTTACCCTTCTTAATTTTCCATTTTCCATTTTCCATTTTCCATTTTCCATTTTCAATTTTCCATTTTCCATTTATCATACCACGCTTGCATCAAATTCGCCGTCCGAAACTCTGACCGAGATAATTTCTCCCTTTTCCAACTGTGAAATCGACTTTATTACCTTGCCGTTTTTGTCTTTCGTAACGGAATATCCTCGTTTCAAGGTTCCCAGCGGACTAAGTCCGTCAAGCCTTGCCGCAGCCTCCGCAACCGCCTGTTGTTTTTTGGAAACCGCCGTTTTATACGCCGTTTCAAGGTTATGTACAACAGTATCAAGATACTGTCTTTCGTCATATACAGCCGTAAGAGGATTTTTAAATACAGTTCTTTCCTCGCAGGCAGATAAACGCATACGGTTTTTTTCGATAATACCCGTTGCCTGCCTGTAAAGTCTTGTGTAAACATTATTAAACTTATCAATAAGCTCCGTTTTTGACGGAACCACAAGCTCTGCCGCAGCAGACGGCGTCGGTGCTCTTAAATCCGCAACAAAGTCAGAAATCGTAAAATCAATCTCATGTCCCACCGCCGAAACTATGGGTATATGGCTTTTATAAATTGCACGGGCAACGGGTTCTTCGTTAAATGACCACAAATCCTCTATTGAGCCTCCGCCTCTGCCCACAATCAACACATCGGCATAATCCGTCATATTAAAAAACTCTATCGCACCCACAATGCTTTCCGCAGAATTTTCACCCTGAACCAAAACCGGATACAATACAATATCTGAATACGAAAATCTTCTTGACAAAACATTGATAATATCTCTTATCGCCGCACCCGTAGGTGCCGTAACAACTCCGATTTTTTTGGGATATTTGGGAAGAGGCATCTTATGGTTCTGGTCAAAAAGACCTTCTGCCGACAACTTCTGCTTAAGCCTTTCAAATGCCACAAATAAATCGCCCTGCCCCTCCTGTTGCATATCCTCGATGTAGAGCTGATACTGACCGTCACGCTCGTATACGCTGACTCTGCCTCTTGCTACAACCTTCATACCGTTTTGAGGCTTGAAGGTAAGCTTTGACGCCGCAGAGCGAAACATCACGGCTCTTATAACTCCGCTTTCGTCCTTTAAGGACATATACATATGCCCCGAGGAATGAGCTTTAAAGTTTGACAGCTCGCCCTTTACACGGATATCCGCCAATATATCATCTCTTGCGATTATTTCTTTTACATATAAATTGACCTGTGTGACGGACAACGCCTGTTTTTCATCTATCATTTACGAAATACCTCTCTTAAAGGTGATTACTTCTTATCTTTGATTTTATCCAAAATGCCGTTTACAAAGGGAGCCGCCTCTTCGCCGTCATACTCCTTTGCGATGTTTACCGCCTCATTTACGGCAACAACATCGGGGACATCCTCACTGTATAAAATCTCATATGCACCCAATCTTAGTGCGGCGAGAATTACAGACGAGAATCTGTCGGTGTTCCAGTCAACGGACACTTCATTCAGGCTTCGGTCAATTTCTTCGATATTTTCAACCGTTCCCAAAACCGTATTTTTTATATAATCTATCTGTTCTCCGACATTTTTTGTTTCAAACAGATATTCAATTATGTCATCTGTTTCGTCAGGTCTGAACTTATACTGGAACAAAATCAAAAACGCCTGTTTCCTTGCTTCCCGTCTGTTCATAGTTATCTCCTCTTATGTGTTAATCTTTTGTATACTACTTTTGTTCGCTTCCTTCTTCCTTCTCGGGTTCAGCTTCTTTCTTCTTTTTTGTTACAGACTTTTTCTTTTTCGACTCTTCCTCTTTGGTCTCCTTTGTTTCTTCCGCTTCCTGCTTATTGGAATCCGGAATCTTTATTCCCGAAACTTCGATATTTACAGTCTTAACCTCAAGGTTGGTCATTGCTTCTATTTCACTTTTTACTTTGCTCTGAACCTCCCAAGTTACATCAGGGATTCTTGCGCCGTACAGAACTGTAATTCCCAAATCCAAAACAAGCTTTCCATCTTCATCCTTTGTAATTTTTACACCCTTTGAATAGCTTTTTTTACCGAGAAGCTCCACAAAGCCGTCGGACAATCCGCTTACCATTTCATATACCCCTTCAACGGAAGAAGCCGCCTGAGATGCGATTACTGCAACAACCTCATCGGAAATGTTAACGCTTCCGTTATTTTCAAAAGCTTCCTGATTAATTGAATTTTCCATAATATTACCTCCGTATTATATAATAAATTTTATGCAACCATATTTAGTTATATAGAATTATTATAACATATAAAATGAAATATTACAACAATTTTTATAAAAAAATAAGCAATCCTTACGGACTACTTATTTTTTACTTAATTTTTCTGAATTAGTCCTCAAATGCCGATACTATCAAAGAAACCGAATTAACGAACAATCCGATTGCAGTGAATGTACCAAACATTGCGGTTACACTTATAATGCTGATAACAATATTTCCTAAGAAACAGATACCGAGCAAAAGCATAAGTATTCCGAGAACCAACTTGGTAACCCAAAAACCCTTAGGTGTATCTTTTCTTACCGCAACAGCAAATATAATTGAAGTTATGCCGTCTACTACCAAGAAAATAATAAACATAAGAGCGGCGATACCGATAAGCCCGGGGATAAAGCCATCTATGGAGTATCCCAATATACAGAATATCACTCCCATAACACCTATAACAAGGTCTATGCCGCCGGATGCGGTTTTAAGACCGGCAGCCTTTCTTTCTTTTTTTGTAACAAAATAGTCAATGATTGAGAAAATGCCCATAACTCCGATAAACGCCGTAGTAATATATGCAGCTACGATTTCGGTTGTAAATGGGTTTGCCATGCAAATAATTGCACAAATCAATGACAAAATACCAAGAATAACTTTAAATACTTTCATTTTTCCTCTCCTTTTTTGCTCGTTTTTTCAAATTCTACCATATTAAAGCTTGCCCGTCAACATTTGAAACAATATTGTAAATTTATTTTCTTGAAAAAATAAATCTCATATGGTATACTGCTTTACAGAAGGATTGGTTTACTATGAGCAAAAAACAAAAAATTATTCTTACAGCATTATGGATTACGGCAATAATACTTGTATACGGTGCGTTTTATGTGACCTTTATTAATCGCGGATATGCGGATGTTTGTTTTTTGGATGTAGGGCAAGGAGACTCCTGCCTTATCAGAACAGAGGAATTTTCAAACGCGCTTATAGACGGAGGGGACGATCTAAACGGCAAAAGCGTACTTATACCCTACTTAAAACACGAGGGGATTAACGACATTGACGCTGTTTTTATCTCTCATATGCACACCGACCACGCAAGCGGTATAATAGACCTGCTTAAAACCGATGTATCCGTAAAAACCGTATATATAAACGAATATGCCAAAAAATCCGATTTATACCCCTCTTTTTTAAAGGCGGCAGAGTCAAACGGCAGCGAAATAAAGACGGTTAAAGCCGGTGACATTATTTATTTGGATAACACCACCTTTAAAATATTGGCACCCGATGAGGGGAACGGAGATTTAAGCGTAAACGACTCCTCCACCGTCATTCGTTTTGACTGCGGAGAAAACTCGGTTTTATTCACCGGCGACATAGAAAAGAAAGTCGAAAAATCTCTTGATAACAACAATCTTGCGGATACTGATATTATAAAAGTTGCCCATCACGGTTCTTCCACATCCTCCACAAGGAATTTTCTCAAAAACAATTCCCCTATTTTAGCCATTATCAGCGTGGGAGAAAACAACAGCTATCATCATCCGTCGGAAAAGACGCTTGACACACTTTCTGCTTTAAAAATACCCGTTATGAGAACCGACAAAAGCGGAAGCATAGACATTATTATGACCGAAAGCGATATAAGAAGCATTAACGAAACTGAAAAGAGGTGAGGCTATGCCATCCAAAACAGATGCCCTTGACAAGCTTAACGAAAGAATAAAGGGCAAGAAGCTAAACGGCATATTTTTGTTTTACGGTGAGGAGCAGTATCTTCTCGATACCAAAATACAAGACATCACAAAAAAGGCTGTATCCCCGGGAACAGAAGCCTTTAATGTAATAAAATTCAACGGAGATGATATTTCCGTTGACGAGGTGACAGCCGCAATTGACCAATTTCCTCAAATGTCACCTATGAAGGTTATTTTGCTTAGCAATACGGGAATATTAAACAATGCCGCCTCAAACGAATACAAAGTCATCAAAAGTGTTTGCTCGGAGCTTCCCTCCGACACTTGTGTAATTTTCAAGGAAGAAAGCTTTGACGAAAAAAAACATGACGACAATGTAAGCTTCATCAAAAAATCCGGCGAAATCGTCAATTTTTCGTACCTTCCCATAAACAAACTGTCTATCTATATTGATAAAATTTTCAAAAAGAACAATGTCACCATTTTAAACAGCGACATTTCTTACCTTATAAACTTAAGCGGACGTTCATTGGGAAAGCTTATCAGTGAATGTGATAAGCTTTTGACTTACTTAAACGGAAGAGCAAAAGTTACCCGTGAGGATATAGACTTTATCGTATCAAAAAGCACGGAAACCAGGGTTTATGAGATGATTGACAGTATGATAGCAGGCAGAACCCGAAAGGCTTATGAACAGCTTAAAGATTTATCCTATGCAAAAGTAAATCCAAACACCGTGTTGTTTTATATGACAACAAAGCTATCCGAAATTTTAACCTGCAAGCTTTTATCAGAAGACGGATTATCGGACAAAGAAATTATAAGTTACTTTGACCGTACACCATTTGATTTTGTCTTTAACAAAATGAAACGGGATTGCAAACGCATTGACGAAGGCTTTTTAAAATATATGATTTCAAAAGGTCTTTTTTATGATTATCAAAGCAAGACAGGTGAAATCAATGCATGGACGGCAGCCGAAATGTATCTTTCGGAATTGACCGCCGGACTGTAACCCACGCATGAAAAAATACAAATATCATAAAAATCTTACCGCAACAGATTGCCCGTCTTTTTGTGTTTTCTGAGGATTTTTCTGTATAATAATCAATTTTTTCATAATTGTTTACAATTTGTTAAAATTTGCTGAAGCCCTTGTCCCACAAGGGTTTCGGCAAATTTCATCCTCTGAATTTTGCTGAATTTAACTGTAAAATCACTCAAAAGCTTGACTTTTTCCGCTAAAAGTTGTATAATGACCCTATGTATGAAGTAGTATAAGAAAAAAGAGGTGGTTTGAAAAAAGGATTAGTTCAAAAATTTGGAGGTTATTATTTTGATAAATTTTAAAAGAAGAACTGTAAAGATTATTGCTCTTATTTCTGCAATAATGCTTATTGGCGGAATGATTTCAATTCCCGCATTTGCAGATGAAGAGCCTATAGATTTCGGTCAGTTTTACGGCGTTGTAGACACCGAATCATTAAATGTCAGAGCATACGCTTCAACGGACGCTCCCGTTGTGGCAGAGCTTACAAACAAACAACAGGTCAGAGTTAATTGGATTGAACCCGAATGGGTTTGTGTTGCTTACAACAACGACGGACTTATGGGTTATGTTTCAAACGAGTACATACAGGTATTTGAGGGCGAGCTTCCCGAAACACCCATTTGCACAATCGGTGATGCTTTGGTTGCAGATGCAATGAAGTATCTCGGCACTCCCTATGTTTGGGGTGGCACAACTCCTGTAGGATTTGACTGTAGCGGACTTATGCAGTACGTATTCAGAGAGCTTGGCTATTCATTAAGCCGTACAACCTACACTCAGGTTAAGGAAGGCGTTCCCGTTTCCGCTGATAATCTTCAGCCCGGAGATTTGTTATTCTTCGGTTCGGCAACATCTCCGAGCCATGTGGGAATGTATATAGGCGACGGCAAATACATACACGCACCTCATACCGGCGATGTTGTTAAAATCAGTGAGTTAAGCTCACGAAGCGACTTCTCGGCAGCAAGAAGAATGTTATACTAAAAACGAATAATAAAAAAGCAAGGATTTCGGTCCTTGCTTTTTATTACATTTATTTGCTTTTAGGATTAAATATCACCGCTATTAAAAAGCCGAAAATAATTGAAGCACTTATTCCTCCTGCCGCCGCTTGCGCTCCTCCGAATAAGGCTCCGGCAAAGCCGTTTTCCGCCACTCCCTTTATTGCCCCTTTTGCCAAAACATTACCGAATCCGACAATGGGAACCGTTGCACCTGCTCCTGCAAATTCCACAAGCTTATCATATATCCCGAAACCGCCGAGTACAGCACCTAAAACCACAAAGGCAACAAGTATTCTGCCCGGGGTCAGTTTGGTCTTATCAATCAATATCTGGGCAATCACACATATAAGTCCGCCTACCCAAAAGGCATTAAAATATATCATTTGTTTCCTCCTGTACCTTTAAAACAACGGCATGAGCAATCCCCGGAACAGACTCGCCCTGAAGAGATGAGGTTTGGCTCAAAAGTGCGCCCGTCCCAACGGCAAGAACGGTTTTATAATTGCCCTTTTTCATTTCATTTAAGATATGTCCGCACAAAACCGAGGCTATACATCCGCAGCCCGAACCGCCTGAGTGAACATCTTGTTTTTCTATATCGTAAATCATACATCCGCAATCCTTATGGTTTTTTGAGATATCATAGCCATCATTTTGCAAAAGATCGGTTAAAATTTCGGAGCCTACAATTCCCAAATCCCCTGTCAGTATCAAATCATAATCATTGGGCGATGTGTTAAATTCTTCAAAATGGGTTTTGATTGTATCATATGCGGCAGGAGCCATTGCCCCACCCATATTGTTTGCGTCCTTTACTCCCATATCAACGATTTTGCCGATTGTTATTCCCGTAATCCTTATTCCGCTTCCTTCGTTTTTAAGAATTACGGCACCCGAACCCGTAACCGTCCATTGAGCCGTTGGAGTTCGCTGACCGCCGTATTCCAAGGGATTTCTGTACTGCCTCTCCGCAGTGCAAAAGTGACTTGATGTTACCGCCGCAACTCTGTCTGCAAAGCCTCCGCATATTGTCATTGCCCCTATGCTTATACCTTCAATCATGGTAGAGCAAGCACCGTAAATTCCGCAAAATGGGATTTTAAGCTCTCTTAACCCGAAGCCTGCACTTATACATTGATTAAGCAAATCTCCTGAAAACACCCTGTCAATTTCCGAAAGCTTGATGTTCCCCTTTGTTGCCGCAAGCTTTAAAGCCTCTCTTTGCATTTTACTCTCTGTTTTTTCCCATGTTTTTTCATTCCATTCATTATCGGGAAGAGTTATATCAAATGTGTCCTTTAAGGGTCCCTGACCTTCCTTTTCGCCTACGATTGAAGCATAGGTCTCAACAAATACATTATCAATTTTCGCCGATTGTCTGCCAATCTTTCTTTTCTCGGTCATACTCCGCCTCCCAACATATTTATTATGAAATAAATAATTCCCACAAGAGCAGACGAGCATATTCCGTACACCAGTACAGGTCCTGCTATAACAAACATTTTTGCCGCAAGTCCCAAAACATAACCTTCTTTTTTAAATTCCATTGCAGGGGATACAATTGCATTTGCAAACCCCGTAATAGGCACAATCGTGCCGGCTCCGGCATATTTTGCAATTTTTCCGTAAAGATTTACACCTGTTAAAAAAGCTCCCAGAAAAATCATTGTCATACTTACGCAGGTTCGTGCCGGCTCTTCATCAAGTCCGCAAACGCCTTTATAAAAATCAAACAAAGCCTGTCCGATAACACAAATAATGCCTCCGATTAAAAACGCACAAATCGAATCCTTAAGCAAATTACTGTCGGGAGATTTCTTATCAAGATAATCTCCGTATTCCTTACGGGAAAGCTCCACAATATACATCTGCCTTTCACTTGTTTTTATTTTTATTATTATCCTCACTTTCTTTTTTATTCCTCAAACATTTTATTTCTCATTGTTTTTAAAATCTTTTTTTCAAGCCTTGATACCTGAACCTGTGAAATTCCCAATCTCACAGCCGTTTCGGATTGAGTTATACCCACAAAATACCGAAGCTTAATAATTTCTCTGTCCCTCTCCTCAAGCTCTGTGATAATCTGCCTCAAAGACACTTTATCAATCATAGTTGATATTTCGTCTTTTTCATTCTCAAGCCTGTCAATAATGGCACTTCCTTCTCTGTCACCGCAATCCGATTTAGAATCTATTGATTGAGGCGGATTTTTCGCTTCAATGGCAACGGAAAGCTCCGATGGTGAAATATTAAGCCTTTTCGATATTTCCGCAACAGACGGCTCCTTTCCTGTTTCCGAGATAATTTTTTCTCTTACCCTCTCCGCTTTTATGCCGATTTCTTTTATACTTCGGCTTACCTTTATTATCCCGTCATCACGCAAAAATCGTTTTATCTCACCTATAATCATAGGTATCGCATAGGTTGAAAACTTAACATTATAGCTTGGGTCAAATCGTTCTGCGGCTCTGATTAAACCGATTGCACCGATTTGAGTTAAATCCTCGATTTCGCACCCTCTGCCCAAAAACCTCTTTACAACACTGTGGACAAGTCCCATATTTTCGGAAACAAGCTCATTTTTAGCAGATTCGTCACCGTCTGCAAGTCTGCGTAAAAGCAGGGCGTTATCCGTGGCATGGTTTTTACTCATTAGGTATTGCCCCTATGTTTTTTGACATTGTTACCGTCGTTCCCACACCTACCTCCGACTCTACTTTTAATGTATCCATAAAGCTTTGCATTACCGTAAATCCCATACCGCTCCTTTCGTCACTGTCGGAGCCTGAATACAATGGCTGCATAGCAAGGGCAACGTCCTCTATGCCGCATCCGTTATCGGAAACGGTAATTTCTACGGTATGTCCATACACCTTGCAAATCATCAATACATTCCCTACCGTTCCTTTATATCCGTGAACTATGGCATTTGTTACTGCCTCCGAAACAGCAGTTTTTATATCCGCAAGCTCATCTACGGTAATATCAAGACGGGTTGCAAACGCACCGGCAACCGCTCTTGCAAACGCTTCGTTACAGCTTTTGTTGGGAAACTCTATTTTTATGTAGTTATCCATAATAAATCACACCTTTCTTTTTGTCATTCACATTCAATCAATGACTTTATTCCCGAAATTTCAATAATCTTTTCAACCTGAGGCGACACTCTGATTATCATCATTTTTCCGCCCCTTGCCTTTATAAGCTTATATCTGCCAAGCAGAACTCCTATGCCCGAGCTGTCCATAAAATCCACGCCGTCAAAATCCATAATAAGATTGGTTATTCCGTGAATGGCGATCTCTTTATCAATTCGCTCACGGATATCCGAGGCACAGCTTTGGTCAAGCTCACCCTCAAGCTTTGCTACAAGTGTACTGCCGAGGCACTCAAGATTCATTTCCATTTTATGTCCCTTTACTCCTTTCAAACGTTTTCATCTTTTGGATATTTTAACACAAATAAATTATTTCCCAATTATTTTCGTACCCGAAAATAAAACAAAAAAAGACGCAAACACATACGTATTTGCATCTTTTTGACTTATGCGACTTATTCCTCCTCGGAGAGGCTCTCCCACTCATCAAACAAAGCTTCAAGCTTGTTATTTACCTCTTCAAGCTCGGCGGATTTCTCCAGTGTCAACTCAAAATTTGAATAAACTTCTTCCGAGGAAAGCTCCTCTTCAAGCTTTGCACTTAAATCCTCAAGATAGGAAATCTCCGTTTCGATTTCCCGTATCCTGATTTTTCTGTGGGCATCGGCACGCCGTTGCTCCTTACTACGATAGGAGCTTTCTTTTTTTGCCTCCGTCTTAACCTCCGGCTTTTTCTTTACAGGCTCCTCTTTTATTGCCCTTTCCTTGTAATACTCATAATTTCCGTCATACACCACAGCCCCGTCGGGCGTAATTTCAACGATTTTATCCGGAACCTTATTCAGCAAATATCTGTCATGGGATATAAATATCACCGTTCCGTCAAAGCCCGACATTGCTTTTTCAAGCTCCTCCTTGGAGTTTAAATCAAGATGGTTTGTAGGCTCGTCAAAAAGCAGAACATTTGATTTTTCAAGCATTATAATACAAAGGGCAAGTCTTGCTCTTTCTCCTCCGCTGATTACTCCCACAGGCTTGTAAACCTCCTCCTGCGTAAGGAGCACGCTTCCCAGCATACGCCTTATATGTGCTTCCGGAAGATGACTGAACCTGTCCCATAATTCATCAATGGCTCTTTTTTCATAGTTTAAATTGGAATTTTCCTGTTCGTAATAGCTGATACTTACATTTTTGCCCCACTTGATTTCGCCTTCATAATATGGGATTATGCCTTGCAATATTTTAAACAGCGAGGATTTTCCTATTCCGTTGTCGCCGATAATTGCAATTTTTTCACCCTTTTTTATATCTAAATTTATTCCCCTGCAAAGTTCTTTTTTCTCATCACCCACAGCAACAGTCAGATTATTTACAATAAGAACATCCTTGTAAGAATCCTTTGTTTTTTCAAATTTAAGCTTAATTCGTTTTTGGGTAAATTCGGGATTTTCGATTATTTCCATATTTTCCAAGGTCTTTTGCCTTGACTTTGCACTTGCAGAGGTGGATGCCCTTGCAATATTCTTTTCAACATATGCATTAAGCTTTGCAATTTCCTCCTGCTGTGCCTCATACTCCTTTAAAAGCCGTCTGTATCGCTCTTCCTTTTGCTTTAAATATGCAGAATAATTACCCTTGTATGTGTTAAGATGTTTCTGCTCAATTTCAAATATATTGTCAACCGTTTTATCAAGAAAATATCTGTCATGGGAAACAACAAAAATTGCCCCTTTATAGGACAAAAGATATTCTTCAAGCCAGCTTAAGGTTTTAAAATCAAGGTGATTGGTAGGCT
>JAZLFN010000049.1:0-25682 GCA_045615805.1 Clostridia bacterium | reverse complement strand
GACCTTTGCAACTCCGTCAACAATGGACATAGCCCCAAACCTACAAACCTTAACACAACTTCCGAGTCCCAAGCAACCGGAGGAGCAAACTTTTCCTCCTCCGCCTAAATGTGCAGCAATATGACAATCGGCTTCACCGTCAAACTTATACTTTATAACCGCATTGTCGCAGGTTCCGTTACACATAACGGTTGCAACAATTCTATCCTGTACCTCCGCTTTAACTCCGAGTATTTCCGAAATCTTTTCCGTTGCTTTGGCACCGCCTACCGGACACAAATTCGGCTTTGCCTTACCTTCGGCAATCGCCGTCGCATATGCGTTACAACCAGCAAATCCGCATCCTCCGCAATTTGCTCCGGGTAATACCTCAACTATCAACGGAACTTTTTCATCAACCTTCACCGCAAAGATTTTAGAGGCAACACCCAAAAGAATTCCGAATAATATTCCCATTCCTCCAACTATTATGACAGCAGTTAATATTTCCGACATTTAACGCACCCCCTTAAAAGCTCAGACCGGAAAAGCCCAAAAATGCAATTGACAACAGTGCAGCCGTAACCAAAACGATTGGCATTCCCTTTAAAAATTCAGGGATATCCGAGCTTTCGATACGCTCTCTCACTCCTGCAAAGAGAATAATCGCAAGTGTAAATCCTATTCCTGCCGATGTACCGTATACAATGGATTTAAGAAAGCTCATATCCGTTCCGCCAAAGGCAGTAATATTTTTAATCGCCACACCCAATACCGCACAGTTGGTTGTTATCAACGGAAGATAAACACCAAGAGAATTATAAAGGGCAGGTATTGACTTCTGAAGGAACATTTCCACAAATTGAACCAACACGGCAATTACGAGAATAAATGCAATTGTCTGCATATATTCTATTTCGAAGGGTTCAAGAAGGTATGTCTGAACAACCCATGTAAGAGCCGATGCACAAAGCATAACAAATATTACGGCGACGCCCATACCGAGAGCTGTATCAACCTTTTTGGAAACACCGAGAAACGGACATATTCCCAAGAATTGAACAAGCACAAAGTTGTTAATAAGAATGGCACCAATACTTATGATTAAAAGTTCACCAACCATTATTTCTCCGCCTCCTTCTTATTACTTGAAACCTTTTTCGATATAGCAAGAATTATCGCAAGCAAAATTCCCAATGTTAAAAATGCACCCGGAGGCAAAATCATAATTGAAGCAGGCTGAAATCCTTCACCGAATATTTTAATCCCTGCGAATGTTCCTGCACCTAAAATTTCGCGAACAGAAGCAATTAATGTCAGGGAACAAGTAAATCCAAGTCCCATACCAAATCCGTCAAACGCCGATGCAACAACAGTATTCTTTGATGCAAAAGCTTCCGCTCTGCCTAAAATAATGCAGTTTACAACTATCAACGGAATATATATACCAAGACTTTGAGACAGAGCAGGCACATACGCCTTAAGAAGCATTTCAACTATTGTTACGAATCCTGCAACAATTACAATATACGATGCAATTCGTATCTTATTTGGTATAAACTTTCTGAGCAGTGAGATAACAATATTTGAACAAATCAAAACCACCGTCGTTGAAAGCCCCATCCCTATACCGTTTATTACACCTGTTGTAACTGCCAATGTCGGACACATACCGAGCATTAAAACAAATGTGGGGTTTTCTTTTATCAATCCGTTAAAAAATGTGCTCCAAACGGATTTTTTAGGAGTTATTTCATTCATTTGCAAAACCTCCGTTCTCAACAAAATCAAGGGCACAGTTAACAGCTTTTGTAACCGCTTTAGATGTAATGGTAGCACCCGAAATTGCAGATATGGAATTATTATCGGGGTTACCGCCGTTGTTTTTCTCAACCGTAATACCATTCTTTAAACCGTTGTATTGTTCCATAAACTCAGGCGTGTCCGATTTTGCTCCGAGGCCTGCCGTTTCGCTGAGTGCGATTATTTTGATTTTATTCACCGTTTTATCAGGTTTAATACCAACCATTACATCTATATTTCCACCGTAACCTTCGTTGCAAATCGTATTTACAACATAACCTGAAACAGCATCACCTTTTGTGGCTTTATAAATATAATGACATTCAACACCGGTTAGAGATGATTCATAATCGCTCTCTATTTCTTCAAACTTTTCACCGTCCGGCATAACCTCTTTCATATAAATCTCAAAGTTTGTTTTGTCATTTTCTTCAATGACAGGCTCTGTTATCATATTTACGAAGGCGAGCAAGCCTGCGACTATTATACAAATAACACCAAGCTTAACCATAAGGGTAAGTGTTTCTTTTGTACTGCTTTTACTTTCCATCAGGGCACGCCTCCTTTTTGGTCTTTACAAAGCCGAATCTCTTGGGTGCGGTAAATTTATCAATCAAAGGTGTTACAATATTCATAAGCAAAATTGAATAAGATACGCCCTCGGGATATCCGCCCCATACTCTGATTAAGACCGTAATTACTCCGCATCCGAAAGCGAAAATAATCTGACCTTTGGGGGTTGTGGGAGATGTGGTATAATCCGTCGCCATATATATTGCACCGAGCATCAATCCACCTGACAAAATCTGATAAAGCCAATCTCCTGTAAACAATCCGCCCGGACCTGCAAAAATCCAGGTTCCCAATGCGACTGTACCTATAAATATAAGTGGCACACGAATTCTGATTACTTTTCGTGCAACCAAGTATATTCCGCCCAAAATAAGAGCAAGTGCTGATGTTTCGCCAATACATCCTCCGTGATTTCCTAAAAACAATGTTAAGTACGAAAAACTACTTGCATTTCCATCTGCATAAGACGCAAGAGGTGTTGCCGAAGAAACTGCATCAACTGTTCCGAAAAGCGGAAGAGATGTTCCGGGAGCAAACCATGTCGTCATGGAAAGTGCCCAGGATGCAAGCAAGAACGCCCTCGCCGCAAGAGCAGGATTCATAAAATTATGTCCCAATCCACCGAAGAACTGCTTTACAACGATAATTGCAAAAGCAGCGCCAACAACCGCCATCCACAAAGGAATCGACGCAGGGAGGTTAAGTCCGAGAAGCAATCCCGTAACAACCGCACTTAAATCTCCTGCCGTATCAGGCTTCTTTAAAGCTTTATTCCATATAAATTCCGAAAGAACACATGAGATTTCGCACACCAAAACAACAATCAACGCCCGATATCCAAAAACTCTTACTCCGGCAATTAAAGCAGGTATAAGAGCGATAATAACATCACGCATTATACTTGTAACCGTTGATTTACCCGATATATGAGGCGAGTGAGATACCAATAAATTACCCATATTATTTTGACGCCTCCTTTTCTTTTGCCATATATGCACGAAGCTTTGTCTTTGCAACTCTGACTTGCTGAACCTGCCTTCTTTTTGAAGGACATACAAATGCACAGCTTCCACATTCTATGCAGTCCATAACATTTAACTTAATAAGCTTTTCAAAATCGTTCTGTCTTGCCGCCAAATCAAGAGCATTAGGTTGCAAACGCATCGGGCAAATATAAACGCACTTTCCGCAACGAATACAAACATCTTCTTTTTCAAGCTTTGCGGATTCTTGATCTAATACAAGAATTCCCGATGTACCCTTTATTACAGGAACATTTATATCGGATACCGCAAGCCCCATCATGGGACCACCCATCAAAATCTTTCCCGCTTCTTTAGTAAGTCCGCCCGATTGTTCAATCAGATATGCAAACGGCGAACCTATTCTGACACGATAATTCAACGGATTTTTAAGAGCACTGCCTCCCATTGTAACAATTCGAGTTGTAAGCGGCTTACCCAAAACAACAGCCCTGTAAATTGAGGCAACAGTATCAATATTATCCACAATACAACCAACCTGCCACGGAAGCGAACCCGGAGGCATTTTTCTTCCGCACACGGCAGTTATTAACTGTTTCTCCGCTCCTTGGGGATATTTGGTTTTAAGAGGAACGATATGAATATTTACATCCGTAATTTTTGCCGCTTCCTCCGTCATTAGCTTTATCGCATCGGGTTTATTGCTCTCAATACCGATATATCCGTCTTTTAAGCCGAAAATATGCAGCATAATCTGCAAACCGCCCAAAATTTCATCGGGGGTTTCAAGCATCGCTCTGTGGTCTGATGTGAGGTACGGTTCACATTCCGCTCCGTTTACGATTACATGGTCAATCTTTGCTTCGTTCGGCACCGAAAGCTTAACATGGGTTGGGAAGGTCGCTCCTCCCATTCCCACAATACCGGCTGATTTTATAATTTCAATAAGCTCCTGAGGTGTTTTGGATTTATAATCCTTACCATATCCCGAAATCGGGGGTGCCTCTTCGTCAAGACCGTCATTTTCAATCACAACGCTATCGGTATAAGTACCGTTGGGATGAAGTCTTTTTTCAACCGCTTTAACTGTTCCCGAAACAGATGAATGAATATTTGCAGACACAAATCCGCTTGCCTCGGCAATTTTCTGTCCCATCAAAACGTGTTCTCCAACCTTAACAACAACAGTTGACGGAGCGCCTATATGCTGGGAAACAGGAAATGTTAATTCATTAGGCGGAGTTAAATTTTCAATAGGCTTTTTTTCGGTAAAAGCCTTATTGTCATTGGGATGAATTCCGCCTCGAAATGTTCGCATAGCTCTATCCTCCAAAATTAGATTATAAATTTCATTTTTCAAGCATATTATACAATAACTTTTACACTAATGTCAAGCACACAAATATGTTTATGTAAAGAAAAATCGAAACAGAATCTCTCTGTTCCGACTTTTCTTTATCTGTCCGATATTTTAATATACTCTTTTCTTGATGAAATGCTTTTATATGCAGGTCTTATTATTTTTCCATTATTCACAAGCTCTTCTATTCTGTGAGCACTCCATCCGGCAATTCTTGCTATTGCAAAAATCGGTGTATAAAGTTCCCTCGGAAGTTCAAGCATTTCATATACAAATCCGCTGTAAAAATCGACATTTGCACTGACACCTTTATAAATTTTTCTCTTATCGGATATTACCCTCGGAGCAATTGTTTCGATTTTTTCGCATAATTTGTATTCCTTTTCATAGCCTTTGCTTTGAGCAAGCTTTTTAACAAACGCTTTAAAAATTTCTGCTCTCGGGTCGGACAGAGAATAAACTGCGTGTCCCATACCATACACAAGACCTGTTTTGTCAAAAGCTTGTTTGTCTATTATTTTTTCCAAATACCGATACAACTCATCATCGTCGTTCCAATCGTCAACATTTTCTCTTATATTCTCAAACATTTCCGCAACTTTTACATTTGCACCGCCATGCCTTTTTCCTTTAAGAGAACCGAGAGCCGCTGCAATCGCCGAATACGTATCCGTACCTGACGATGTAACCACATGGGTTGTAAATGTAGAGTTGTTTCCTCCTCCGTGTTCAGCTTGTAAAACAAGAGCCAGGTCAAGTATTTTAGCTTCAAGCTCAGTGAACTCCCCATCGGGTCTTAACAAATATAAAATATTTTCTGCCGTACTTAAATTAACCTGCGGTTTATGAATGAACAAACTGTCTTTTAAGTAATAATGATTATATGCCTGATACCCGTATACAGATAAAACAGGGAATAATGCAATCAACTCAAGACATTGGCGAAGAACATTATCAATTTCCAAGTCGTTTGCTCTTTCGTCGTAGGCATAAAGAGTCAGCACAGAGCGTGACAGGGTGTTCATCATATCTCTGCTTGGATTTTTTAAAATTATATCCGTCACGAAATCAACAGGCAATGTTCGATAATTCCCTAAAATTTCATTAAATGACAAAAGCTGTTCTTTATTGGGAAGCTCACCGAATATAAGCAAATAAGCAGTTTCTTCAAATCCAAACCGATTTTCACTTAAAAATCCGTTAACTATGCTTTTTATATTGTATCCGCGATAAAAAAGCTCTCCCTCACACGGCGTTTTTTTGCCGTTTTCCCGTTTGTTTGCATAAATTTCCGAAATATCCGTAAGTCCCGTTACCACTCCATCTCCGTTTATATCCCTTAAACCGCGCTTTACATCAAATTTTTCATACAAAGCAGATTCAATTTTCCCAACATTTATACATTTTTGTGATAAATCCTTAATTTCTCTGTTGTAATCAGGCAAATTCATTTGCATATTACTCAACCTCCTTTGTACAATGTATTATACCATATATCTTGTACTTTAACAATGGATTTTACAAATAGTTCATAAATTATTTACAAAATATTCCAATCTCATTTTAAAGAATAATACAGATAAGTCCGCCGCTTCCTTCGTTTATAATCCTTTGCAATGTTTCCTGAAGTTTAAGCCTTGCATCCTCCGGCATCCTGTAAAGCTTATTATGAAGTCCCTCGTTAACAAGCTCGTGAAGGGATTTTCCGAATATATTTGATTGCCATATTTTTTTCGGGTCACTTTCAAATTCATTTAAAAGATAATGAACAAGCTCCTCCGACTGTTTTTCCGTTCCCACAATAGGACTTACCTCTGTTTCGATATCTGCCCGTATCATATGTATTGACGGAGCACTCGCCCGAAGTCTGACACCAAAACGGCTTCCCTGCTTAACTATTTCAGGCTCTTCAAGAGTCAGTTCATCCATGCTCGGAGAAACAATGCCATAGCCTGTATTATTAACCTGCTCTATAGCCGATTCAATTTTTTCATACCTTGCTTTTATCTCGGAAAGCTCTTTTAAAATTGACAACAAGTGGCATTCGTTTTCAACGGAAAATCCCGTCTTATCTTTCACAGTATCATAAAACAAATTGTCACATACACTTATGTTTATTTCAACAGAACCTTTACCCGGATAAATCGAGCTGATTTCCGCATTTTTTATAAAATCATACTGACAAAGCTTATGGGATAAATCCACAATATCCGAAATTTTTCTGCTTCCCTCAAAAACTTCAAAAACGGCATTTTGCAAATCATTTTTAAGCTTAAAATCATCATCCATTGACGAAATCCATTCCGGCATATAAAATTCCGTATCACATACGGGAAATTCATACAAAATACATTCCATTATATTGTCTATATCCTTTTTCGAAACAGAAAGACAATTAACGGGAATAACCTTTACGCCGAATTTTTCACTTAGATTTTTGGCACACTCTATTGCGTATTCCGATTCGGGGTCTGTTGAATTCATTAAAACAATAAAGGGTTTGTTTATTTTCTTAAGCTCGCTTATAACCCTTTCTTCCGCATCCAAATACTTTTCACGAGGTATGTCCGTAATTGTTCCGTCTGTTGTCACAACTATGCCCACAGTTGAATGAGTCGATATCACATTTCCGGTTCCTATTTCCGCAGCCTCTTCAAAAGGAATTTCTTCATCCGACCATGGTGACATTACCATTCTGGGCATATCGTCTTCAATATATCCTTGAGCACCGTCAATTATATATCCTACGCAATCAATCATTCTTACATTAAATTTAGACGAATCCCCCAAATTTATTTCAACGGCTTCATTTGGGATAAATTTAGGTTCTGTTGTCATTATGGTTCTTCCTCCGGAGCTTTGAGGAAGCTCATCAAGTGCTCTTGTTCTTTTATATTCGTTTTCAATGTTCGGCAAAACAAGTTGCTCCATAAAACGCTTTATAAAAGTTGATTTTCCCGTCCTGACAGGTCCGACAACACCTATGTAAACATCTCCCTGAGTTCTTTCGGCAATGTCCCGATACACATTATAATCCGGCATTTTAATCTCCATTCCGCCGCTTAATACGGCTTTAGTTTCTTTGTACAGCTTGTAATTTGTACATCTTTTTGTATATTGTATGTGCAGGAATAAAAATATATGACAAAGACATCTAAAAAGGCAAGGACTTCTCAACGAAACCCTTGCCTTTTTTCTTTTTTAATGCATATAAGGTTGCTTATTTATCCTGTTGACCTTTCCAAACGCCTTTTTCTGTATCATATTTCCAATAATCACCATCGATTGAAGCCCTGTTCTTCTTCCAGTTTGGTATCATTTTGAGGGTTTCATCCCAGGTTTTAATTCCGGATAATGCATCATATGTCTGAACATTCTGTCCGCCGACAGCACAAGCAATTCTGATTGTTTCTTCTATAGATTTACCGTTTAAATACGCCGTAAGAAATCCTGCGATACTGCTGTCACCGCTTCCTGTTGCCGCCGCAACCTTTTCTACATGGAAGCTTTCTTCAAAAAGTTCTCTGTTTTCCCAATTTGAAACATCTCCCGGTTTTGCTTTGCCTATTCCGTCAAAAGAAGCAGTTCTTATATAATATCCTCTTACTCCGCATTTGATAACTGCAACCTTTGTGCCCATTGAAATAAGTTTTTCGCCCAGACCCTGAAGCTTATTTATATCAAGTCCCAAAAGCAGGTCGCCGCCGTTGGCGTTTTCGTTAAGGGCATCAAATTCTTTACGATTTATCATATACATTGTTTCTTCTACACTGGGAACATAAATATCAACATAAGGCAAAAGATTTGTAAGTATTTTTTCCCAATCGGCTTTTCCGCTTGCCGAGCTTGCATCGGGCAAACTCATATCAAGGCTTGTTGTAACGCCCAACTCTTTTACACGCTTAAAAATCTTAATAAGCTCTTCGCCGTCGTTTTCGTACATTCGCTTCATTAACGGCGGATATCCGAAATGGAAAAGCTTTGCCTTTGATACAAGATCATAATTTATATCATCGGCACAAAATGTATCGTTTGCACCTGTATGGTGAAGAAAAATTCTGTCATATCCCGGAGGAACAATAACAACCGTATAAGAAGTATTTTCGCCGTCTGCGACAATCATACCCTTATCATGCCCTGTCTTTTCAAGCTCTTTAAGGGTTGCCATACCGAACATATCATTTCCGATTTTGCCCATAAGGCTTACATCGGCACCTAATATACCCATAGCAATTCCCGTATTTGAAACAGGTCCGCCTGTTGAAATTTTAACCTTATCCATATTGATAAGCTTTCCGGGAACAAATAATTCCTCCATTGTTTTATTCTGATTATAAAACGCAGGAATAACATCAAGACACAAATGTCCTGCAACTATTACATCACTCATTTGCTTTTCCTCCTTAAAATACGACTTTGTATGTCATTATTTTCTTTGCTCCGATTTTTATCTTGCTGTTAATTTTTTCTTTAGATTCTTCTGCCATACTGCAAACTTCTATATGAGAATAAGGCTTGCCTACCTTAAGCTCAAACTTTTGTTCTTTATCTGTAGGATTATACATTCTGATAACGATTCCGCTTCCGTCAACAGCCTTTTTAATTGCAGTTGTATGGAGATTTTTATTATCAATGGAAATCAAGCTGTTTTCTTTAGGCAAATTTCCCTTTCCTCTTCCGCATACCGCACATTTAATGGGAGCAAAATACTCGGCAGCTTTATTGGGAAGCTCTGAATAATTATCCTTATAGAAGGTTATTGCATATTCAAAGGTGTGATTTCCGGGGCACTGTACGCCCTCATCGGGAAGCTCGGTAATCTTTTCTTCGGATACTGCAAGCTTAATTCTGCAGGCACGGATAAGAGTAATTGCAACTGTCTTATCGTCAAATACTTCGTATTCGAATAATCCCTTGGGCATAACAGCAAAACCGTTTTTGCTGTCCGTTACGCTTACAAATGTTCTGAGAGGATGTGTACCAAATGCCTGTTCTACCCAACCTGTTGAATCGGGAATTTCAATATCACGCTTTACAATGTCAAAGTGGCTGTCTGCAATTGATACATCAGTCTGAATTTCCGTCGGGAAATTCGCTCTGAGCCAATGGTCCTTAATGTTATTGTCAAGCTCAACCTTAATTTTAATAAAGTCCGCACCGTCATCTAATGTATAGTAAACCTTTACCGGCATTTTCTTATAAATATCCGAGGGATTTACTTCGCAGCTCTCCGGAAGTTCAAAATCATATTCACAGCAAATTGTTCCGGTTAAGTCACCACTTTCGGTTATATAAATTCTTGCATTGGTGCCCAAAGTATTATGCTTTCTGTCAAATTCGGGAGCTTTATGATTCCACGCATTTCCTATCTCACCCTGAGATGTAAGATAGTTAAGATTCTTATATTCTTTTCCTGTTTCTTTATACAATACATTGATAGTACCGTTTCCGTTTACGGTAACCTTAAGCTTATCGTTTTCAAGCTTGTTATCCGTTGCAATTCCCGGAGTTTTAAGGAACTTATGAAGATTTTTCTTTATTTCAAAGGTTTTATATCCGAATGCAGGTATCTTGTTAAATTTTGCATATACTCTGTGATTTACGCTATCCAAAATCGTAGGAACATCCCAAATATTATCAACAAAAATGCTTGATTTTTGGCTTGTGATAAGCTGAAGCTTAACTCCGTCTATTTCAAAGCCGTTTCCGAATTCCTGAGGAATTTCCAAATCAAGAGGCAAAACAACATCTCTTTCAAAGGGCAATGTGTTGTAAACAACAAGCTGAAGCACATCCTGTTCCTGTCCCTCGGGGGATAAGTTTTTGGCAATTTCAACCATAGCATCATCGGCAACAATTTCACCGATGTCCGATGCTTTTCTGAATCTGTATTCAATATCCTTACATACGCAGTCGGGAGCGCATCCGCCGTTTGCATCATGAGTATGATTGGAAATAAGGTATTTCCAGCCTCTGTGAAGGTATCTCTCACTGTCGTTTCCAGCCATAGCATTTAAAGGCTCTGCATAGTATGCAAGATTTGTATATGCATTAAAGTCAGCCTGCTTTAAATACGTTCTTGCGCTGATGGTGGCAGGCATTAAGAATGTCCATCTTCCTTCTTTAAGATAAGCTCTTCTCTCTCCCTTTAAAACAGTCATCTTATCTTTATCAAGATATTTTGATGCGTCCTCCCAGAATTTTTCAAGATTTGTATGCTCGAATTCTATCTCACCTTTAAATATCTCATTGGCATCCTTTATAACTTCGCTTTCTCTGGGGAAGGCAACGGATATATCGTGTCCGTTCATACCGAGGAAAACAGGTGTTGTAAAATGTCCGTCTTCTTCCTCAAGCATATCAAGTATTGCTTTTTTAAGATTTTCTTTATCATAGTGAGCAACAGGAGTTTTTAAATCGTAATTGATTGAAGCACCTACAAATCCGTCTGCCCGTCTGTATGGTGTTTCGTCAAACTCTCCCCACTTATAGTCTTTAGACCAAACACGGTTTCTCGATACCGCTCTGTGAACCTGATAATACCAATTATATCTGCAATAAAGAGCAAAACGGCTTGCAAGCATTTCTGTTCCGTCTACGCCCTTCCATATGTACTCCGCAGGAGCTTCGTGATGGGAAAGTCCACGATAAAACATCATCTTATCGATACCAAAATCACCGAGTATCTGAGGGTACTGTCCGGTTTGGCCCCATGATGCAGGTGTATAAGCAACCGAACCTACCTTACCGCCGTATTTTTCAACAGTTTCTCTTCCAAGCAAGAGGTTTCTGACCAACGCTTCATGAGAAATGGTAAATTCCTCCGGAAGGGTATAATACGGTCCGATAATAAGTCTGCCTTCCTTAACAAACTTTTCTACCTGTTCCCTTCTTTCGGGACGCATTTCAAGATAATCGTCAATCATTATGGAATGTCCGTCCATTGTAAATGAATGATACTGCGGGTCGCTTTCAAGAATGTCAAGGGTAGTATCCATCATTACAATCAGATTGTGTCTTGTTTTTTCAAAGCTGAATCTGAATTCTCTGTCCCAATGGGTGTTTGATACAACATCAATTTTTTTAACTTCATTCATTTTAATCGCCTCCGATAAAAACATTATATAATTTAAAAAAATTTTTTTCTATTGTTGAAATGATTATTTTTTTATGATATAATGATATTATCAAGCGAGGTGGTACATATGTATAAGGATATTATAAACGAAACCTTTTCTCAAAAACCAGAGGTATATCGTGTAAGTGTTAACCTTAATCCCGATACGGGCTTCTTTTTTCGTCATGTATTCGGCAAAACCGAAAATTTCACTGTTCATACACACGAATATTATGAGCTTATTCTTTCTCTTTCGGGCAATATAATTCATTGCGTAAATAATGATATTCAGATATTGGAACCCGGATGTCTTGTTTTTATCCGTCCCGGTGATGTTCATCGATATATTTACAGAAATGAGAAAGATTATGAATTTATGAATTTAGCGTTCAGTTGCGAAATAGCCGAGTCATTACTTTCATACCTTGACGGTGCCGCCGATATTAAAATTTTAACCGATTCAAAGCTTCCGTATATTGTCAGACTTACACCCGGCGAAACCCAAGCCTTTATAAAAACCGCAGACAACTTCAACACAATTGACAAAAACGACTTTACCGCACAGAAGTTAAGCGTGAGAAGCTTTTTGCTTGATATTTTTATAAAATATTTTTTAAATCGAAAAAGCGAAGCACGAACCGACTTACCTTTATGGCTTGAATTGACTTGCGAAAAAATGCAAAAACCGGAGAATTTTACCGCAGGAATTAAAAGAATGGTTGAAATCAGCGGCAAAACACAGGAACACCTTGCGAGAACACTTCGTAAATATTGTGACATTTCATTATCTCAGTACATAAACGAGCTTCGTCTGAATTACGCAGTCAATTTGATAGTAAATACAAACTTAAAAATTACGGATATTTGCTTTGAAGCAGGATTTGGAAATATAAGTAGCTTTTACACCCTTTTTAATGATGTATATAGTATGTCTCCAAAAGAATTCAGAAAATCAAAAACGATTATTATGTAGTATTTTACAAATACTGTTTATGCCCCTAAACCAACACAATTATGTTACAGACGACCATATGTGAAACAAACAAGCTTAACACCGGCTTTATTTTTCTAAACTTCTTGACATTTCCATATTGTTGTTATATAATGTTTTAAAATTCATCGAAAGAAGGCTTTTTTTATGAATAACCCAGAACAAATAAGCGGTCCGGTATTTCTTAATTGCGACAAAAAAATACGCGGAAAATACATTGTTCCGGACGGTATTATCGAAATTTCCGACAGTGCATTTTCGGACTGCACTTTTATTACCGAAATAATTCTCCCGGAAGGAGTTAAAAAAATCGGCAATTTTGCATTTAATGACTGCAAAATGCTTACAAAAATAAATATTCCAGACACAGTCACCGAAATCGGTCACCACGCTTTTTTAAGGTGCGGGGAGCTTACGGACATCAGCCTTTCAAAAAATCTTGAAATTCTCGGAGATTATGCCTTTTCCGAGTGTTGGGAATTGCCCTCAATCTCTATCCCAAACACATTAAAATCAATCGGAAGCAAATCCTTTTTGCATTGCTATAAACTTAACATAGAAGGAGAAAGCAATGCATATAAAATTAAAGACGGTGTTATATTTGAAAATGACACACTATTCCATTGTCCCATAAACAAAAGCGGAGAGTATATAATTCCCGACGGTATTAAAAAAATAGGTGATGACGCATTTTTCGGATGCACGGAATTAACATCCGTTGTAATTCCCGAAACCGTTACCGAAATCGGTATGAATGCATTTAAAGAATGTATAAACATCACCGAATTTAATTTGCCGGAAAGTCTTGAATTTATCAATGATGGTGCATTTTACGGCTGCTCAAAGCTTAAAAGCGTTAATATTCCCCGTAAAATTTCAAAAATCAACAAGAGAACATTTTCTGAATGTAAATCAATAAAGCATTTTAACATTCCCGACTCAGTAACCGAAATCGGGGACTATGCATTTACTTGTTGCGAATCCTTGGAAAGCATAACTGTTCCCGAAGGCGTAAAATCAATGGGGATATACCTTTTTTCTCTGTGTTCTTCATTGAAAAATGTTAAGCTTCCCTCCTATTTGCCGGAATTGAAAACCGGCTTTTTCTCGGATTGTATATCTCTTAAATCCGTTAAACTTCCCGACTGCTTAACAAAAATTGAAAAAAACCTTTTCTATAATTGTAAAGCTCTTGAAAACATAAAAATTCCCGAAGGTGTGACATCGATTGAAGAATATGCGTTTTATAACTGTGAAGCTTTAAATAATGTAACATTTCCTTCTTCTCTTAAATCAATTGATGAATATGCATTTTGGAGCTGCAAAAGTATCGAAAGCATTTCACTTCCCGAAAGCCTTAAAAAACTTTCAAAATATGCATTTGCAAATTGCACATCTCTTTTCGATGTTAAACTGCCGTACACATTATCACAAATTGAAATGTGTACGTTTTTAGGATGTACATCCTTAAGCAAAATAAACTTAAATAATGTTAACCGTATCGAAAAAGAAGTTTTTGCAAAATGCGAAAACATAAGCCTTGACAAAAAAGAATTTGAATATGTCGGTTATAATGCTTTCCCCGAAAAGCACGAAATAAAACCGACCTCCGAAAAGTCCGTGCATCAGGCTTTAAAAGGACGACGTGTTATGGTGATTTTATCGGATGCAATGATGCCCGATACAATCACTCAATTTGAAAACGTCAGGGAGTTTTTACCCAAAACCTCATACACACTCAACGCCAAAACAGTATTCCCTCCCGTATCACTTCCTGCAATGTATTCCCTGTTTCACAGCATTGACCCCACACGGCATACTATTATGGATAATTATTTCTATCCTCCAAAAGAACAAATTCACGGAATAGGCGAGGCTTTAAGATATGACGGAAAAAGGATTGCTCTGTTTTATGATTTTGATTCACTTCATGACCTTGTTCTTCCCGGAATAGCCACCGTAAGCTTCAGCTACAACGGCGACGAATATTCCTTCAGAACCGACGGAGAAAACTTTTATACCTCATCTCAAAAGCTGACGGATGATGCAATTAAATATTTGAACGAAAACTATGTGGAATTTGCCTATGTTTATCAGGCGTTTCCCGATTACGGCGGTCATCAATACGGTTGGGGAAGTCAATCCTATGCCGAAACGGTTCGCAAATCATGGGATAATATATTTAAAGTAATCTCAAAAATGCCCGATGATTATATCTTTATTATAACCGCAGACCACGGCGGTCATTACAGATATCACGGTGATAATATTAAAAGTGACAGAACCATTCCCGTTATAGTTTACGGAAAAGGAATTAAAGAAAACAATCAATTAAACAATATAAATATTAAGGATTTAGTCCCCACCATTGCCGATATTTTGGGCACAAAACAAAACGAGTTATGGGAAGGCAAATCGTTTATAAATCAAATTATATAGCAAAAAAATCGAAACGCTGAAAAAAGCGTTTCGATTTTTAACATCTAAGCTTATTTTTCAGAAAACATATCCTTGCCTACCCCGCATAACGGGCAAACAAAATCATCAGGAAGCTCATCAAACTTTGTTCCGGGAGCAATTCCGTTCTCGGGACAACCCACAGATTCGTCGTATTCCCATCCGCAAACATCGCACTTGTAACTCATAATATGTTCCTCCTTAAGTTTAATATATTACTTTAATATTCTAACACATTTCAATTTAAAAAACAACCCGAATTTCATATATTTTACGCCAACTTTTTCTTACCCAATGTAATACCGAGTAGAATCTGTAATTCGATATATCTCCATCCTTAAATTTGATAGACTTAATAATTTTTTCAGGATATGGATTTTCCCATTTCATAATATAAAACTTAAACTTGCCCCAAACAGGCTGCCATCCTGCTGTTGACCATGTGTATATATCATGACTGTCATTTTGATTTTTTACAGGTATTGTGAACGTAGTTCCGTCCTCATATTCAACCACATACCTTGCAACAATCAAATCAATTTCACTATACACATTTACTGTTGTATGCATAAAAAACAGAGTATCCGCCGTTTGGTTAATCTCCGCAACGGGCAAGCAATGATAATTTATCCTGTTTTGGGGAACGACTACTCTTTTATATTCGCCGTCGCCATCAGGATTATACCCTTGTGTAGTAATATTAAAGGGAACACCCTCCCACTCATTGGTGCCTCCGGGCATCGTCATCCAATCTTCGTTATCGATTTTCAAATTATTATTACATTCATTGAATTTCTTGACATATATTTTCATCAGGTGTATAATTTAAGAATAAACTTAACGAAAGGAATTGACCAAAATATGCTGAGTTATGTGTTAAAGCGACTGATAATGGCATTGGCTACACTTTTTGTTATTATTGCAATAACATTTTTTGCAATGAATGCCATTCCGGGAGGTCCGTTTGATTCGGAAAAAGCCTCTTCTCCGGAGGTGAAGGAGGTTCTGAACGAAAGGTATAACCTTGACAAACCTTTGGTCCAACAATTTGGAATTTATATCGGAAATATACTCCACGGAGATTTCGGAGTATCTCTTAAAACGGGCAGAGAAATTTCAACAATAATTACGGAATCTTTTAAAACCTCTGCTTCTCTCGGAATAAGAGCAATTATAGCAGCCCTTTTATTCGGTATAATTCTCGGTTGTCTTGCCGCTGCATTCAAAGACAGCTTTCTTGATAAAGGAATAATGTTTTTTTCTACATTATTTGTATCGGTTCCGAACTTTGTTGTTGCTTCAATATTGATACTTGTATTCTGCCTGCGGCTTCAGTGGTTCCCTGTGTGGAGTGCAGACGATGTAAGTTATGTTTTACCTGTAATATCTCTTATGCTCTACCCTATGTCTTGTATTATTCGCTACACACGAACAGGTACTATTGAAGCGTTAAAACAGAATTATGTTCGTACCGCAAAAGCTAAGGGCCTTTCCAATTTTGCGATTATTTTTAAGCACGCACTAAGAAATGCGTCAATCCCCGTTATGACATACATAGGTCCGATGTCCGCTTATGTACTTACCGGAAGTATCGTAGTTGAAACCGTATTCACAATAGGCGGTCTTGGCTCACAGCTTATAAACGGAATTATGAATCGTGACTATTCATTGATTATGGGAACAACGATTTTTATGGCATTTGTTATTATTACAGTAACATTGTTAAGCGATATACTATATAAAGTTGTCGACCCGCGTATTAAGTTTGAATAGGAGGATAATCAAAATGGCAAAATTAAGTATGCAACCCGATTTATCTATGTTTATGCCACTTACAAACGAAGAAAAGAAAAGCGCAGACAAAATGCCAAAAGCGACATCGTTTTCCCGTGTGGCAATGCGAAACCTTATGCATAATCCCCTTGCAGTTACAAGTATTATAATTCTTCTTCTTATATTGATTGTGATTATTACTTTTCCTCTTTTTTGTCCATACGGATATAAGGATATTATTTCTATAGACGGAGTAAGGGATATAACGGCAAAAAATTTATCACCATTCCAATATTCAGTCAGAGAACAAGCGGCAATTGCAAATGGTGCAAATATTTTCCCTCACATTTTCGGGACCGATGAGCTTTGCCGCGATTATTTCGCACGAGTTATGATGGGTACGAGAATTTCTCTTTTGGTTGGTGTCTTTGCAAGTGTTATTGTATTTATAATAGGCTCATTATACGGCTCAATCTCCGGTCTTGCCGGCGGAAAAACAGATATGATAATGATGCGAATAGTTGACATTATTTACGCACTCCCCGATATGCTGATAATTATTTTGCTTTCTGTTGTATTGGGTGCAATTCTTCCAAAGGGCGGAGGTGGTTTTATAGGGAAAATAGGCTCAAATATGATAAGTCTGTTTATTGTCTTTGGATTATTGTATTGGGTTTCAATGGCACGCCTTGTCCGAGGGCAAATTTTAAGCATCAGAGAAAATGACTTTGTACAAGCGGCAAGACTTATAAAAACGCCGAAATTCAGAATGATTCGGAAGCACATTCTTCCTAATTGTTTAAGTGTTATTTTGGTTTCCGCATCTCTGCAGGTTCCATCCGCCATCTTTACGGAAAGTTATTTAAGCTTTGTGGGACTTGGTGTAAAGGTCCCGATGCCCAGCCTTGGTGCTCTTGCTAATGCAGCAAGGTCGGGAATGGAGCTTTATCCGTACAAGCTCATTTGTCCTGCCGTTATGATAGCACTTATTGTATTGTCCTTCAATCTTTTGGGCGATGGAATTCGTGATGCTATTGACCCAAGAAACAGTCAATAGGAGGTAAGATGTATGAATGATAATATTTTAGAAATCAAAGATTTACGTACGTCATTTACTTCAAGGGATGACAGTGTTGAAGTAATACGCGGTATAGATTTTGAAGTGAAGCGTGGCGAAATTCTCGGCATCGTCGGCGAATCGGGAAGCGGAAAAAGCGTTACTGTTTCCTCTGTTATGCGACTTCTCCCCAAAAATGCCAAAATAAGCGGAAAAATAACTTTAGACGGTGTTGACATACTGAGTCTTTCCGAAAAGGAAATGCGTTCCGTTCGCGGAAAAAAGATAAGTATGATTTTCCAAGACCCCATGACGGCACTTAACCCTGTATATACAATCGGAAATCAAATAAAGGAATCGATAAAACTCCACCGAGACGATATTGATAATCCGACAGAATATGCAGCCTCTCTTCTTGAAACCGTAGGTATAAGCGACGGGAAAAAGAGATTAAAGCAGTATCCTCACGAATTGTCAGGCGGAATGCGTCAAAGAGTTGTTATTGCAATGGCACTTGCAAGCGACCCGGATATACTTATCGCCGACGAACCAACAACCGCTTTGGATGTAACCGTTCAGGCACAAATTCTTGAACTTATCAAAAAGCTTACAAAAGAACGAGGTATGACAACAATCCTTATTACACACGATTTGGGTGTAGTTGCGGATAATTGTGACAGAATTATAATAATGTATGCCGGAAAAATTTGCGAAAAAGGAACAGTAAACGATATTTTCCGTTCACCAAAACACGAATATACAAAGGGACTTTTAATGGCAGTTCCCGACGGCAAGGCAGAAAAGAAGCTTGTTCCCATTGAAGGAACCCCTGTAAATATAAAAGCCTTACCCGAAGGATGTGCTTTTTGCACAAGATGTAATCGGGCAATGAAGATATGTGCCGTATCGCAACCGAAAGAAATCCTACTGAATGATTCCCATAGGGTTGCGTGTTGGGTAAATGAAATTCCCGAAAGCCAAACTGTGTAGGCTTATTATAAATCGAAAGGCAGGTTTTGATTTTGGAAAAAGAAGTTTTGCTTGAAGCCGAGCATATAAAAATGTATTTTAATCAAGGCGGAGGTTTTTTAAACAAAAAAACAATTAAAGCCGTAAATGATGTTTCATTTGTTATACATAAAGGAGAAACCCTCGGACTTGTAGGTGAGTCGGGATGCGGCAAAAGCACTCTGGGAAAGTGTATAGTCAGGCTGTTAAAACAAACATCGGGCTCCGTAAAATTTCGCGGCGAGGAAATAACAGAAAAAAACGAAGATAAATTTGCTTCTGATTTACAGATGATATTTCAGGACCCTCTCTCTGCTCTTAATCCGAGAATGACAATATTTGATATTATTGCAGAACCTATGATTGTTCAAAAAATATGTAAATCGGAAGAAATAGAAAAAAGAGTTTATGCACTAATGGATTATGTAGGTTTAAGGCGTGAAATGTCAGTTCGCTATCCCCACGAATTCTCGGGAGGTCAATGTCAACGAATAGGCATAGCTCGTGCCATGGCACTCAATCCCGCATTTATCGTGTGCGACGAACCTGTTTCGGCACTTGATGTTTCAATAAAAGCACAGATAATAAATATGTTTGCCGATATTCAGAAAAAAACAGATGTGTCATATCTTTTTATAACGCATGACCTTTTAACTGCAAGATATATAAGTCACAGAACTGCGGTAATGTATTTGGGACAAATTGTTGAAATCGGTCCAACCAACGAGGTTTACGACAATCCGTATCATCCCTACACAAAAGCATTGCTTTCGGCAATATCTCCCCCTGACCTTGATGAGCTTAAAGAAAGAAAAAGAATTCCGCTTAAAGGTGAAATTCCAAGTCCTTTGAATACACCGTCAGGTTGTCCGTTCCGCACAAGGTGCAGTTATGCCTCCGAAAAGTGTGCTGAAAAAGCACCTCCTCTCAAGGAGTTGAAAGACGGACATTTTGCAGCATGTTATTTATATTGATGAAAGGATTGCATAAAATGAAAAGAAATTTGTTAAAGGCAATTATTGCTGTTTTATGTATAACTCTTATAAGCGGTTGCAGTTCGACCACGAGTACCAAAATAGGAACCGGCACTCCCGGCGAAGTAGCAAAATTAGAATGGTCTGAATTTGACAACCTCATTGATTCCGTTAAAAACGAATCTGATTTTACCAAAAGAATTGACTTAATGCATCAAGCAGAAGATATTCTGATGGATACAGGGGCAGTAATTCCCCTTTATTACGCTTCATCAACATACTTGGTAAAACCCGGCGTATCAGGCGTATATGTTACAAGCAGCAATCATCCGAATTTCACAAGAATTCGAAAAGATGACGGTTCAAAGTCTTTAAAGGTATATTCTTGCGTAGAACCTGCGACCCTTGATCCGGTACTTAGTTCGACAGTCGATACAGGTATTGTTGCAAGCACAACTATGGCAGGGCTTTATTTTGAAGACGAAAATGACAATATTGTTCCCGGACTTGCAAAAAGCTGTACTGTTTCCGATGACAAATGTACCTATACCTTTGAATTAAAAAACAATCTTAAATGGTCTGACGGTTCCCCGTTAACAGCGGATGATTTTGTGTACTCGTGGAAACGAGGTGCGCAAACCTCAACCGGAGCACAATACGGTTATATGTTCAATGTAATAAAGGGATATCCCAATAATCTTGAAATATATTCAAAAAATAACGGTAACACTTTTGAAGTTCACTTAAGCACACCCTGTGCATACTTTTTGGAATTATGTGCGTTCTATTCATACTATCCCGTGAAAAAAGGTCAGGTAGAAAGTGCATCCGGTTATATGGATGGTAACGGACGAGTAGTCAACCCCGGAGCATGGGCGAACGAAGCAGGAGTGATTTCATCCGGACCTTTTACCGTTGAGTCATGGAAACATAATGAAAGTATGGTGCTTAAGAAAAATCCGTATTACTACGATGCAGACAAAATCTCTGCAGATAAAATTGAGCTTATGCTTACAAATGATTTAGACACGGTTTACAATGCATACAAATCAGGAAACCTTGATTTTTCAAGTAAAATTCCAAAAGGACAGCTTACCGAAGCTTCAAAGCTCCCTGATTTCCATACAAGGCAAGTAAACAGCGTATACTTTTTTATGTTCAATATAAACTCTCCTCTGTTTGAGGGAATGACTGCGGAAGAGGCAAAAACATTCCGCAAAGCCATATCTTGTGCTATAGACCGCCAATTTATAGTAGATACCGTTATTTTAAGCGGTAGTGCCGCCGATTCGGTGGAACCGCCTACAATAAAAAATGGAAAAGGCGATGTTTTTAAACAAAATACCGAAACCTATACCTATCCATATGAAACCGGATACTATGACCCAGCGGTTCAGCTTGACACGGCACGAGAAATGCTCCGTTCCATAGGATTTGAATTTGACGACAACGGCAAGCTTACAACAGATTTAACAATGGAATACACCATAAGTTCAAGTAAGGACAACGAAAATATTGCCGCTTGTCTGCAAGCGGATATGGAACAGCTCGGCATCAATTTAAATGTAAACACGCTTGATTGGAATGTATTTATAACAGAAACGAGAGCAGGAAAATTCGAGAGTAAATTATTTGGATGGAACTCAGATTATAACGACGCTCTTTCTATGCTGGAAATTTTCACAAGCGATTCACCAAGTAATGACGCACGACTTGGTAGACAATAGTAAGTAAATATGGCTGAAAATAAAATACTGTCTCAAAACGAGGCAGTATTTTTATTCTCATATTCACTCATTGTTTCAAGAGTTGTACAACTGAAAAACATACAGTTAAACCAAAAATTGAACATTTCGTCATCTTCCTTTTCCATCCAATGTGTTGGAATTTGACCGTTTTCACGCTGTACATTGGTAAGCTGGTCTACCAATGCTCTCGCCTTTGCAAGGTATAATTCTCCGCAACCTGCTTTATAAAGAGCAAGAAATCCCAACGCAATTGCCGCCGTTGAGGAATCAATGGGAACATACCAATTATACTGTTCAAGTCCGCAAGGGGTATGCCACAATGATGTATTATAAGGTCCGGACCCGTTGATATTGCCTTGTGCAAAGGGACTTGGTCGCTTCCAGATTACAAACTGGTCCTCGACATAACGCATTAATTCCTTTGCAATTTCCATTCGCTTTTCATCAAGTGAATAGTATTGTGCAAAATGTTTTGCAAGAGCAACAGCATCAAAATGGGTAAGATTACTGTAATTGACCGAAAGTCCGGAATCCTCAAACTGACCCTCCCAATTATATGTTGTATATTGGGTTTTTAAAACATACTCAATGGCTTTTTCAGCCAATTCGGAAAACCGAGCATCGCCGGTACACTCATAAAGCTCCATCAAAAACGGCACCACATTACTCATGGGCGAAATAAAATTGGGATTTAAAACCTCACCTGTTGAGGCTGAACGCATAAGATACCAGCTTCCGTTTTCTTCTACGGTTTCAAGATAATACTTACCGATTTTCATTGCCTCATCAAGATACTTCTTCTCACCTGTTGCTTTTTCAAGCTCAATATACATTCTTCCTACCGACGCAGGATAAATCATCATAACCATATCAAATCTCGGCACAGCGTTATACCAGTTACAGGTTTTAATGCCGTACTTGTCAGGGTCAGGGCAAAAATCAGCACTATATGTCGGAGGAAGATTCGCAAGAGCTCCCTCTCGTGGCGTAATCGACATAAGATAATCCGCCGCAGATGTTGCAACCTTCATAGCATCTTCTGCATCTTCGGGGCAAAGGCGAGAATAAGAAATCATTGCCTTTGCAAGAGCGCTTATCATTTTGCTGGGATAAATATTTAAGTCATAATACGGATCGGGCGTTCCATACTCCAACCAATGCCTGATAAACGGTTGAGAAAAAGCATATTTATATGCTTTAACGGCCGACTCCGAATAAGAGCAGGATGCCTTGAGAGTATCGGCAGTAAATGGCGAAAGCTTAAAAAATGTGCGCGCACCAACCAAAGCGCAATTATTTCCGTCTTTATCAAGCGCCGTAACCTTGAGGGTTACAACCCCCTCCGGCAAATCCCTCCAAACAGGCGTAAGCAAGGCACAGCAATCGTCCGCTTCAAAGGTGTGCAATGTTCCCTTTTCGTCCATTGCATCAAAGCGGTATCTTTCAACACCCATGATACCTGTAAAATGAAATGCAGGAACATACATAAACTGCGTTGAATATAAATTCCAAAATGGGCTTTTGTTTTTTTCTCCGTAACGCACCGTAGTCAAGGGCGAACAACATTCCTCAAATGCCTGTTTCGCCAATTCTTCTTTTGTCATCTTATACCATCTTCCTCTCCGAGTTTAAGATTTACATAAGTCTACCACATAGATCAATTATTGTAAATAGACATATTCCACATTATTGTGTAAAAAAGTTTGATTATCATAAGGTCACAAAAAAGAGTTGCCGAAAAACGGCAACTCTTTTGAGTTTATAATCAGTTATTTTTTAGTCAAGTGGCTTCATTGTCGGGAATAAAAGCACATCTCTTATTGCCTGTGAATCCGTAAGGAGCATACACATACGGTCGATGCCGTAGCCTATGCCGCCTGTGGGAGGCATACCAAGCTCAAGAGCATTCATAAAGTCCTCATCAGTTGTATTGGCTTCCTCGTCGCCGTGAGCCAAAAGCTCCTCCTGCGCCTTAAATCTTTCTCTTTGGTCAATGGGGTCATTAAGCTCGGAGTACGCATTTGCCATCTCCCATCCGTTCATAAAGAATTCAAATCTCTCAACATAATCCGGCTTATCCGGCTTACGCTTGGTAAGAGGTGAAATTTCAACAGGATGGTCCATGATAAATGTGGGCTGTATCAGATGTTCTTCAACGAACTCTTCAAAGAACAAATTAAGTATATCACCCTTTTTGTGATGTTCTTCATACTCGATATGATGCTCGTCTGCAACCTTTCTTGCTTCCTCTATTGAATTTATCTCGTCAAAATCAACATTTGCATACTTTTTAACTGCATCAACCATTGTAAGTCTTTCAAAGGGCTTACCCAAATCCATTTCAACACCGTTATACGAAATAGTTGTAGAGCCAACAACCTCTTTTGCAAGGTATCTGTACATATCCTCGGTCAAATCCATCATACCGTGATAATCCGTATATGCCTGATAAAGCTCCATCAAAGTAAATTCGGGGTTATGTCTTGTATCAAGACCTTCGTTTCTGAACACTCTGCCTATCTCGTAAACTCTTTCAAGACCGCCTACAATAAGACGCTTTAAATAAAGCTCCAGAGAAATACGAAGCTTAAAGTCCTCATCAAGAGCATTAAAATGCGTTTCAAAGGGACGGGCAGCCGCTCCGCCGGCATTTGAAACAAGCATAGGTGTTTCAACCTCAATAAAGTCTTTCTCGCTTAAATACTTTCTGATACAGGAAATAATCTTTGAACGCTTAACAAAAGTGTCCTTTACTTCCTCATTCATAATAAGGTCAACATATCTTTGACGATAGCGGACATCGGTATCTGTCAAGCCGTGAAACTTCTCAGGCAAAATCTGAAGGCTCTTGCTGAGAAGTATAAGCTCCTTTGCATGAATCGAAATTTCACCTGTCTTTGTCTTGAAAACATCGCCCTTGACACCGATAATGTCGCCTATATCCATTTTCTTGAAATCGGCATACTCTTCCTCGCCGATTACATCTCTTGCAACATAAATCTGAATTTTGCCTTCCCTGTCCTGAACATTACAAAATGAAGCCTTACCCATTACACGCTTGAACATCATTCTTCCGGCAACGGAAACATCCTGTCCTTCAAGCTTCTCATAATTCTCTTTAATATCTATTGAGTGATGGGTTTGGTCATATTTTGTAATTACAAAGGGGTCCTTTCCCTCTGTCTGAAGAGCGGAAAGCTTTTCTCTTCTGATTTTTAATACTTCATTTAACTCTTTTTCTTCGTTTGAAATCTTTTGTGTATTATTATCGCTCATTGCAAATCCCCTTTCAATCAATTATTCAATAGCAAGTATCTTATATTCAACGGCTCCGTCAATGGTATCCACAACCGCAGTATCACCTACTCCTTTTCCTTGAATTGCAAGGAAAAGGGGACATTCGTTTGATATTGTCATCTCGTCCTCGTTTGTAGGGTCCGCTTCTGTCGCTCCCACTATGGTGTACCAATTTGTTTCGTCTAAATCCGTGTCGAGAATCTGCACTTTTGTTCCCAATCCAACCTTGGTTCTGTCGATTTCTTCGGAATCTATAACCTCAACATTTTTAAGCATATTTTCAAGCTCAACAATACGAAGTTCAACCTGAGCCTGCTCGTTTTTAGCCTCGTCATACTCGGAGTTTTCAGACAAATCTCCGAATCCCAAAGCAACCTTTATTTTTTCCGAAACCTCTTTACGCTTTTTCGTCTTAAGGTATTCAAATTCATCCTCAAGCTTCTTTAAGCCTGCACTTGTAAGGGTTATTTTCTTAGTGTTTGAATCCATTTTTATCATCCTTTCTCATACGCATGGCATAACACCACAGCATATCATAGTATTATACACTAACAATCTAACC
>JAZLFN010000048.1:0-3356 GCA_045615805.1 Clostridia bacterium | reverse complement strand
GTTTCAACCTTGCGGCCGTACTCCCCAGGTGGGATACTTATTGTGTTAACTCCGGCACGGAAGGGGTCGATACCTCCCACACCTAGTATCCATCGTTTACAGCGTGGACTACCAGGGTATCTAATCCTGTTTGCTCCCCACACTTTCGCGCCTCAGCGTCAGTTACCGTCCAGAAAGCCGCCTTCGCCACTGGTGTTCCTCCTAATATCTACGCATTTCACCGCTACACTAGGAATTCCGCTTTCCTCTCCGGCACTCAAGAACTACAGTTTCAAATGCAGCCCCGAAGTTAAGCCTCGGTATTTCACATCTGACTTGTAATCCCGCCTACACGCCCTTTACACCCAGTAAATCCGGACAACGCTCGCCACCTACGTATTACCGCGGCTGCTGGCACGTAGTTAGCCGTGGCTTATTCTGTGTGTACCGTCAATTTCTTCCACACTTAAAGAAGTTTACAATCCGAAAACCGTCTTCCTTCACGCGGCGTTGCTGCGTCAGGGTTGCCCCCATTGCGCAATATCCCCCACTGCTGCCTCCCGTAGGAGTCTGGGCCGTGTCTCAGTCCCAATGTGGCCGATCAACCTCTCAGTTCGGCTACCGATCGTCGACTTGGTAGGCCGTTACCCCACCAACTATCTAATCGGACGCGAGTCCATCTTCAAGCGATAAATCTTTGATTGCATTACCATGCGGTATCGCAATGTTATGCGGTATTAGCACCCCTTTCGAGATGTTGTCCCCCTCTTGAAGGCAGGTTACTCACGCGTTACTCACCCGTCCGCCGCTTTCCATCTCCATCTTCACCCCGAAGGGATCTGTCAGAGACTTCTCGCTCGACTTGCATGTGTTAGGCACGCCGCCAGCGTTCGTCCTGAGCCAGGATCAAACTCTCGATTATGTTGTTATATATCAGACCAAAGCCTGTTACATACTCGTTCGTTTGTTAGCTCTTATTCGAATACTAACGTTTTTGTAAAGTTCGCTATAAAACTTTTCAGAATTGACAAGGTTTTTGTTTCTTGTTTCTTACCTTGTGCATTCGTCGTAATACTTTTCGTATTACCGCTTTTTCGCTGTTTACTTTTCAAACATCATCCCGCCCTTTGCTGGGCGACTTTGTTAGTATATCACTTTATTTCTCTCTTGTCAACACTTTTTTTGAATTTTTTTTAAAATTTTTATGTCTTAAAGTGATACCCTTGCTCAACAGCAAGTGTTACTATTATATCATTTATCATAATCAATGTCAATGAATTTTTTGATAAAATTCTACACAAAAACCCATGGTTTTAATTCCCTGTTTATGTCTAACTTTACACACATTGCATAAATCGGCATATAATAAATACTGATAAACCCACATATTAAGGGGAAAGGAATGATTTTATGTGCGGAATAGCCGGTTGGCTTGACTTTGCAAATGACATTTCTCAAAACGAGGGAATATTCGATAAGATGTCGGAAACCTTAAAAAGGCGAGGTCCCGATGACAGCGGAGCATACATTTCAAGGCACGCCGTTTTAATTCACCGCCGCCTTGCAGTTGTAGATATAGAAAACGGAAAGCAGCCTATGTACAAGTCCGCAAAGGGTGACGACTACATAATGGTATATAACGGTGAGCTTTATAATGCAGACGAGTTAAGAAGGCGACTTATTGAATCGGGTTACACCTTTGAAGGTCATTCGGACACCGAGGTTTTGCTTTCCGCTTATTGCGAGTGGGGAGAATATTGTCTTGATATGCTCAACGGCATATTTGCCTTTGCAATATTTAATAGGAAGAAAGACACATTATTTATGGCTCGTGACAGGGCAGGCGTAAAGCCCTTCTTCTATAGTCTGTATAAAGACGGAATCGTTTTCGGCTCGGAAATAAAGACTTTGCTTGCAAACCCCAATGTATCATCTCGGGTTGACAAAAACGGCGTCGCCGAGATATTTTTGATAGGTCCGGGACGCACTCCCGGAGTAAGTGCCTTTTGCGATATAGAGGAGCTTCTCCCCGGAGAATGTGCAACCTTTGACAAGGACGGACTTAAAAAATCATTTTATTGGAAAATAAAAGCCTTTGAGCATACGGATTCCCCGAAAGAAACCGGAGAAAAGGTAAACTCCCTTTTGCTTGACTCTATAAAACGCCAGCTTGTATCCGATGTACCCCTCTGCTGCTTTTTATCGGGAGGTCTTGATTCAAGCATAATTTCTTCTGTTGCTTCAGCCGAATACAAAAAATCCGGCAAAACACTTACCACATATTCCGTAGATTATGTGGACAATGCAAAGTATTTTAAACCCGGATATTTTCAGCCGAACAGCGACGACCATTATATAGAGATTATGAAAGACGACATCGGCTCAAATCACAAAAAAGCGGTGCTTGACAATTCTGCCGTAGCCGACGCCTTATATGATGCCACCCTTGCCCGTGACTTGCCCGGAATGGCTGATGTTGACTCCTCTCTTTTGCTATTTTGCAGAGAGGTTAAAAAAACTCATACCGTTGTACTATCCGGAGAATGTGCCGACGAAATTTTCGGCGGCTATCCGTGGTATTCAAATCCCGATGTGTTATTTGCCGATGACTTCCCTTGGAGCGGAAACACGGAACTAAAATCAAAGCTGATTGCCGAAAATCTGCTTTTAGACAACCCAACCGAATTTGTATATGAGCGTTATAAAAAGACAGTTTCCGAGGCACCGAAAACGGGTTATGAAAACAAAATCGACAGTCGCATAAAGGAAGTTACCATGCTGAACTTAAAATGGTTTATGCAAACCCTTCTTGACCGCAAGGACAGAATGTCAATGTATTCTGGCCTTGAAGTCAGAGTTCCCTTTTGTGACCATCGAATAATGGAATACGCATATAATATCCCTTGGGAAATCAAGGCATACAAGGACAGGGAAAAGGGACTTTTGCGAAAGGCTTTCACCGGAGTTTTACCTGATGAAATAATAAAACGCAAAAAAAGTCCCTATCCCAAAAGCCACCATCCCGAATACGCAAAAAAGGTACTCGGCTTTGTAAAAGCTCTGCTTAATGACAACAATGCTCCCATTTGGGAAATTGCAAATAAAACTGCCGTAAAAGAGCTTGTTGACACAGAGGGCAGTATTTTTACACGCCCGTGGTACGGTCAGCTTATGAACTTCCCTCAAATTATGGCATATCTTTATATGATAAATGTGTGGCTTAAGGAATATGATATTGATATGATATAGATAAAACTGGGGCTGGTGCAAAATGCACAGACCTCCTCAAAGCACACCCTAATTGCTTCGCTCCGCCAAGCAGGCGGAGCTTTGCTTTATCGGGCGTCTTTTCGTCTTTCCCGAAAAATCTTGCGATT
>JAZLFN010000047.1:0-8064 GCA_045615805.1 Clostridia bacterium | reverse complement strand
AGAAATCAAGGTCTTTTTTTATACCCAAAATACAGTTTGCCCGTATCTGAAACAACGGGGAACGGTTGTCCTACCGTAAGAAAGGAGAAACAATGGCAGAAACAAATCCTGCGACCAATACTTCAACACAGCAGACTGACCCCGATACACAGGGTCAGAACGGCGGTATATTTTCCAAACCTTTGTACCGAAAAATCAGTCTTTGCATAGGATGTAATAGGCATGCCAATTTATATATAGGAGTTAAAATAAAATGAATAATTTTTCATACGCCTATCCGCCCAAACAAGGTCATTCGGGCTTTGTCAAAGAGGGTTTTGGCGTAAAAATGACGGCTTTGCCGGAAAAACCGAAACTTGCAATGTCGTATGTTCCGTTTCAGACAAGTCTTGATACCTATGACGAAATGAAAGGCCTTAAGGCAGGTACACTTTTTCCCTGTCTTGATAAGCCTTTTCTCGGAAGTGGTACAAGATGACTCAATCAATGCTCAGACAAAAGCTTGACAGCGTACAGTTTGCAATGTGGGAGCTTCACCTTTATCTTGATACCCACCCTGAAGATTTGAGTGCACTTTCCCTTTATAAAAAATACGAAGAAATGAACGAAAAACTCACCTGCGAGTATGAGGAACAGTGCGGACCCCTTTATTCAAACAGCGACCCCGGTGTGTCATGGCTCAAAAATCCATGGCCCTGGGACTTGGGAGGTAACAGATAATGTTTGTTTATGAAAAGAAATTGCAGTACCCCGTTAAAATTGCCAACCCCAATCCGAAGTACGCAAGTATCATAATAAGTCAGTATGGCGGTGCGTATTGTAATTACAGATAAATCACCAATGGAAATAATAATCAAGCGTATTGTCAGGTTTTCGGTATACAATTTTTTCAATTATCGTCCGCAAGGCTTGATTTTTGGCAAGCTCAGAAACATTCGGGTCCTTGATGGTGTCGAGCACTGAGCGAACCTTGTCCGTATATTCTTCCAGGTCAGCGGATTCAATACGCTCTGCATCCCGTTGCTTTTCAAAATTCTCTATTGCTTTGGTAATGCGCTGCTTGTTTGCCTTGTATTCCTCCACCGTGTCAATGCCGTTCAGATAAGCCTCTTTTGCACGATTCAGCTTGATTTTCTCTTTGTGAATCAATTCTTCGTAGTTAACAGACTCAGCAACGGACGGGGAAGCGACAAAGGTATAATCTTTATCAATAATGATTTCTTCGAGCCTTTGTATCACGAGCGTGTTTGCCCGTGCAATCGAAATGTAATGAGAAACAAAACACTTTCCCTTTGCGGTTGTGTAGTTGTGACACTGCGCCCATTGCTCTTTTTTTGAACCTAAGACCAGCGTTGCACCGCAATCGCCGCACCGAAGCAAGCCCTTGAGCATCCATTCAACAGGTTGTTCGGAACGTTGATATTTACCGTACATTTTTTGTGTTGCGGCAATCTTGCTTTGTGCCGCCTCCCACGTTTCTGTGCTGATTATCGGCTGATGAATACCGTCAACAACTACGCCCTTGTTTTCACCCTTGTACCTTGTCGAGCTTGCCCGTCCTTCCGGTGACCATCGGATTTTACCGATGTAAACAGGATTTTCAAGGATGTACATAACCCCTCTGTAATCAATCGGGTTGCCCCTGTGATTTAAAACGCCCTGTGAGGCTAAATTAAGGGCAATTTGTCTTGTCGGCACGTTTGCAATATATTTGTTAAAAATGTCCTGAACTATTGCCGATTCGTTCTCATTGGGTATATACTGGCCGTTTACTATATTGTACCCGAATGCGGGAGCCGTCAGAGCTTCGCCACGAGTGAGTTTTTCCGTCATACCCCGTTTTACTTCGGTGGACAGGTTAATCAGATAGTATTCGTCCATCCATTCAATAATACGCTCGATAAGGTCGCCGAAAGGGGAGTCAATAATCGGTTCTGATATGCTGATTACCTGTATACCTTTTTTGCGGAGGATATTTTTATATACGATGCTTTCCTCCTGATTGCGGGCGAAACGTGAGAACTTCCAAACAAGGATAGCACAAAACGGGGGATGTTTTTCTTTAGCAAGTGCAATCATATTATTAAATTGTGTGCGCTTCTTTGACGATTTTGCGGAAATGCCGTCATCAAAGAAGATATATTCTTCGGGAACTTCAAAATCGTGCTTTTGAGCAAACTCCTGAATAAGCTTCTTTTGACTTTCAGGGGAATACTCGTCCTGCCGTTCCGTAGATACACGGATGTATGCGGCGGCAATTTTTGACATAAAAATACACCTGCTTTCAAAAATGGTTGACTTTGACAAGGCAGGTGTGATATTATTATATCACAATCTGCCTCCCTGATATGGTATGTGGTGAGTGGATTGTCCTATGTGACCGCTCGGAGTTGCCGCTCCGGGCGGTTTTTATCAAATTTTTCTTGACTTTTGATGATGATTTGGGTAATATAATAATAGGTGTGGATTATCTGCACCTATAGTGAAAAATGATGTTGTTCATTTTCACGCCCCCAAGAGGAAAGTCTATGCCTTAAGTTAGACCTTAAAAAAGCGGAGAGTCCATACCGTGAGTTGGAACCTAAAAAAGCGGAGAGCCCATGCCGTTAAGTTGGGACTTAAAAATGGCGGGATAAATTTATCTCGCTATTTTTGTGTAAGAGGATGTTATGGAACGATTAAGGATTTACAAAATAGCAGATAAGTACGTTAATTATTTGCACGGGGTTGATAACAAAGTACAATATAACAAACATGCGAAACGTCCGTATGTCGGAATTGTTTTCAAGTTTGGCGGTTATAATTATTTTGTACCAATGGAATCACCAAAGCCGAATCATGCAAAAATGAAATCAGGCAAACACATTATAAAACTGGATAACGGCAAATATGGATTGCTTGGTTTTAATAATATGATTCCGGTACACAAGGATGCTTTGATAGAGTATGACATTTCCAAAGAACAGGACGAAAAATATCGGGGACTGTTGCAAAGGCAAATAGCACTTTGCAACAGGATGAAAGCTGATATATTAAATCATGCGCAAATGACTTATTTTGATGTAATAAACCAAAAGAGTGATTTTATTGTAGGCATTTCCTGTGATTTTAAGAAATTGGAAAAGGCTTCAAAAAAATATGATAGAGACCATAAAAAATGATTTTTCTTTTTCCGCTCGGAGTTGCCGCTCCGGGCGGTTTTTTAATCTATATTTGAAGTTTTTACTGCTTTCAGCATTTTAGCGGTTTCGGAGAAATCCCCCGACAAAGTATCTATTGCAATTTTAACAATTTCCGCACATACATAAACATCAGCTTCTGCTCTGTGCAGTTTTGATGTGTCAATACCAATGGTTTTTGCTATTGTGCCGAGCTTGTAATCAGTAAGCGTATGGAAGAGCTTTTTCGAAATGGACATTGTGTCAATATAATTATACTTCACAGCAATTCCGAGCCTTTGAGCGGCAATTTCTAAAAATCCTATATCAAAATTAACATTATGACCGACTATCAGACTGTTACCAAGAAACGATATAAGTTTCGGAATTGCTTCTTTTTGAGGGGGAGCAGACCGAAGCATTTTATTTGTAATGTGGTTTATGTTGGTGGCCTCGTTATGAATACCTATATCGGGCTTGACAAGTGTAACATATTTTTCTTTTTCAACACCTCCGACATAACGTATGGCGGCAATTTCTATAATGTTGTCATATACCTTGTCCAGTCCTGTTGTTTCAAAATCAAGCACAACAAAGTCATTCAAACAAACATCATACCATTTTCTTGTAAAAATGCTGACTAATTTTGATTGTTTGTCATATGAAACGTTTTTTAAAGCGTCTCGTTTTCTTATGTACTCATATTTCTTTGAAATATCAGATAATTGACTTTTTGAGGTTACGGTAAAATCTAAAGAACTATTTGAACCGAAAAAGTCCTGTTTATTTGGTATATATGGCAACTGAGTTGCTTGTACGTATTGTTGCCATTCTTTTGACTGCCGTTGCTTGAGTATTTTGGTGTATCGAATTGGGATGGGCAAAGCAAAAAATAGACAAATAACTATTATAAAAATGCCTATACAGGGACTTCCTCCTAACAGGAAAATCAATCCTAATAATCCTATAGGAATACTCATTATTATCATAAATGCTTTTGCTACTTTTAATGTTGTATCAGAATATTTAGAAAAACTTGCCATTGTTTGAGGGGAAACTTTAAAATTATTATTCAGCACGGTTATCACCTTTTACATTTTAGCAGATATAAAATATAGAAATTCGAGCTTGTTACCAAGTCAGATTAAAAGTACATTCAGACTTGTTCATGCTTTGCATTGTGATATCATAAAAATCAACCGTGATGAAATTATCACTACTGTTAAGTCCATAAGCACAGGATGCCGTTGCGGTTTTGCCTTGACTTATATTTGTAGTTGCCTTTACTGAGGTATCAGGATAAACCGTCAGAGCATTACCGTCTTTGTCGTATGTACGGAAATAAAGATAACTAACAACAACGTCAGAATCAAATGAAATATTTTTATATTCATATTCCAGTATAACAACTCTTTGCGGCTTTTCGTCGGCGTATGGATTTCGTTCTGTTGTTTCTCTTACACCCGTAAATTTTAGGGAATAGTCACCTCTGCTTGTATGCACAGTTACGTTATCACCTATTTTATATGTGTGGTTTTCTTCTGCCGTTTGGGTTAAGTCAGCATTTGCATCAGACGAGGTTGTTGTACCTCCGTCATTTGAATTGACTATAACGGCAATTATGGCAATCATAGCAATAATGATTACAGTACCGCATAAACAACCGACTTTACTCTTTTTCTTTTCTTTCGGCATTTTCAAAACTCCTTTTTACGATTTATATTTTACTTGTAAATCCTACAGCTTTACCTAAAATTCTTATTTTGCTTAATTCAGCTCCCGTATAAACAAACGGTTCATAAAGAGGATTTTCTGACTGCAAAACAAGTTTGTCGGAATATTTATATACTCTTTTTAATGTAGCTGATTCGCCAATAAGAACCGCCGCAATGTTGCCGTTGTCAACGTCAGGCTGCATTCTTATATATACGATATCACCGTCATTGATTCGTGCGTTTATCATACTGTCACCCTTACAAACAAGCGTAAAATCACAGTTTATTTTTTCGTCAATTAAATCGTAGCCGTCAATGTTCTGTTCGGCAAGTATAGGTTCTCCGCAGGCGATAGTGCCGAGACGGGGGACTTTCTTCATTTTGGGAATAGGGGAAATATTCGGAAGTGAAAAAATATCAAATGAATCTGTTCTATCCATTGGTACATCAGCACCCATAAGCCACGCTATTGATACATTTAGAGCGGTTGCAATACGGTCTAAATTTTCTTGTGAAGCCTTATAAGCTCCTTTTTTATATTGACTAATAGCACCTTCATTGACCTTTGCTATTCTGGAAAGCTCTGCTGCAGTCATATTTCTGCGCTCTAACGCTTCCTTTAATCTTTCTTTAAAATCAACCATTTTTGTACCTCCCGAATCGAATTGTAGCATAACACTTTAGAAAATGCAATAAAAACTTTAGAATTTTAAAAGAATTTTTCAAAAAAAGTATTGACTTTAGAAATCTATAGTGCTATAATCAAGCCATACCGATGGGAGGTGAGGAAAAAAATGAGTTATAAATATGATTATTCAAAGCTACTCGGGAAATTGCGTGAACTAAATATTACACAATCGGAATTTGCTAAAAGGCTTGGAATAAGCGAGACTACATTAAATTTTAGCTTAAACAATAAAAGACCATTTAAACAATCTGAAATTAGCCGAGCTTGTGAAATTCTTGCAATTCCGATAGCTAATATTGAGTCGTTTTTTTTTGCAAAGTGACTTTAGAAATCTAAAGCAACAAAAACCCACCCACCCGACCACACACGTAAAGGAGTGAGGAAACCACTCCGGTTCATCTCATCAATAAAGCTTCGGAACAAAACAAAAAGCCGGCAAAGGCGCAATCTTTACCAGCTTCTGTCGAAATTTGTTTACTCAATATTCTCTGCAATCTTTCGATATATGTAATTGCGCTGCATATTTCTGTCGGGAACGTAATCACTTTCGCAGTTTCCGTTCTGCAATGCCTAATCGCTGATTACCTAAAGGAGTTCTTGTCGTGGTGAGGCGTTTTAAGAGTGCCACTCTATCAATGGCATTGCGGAATGTCAAGAGAAAATGTTTCGGAGCTTTGTTGATGAGATGAAAAGCTACACCACCATAACACCCGACCACATACGCAAAGGAGTGAGAGTGTGAACAAAAAAATAAACCCCGGAGCTTTCGCTTGGGGATTTATAGCGGGGTTTTTGATTGCTTTACTGATTCTCAAGTTAATCGGTTTAGTATAATTCCGCCGACAACGGTTACAAGAACACCTACGACAAAGCCGGAGAGAAATTGTGAAAAGAAAGATTTTAAAAAGTCTCTGCGTTTTTCTTCTTGATATGCAAGATATTGTTTGCCTTTATTGTTCAGGCAATAAGACTGATGCGCTTCATCATAAAAACCAATGAGCGAGTAATAAAAAAGAAACTGATATTTATCTTTTTTGTGTGCTTCAGCCTTTTGCCGTGATACAGGCTTTTGAAATTGCTTGATTATTCTTTTTTCAGCTTTATTAAAGTACAGTTCATTAGCGGGCGTTGTCATACAATCATCTCCTGATGATGATTATAGCAGAGATAAGTATCAAAGTCAAAGGAGTGAGAAAATGAAAGTTGAAGTAATTGTAAACGATAAGGAATTATGCGGAAACAGATTTGAAAAAGAAAACCAGCCTCAGGTGATTTGGTGCAACAAATCAAATGAAGGCTGGATGGAAAATGTATCGGAATCAAAAATCAAAGAGTTTCCGTTTCCTAATCGTTTGTTTCTCTGGGTGCTGAAGCTCTTATGGGACATTCTTTGTAAATAGGGCATCTGTCAAAGTTCCCGAGAATGTACTCGCAACGAGCACCGACCTGTAAATAGTGATTGCTTACAGCTGAATATTTCACTGAAATACTATACTCACATTTCTGTGTCGGACAGTATCCGGTAACAATTTTTTCCATTTAACCACCACCTTTCACGGTGATTGTAGCACGGATAAATATTAAAGTCAAAGGAGGTAAACAAATGCTTGAAATCTTAAAAGTAATCATCCTGTTGATTACACACACAGCGGCACTTTTTGCAGGCGTTTGCATGGCTGCATACGGTTTGTATGTAAAAGAAAAAGATGCCGTCGAGAGCGGCACGGTTAAGTTGTGCGGCAAAATTTACGAGATTAAAGAAAAACGGGCGGAAGCATAGGACAAAACCCAACACACATACCATTTAACATAAACGCCAAAGGAGGATACATATGGCCGGTAAAATAAAACCGCTTACCAACGGCGACAATTACCTTATAGACAAAGACGGGAAAGAAGAACGGTTGACCTGCTCTGAATTGCGGCAAAAATTCGGAGCTCACGCAGGTGAAACTATGGCGTACAAAGGATTTCAACCTTATTTCTCTCAACATCCAAACGAATTTTAAGGAGGTCAAAAATATGGACGAGCAAAATACAGTATTCTTACGAATTGCACAGCTTACAGCAATGGACAAGCTTCTTTCCGCCGCACCTGAATGTGATGCACTGAAGGGGTGGAGGGCTTACCTCAAGGACAAAACCGTTAGTGACGTTGCGGAGAATGACAAACAGTACCGGGCTTGTTGCGACTATTTCGCTTATGCAATAGCCAAAACGAAATGGAGGGTTGAAAATGTGTAGCCCGGAAGAAAATGAGCTGCTTATTTATGCCGCCGGGCACAGCGAAAAATACAGCATCAACGAGCTTGCCAAAATGTATAAGGTAAAGCCTGATGATGTTCGTAAGGCATTTGACATTTTCCTCAGCCGTCAGGCAAAAAAATCCCCTGAGAAAGCCGAACAGGAAAGACAGAAACAGAACGAATACTCTCGGATTTATGCGGCGAAAACCAAAGAGCAGAGGAAAGCATATCAACGTGAATATGCACGGAAAAACAGG
>JAZLFN010000046.1:0-4109 GCA_045615805.1 Clostridia bacterium | reverse complement strand
TTACACGGGAAGCACCTACACCCACAAACATCTCCACAAAATCGGAACCCGATATGGAGAAAAACGGCACCTTTGCCTCGCCGGCAACAGCTTTTGCAAGTAAGGTTTTACCTGTTCCCGGAGGTCCTACAAGTAATACACCCTTGGGTATTCTCGCACCGAGGGCACGGAATCTGTCGGGAGCCTTTAAAAACTCCACTATTTCCTGAAGCTCGGCTTTTTCTTCGTCAGCACCTGCAACATCTTCAAAGGTCTTGTTTGTTTTTCCGTCTGCATCAACATGAGCCTTGCTCTTGCCGAAATTCATCACTCCGCGACCGCCGCCGCCCGACTGCTTCATAAACACAAACCAGAACACTATGAATATAATCAAAAGTCCTATTGTGGGCAAAAATGTAAGCCACCAAGGGGGACTGTAAGGAGGCGGAGTTTCCACCTTCAGCTTTCCCTCGCTAATCTGATTTTGCATAGCAGCTCCGGCATCCTCTTTAAGAGTTTTATAACCCGGAATTTCAACTTCCATCTTTGTTCCGTTTTTTAATGTAACCTCTGCAATGTCCTCGGTAACCGAAAGCTCGGTAACCTCTCCCTGTTGAATTTTCATCACCAAATCCGAGTAAATTTCTTTACTTGATTGTTCGGGAACGGATGTCAAAGAAAAAATCGCAACGATTACGGCAAACAAAGCCAAGTATATTCCTATACCTTTAAATGATTTCTTCACGCCATGTCCTCCTATATTTTATAATAGACATTCTCAATATAATTGTTGATTTTTTATCAATCTATGTTAGTATATCATATCCTTTTAAAAAAAACAAGCCGAAAAAACAAGTTTTAACATATTGTTAAAAAATACTTGACATAATTATAAAATCGTGATATACTTTATGAGTTAAAAGACATAGGGGTATAGCTCAGTTGGTAGAGCAGCGGTCTCCAAAACCGCGTGCCGACAATTTAATATTTTTATACAGGGGTGTAGCTCAGTTGGTAGAGCAATGGTCTCCAAAACCATGTGCCCAAGGTTCGAGTCCTTGTACCCCTGCCACTGAAAAACGGCTTAAACACTGCGTTTGAGCCGTTTTTATTTTTCTGTTTTTGTTCCGATTTTTATTAAAATTTAGTGCTGCATTTTTAATATTTTGAGCATCAATTTTAATTTTCGCATTCATTCTTCTGCATATCCCGATCTTGTGAGCCATGTAAAATTTACAAATTTCAGCATCAATTTCGTATCTATTGCTAACCATTTTCATACATTCCGTCTGCTACATCATCAATAAATCATCAATTTTAATCTTTATTTTTGATTTCATCTTTATGTTTTGCACATTGTTTGAGAATATTTTTCTTTTAATTCTCGTCTTAATTCTCCCAAAAATAAAAATTTGCTTTTCTTTGTTAATGCGTATCAAAATTTGACACACCTTGTAAATGTGATATTCCATTTACAAGGTGTGTCTTTTATGTTTATTTATTCATCCCATTCTCGGATTCATCTTCATATGCTAGTATTTTGTTGAAATGATTGATATTGATATATAATTTTCGCAATTTCTGTGGTTTTCAATACCTTTCCTGTTGAAACAACTTGCTCATTGATAACAAGTGCCGGCATTGATATTACACCGTACTCCATAACTTTCTGCAAATCAATAATATACTCGACCTCCACATCAAGACCAGTAGCTTTAACAGCCTCCAGTGCGTTCTCATACAGTGCGTGGCAGTTTTTGCAGCCAGAGCCAAGAACCTTGATACAACAGATTCCTTCAACCTTTTCGCCGCAGCAGGTTAATGAAGTGGGTGCGTCCTGAATGTCGGGAGTTCCGCATCCGCAGGAGCAACCGCACTCGGCTTCTTTCTTCTTTCCAAATAGTGACATAGTAGTTCCCTCCTTATAAAATTATAAATTGAAGTGCATTGAACAGATAACCAACAAGTATAATTCCAACTGTGCATACGATAATGAAAACACCGAGCAGTTTTGGTTTGATTGCCTTTCGGAGCATAATCAATGATGGCAAGGACAAGGTCGTTACACCCATCATAAAGGACAGCACCACACCAAGCCGAGCACCCTTTGCCAACAATGCTTCTGCGATCGGGATAGTTCCGAAAATATCCGCATACATTGGAATACCGGCAACCGTTGCAATCAGTACACCGAAGGGATTGCCTGTACCGAGGACCTTTACTACTATTTCTTCGGGAATCCAGTTATGAATAACGGCACCGATTCCGACACCAATCAGCACATATGGAAACACCTTTTTTGCTGTGCCGTAAATCTGCCACGAGGCGTATTTACATCGGTCTTTGAAATGCAGTTCCTCCTGAGGAACATCAAGAGACTTTCCGTTGCGAATAAACTCTTCGACCTGATTTTCAAGATGTAGTTTTTCGATGAGAGTACCGCCTGCAACAGCGATTGCCAGACCGAAAATCACATAAAATACAGCAACCTTCCAGCCGAAAATGCTCATTAGCAGAACAAGACTGCCGAGATCGACCATCGGTGAAGAAATCAGGAACGAGAATGTTACGCCGAGAGGCAGACCCGCACTTGTAAATCCGATGAAAAGCGGAATAGACGAGCAGGAACAGAACGGTGTAACTGTACCAAGCAGAGCGGCAATGCAATTTGCCCACAACCCGTGAAATCTACCGAGTATTTTTTTACTTCTCTCCGGTGGAAAATAACTCTGAATGTACGAAATGATAAAGATAAGTACACCCAGCAGTACCATAATTTTGATGCAGTCATACAGAAAGAACTGAACGCTACCGCCAATCCGACTTTCAATGTCAAGTCCAAACGAACTCAACATAGAGCCGATCAATCGATTCATCCACTTCATTCCCAAGACTTCATCCTGAATGAATTGCCACATAGAAATCCTCCAATCAATCTATATATCTAAATTTGTCGATATATAGTTTTTAAATATAGTCGTGCCGGAAAAACAAGGTTTATTTCTCACAGCACGACTTGTTATTGCAAGCGCATCCGTTTTCTTTGAGTGAGTTCAGGTAGCCAATGGCAACGTCAATACCCTCTGTTGAGATGGAATAGTGCATCCATTTACCCTCTTTGTGTCCGACAACAAGACCTGAGTCAGTCAAAATCTTCATGTGATGAGAAAGTGTAGATTGTGCAATATTTAAGTCATCTAACAACTTACAGGCACATTTGTCGCCACTCAACAAATATTTTAATATTTGCACACGGTTTTCATCACATAATGCCTTGAAAACAACAGGTGTACGCTTTTCATCAAGTTCCATTCAAACACCTCCCTTGATACAAATTGTAGCTACACTATATATTATATCGATTTTTTTCGATTTGTCAACCTTTTTTTTGTATATCAAAAAAATGACCAAAAAAAATGATGCACTATATCAAATTTGTGGTGGCATCATTTTCCATTTTCAACTTTCAATTTTCAATTTGCTAAATTTCAAATCCGTCTGTTATCCCGTTGAGCCGTGCAGTATCTTTCTTTACATAGTACATTTCTGTTATCTGCGATGTGGAGTGTCCGAGTAGGTCTGCTACTTGCTTTGGCGATAGTGCTTTTATGCTTCCGTCAGGTTGTTTTACGCCGTTTACAAGGTTGGTTGCGAAGGTATGTCGTAGGGAGTGTAATCCTTTGGTTTCAATTTCAGCATCATTCAGTATCCTGTAATATCTCTTTCGGAAGTTTACGGGTTTGGTGTAATCTCCGTGTTCATCGCATATCAGCGGGGCATCTTCTCCGAAGTAGTATTCTTTTCGCAATTCCATTATCGCATCTATCGCATTTTGATTTAGCGGTATGGTGCGTACACTCGTTTTCGTTTTTGTTTTGCCGATTTTGGTTGTTTTACCTCCTGTTGCGGTTGTGCCATCTCTCTTCATCACATCTTTTACCGCATTTCGTATGTGTAGCTGCCTCTTTTCAAGGTCTATGTTGGAATTTTTGAGTCCTAATTCTTCGCCCGAACGCATTCCTGTATTCAATATCAGTATGTATGCTGCCGATTGCTGATGCTTTCGTACTCCGTTTGAATATTCTGCTATACATTCTGCTTTGAATTTCTCTATCTCATCTTTACTGAAT
>JAZLFN010000045.1:0-6088 GCA_045615805.1 Clostridia bacterium | reverse complement strand
AATATGTATCTTGCAAAGGTTGCGATGGATATTGAAGCAAAGAAGATGCAGCCCGATTTCATCGGAGCAAGAATTGCCGAGCTTGACGAAATGAGTTATCGCAAGAAGCTCTGGGATCACAAACCGCTTACGGATTTTTGGCGTGTGGGGAGAGGCTATTACGATAAGCTTTCTCAAAACGGGATATATACAATGGGCGACATTGCACGATGCTCTGTGGGAAAGGAAAATGAAAGAAAAAACGAAGATTTGCTCTATAAATTGTTCGGGGTAAATGCAGAGCTTTTGATTGACCATGCTTGGGGATACGAACCGTGCAAGATGGAAGATATAAAAGCATATAAGTCTAAGGAAAACAGCTTGGGTGCAGGACAGGTATTAAAACAGCCATATGGTTTTGACGGAGCAAAGCTTGTTGCAACCGAAATGGCTGACGCCATTGCCTTTGATTTGCTTGATAAGGAATTATTGACGGACTCAATTACGCTTATGGTATGCTACGATTTGGAAAACCTTAAAAATTCAAGATTTAAAGGAGATACAGAAGAAAACTATTACGGCAAAAAAGTGCCGAAAAAATCTCACGGAACAATAGAATTAAAAAGACACACATCATCTGCAAAAATTATTTGTGATGCGGTCAAGGAGCTTTTTGACAGAGTCGCCGACAAAAATCTGTATATACGAAGAATATATATTACCGCAGGCCATATAATTCCCGAAAATGATTACGATGAAAAGTATAAGTATGAGCAGATTAATTTTTTAACGGAATACGAAAATGAAATTAAGGATAAGGATGCGGAAGCAAGCGAGCTTGATAAGGAAAAACAACTACGTATGGCTATGCTAAAAATCAAAAAGCAATACGGAAAAAACGCTGTATTAAAGGGAATGAGCCTGAAAGAAGGCGCAACGGGAATTGAAAGGAATAATCAAATCGGCGGACATAAAGCATAGAAATTATAAAATCGGGAATAAGGAGCTTGATTTTTATGGAATATGACGATATAATAAATATGTCACACCATGTATCAGAGAAAAGACCGAAAATGTCCGTAAACGACCGAGCAGCACAATTTGCACCATTTTCGGCTCTTTGCGGATACAATGAAGCGGTATGGGAAAAAGCACGGCACACAGACGAAAGATATGAGTTAAGTTGCGACGAAAAAGAAGAGCTTAACTTAAAATTGGATATGATAAAAATGCTAATAGAAGAACAGCCGGAAATTTCTGTTTTGTGTTTCAAAAACGATGAATTCAAATCCGGCGGAACTTATGTGTCGCAGAAAAGCTATGCCGTACGGGTTGATGAGGAGAAAAGGATATTATATTTAAGAAACGGAAGCGAAATTTCTTTCGATGATATTTATGAAATATCCGGGAAGATTTTTAACGATTGACAGGAGGTACATATATGAAAATTATTACAATCAGCAGAGAGTTTGGAAGCGGAGGGCGAGAATTAGGCAAAAGGCTTGCGGAATATCTTAATTATGAGTATTACGACAGAGAAATTGTAACTGCGATTTCGGAAAAGTGCGGTGTAAACGAAAAATATGCCAAGTATATGCTGACACATAATTTTTCATCGTCCGTAAATATAAATGTGCGTAGCTCGTTTCATGTTCCTGCAGTCCTTCAAGCGTCCAAAACCGAGCTTTTGAGAGCGCAGACAAATGTAATAAGGGATATAGCGGTTCGCGACAAGGATTGTATTATCGTAGGAAGAAATGCGGATATTTTACTTAAAGAGTATAATCCATTCAGAATTTTTGTTTGTGCGGATACGGAATCAAAGTTAAAGCGTTGCATTGAAAGGGCAAGGCCCGGAGAAAATCTTTCAGAAAAGGAAATACTCAGAATGGGCAAAAAGGTTGATAAGAACAGAAAAATCACAAGAGAGCTTATGTCGGGTTCTTCGTGGGGTGGCAGAGAAGATTACAACATTATCATAAATACCACAGGATGGGACATCAAAAAGCTTGTTCCGCATATAGCGGACATTGCAACAGGGTGGTATGAAAATTTTTGTTGCGAAAAAGATGTTTAATCCTCATTGACAATATAAAAATGATATGTTAAAATGTTTTGTGCAGATTGAAAATAAGTTAGGAGCATAATTTTTTAATGAAAAAGTGGAAAAACGGAATTATTGCCATTATGGTTTTAATTTTACTTATTACCGTTACGGTTTTGGCAAAACTGTTCCTGACGGGAAATATCAATTCGGTCAATGATTTGCAGGAATATATGAAAAAGTTCGGTGTGTTTGCCCCAATTGTATTTACTCTTTTTCAAGCGGCGCAAGTTGTTGTTCCTGTTTTACCGGGATTTTTGGGGTGTATTGCCGGTCCTGTGATGTTTGGAACTTTTACGGGATTTTTATGCAATTACATCGGAATATCAATTGGCTCGATTATTGCGTTCTTTCTTGCCAGAAAATTTGGAATTGACATTGTTCTTTTGATGTTTTCGAAAGAAACATATGACAAATGGAGCGGAAAGCTTACAAACAGCAAATACTATGATATATTTTTATTTGTAGCAACGCTGCTTCCTGTTTTTCCCGATGATTTTTTTTGCTACTTCTCGGGACTTATAAAAATGAATTGGAAAAAGTTTGTGTGGATTATTATACTCGGTAAGCCGTGGTGCATTTTGGCTTACAGTCTATTATCCGAAACATTAGTGAGGTATGTTTCATGAATAAAAAGTTACTTGGATTTTATGATTATACTGTAGTATTGACATATTGCGGATTGATTGCCGCAATGGCAGGTATATTAAAGATTATAAACGGAGATTTTGCTTGGGCGATAATCTTTTTGATGATTGCCGGGGTTTGTGATATGTTCGACGGACTTGTCGCATCAACAAAAAAGCGGACAGATTCCGAAAAGCGCTTCGGTATTCAGATTGATTCCTTGTGCGATTTGATAAGCTTTGGTGTTTTTCCTGCGTTGTTTATGTATTGTTTTATGGATAAAAACAGCGTGGTTTCCGTTTTCGCAATATTTTATGCATTGTGCGCACTTATTCGCCTTGCTTATTTTAATGTTTTAGAGGAAGACAGGCAGAAAACCACAGAGGAAGCAAGAAAAGAATATTTGGGTATTCCCGTTACAATGAGCGCTCTTTTGCTTCCTGCAACATATATTTTATTTGGGTATGGAATAATAGGAAAGCTTGTTGTTCCTGTTATACTTACAATTACTGCTGTGGGATTTTTGGTGCCATTGAAGCTTAAAAAGCCTGCACTTATAGGCAAAATTATACTTGCTTCAATAGGCTTGATTGAGCTTGTGCTTATTTTAATTCTTATTTGTAGGGGCATGGTATAAATGAAAGAAACGCGGTCTTTAAGATTTTTGTATAATACGGTTGTGGGAAGATGTATATTGTGGGTTTTAGTCAGGCCGTGGATATCAAAAATTGCGGGATGTTTTTTAAACAGCCGTTTCTCACGCTTTTTAATAAATCCGTTTGTTAGGAAACACCAAATTTCTCTTGATGAATTTGATGTTCCGAAGGACGGCTTTTTCTGTTTTAACCATTTCTTCAGACGAAGCAGGCTTAATGTTGATTTTGATAATATTTCGGAAAATTTCACAAGTCCCTGCGACGCCTTTCTGACAGCTTATACAATTGATGAAAATATTCGATTTAACATAAAACATACAAAATATTCGGTAAAAGATTTACTTGAAAACAGATATCTTGCAAAGGAGTATCAAGGAGGAACGGCATTAATATTCAGACTCACTCCCACGCATTATCACAGATATCATTATGCTGACGGAGGAAAAGTGATTGCCGACAAAAGGATTGAAGGTGCACTTCATTGCGTAAGACCTATTGCAATGGACAGATATCCGATTTTTATACGAAACAGCAGGGAATATACCGTAATCGATACGGAAAATTTCGGACGGATAATTCAAATGGAGGTTGGTGCACTTCTGGTTGGTAAGATATACAATTATCCGGATAAGGTTTTTGTTAAAAGAGGGGAAGAAAAGGGGTATTTTGAATTCGGAGGTTCGACGGTAATTGTTCTTGTAAAGAAAGATATGCTTTCTCTTTTGGAAGAGTTTAAAAGTTGCATTAATACCTGTGAGGAAATTCCGGTAAATGCAGGCTCTGTTATCGGGAAAATGCCGACAAGAAAGTATGGTTATTTATATGAGAGAGGATCTGAAAATGAGTAAAATTATTGCTTTCGGAGAAATACTGTGGGATATTTCCGAATATTCAAAGGATATAGGAGGAGCACCCTTTAATTTTTTAAGCCATACGGCAAGGCTTGGTGCAGATAGTTATTTGTGTTCCGCAATAGGTGATGATGATTTAGGAAAAGAAACACTTGAAATTATAAAAGGAAGAAATGTAAAAACCGATTTTTTGAATATTTCAAAGCTTCAAACCGGAGTATGTAATGTTACGCTTAATGAGGATAAGTCGGCATCATATGACATTAAAAGACCGGTTGCCTATGATGAAATTAAACCTGATGTAAAAAATATCAAAAACTTTGATGTATTATATTTCGGAACACTTTGTCAAAGAAGCGAAAACAACAGAAAAACTTTGGGTGGAATACTCGGTAATTGTAATTTTAAAGAGATTATTTGTGATGTAAATTTAAGAGATGGGCAGTATGATAAAGATTCTGTTTTAAAGTGTTTAAATAACGCAACGATACTTAAGCTTAATGATGAAGAGCTTGTTCCTGTCTGTGGATTTGCAAATTGTGAAAATAATATTTTTGCCCTTGGAGAAATGTATAAAAATATTAAGATTATATTATATACTATGGGGGCAGAGGGGTCTAAAATATATAATACGGAAAGCAAAGAAATCATAGAAATTCCTGCGGAATCTGTGAATAAAGTGGTTTCAACCGTAGGTGCGGGGGATAGCTATGCGGCAGCGTTTGTGTGCTATTACACAGAGGGATATTCGTTAAAAGAATGCGGAGAGAAAGCTGCTTTGGTAAGTGGAGAAGTAATAACAAAGCACGGCGTAATATAATGCGGAAAAGAGGTAAATTAAGTGAAAGTACGAACAGAAGCAATTGACACAAAAAACGAAGAAATGACAGAAATACTTGTTAAATCATCAATAGACGGAACAATGCAGCCTAATTTGGTCTACATATCCAAAAATGAAAACAGGCCTTTGCTTGTCGGATTGCATACATGGAGCTACGGTAGATTTAATCAGGCAGGAAATATGCTCCCTTTGGCAATAAAGAATGATTGGAACTTGCTTCTTCCCGAATTCAGAGGTGCAAATTTAAGAAGTAACCCTGATTGCAAAGATGCTCTCGGCTCAAAAAAGGCAAAGCAGGATATCGTTGATGCAGTTGAATATGTAAAAGAGAATTATAATATAGATTCAAGTAAAATTATGCTTTTGGGTGCAAGCGGAGGAGGGCATATGGCTTTGCTTATGGCAGGATATATGCCGAAAATGTGGAAAGCGGTGTGTTCGTTTGTTCCCATAACCGATGTGGGAAAATGGTATTTTGAAAATCCGAATTACAGCGATGGTATTGCAGCATGTTGTGGTGAATATGAAGATTCAAAAGATGAATATGATTACAGATCACCTGTAAGCTATGTAAAAGAAATAGCACAAGCAACAGTAAAAATCTATTCGGGAAAATGGGATAACTCTGTGCCATGTCATCACGGCTTGGATTTGTACAATAAAATATTTTCGGAATATCCTGAAGCAAATGTTTATTTTGAAATGTTTGACGGTGGACATGAAATGCTTATTGATGATGCGGAACGGTGGTTGATTGCACATTTGAATGACAAAAAAGATGATTTTGTAAAGGTTACCGGATAAAAAATTTAAAAAAGGAAATAATTTTAATAAAAGTATTGACAAATGAGGGAAATTTGCTATAATAGAAATGTTGAAAGTAAATATATTCCTCTATAGCTCAGTTGGTAGAGCATGCGGCTGTTAACCGCAGGGTCGTTGGTTCGAGTCCAACTGGAGGAGCCATAGCAGAAAAGATGCACGAATGTGCATCTTTTCTGCTATCTTTTTTAAGTCGAACCAACGAGAC
>JAZLFN010000044.1:0-12179 GCA_045615805.1 Clostridia bacterium | reverse complement strand
ACGATTGCCGCCCATTTCTTAATTGAACATATTATATTGTGCGCTTCCGCCCACGGTTCCGCCTGTCATACCATTGCCGTCTAAATATTCTGCTGTACCCTGTACATCTCCCTTAACCATTTCATCGCTTGTTTGTATTATATCAACAAATCTTTCGCAAATCAGCTCGGTTTCCGGTTTTACATATATTTTCTTCATAGCCTGCACCCCTTATTCAGCTTCCCTGTCAACATTGTAAGTATTTACATTTCCGAGAAGCTTAGCCTCTGCAAAGAAGGTTCCGTTGATAAACGGAATTGCACAATAGTCCGTGTAATATTTACCGTCGGGAATTCCTATATAATCTGCCGAGAATGTGTTTCCCGATACCATATTCGGTTTTGATACAAGAACAATCGCAGGCTTTACTTCGGAGCCCTCATTAAATGCATCCCATGAGAATATATATGCTCCGATATTTGCAAGATATGCACCGTCTGCCTTTGTTAAATTCCACATAAAGCGAAGGACTGCATTGCCGTTTACAGTGTTCTTTTGTGCCTGTATGGGAGTCGCTTCATTTTTATAAAATGAAGCATCAGCCGAAAATACAGCTATAACCGTAACATCCTTATCAATCATTGTAAACGCATTTCCTTCAATGTTTACTTCTGCACTTATGTATTCCACAAAGCTGTTACCACCCACAGGAGAATTTGAAAGTGTTACAACATCACCTGTTTTTGCAGCAGTAACGCTTGCCGATGCCGTTCCCATTTGCGGATAATTCGATACAACGGTTATTGTGTGTTCTTCCTGTGATATAGCTTCAAAGGTTGCCGCTACGGTTACATTCTTGTTCGGCATGGTAAAAATACCTTCGTTGCCGTTTGTATAGATTTTTACATCACCGCTTGTAAATCCTGTAAACTTATATCCCGGATTTGCAGTTGCAGTTAAGGTTATGCCTTCACCTGATTTTGGTATTGACGGACTTACTGCAACACTTCCCATACTGTCATCATTTACATTAACAGTTACAGTTAATCCGGAAGATGTAAGCTCAACCTCTTTAAGTGCACTTGCAAGGTTTGTCTTCTTTGTACCGTTGTTCTGTTCGTTAAATACAAACAATTTATCTGTAGCCGCCATGACCGGAAGTGTTATTTCTGCATTTCCGCTTTCGGATGCTACGCTCTGACTTCCATAATATTTGATTTCCGTCTGATCTTTATCTGTTACAATATACGAAATCTTTTCGTTATCTCCCGTTTTTGCATTGCTGTAAGCCACCGTTACTTTATTTCCCGCTTTGTTGGCACTGCTTACATCAAATTGTCTGTCGGCATCAAGAAGTGTTACTTTCCAGTCGTTACCGTCATAGCTTGTAACTTCACCGTCGGTAATATCCGCCTTTGATGCAAACAAAACGGAGGTCGTATTTACATTAAACGCCGGACGCATGTGATAAGTACCATTGTTGACATTGATACTTTCAACGGTTCCGTCTTCATATGTAAAGCCGACACTGATAGCTGTATCCTCATCGGGGGAACGGAGCCACCACTGAGTTTCTTCTCCGCCATCGGGCTTAAAGATTCTTTCTTCATCGGTTGCAAAATATGTCATTGCTTCTTTTACCGATAATAAAAACACCTTATCCTCTATTTCACAAACATCAAAACGAGTATCCGCATAATAGGAGTGGGCTTCTGTTTTTTCGTCTCTCTTGCTTGTTGTTAAAATCTGTGCCTTTTCCCCATTTGTAATTCCGGCTGTTGTATAAAATTCACCCTTACACCATATTTGAGCATCACTGCCTGCCCATACCTGGCTATTGGTGTCATATTTAATTTCAGCCAAATCATTTTCCGAAGCAACAAACAAGGCTTTGCTCTTGTCCACCGTATTTTTTGCATCATCCTTAAATATTGCCGACGCCCCATCTGCATCGGTTGTGTTTCCCACTGTAGAAAGCACACTGAACTTCTTTTGGTTGCCGTAGTAAACGTTATCCTTTACCGCTATAACACCGCTTCCGAAATTCATTGTCTTTTTTGCGGGAGCATCCGCCGCCGCCGTGATTGTCATTGCCGCAAGCATTGATACAATCATTGCAACTGCAAGCAATACACTTAAAAATTTTTTCATTTTTGTTTCGCCTTCTTTTTATTATATTTTTATTCTTTCTGATATTTATGCTACTATTACATTTTTGTACTGTCAATAGTCATAGCACAATTGTAACACAAATGTTGTATAAGCTTTTGTATGAATTTTAATTTAACAGAATCCGATAATGCCGCAAATTTTGTACAAAAAACGGGCGGCACAATGGCCGCCCGTATGGAATATTCCGTGTAGCTTGCGGAAATGACAAACCCTTCCACCACCTTCGGTGGTCCCCCTCCCCTTTGTAAAAAGGGGAGGCTATTGCGGGCGGAAATAAATTCCGCCCCTCCCGCTATATTCCGCATAATTCGTTCAAAACAAATTCGCTATGGCAATTTGCACCATAATTATGCATTATGAATTATGAATTCTGTCTTTTAGTGCGTTTTTGATGCTTAAATAATCATTTGTAAGAATTGTATCTATGCCCATATCTATAAAATCCCGTGCCTCCTGCGGGTCATCCGCCCAGAAAACATTGCAGAGTATTCCCTTTTCATGGGCGTATTTTACGGTTTCCTCGTTAAAATAGGGTTTAAATAGCTGTATCTTCTTACAACCCAAGGCTAATGCACGGTCTACCATTTTAAGCATATTTTCTCCGTCGCCGTCAAAGCCCACACATCTGTTTATCTCGGGCGCAATTTCGTGAAATTCTCTGCTGCATTTATCCGACGCAGTCATCATATACACCGTTTTTTCGCAGTCATATTTCCGAATAAGTCCTGCAATCTCTTCATACATAGGGTTATCAAATTCACTGTCCCAAATTTTAACATGGATATTCATAATAACCGTTCCGGCAAACTTTTTAAGTATTTCCTCAAATGTAACGATTTGAAGTCCCTTAAAATGCTCATCACGACAGCCTCCGAAATCAAAGGCTTTAAGCTCTTCATAAGTATACTCCCAAACATTGCCCGTGCCGTCCGAAACTCTGTCAAGGGTTGGGTCGTGAAGGGAAATAAGCTTTCCGTCCTTTGTTGACCATATATCAAACTCTATCTCGTCTGCACCCAAGGCAACAGCCGCTCCGAATGCAGGCAAGCTGTTTTCGGGAGCAATGGTGTTAAACCCTCTGTGAGCACATATTCTGGGATAACCAAGCTCATCATCTCCGGGGGTCATCATACTTCCCGACGGTCTGTAAAGCCAAGGCCTTCTGCCTTCGTCAATATATTCAAAATGAGCCTTTGGCTTACCCTTATATCCTGCCGCCTTATAATGCTTTTTCTTAACATCTATTTCGCAAATCTCTTTGCCGATTTTGCTTTTCATATTAACAAGCATTTTACCTTCGGGGGACACAATCATACTGCATCCGCAAAGCTCCGAGGCCTCTCCTAAAGACACAGATGCCCTGACAAGATAAGCGTTTGTGTTATAGCTCAAAAACTTTCCTATTGTTTCAAGGGTTTCATGAGTATCCGTTCTCTGATGAGAACAACCGATTATTACATCCACATTTTCCCTTGCAAGCCGCGGGAATGCTTCATACTCATAAAAGTCATAGCAGGTCATAAACCCGAACCTAATACCCTCCGCCTCTATAACATAAGGAGGCGTGTATTCATAACTGTATGAGCAATCAAGTCCGTTTCCGCCCTGTTCCTCGGTTTTAACCTCGGAGGGTGCAGGGTGAGCTTTTTTGTATTTGCCGATTTCTTTTCCCTCTCGGTCAAAGGCAAAGGTTGTGTTTATATTGCCCTTTCCCTCGTTATCGGAGAAGTTGGCAAACACAAAGGCATTACATCTTTTTGCCGCCGCCGACGCCTTTTCGTATATCCTTTTATTATACTTTTTTACACATTCGTCAAACTCTTTTTTGGACGGCACATCGGTTGGCACATCGCAGTATTCGGGAAGAACGATTATATCGCAATCCTCTCCGCAGGAGTCAAGAAGCTCAACTGTTTTGTCAAAGCACATATCCGCATCCTTTATATCAAAGGAATAATAGGGCTGAATAACACACGCTTTCATCCGTAAATACCTATCCTTTCTTTTCTCAAAAGCAAACCAACCGCCCCGGAAAGAGGCAGTTGGGCAAATCATTTTATTCAGATTTTATTTCTCTCCCTGAACAGGAATAAAGGTCCGTTCCGCTATCGCCTGAATATCAAAGCCGTCAAGGTCCTTTGCCGTTGCAGAAGCCGAGTACATAAGTCCGGGGGCTGCATCATACCAGAGGCACACCTGAGCTGAACCGTTCTCGTCCTTTGCACCCATAATCTTTGCGTCACGGTTCTTTACCTTGCCGTCCTCTTCTGTCCATGTATAATACATTCCCGAAATATCTTCAAACTCAATTGCAGGTGTAACACGCAAGGTTATCTCTGTATTATCAAGCTTAAAAATCTTTTCTACCATTTTGCCGTCAATAACATAAAATTTAACATCTTTTTCGTTCTTTAATTTTCCGAAGGTAAATCCAAATTCTTCTTTGATTTCTTCTTCTGTTTTTTCAACAAGGGGGTTTGGCAAACCTGCACTTGGGCTTTCGCTCTTTTCAAAAACGCAGTCACGGCAAACCTCGTTAGCAGCTCCGTCCCAATAAAGAAGTCCGTCATTATATGTGAAGTAACCTTTTACATTTTCTTTAACTATTTTTTCGCGTGCAACAAGATTTTTATTATATGTAACGGTTTTTTCAACACCATCATTATAGATAAGCTTGTTACCATCTGCCTTTAAAGTCATTGTCCACTCGCTTGATTCTGCGTCAGATGATGACCACTTAACGATAGCCTTTGCACTGTTTTTGTTCTCAACAGCAACAGTCATAACAGCTCTTTGTGAAACTGTGTCAAAATATTCGCCGCCTAATGCAGTTATATCAATATTTTCTTTAACAACTTCAAGCTGGTTTACGCCCATAATTGCATAAGCTGCTTCAATTCTTGTTGCGTTCTCCAAAGGTGCAATATTCTTTCCGTCTCTGCTGATCAAAATGTCAGCCGCAAGGCAAGCATGAACTGCAGGACGAGCATATTCGGATACTTTTGCAATGTCGTTGTATGAAAGTGTGTTTGTGTCCTTTCCCGGAGTTTCGATATCAAGCTTGCTTGAGTTCGCATATCTGTACATAATAGCCGCAAGCTGTTCACGGGTAATGAATGTATCCGGTTCAAACTTGGTTTCGGTTACGCCGTTAACAATTCCTGTTGCCTGCGCCCAGCGTACCGCTTCTGTGTAATACTCACCGTTTGGTACATCCTTAAAGCTCATTGCATAGTTAACAATAGGCTCGTCTGCGGAACGATGCAAGATGGTAACAAGCATTCCACGTGTAAGGAATCCCGACGGGTCAAACACATCTTCTTCAATTCCGTTCATAATGCCTTCTGAATATACATATTCAGGGACACCTTCAAACGCTCCTGTAAGCCCCTCTACATCGTTAAAGGGTGTTTCTTCGGCAAACACCGAGGTGCAAGCCGTTCCCAATACCAATACAGTGGCTAACAAAACACATAAAATCTTTTTTGCTTTCATAAATTTTATCTCCTTTTTTATTATTTTTTTCTAATTATAACACCTTTTTCTCCAAAAGTAAACCCATAAATGTAAATATAATGTTAATTTTTGTCAACTTATTTTTCTTTTCTCCTTAAAACTTTCAGATACTCCTTTTGCTCCTCTGTTATACGACGGCTTTCGCATGCCTTTTGTATGGTTTTATTGTGAACCCACACACCTAATTTGTTCTTTTCAATACACGAAATTGCCGAATTCCATTGCTTCGCAAGGGCGGTTGCAAAAAACCATGCAATCATCATATTTACATAATACTCGTCACTTTTAACCGCCGCCGGCAGTTTAAGATATTCAGGCTTAAAATCGCCGTCAAGATAATGACTCATCAGCATTTCAATTCCGAAACGACAGGTGTAAACCTTATCCGACTTTATCCACTCCCCGATTTTTTCCATAAGCTTTTCTTTATGCTTTTTAAATATTTTCGGCGACATAATATCACACACCGCCCAATTATCCACATAGGGAAGGAATTTATCCGTTTCGGCTACACACTTATCATAATCCTTTATTTCCGAAATCAAAAGTCCGTGAAGCATATTTTCGTCATAATATGTATGAGGAAGAATTTTAATAAATTCCTCCCACTCGGTATCCTTCACATATTCCTTTGCTAAATTTCTCAAAAGGGGAACACGCACACCCACAAACTTATCCTTTTCAACCGTTGGGGTAAGCTTTGCCTGAAACTCTGCATAATTTTCGTCCCGAAGCTCAAAAAGCTTTTCTCTTATTTTCATAGTTGAAACCGGTCCTTTCTTTTTCTATGTCACAAATTTCTCTCACGCCTTGTACGAGCTGTGAATTTTTCGGCACCGACCTCAAACAAGCCGTGCTTGTTACAGTAAAAATAAAGCCTGCCTCCGTATATGCGCGGAATTCTCACGGCGGAGCTTTGCTCCGGATAGAGCCTTTGAACCAACACCTTATCATAGGTTATATATACAATAAATCCGATAAAATGCTCTTTTGTCATTTCGTGGGAAAATTCTATATAAAACTCGTCATCACTCAAGGAAACCGATGCTTTGTGCTTTTCATCCTGCACCGCCGCTTTAAGAGGCTTTAACTGCTTGCCGCAACAAAACACCTTAAAATCTCCCGTTCCCTGAGTCATACCTCCACAGCTTTTACACACATAAATCTTGGTCTTTTTTAAATTTCCGTTTTCCTCCGAATTTTGTTTAAACTTGCCCGATACAATCGTTTCCGTGCTGACCCCCAATATTTCGCCAAGCTCTGCAATATAAGAAACATCGGGAAGACCGTGTCCCGTTTCCCACTTTGACACGGTTTTTGCACATATTCCAAGCTCTTTTGCCACCTGCTTTTGGGTAAGCCCCTTTGCCTTACGCAAATCCGCAATGAGTTTTCCGTTTTTTATTAAATCCATACCATTACACCTCCGATACGGATTATACACAAAAAATACCCGAAATTAAATCCACTTACCGTTGACCGCCGGTTTTGCCTTCCTCGATTATCTTTTTAAGGCTTACCTTATCGGTCTTTCCGTTTGCAAGCAAGGGGAAAGAATCAAGAACCACAAAAAAACTGGGGATCTTATGTCTTGCCAAAGCACCTCTTAAATCCTTTTTAATACGAGCCTCGTCAAAATCCGCTCCGTCCTTTATTATTACAGCCGCCGCAACCTTTTCGCCCATAACAAGGTCCGGAACACCGCAGACATAAGCATCGGAAATACCGTCTATTTCCGAGATAGCAGAAGCAATCTCACCCGGCACGATATTTTCTCCGCCTCTTATAATAATGTCCTTTATTCTTCCGGATATATGCAAATACCCCTCAGCATCCAAAAATCCCAAATCTCCTGTTTTTATGTACCCCATATTGGCAACAGGTTGTTTTTCAAGTCCCATTTTGTAATAGCAGGCAATTGCTTGGTCACCCATAAGATATATTTCCCCTTCTTTGCCTACGGGGCACGGGTTTTCGTTGCTATCCATAATTTCAATTTTAATATTCTTTACAGGCTTGCCCACCGTTGACACAAGCTTTTTATACCCCTCTGTTGACTGCACAAAGGTTGCCGGTATAATCTCCGTCATACCGTAAAAAACAGATACTACCGCATTTTTATATTTTTCGGTTATAATCTTCATTTGAGGCTCGGTTATGGGTTGGGCACCCGTGGCAATGCCCTTTACGGTCTTTATTTTTTCGTAAGAAAACGAATCAAGTCCTGCTGCGGACAAAAGAGTTGTGGGAACCGCATTAAAAATCGTACACTTATTTTTATATACCGTATCAAGCATAACATTCATTCTTTCCACGATGCTTGTCCCCGCCTCAAGGCATGGAATATAAATTACGGCATCTGCCAGAAAGGCGTTCATAAAATCAAAGCACCAGCCGGCGATATGGAAAAGGGGCAGAGTATGACACAAACGGTCATCCTTGTTTGTGTTTTGAGCAATAAGCATTTGGGCTCCGCCCACGCTCAAGGAATAAAAGGAATGAAGCGCCCCTTTGGGAGTGCCCGTAGAACCTGATGTAAAAATCATAACCGCAGGGTCGTCGGCATCGGTCACTTCACAAGGTATATCCTTTGCCTTATCATATTCGCCGTATCTTTCTTTAAACTCAACGCCTCTGCCTATGTAATAAAACTCTTTTATTTCCGATTTATGGGAGGTTATCTCGTCTATAAACTTCTCATCTGCATTATCGCCGTAACAAAAATGGGTTATGTCCCCTTCTTTTGAAAGCTCCGCAATTTCCTTTGCCGTATAAGCAGGGTTTAACATTACTGCTATTGCACCCAGCTTTTGAATTGCAAAAAATGCGCACACCAAATTCGGCGAATCCTCGGAGGAAACCGCCACATGTGAAAATCTTTTTACACCCTTATCCGCAAGATCCTTTGCAATAATCTGTGACATAATATCTATATCACGCCATGTGTATTCTTTGTCTTGCCATACAACAAATGCCTTGTGAGGAATCCTTGAAACTTTTTCGGCAAGCATCTCCGAAAATGTTTTTCCGTAATGCATGGCTTCACGGCTTTTATCCTCTTGTCCTAAAGGCGTTATGCTTATAACCTTATTAAGCCCCGTTGCCCTAAATGTGTCCATTAAAAATTCATTTGCGTTTATAATGCAAAATCCCTTTGTATGCTTCTTTGCAAGGGACAAAATCGCCCTTATCCCCGCAGACGACATATAATCCACATCTTTTATGTCAATGGTAAGACATGTTTCTTGTCTTATGCCCTCAAGCTGTGCCAAAAAATCCATATGGGTAAGGCTGTCAATTCTGCCCTCTGCATAAACAACCGCATTATCCTTTTTTTCGATTTTAATTGAAACCGATAAATCTTTTTCCATTTATATTCCTTCTTTTCCGTAGTTTAATAACAAATTCTCAAGGGTTTTAATTTCCTCCTCCGTCATTCCGCCGTCCCTAAGATATTTTTCAACCCCTGCTTTAAGCTCCGATATCTCATATTTATCCGCTTCTTTTCCATTTAACGCACTTAATACATCCGCAAGCTTAACCTCTTTTATCTTTTCATGCTTTTTGGGGACACTCTCTTTTGTAATCCTCACGGTTATCGGTGTACTTTGTGGACATCGCATCGTTTTGCTCTTTATATTTTCCTTTTTCTCTCTGTCTTATAACCACCGTATCATTATCCGACAGGTTTTTTGCAGAATAAATATCTTCGCCGTTATTGGTCGTTATATGCAAATAGGAATACCCCTGATATGCACAAACGAGAAGCTCTCCACGCTTGTTATAATAGCCGCTGAAATAGGGAATATCCTCCATTTTACAGCCATTGCTTATCTCTATGTCAACGGAATCTCCGTATTCAAAGCCCAGCTTGTTAAAATCGTCTATTGTAATATGAGCATAAATTCCCCCGAATTTTGTCTGATGCTCCAATGTAAGAGTGCCGGTTGAAAGATTAGTTCCCCCGCAAGCAGCCAACGAAAGCACCATACATATTAAAATCAATACAGATATAAGTCTTTTCATAAAAATTTCTCCTGCTATTTTTTCAAATAATGCATCTTGGTTTAACGAACAAAGTATGTTTCCATGATTGTCACAACATTCCACATATTTAAGTCGTCAAAATCCATATTGTTTTCCATGTTTTTAATTCGCCTTAAGGTTCGCTTGCTTAATTTAACAATATCCCCCACTTTTTATATTTTTATGTTTTTTGTTATTATCACATACTAAAGCTTAAATATCAAGATAAATTTATCCCTTTAATCTTTGTGCTCCTTTCAATAATAGAACTATTCCAAACAAGAAAATTATATCAAATTTATTACCGAAAATCAATAATCAGAACCAAAATAAAAAATTCTTTTAATTACCATCCGAATAAAAGCCGCTTTTTCATCGTATGAATTCCACTATTGACGGTTCACGATAATGAGTGTTATAATTTACCTGTAAATCAAAGGAGGCATTCATATGAAAAGACTGCTTAAACAAATTTTGCTTATTATTTTATTCGTGTCAGTACTATCCGCCGTTACTGCATTTGCAGAACCTGCGGATTCAGCAGAAAACGAATCAGCCGCTCAGGATGAAGCAATACTTGGTTGGATTAAAACAGACAAAGGCTTTATCAACGACCAAGGAGAAATAATAGAGGGTGCGCAAAAAAGAGGCGTTGATGTCAGCGTTTGGCAAAATGACATAGATTGGAAAGCCGTAAAAAAAGACGATGTAGATTTTGCCATTTTGCGTTGCGGTTACGGGCAAGACCTCAAAGAGCAGGATGACTCAAAATGGTTCGCCAATGCAAATGCTTGCACAAAATTAGGCATTCCCTTCGGTGCATATCTGTTTTCATACGCAACTTCTTGGGAGGGCGCCATAGGCGAAGCCGAACACGCCATAAGATTATTATCCGGCTATAATTTATCATACCCTGTATACTATGACTTGGAAGCGGAAGACACAAGCGAATGTTCAAACGAAATGCTGGGCGTAATTGTTGATGCCTTTTGCAGCACTTTATCCGACGCAGGCTACCAAGTCGGAGTTTACTCAAGCCTTAAATGGTGGAACTTAAAACTTACAAGTCCTGTATTTGATAATCCCGCAATTTATAAATGGATTGCACAATGGGTACCAAAATGCTCCTACGAAAAGCCTTTTAAAATGTGGCAAGCGTCAAGCAAAGGCTCTGTAAAGGGAATCAACGGTGATGTTGACCTTGATTTTTTGTTTGATGACGGCATTACTCACGCCTCCCATTACAATTCAAATATAATGGTGTTTACAATCGACAAAAAAGAAGCCTATGTTTTCGGTAAAAGAAAGGCTTATGATGTCGCTCCCATAACAAGAAATGACAGGACAATGCTTCCGGCAAGATATGTATCGGAGAATTTAGGTGCAAAAGTCGAATGGGACGAAGAAGCAAAGGAAGTTATCATTACAAAAGATGATACCATAATTGTAATTCCAATAGATTCCGATATCGCTTATGCAAACGATAAACAGATAACTCTTGACAGTCCGGCGTTTATCGAAAACGACAGAACATATACCCCTCTTCGATTTATTGTGGAAAACTTAGGTGCAACCGTTGAATGGGATGAAAAAACAAAGGGAGTAATTATTACCAAAAAATAACCAATAATAAGGGAGGTTTAAAAGGGAATTTTAAACCTCCCTTATTTTCATTTGCAAACCGCAGCCGAAAAAGTCATTCCGGAACACCGGAACCGTTTCTTGTCTTCTACTTTCTGTGATTCTCGATTGCTTTTCTGATAATAAAATCATTATTGTTAAGTAACTTCTCTGAATTTTCCAAATTTTCATTTGTAATATCCGAAACAATTCTGATCATTCTGTCCCGAAGCTTTTTATTTGACGGTCTCAAGTTAATCATCAGATTTTCATACACCTATCCCTGCGTTACCATAACGCAAGTAGAAATCATATTCAGTATCATTTTATGGGCACTGCCGGCTTTCAATCTTGTAGAACCTGTTATCACTTCGGCTCCGGTATCAGGGTGAATCTTTATATCGGAACATTCATCAATTTTACTTCCTTCATTACAGGTTAATCCAATTGTTAACGCACCCTTTTCTTTTGCTTTTACAATAGCTCCGTATACATACTCCGCACCACCTGCTACAGATATCCCAATAACGCTGTCTTTATCGGTAATCGAATACTCATCCAAAGCATTATAACCGTCACTGTAGTTATCTTCGGCATTTTCGCTTGCCTGAGTCATGCATTTTTCTCCTTAACTCATATTATTTAAGTATATTATGACATATTACTTTTAAAAAATCAATAATTTTTCAAATCAAAATCGCATTCAAAAATGATATCACAGCTTCTGCAAGCTATGTTTCATTTTATGAAACAATTTCAAATGTCACATTGGGTGTTTCGGAATGTACATCTTCAAACACTTTAAACATTGGCTTGCAATACTCCTGAATATCTTCATTCATAGAATAAAAGTTATGTATTTCAAC
>JAZLFN010000043.1:0-3543 GCA_045615805.1 Clostridia bacterium | reverse complement strand
AGACGGTGAGCATATGATAGATGACGGCAATAGAATATATGCAGCTATTGATCTCAAATCATTTTATGCTTCCGTAGAGTGTGTTGCATTAGGACGGGATCCGCTGACAACGAATCTTGTTGTTGCCGATGAGTCCCGCACAGAAAAAACCATATGCCTTGCGGTTTCTCCCTCTTTGAAATCCTACGGTATATCCGGCAGAGCAAGACTGTTTGAAGCAAATCAGAGAGTTAAAGAAGTTAACGATGCTCGTAAGAGGGCACTGAAAGGCAAACCGTTTTCCGGTAAATCTGATGATTATCTAAAACTGCAAAAGGACCCGACATTAGAACTTGATTTTATCAAGGCACCTCCGAGAATGGCAGAGTATATGCGTGTAAGCGGTCAGATATATTCGATTTATCTTCGCCACGTTGCACCCGAAGATATCTTTGCTTATTCGGTTGATGAAGTGTTTATTGATTTAACACATTACCTGCAAATTGCCAATATGACTGCCCGTGAGTTTACGATGATGCTTATTAAAGATGTACTTAATGAAACCGGCATTACCGCAACTGCCGGCATAGGTACAAATATGTTTCTTGCAAAGGTTGCAATGGATGTCGTTGCAAAGCATATAAAGGCCGATAAAGACGGTGTTCGTATTGCAGAGCTTGATGTGATGAGCTTCCGCCGAGAACTCTGGAATCATAAACCAATCACGGATATTTGGCGTATCGGTGCAGGGACAGCAAAGCGTCTTGAAAAGCACGGTATGTTTACTCTCGGAGATATTGCACGGACTTCCACGATATATGAGGAAACGCTTTATAAGGAATTCGGCGTGAATGCAGAGCTGCTCATTAATCATGCTTGGGGTTGGGAACCTACCACTATAGCTGATGTTAAGGCATATAAACCGGTGAATAACAGTTTAAGTTCAGGACAGGTTTTATCTCAACCGTATGAGTATGATAAAGGACTTTTGATAGTTCGTGAAATGACAGATCTTCTTGTCCTTGACTTGGTTGAAAAACATCTTGCAACCGACCAAATTGTTTTGACCGTTGGTTATGACATTGAAAACTTAGTCAATATCAAGGATTATGACGGTGCAGTTGAAACAGACCGCTACGGCAGAAAAACACCTAAACAGGCACACGGTTCAATCAATCTCGGTAAATATTCGTCATCAACAAAACTGATTATGGATAAGGTTTCTGAACTTTATGAAAGAATTGTAGATAAGAATCTGACGGTTCGCAGAATGTATGTGGTAGCAAATCATGTGATACCTGAATCGCAGGTTTCATCAGAGCCGCACGATATTCAGTTAACTCTCTTTGATGATGTTGAAGAGATTGAAAAAAAACAGCAACAGGAAAAAGAGGATGCTGAAAAAGAACGGAAAATTCAAGAAGCATCCATTAAAATAAAAAAGAGATTTGGTAAGAATGCAATCCTTAAAGGGTTAAACCTTCAGGAAGGTGCCACAACTATTGAACGAAACAAGCAGGTTGGCGGTCATAAAGCAGGGGATTGAGAATAACAATCGAATTTCGGAGGAAACAGATGGTTACACTTGTACCGCTTAAAAGAGAAGATCGAGAGCAATTTATAAAAGATAATCAATACGCTTTCAAATACGGAGCAATGGAAGAATTCGGAATGCGTGACGACCATTTTGAAGAAGATGGTGAGATCATCTCAAGAGACACAATCGAAACCTCTATTAACGGAGGAATTGCATATCGAATTCTTGATGACAGTAAGACAGTCGGAGGACTTATATTAAAAATAAACGGAATGCATGGCGATTTGGAGCTTCTGTTTACCGATCCGAACATTCATGGTAAAGGGATCGGGTATGCCGCTTGGTGTGAAGTGGAAAAGATGTATCCGAATGTCACCGTTTGGGAAACTTGTACACCGTATTTTGAAACAAGGAACATTCATTTTTATATTAACAAATGCGGTTTCCATGCCGTAGAATTTTTCAATCAAAAGCATCCCGATCCGCACGATCCCGAGACGGGTGAAGAAAACAACTACTCCGGAAAAGATGGTTTTGGCGGTATGTTTAGATTTGAAAAAAGAATAAAGTGATTTCCGGTTCGGAGAGATACTATGAGTCTATATTGTTTTATAGCAAGCGATAAAAAGCTTCCGCCGTTGTCTGTAGGAATTGATGATCAGGGATATAGGATCATTATTGAAGACGAAAGGCATATGTTGAATATATTTGAAGATTCGCCGAACAGCCTTGTCGAACCGTTTACAGACAAGCCGGTAATTATGTGTGTGGAAACCGGTATCGACTTTACTACTGTTGCGGATGATTTGCTTTCCTATGTTCAAAATGCAATGGTCGAAAATAAAAGCATAGAACTTTGGGTTATATGGATTGGAATGGTCAGTTTGGGCGACCGGGCAACAGAAAAAAGAAGTGTATCGATAAACGAACTGACGGCTGACGAACTTTATTGGATATTCGGAGAGACGGAGTATTCGCATCCGAAATGCCTGAAGGTCTTTAAGTGGACAAAAGGATGAGCATAACCGCAGAGAAGATTTTCGGAGGAACGATATGAAAATAGACTATGATAAAAAGCATCCGTTCAAATCCGTCGAGCTTATTCCTGAGTGTAAAGAGGATGAGTACCTGACGGAAGAACAAACCGCCCGCTTCAAAAAAGCAGCACTTCGCTGTGTGCATATTTCATATGCTTGCTTATTCTTTGCTGTGTTTGCTTTTATTTGCGAATTCATAGATTTGAATAATTTGCTTAATGCCTCAAAAGCCGAAAAAATTCTTGCAGTTATCGGTTATGTCGGTTTGGGTTGTTTGATTATTTCGATTATTCTTCTTTTTGTTGCAGGTCGAAAGCTGAACTACCTTTCGAAAGAGTATAACGGTGAGAGTAACAACGAAAAAATGGTTTGAACAGGATGAAAAAAGTATGCAAAAGAGAAGCATCGGACAATGGCTCGTATTTGAGCTCATTTTTACTTGTTAGAAATCTCTTTGAGATTTTAGAAAGTCGCTTGAAATCTCACTCGTTGGGTGATTTAATGTAATTAAAGAAAGTCGCAAGCCTAAAAAGAAAGGAAAATGTAAAATGAATAAATTTTATATTGATAGAGAAGCTTATTTTTATCTTAATTCTTGGGCCGCGGAAAACAAAACATCAACGATTTGGTCTCCGTATTATTTTAAAAATGTTGAAGTCGTTTTAATTGATTCGGATTTTCGCTTTTTTATTGAGGCACAAAAAGAACATTTTAAATTTAATTTAAAAAACAAATCCGGTCTTGTTTATTCCGGGAAAATTACTCACGATACTTCCGGAAAAAATGATTTTATAATCTGTTTCAAGCCCAAAATGAGTCTCGATTATCCGGAGCAATACGGCGATGTTTTGGAAACTTTCTGCAATGCTTTTTTTAATGCAAATTGTTTTATGTGGTACGGAAATTTGGTTTCAGATAAAAGATTTACCGCAGCAGGCAAGAATTCCGGCAAAGACAAAATTATTACCTTCCGAAAATTCAAAGATACGG
>JAZLFN010000042.1:0-20368 GCA_045615805.1 Clostridia bacterium | reverse complement strand
AAATTGGGTTTGTTGAGATGTTGAAAATAAAATGGGAAAAACAAATTTTATTTTTGAATTATACGTATGACAACGGGCGACCACGCAGGGTCGCCCCTACGATGAACCACGCGGAATATGCCGTAGGGGCGACCCTGCGTGGTCGCCAGCAATTCCGCCACATCCGCAAACCACGCCTATGCAAATTTGCCGTCCCCAAAAACAAAAACCACATAACACTTGCTTTGTGGGTAAATCTTGATTAGTTGAATATGTTAAAAAGGATGGGCGATTTTGCCCATCCTTTTTAAATAAATCTTATTTCTTTGTTGTCTTTGTTGTTTCGGGCTTTTTGCAAGCCGATTTTTTGCAGCAAGCTTTTTTCGCTTCGGGTTTTACTTCAACCTTTGCAGCTACCTTCGCTTCGGGCTTTGCTTCGGTTTTTGCTTCAACCTTTGCAGCTACCTTTGCTTCGGGCTTTGCGGTCGCTTTTGCAGCAGGCTTTTTGGGAGCAGGTATAATATTATACAAAGCGTCCTTTAAGCCTTCATTTCCGTTGATTGTAAATGTTTTGCCGGCGATTGCCTCGTCGGGTGTCATACGGCCGTCGATTATCTTTGAAAAGCTGAGATATGAAACTGTTATTGCCGCATCGTTATCATAATAATCATATGGCTCAACATCAAGCTGACCGTTTTCCTGTTTGATGTAAAAAATGCCTCCGCAATCCTTGTTTGTCATTTCAATCTGCATTGCGAAATTTCCGAATTTTCCGGAAATCTTTGCTTTGCCGTCAAGTCTTTCCTTTATTTTGTCAAATGCTTGTACGAAATTCATAAATTCACCTTCCTATCTTATATTTATTATATTTATTTATCCGAAACAGTATACTTTATAAGTTGTTTTCTGTCAAGGAAAGTTCTGCGTTTTATGAAAATATTATATAAAATATATCAATTTAACAATGAAATTTATAAACATACAGGCAAAAATTCCCAAAACCGTAGGCAAAATAAATGCAACAATTGTCCATTTAAGGCTTTCTGTTTCCGCTTTAATTGTTTTTAAAGTGGTAGCGCAAGGAAAGTGTATTACGGAAAAAAGCATAACATTTACTGCGGTAATAACCGTCCAGCCGTTGCTTTTAAGTATTTCCGAAAGTGATGAAATATCCGTTACATTTATCATCTGCTTTGAGGAGAGATAGCACATAAGAATAATTGGAAGCAGTATTTCGTTGGCAGGCAGGGACAGAATAAACGCAAGAAGTATCACTCCGTCAAGCCCCATAAGCTGCCCTATCGGGTCAATTGCTTGGGTGCATATTGATATAACGCTTACACCGTCAAAGGATAAGTTGCTCATAAGCCAAATGACAGCACCGGCAGGGGCAGATACCGAGATAGCTCTTAAAAGTATTTTCAGGGTTCTGTCAAGCAAAGAGCGTGTAAGGGTTTTAACAAGCTCGGGGCGTCTGTATGGCGGAAGCTCAAGGGCAAAATGACTTTCGTTGTTTTTAAGGACAAATTTTGTTAAAAATGCCGTTGAAAGCAGGGCGAAAACCGCACCGATAACAATAAGCAAAAGCACAAACAATGCCGATACAACACTTTTTAAACCGGTTGTGAAAATTGCCCCCGTCAGTAATGCCGAAAGGGCAGTAAGCAGACCGAATCTGCCGTTGCAGGGTATAAATGCGTTGGTAAGCTGTGCCGCAAGGCGTTCCTTCGGGGAGGAGATTATTCTGCAGCCGGTAACCCCAACGGCGTTACAACCAAGCCCCATACACATTGTAAGTGACTGCTTTCCGCTTGTTCCCGCCCATTTAAAGCATTTGTCAAGATTAAAGGCTATTCTGGGCAGAAGTCCGAAGTCCTCCAAAAGCGTAAAAAGAGGAAAGAATATTGCCATGGGAGGAAGCATTACCGCCGTTACCCATGCAGTTGTTCCGTATACACCGTCGCAGAGTAAAGCACACAAAAAATCCGGAAGACGTATAAAGTGCAAAAAGTCTTTAATGTATGGCTGTGCCCATTCAAAAAGTCGTGACAGAAGCTGTGAGGGATAGTTTGCTCCGAAAATCGTTATCCATAAAATAATGCCGAGCAGGCACAGCATAATCGGGATTCCTGTTTTTTTGGAGGTTATAAGTCTGTCAAGACGAGCCGTGAAGGATGCCTTTTTTGGCTTTTTGCTATTCTCCGAAATGCAAGCCGTTCCGATTTCTCTTGCCGAGTTGACTATTGTTTCCACTATCATATCACGGGCGACAATAGGGACAACTCCGTTATCAGAAAGTTCTTTTCTTGCATCCTCGGCGGTTTTCAGTATTCTTTCACAGGAGGATTTATCTTCTGTATAAAAGCGTACAAGCTCTTCGCCCAACGGAACATTGTCTATAAGCTTAAGAGCGGTAAACCGTTTTTGGTGAGAGGACAGGCAGTCTATTTCAAATGAAGCGCATATCTTTTGAACGGCACATTCGATCATATCCGGATATTTAAGCCTGTAATAATTACCGTTGTCGGTTAAGTCGGCTTTGTCTGTGTTGTATATTGCACTTTTCAGCCGTTTTATATCACATTTTTTTCGGGCGCATATCCCGATTACGGGGATTTTCAATATTTTTTCAAGCTTTGATGTATCAACGGAAATGCCGTTGTTTTCGGCTTCGTCCAAAAGGTTTACGCAAAGCAATACACGGGAGTTCATTTCCAAAATCTGAAGAACAAGGTTTAAGTTTCGTTCAAGGCAGGTTGCATCGGCAACGATTATTGTAAGCTTGGGATTTGAGAAGCAAATATAATCCCGTGCAATCTTTTCCTCCGGAGAATTTGAGATCACAGAGTATGTTCCGGGTAAATCATACACATCATAGGCTTTGTCAAGAAATTTAAAGGAACCGGAGGCAAGCTCAACGGTTTTTCCCGACCAGTTTCCGGTATGCTGCTTAAGACCTGTCAGGGCGTTGAAAACCGTGCTTTTGCCCACATTGGGGTTTCCTGCAAGGGCAATTTTATTCACGGTATGACACCTCCTTTTTCTGCGAAAGAACAGGGGTGACAACTATTTTTGAGGCAGTATCCTTGCGAAGAGCAACCACGCTGCCCATTATTTTATAAGCTATCGGGTCTCCCATGGGACTGATAAAAAGAGGCGTAACATAATTGCCGACGGAAAATCCGTAATCAAGCAAACGACGTTTTATTTCTTCGTTTGCGTTTACCGAGGATATGTATCCGCCTTTGTCCATGGAAAGCCCGTCAAGGGTCTTTTTTGAGTCCATTTTATCAATGCTCCTTTTCATAAACAGTATATGTTGCTTATCAAAATAAGACACAAATATATCAGGCTATGCACTTAAATTTGCTTTTGAAGAAAAATTTTTCAAAAAGGTATTGAAAAACTTTCGGATATTTGGTAAAATATATGATATATTGCTATTTTTGTATCTGCATATATTTTTGCGGAGAGTTTTCGGAAATTAACGAAATGTCTTTTTTAGCAATTAAAGAAGGTGGCATAAGCTTAATGAAAAATATGACATCAAAAAAAATAGCGGATACCGGGATGGGTATTGCACTTATAACTCTTATGCTTACGGCGGCGTTTTATTTGCCCGGAGTTTGGGCTTTGGCTGCCTTTGCAAGCGGACTTCCCGTTGTGTATCTTTGTGTAAGGCATAATGCGTGGGTAGGCTCTGCTTCTGTTGTGTGTGCCTTGGTTCTTGGGGGAATACTTTGCGGTGATTTTATTTCGGTGGGATTGATTACCTTAAACTATGTTTTCCCGGCGTTGGTGCTTGGCATACTTGCCTCGAAAAAGGTGGGATTTTTCGGCGAAATTATCGGTGTATCTGTTGCGGTTCTTATAGGAATGGTTGTTGAGGTGCTGATAATCAGCGGCGGAGGCGACGGAATATCAAATGTTTTTTCGTCATATATGAAAACCGTGGAGGATACAATAGACAGCACGATTTCGTCCGCGGGGATTCCGTTGGACGGAGAAATGCTCGGTATAATAAAAAGTGCCGTGGAGACCGCAACAAATCAGATTTTGCTGTATCTTCCCACAATAATTGTTGCATTTTCGGTGGTATTTGCCTATGTGATTATGGCAATCAATGTGTTCCTCATGAAAAGAATAAAGGCAGGGAGTATAGATTTTGTTAAGCCAAATATGCTTGTAACCCCAAAGCCGTTGTGCTTTGTAACCGTGATACTTTCCCTTTTTTCAATGCTCTGTAAAGGCGATGGGATTTTGTCGGCGGCGTTTTTAAATATTGCTATGCTTTCGGAGATGGCAGTCGGTGTGTGCGGATTTGCCTTTGTTGACTATAAGCTTTCCAAGGTTGTAAAGCCGGGAATACTCAGAGCTTTAATATACGGAGCGGCACTTGTTGTGGGATTTGCGATTTTGCCTCTTTTGGCAGACGCTTTTGTGATAATAGGTTTTGCAGACGGATTGTTTCGGTTTCGCCGTGAAAGCGGTAAGGGAGGCGATTTAGATGAAAATAAGCAAGAAGAGTGAAGATTTGATTAAAAAAGAATTGCATACTGATTTGACCAACATAATAATTTGCAGCATTATGCTTTTTGTCTTGGGTGCTATTTCCCTTTACTGCACTATAAATCTGGGCAATATAAACGGATATGTCACGGCTATTATTGCCGTATCGGTTATTGCGATTTTGTGCGGTATCGTAATATTTGTGTTCGGCTTGATTTACTCAAGGAGAAAGATAAAGGAATTTAAGCACTATGTAGAGAGGTTTACATTCGGAACAGAGGGAGCGACCAAGGCGGTGGCTCTTAATTATCCGGACCCTTTGGTGGTTGTATCGGTTCGTGACGGAATGATTATGTGGTATAACCCAAGCTTTGAAAAAATGTGCGTAAGAAAAGAACTTTACGGTACAAAATTAAACGAGATATTTCCGTCAATCAGATTGAATGATTTTATGTCATCAAAAAAATCCGTCAGAGATTTTTCTTATGCCGGAAGAGATTATATATTGACAGGAAGCTTAAGCTCGGATAAGGATACGGACGAGAGCCTGTTGTATATAGGAATAGGATTTACCGATATTAGCGAAACGGTTATGCTTCAAAAACAGCTTGACGAAAAGAAAAGTGTTGTATGTGTGGCGATAATCGACAACTATGATGAGGTGTTAAAGGAAACTCCCAACACAAATCACGGTGCTCTTATCGGTGATATCGAAAGGTGCATAAGGGATTGGGTTGAAAAGGGAGAAGGCTTTTATCGGAGATATGAGCGTGATAAGTTTATAATCCTTTTTGAAAATGCACGTTTTGAAGAGCTTTGCAATGAGAAGTTTTCGGTACTCAGCGATGTAAAGGAAATTGACCAACAAAACAAAATACCCGTGACATTGAGTATCGGCGCCGGGGTTATATCCGATGATATAAAAGAAAACGACAAAATTGCACTTTCGGCGGTTGATATGGCTCTCGGAAGAGGCGGTGACCAAGCCGTTGTAAAAACCGAGGACGGTTATCTGTTTTTCGGAGCAAGAAGTCTTGGCGTTGAAAAAACCACTCAGGTTAAGGCAAGAGTTGTGGCACAAAGATTGGGCAGTCTGATGGATGAAGCAAAAAATATTGTGATTATGGGACATAAAAACGGTGACTATGACAGCTTCGGTGCATCCTGCGGCTTGTTTAAAATGGCAAAAAACAAAAACAAAGATGTATATATTGCCCTTGAGAAAGGAAGCAGTAATGTAGGCACAATCCTTAAAGATATAATGATTAACTCGGAATACGCAGAGGGAATTGTTTCATATGACAGAGCGGCAGCTGTTATGGGAAAGGATACGCTTCTCATTGTGGTTGATACCCACAGAGCAAATATGGTTGAATATCCCGAGCTTTTTGAAAGGTCGGAAAAAACAGTGCTTATTGACCATCACCGAAGAGGAGAGGATTACATCGACAATACGGTTCTTGCATATCTTGAGCCTTATGCCTCATCTACAAGTGAGATGATTACAGAGGTATTGAGGTATGATGACGATGTAAAGGGTATATCGGTTCAGGAGGCGGAGGCGTTGTATTGCGGAATATATCTTGACACAAAGGGATTTACCTTTAAAACCGGAGCAAGAACCTTTGAGGCGGCGGCGTATTTAAGGAAAGCCGGCGTTGATCCCGTTGGGGTTCGTAAAATCTTCAGAAACGATATATCAATGCATATACAAAAATCAAGAGTTATCAGTAATGCCAGAATATACCGTGACAATATAGCAATTGCGGTATGTGAGGAGGAAGCTAAAAACATTCAGCTTATTGCGGCGCAGACTGCGGATGATTTGCTGGATATGAACGGCGTTGAGGCATCTTTTGTTCTTGCTTCAACGGGAAACCGTATTGTTATAAGCGGCCGTTCCCTCGGGAATGTGAATGTACAGGTTATTCTTGAAAAATTAGGCGGCGGCGGGCATATTACCATAGCCGGTGCTCAGCTTGAAAACAGCAGCTTGACTATGGCGGAGCTTAAGCTTCAAAATGCCATAGATGAGGTTTTGTTTGATTAAAAATAAGAAAGGCGGAAAGACAATGAAGGTAATACTTACAAAGGATGTAAAGGCACAGGGAAAAAAGGGAGATTTAATAAATGTAAGCGACGGATACGCAAATAATTTCCTTATCCCGAAGGGACTTGCGGTTCTTGCAACCGCCCGGGCAATCAACGAGCTTGAGGGCAAAAAGGGAGCCGAACAGTACAGAAAGAATATGGAAGAGCAAAAGGCTGAAAACATAAAAGAAAGATTAAAGGATATTAAAATATCCCTTAAGGCAAAGGCAGGAAAAGAAGGCAAGCTTTTCGGTTCAATTACGTCAAAGGATATTGCGGACGAGCTTAAGAAGCAGTACAATATTACCGTGGACAAGCGTAAAATAGATTTGCCGGACGGAATAAAGACCTGCGGTATCCGTGAGGTTAATGTTACCCTTTATCCCAAAATTGTGGGGACATTTAAGGTTGAGGTTACGGAAGAATAATTAAGTATGTAAAAGAGGTGATTGCATGTGAGTGAGAATATGGAAAATATAAACTTAATACCCGAAGGTGACAGCATTCCCGAGATACAACGGGCAATGCCCTTCAGCAACGAGGCGGAGCAGTCGGTGCTTGGAGCAATGTTCCTTGATAAGGATTGTATTCCCGATGTTATGGCAAGGGTGAAATCCGATGATTTTTATATTGAGAGGCACTCCATGCTTTTTGGAACACTTACGGAGCTTTATAATATGGGTAAGCCAATAGACCTTATTACCATAGAGGAACAGCTTACCCTGATGGGTATTCTTGATAAAATCGGCGGAATTAAGTTCGTGGTTGATATTGCAAACAGTGTGCCGTCAACGGAGAGTGTAATTTATTATGCGGATATAGTGAAGAATAAGTCTGTGCTGAGAAAGCTTATCAAGCTTTCGTCATCGGTAGAGAATATATGCTACAGAGGCGATGATGAAACAGACAGTATTCTTGCAAAGGCACAGCAGGGAATAATCGAAATTACCCAAGACCGTATATCAAAGGGCTTGGTACACATAAACAGATACATCAACGAAAGTATAGATTTAATCGACCAAAATTCCAAAAAAGACGATTCTATGACGGGTATGCCCACCGGATTTGCGGATATTGATAAAAAAACAGCGGGGCTTCACCCTGCGGAATTTATAATTTTAGCAGGCAGACCGGGTATGGGTAAGACCAGCTTTGCATTAAACATTGCGCAGAATGCCGCCGTAAAATACGGTAAAACCGTTGCTATATTCAGTCTTGAGATGCCGGGAATAGAAATTGCCAACAGATTGCTCTCAAGTGAGGCAAAAATAAACTCGGAAAGGATAAAAAAAGGCGATTTTCGTGACGAGGATTGGGGAAAGCTTGCGACGGCTGCCAATGCTCTTTCAAAGGCAGGAATATATATTGAAGCGAAATCAAGTATTACCGTTGAGGATATAGTGGCGGAAAGCCGAAAGCTTATGCTTGAAAAAGGACTTGATTTGGTGGTCATTGACTACCTTCAGTTGATGAGTGGCTCGGGAAGAGGCTCGGAAAATCGAAGAAACGAAATAGACAGAATATCAAGGGGACTTAAGGTGCTGGCAAACGATTTGAATATTCCGGTTATTGCTCTGTCCCAGCTTAGTCGTGACTCGGTAAAAGAAAAAAGAGAACCGGGACTTATCGACCTTCGTGAGTCGGGCTCTCTTGAGCAGGATGCCGATGCGGTAATGTTTTTGCATCGAGAAGGATATTACAATGAGGAGGTAGAGTTCCCCAATAAAACCAAATGTATTTTTGCAAAGTACAGAAAGGGCGAAACCGGTTATATAGATCTTACGTGGCTGGGAGAGTATACATCCTTCTCTGATTGGAGTAACAGAAATGAATAGTGATTTTGGCATTACAAAAAAGGTGCTTGATACCATATGTGATACAATTGAAAAACAAGAGCTTTTTAAAGAAAAGGACTCAATTCTGGTCGCTCTTTCGGGAGGGGCTGATTCGGTGTGCCTTTTAAGCGTTCTTTTCAAGCTTAAAGAGAAGTATAAAATCAAAATCGGAGCGGTACACCTTAATCACTTAATCAGAGGAGAGGAAGCAGAAAGAGATGAAGGCTTTGCAAAGGAATTCTGCAAAAAGCTCGGAGTTAAATTATATTCACAAAAAGCAGATGTTAAAAAGCTTGCAAAGGAGCAGAATATCTCGGAGGAGCTTGCGGGCAGAAATGCAAGGTATGAGCTTTTTGAAAAGGTGTCAAAATCCGAAGGCTATGATTATGTTGCAACGGCACATAACAAAAACGACCAAGCGGAAACCCTGCTTATGCGAATTATGAGAGGAACCGGAATTGACGGACTTGCAGGAATTAAATATAAAAGAGATAATATAATAAGACCGATTCTTGATATCAGCCGTGGCGAAATAGAAGAATACTGCAAGGAAAATAATCTTGAATTTTGTATTGACAGTACAAATTCCGAAAACGAATACACAAGAAATAAGGTGAGAAATCAGCTTATTCCGTTTATAGAAGAAAAGTTTAATCCCAATATAATTGATACTCTTTGTAATTTGGCGGATAATACAAGAGAAGACGGAGAGTTTTTAAACGGATACGCCGAAAGACTGTACAGACGAATAAACAGTCCGTTGCCCAAAAGAAAGCCTTATATAATAGATATTGAATCCATTAAGCTGATAGGCGACAGTATTCAGAACAGAATAATAGCTATTGCCGCAAGGGAAACAATGGGTGATGGATACAAGCTTTCAAGATGTCATATTTTGATGATAAAGGATTTGCTTTCAAAGGAAACAGGTGCTTCCTGCGAGCTTCCCGAAGGCTTAAAGGTCAGCGTTAAATACGGTTGGCTTGAATTTGTAAACGGAAATGAAGCCAAAACAAAATCAAAGAAGGCATTTGAGTATGAGCTTTTGATAGAGGGTGAGCTTTATTTATCCCAATACGATATATCTTTTAAGATTGTTGAAGGGGATTTTAAAATTCAAAAGGGGCAAATGATATTAAACTACGACAAAATGCAGGATAAAAAGCTTGTTTTGAGAACAAGAAAATTCGGGGATAAAATTGTGGTTTACAAGGACGGCGGAAGCAAAAAGGTTAAAAGCTTTTTGATAGACAGCAAGGTTCCCAAGGAGGAAAGGGACGAAATACCTCTTCTCTGTGCCGATAATGAGGTTATAGCAATTATCGGACATCGAATATCCGAAAATTATAAGTTAAATAAAGATACAAAGAAAGGCTTGGTGATTACCTGTGGGAAAAGTGATGAAAATAGGTGAAGCAGTTGTAAGCGAGGATGAGCTTAAAGAGATTGTAAAAAGTCTTGCAGACAAAATAAATGCGGATTATGCAGAGGACGAAGAGCTTATTGTTGTGGGAATATTAAAGGGCTGCTTTGTGTTTATGAGCGATTTGGTAAGAAACCTTAAATGCGATGTTAAAACATTTTTTATGGAGGTTTCAAGCTACGGTGACGGAACGGAAAGCTCGGGTAAAATTGTTATAAAAAAGGATTTGAATGTTGATATCGGAGGTAAGAATGTTTTGATTGCCGAGGATATTATAGATACGGGAATTACCCTGTATCAGCTTTTGCCTATATTAGAGGTTCGTAAGCCTAAAACATTAAGGATTTGCACTCTTCTTCATAAGCCCGAAAGGACACAGCGTGAAATTAAAATCGATTATAAGGGGAAGGTTATTCCCGATAAATTTATTGTAGGTTACGGACTTGACTGTGCCGAAAGGTTCAGGCAGTTACCATACATAGCGGAGGTGGAATTTGCAGATGAATAAGTTAAATAAAAAAGAATTAAAAAAGTATGCAAAAGCATTTGCAAATTATGTTAAGCCCGGAGTTGAGCAGGCAGGCAAATATGCTTCTGACTTTATAAATGACGGTCAAAAAGTTATCAATAAGTACAGAAGAAGAAATAAAAAGTCAAATTTTAAGAAAGCAATGGAGATTGTTTTGCAGGTATTTAAAATATTGGCGGCTTTATCGGCTCTTGCGGCAAGTGCGGTTTTATTGCGTGAGATTATTGCAAGATATGTATACAAGAAAGGAAAATAAAAACAATGGATATTACTACAAAATTTTCGGATAAGGTTAAAGAGCTTGAAGGCTCTGCTATCAGAGAAATGTTTAAGCTTATGGCAGATCCCGAAATAATCTCATTTGCAGGAGGGTCTCCCGACCCGGCGTTTTTCCCTGCAAAGGAATTGGGAGAGATTGCAAATGAAATACTTTCAACTAACGGTGCAAATGCATTGCAGTACGGTATTACCGAGGGATATGCTCCTCTTCGGAAATGGATTATTGAAAGACTTAAAACTCAGGGGATAATAACAGATAAGGATGACACTATCGTAGTAAGCGGAGGACAGCAGGGAATTGATTTGGCGGCAAAGGTTTTGCTTAACGAGGGTGACGGTGTTATCTGCGAAGAACCGAGCTTTGTAGGCGGTCTTAATTGCTTCCGCTCATATAATGCAAAAATTTACGGCGTCGAAATGGAAGACGACGGTATGAGCATTGATAAAGCGGAAAAGCTTTTGAAGGAAAATGACAATATAAAGATAATATACACAATCGCAACATTCCAAAATCCTTCGGGAATAACAATGTCCCTTGAAAAGAGGAAAAAGCTTTTGGAGCTTGCCGAAAAATATGATGTAATAATATTTGAGGATAATCCTTACGGTGAATTGAGATTTGCAGGAGAGCCTGTTCCTACAATAAAATCACTTGATAAAAACGGAAGAGTTGTATATTTTGGCTCCTTTTCAAAAATACTGTCCCCGGGTATGCGTATAGGTCATGCAAGTGCAGAACCCGAGCTTATACAGAAAATGACTATATGTAAACAGGTTCAGGATGTTCATACGCCTGTTATTACGCAGATGATGGCTTATGAGTTTGTAACAAGATATTCAATTGACGAGCATATCAAAAAAATATCAAAGGCATACGGAGAAAAATGTAATCTTATGATATCGCTTATGGATGAGTTTTTCCCGACTTGCATCAAGCATACAACTCCGGAGGGAGGCTTGTTCCTGTTCTGCACAATGCCGGACGGAATTGATTCAAAGGAAATTTTCAAAAAGGCTGTTGCAAAAAAGGTTTCCTTTGTTCCCGGAGCTACTGCGATGATAGATTTGGAAAAAACCTACAGCAGCTTCAGACTTAATTATTCAATGGCGTCGGTTGAACAGATTGAAAAGGGAATTAAGCTGCTTGGAGATGTGCTGAAAGAAGAACTTGAAAAATAAAATTTGCGGAAGGATTTAGGCAATGGAAGAAAAAATAATAGAGAATAAAGAAACAAAGAAAAGAATATTAAGCGGAATACAGCCGTCGGGAGCACTCACTCTCGGAAATTATGTGGGAGCACTGAGAAATTGGGTTGAGCTTCAGAATACAGATGAGTACGAATGTTTTTATATGCTTGCGGACCTTCACACCATAACGGTCAGACAGGAGGCAAAAAACATCAGGAAAAATTCAATGGATTTATTGGCAATATTTTTAGCATCGGGACTTGACCCGAAAAAAAGTCCTGTATTTTTTCAATCTCATGTACCTGCCCATGCTCAGCTTTCGTGGGTGCTTAACTGTAACACATATATGGGTGAGCTTTCGAGAATGACTCAGTTTAAGGATAAGTCAAGAAAGCATTCCGATAACATAAACGCAGGACTGTTTACATATCCCGTGCTTATGGCGGCAGATATACTCTTGTATCAGGCAGACCTCGTTCCGGTCGGACAGGACCAGAAGCAGCACCTTGAAATCACAAGGGATATAGCCCAGAGATTTAATAATACTTACAGTGATACATTTAAGGTGCCCGAGGGCTATATTCCAAAGGTTGGGGCAAGAGTTATGAGCCTTCAGGACCCCACATCAAAAATGTCAAAGTCCGACCCGAATGAAAACAGCTATATTCTTATTCTGGATTCGCCGGATGCGATTATGAGAAAAGTAAAGCGTGCAGTTACCGACTCAGGCTCCGAGGTTAAAAGAGGAGAAGATAAGGCGGGAATTGAAAACCTTATGAACATATACAGCGCTGTTACGGGAAAAACCTTGGATGAAATCGAATCGGAGTTTGACGGCAAGGGTTACGGTGTATTTAAGCCTGCGGTTGCAGAAGCGGTAATAGAAGCCCTTCGTCCCATACAGGAAAAATATGCCGATTTAATGAAAAATAAGGATTATCTTGAAGCGGTATATAAAGAGGGTGCGGAAATCGCAAACCGTGTTGCTTTTAAGACAATATCAAAGGTTTACAGGAAGGTTGGATTTATTCAACCCTAAAAGAGGTGACGTAGTAAAATGATAATAGATAATAAGGTTTTTGTTATTTTGGCTCTTGCGGTTGCGTTTTTGATTGCCTTTGCGGCAACGCCTATGGTTATGTCCCTTGCTCATAAGGTAAATGCCATTGATGTGCCCAAGGATGAACGCAGAGTCCATAAAAAGCCTATTCCGCTAATCGGCGGACTTGCCATATTTTACGGATTTATCGTAAGTGCACTTTGCTTTGCAACTCTTGACAGAGAAACTCTCGGGATACTCATAGGAAGTGCGATTGTTGTGGGAGTTGGTGTGGTTGATGATATCGCCGATATGAAAGCGATTGTTAAGCTTTTGTGTCAAGTGGTTGCGGCGGCGGTTGTGGTTTATTCCGGAGTGAGAATAGAGCATTTCGCAAATCCGTTATCATCAATTATCGGCGGACCGCCGTATATTGTACTTAACTATTGGCTTTCGGTTGCGATTACAATGTTCTGGATTGTGGGAGTGTGTAACGCCGTAAACCTTATAGACGGTCTTGACGGACTTGCGGTGGGCGTATCGTCAATTGCCTCTGTTTGTATGCTGACATTGACACTTTTAAGTCAGAACTTAAATATTGCAATTATTACGGCGGCGGTTGCAGGTGCTTGCTTTGGATTTTTGCCCTATAATTTCAATCCGGCAAAAATATTTATGGGAGATACGGGAGCTTTATTTTTGGGATTTATACTTGCCTGCATATCCATACAGGGATTTTTAAAGCTGTCGGCGATAATTTCCTTTGCAATACCCATACTTGTTTTGGGACTTCCCATATTTGATACGCTCTTTGCCATTGTTCGTCGTGTGTTTACCGGTCATTCGCCTATGTCGCCGGACAGAGGACATCTGCATCACAGATTGATGGATATGGGATTTTCACAAAGACAGACGGTCGCCATACTTTATACGCTGACAACGGTTTTGTGTCTTACCGCCGTTGTTGTATCCCTGAAAGGCTACGGACGAGGCATATTCTTAATTGTTGCGGTTATGGTAATTATTATTGCTTCCCTTGTGCTTATGACGGGAATTAAGAAATCTAAAAATTCAGAGGAAAATAATAACAAAGAGGAGAACAAAGATGCAAAAGATTAAAGCGATGACAATTTTCGGAACAAGACCGGAAGCTATAAAGATGGCTCCTCTTGTTAAGGAGTTGGAGGCAAACTCCGATAAAGTAGATTCAATAGTGTGTGTTACGGCTCAGCATCGTCAAATGCTTGACCAAGTGCTTGAAATATTTGATATTAAGCCGGATTATGACTTGAATATAATGAAGGAGCGTCAGACGCTTATTGAAATCGTTACTCGTTCTCTGGAGAGCCTTGACAGGGTAATGAAAGAGGCAAAGCCGGATATTGTTTTGGTTCACGGCGATACATCTACTACATTTGTGGGTGCTTTGGCGGCGTATTATAATCAAACAGCAGTAGGGCATGTTGAGGCAGGACTTAGGACAAACAATAAATATTTTCCTTTTCCCGAGGAGATAAATCGAAAAATAACAGGGGTTATTGCCGATATGCACTTTGCCCCAACCAAAAGAAATGAAGAAAACCTTCTTAAGGAAAATATAAGCCCCGAGAATATATTTATTACGGGAAATACTGTAATTGACGCTCTTAAAACTACAGTAAGAGATGACTATGAATTTAAAGATGAAGCACTTAAGAATACGGATTGGCAGAACAAGAGAGTTATAGTTATGACAGCCCATCGCAGAGAAAATCTGGGAGAGCCTCTTAAGAATATATGTAATGCGGTGCGTGATATAGTGAATAAACATAAGGATGTAGAGGTTATATATCCTGTGCATCTAAATCCTGCGGTTCGTGATACGGCGTTTGAAATTTTGGGAAATCTCAAAAGGGTTAAGCTTATTGACCCTGTCAGCGCAGATGAGCTTCATAATGCAATAAAGAGGAGCTTCTTTGTGCTTACGGATTCCGGCGGACTTCAGGAGGAGGCACCGTCCTTGGGTAAGCCTGTCCTTGTGTTGAGAAACGAAACGGAAAGACCTGAAGCCGTTGAAGCAGGTACCGTGAAAATTGCAGGGGTTGAAAGAGATAAAATATTTAAAATGACAGATGAGCTTTTGTCTGATAAAGAAGCGTACGATAAGATGGCAAGGGCGGTAAACCCTTACGGTGACGGAATGGCTTCTCAAAGAATTGTAAAAGCTATAATCGATAGATTTGAAAAACGATAGGAAGTGACTGATATTGATTCCGAATATATTGACAACATTCAGGCTTATACTTGTTCCCGTATTTGCATATCTTATGCTGGGCACCCAGAATTATATTGCGGCGGCGGCTGTTTTTGTGCTGTCGGGAATTACTGATGTTGTTGACGGATATATCGCAAGAAAATTTCATATGGAAACGGATTTCGGGAAAATATACGACCCGTTTGTTGATAAGCTTATGCAGATTACGGCGGTTGTCTGCCTTGTTATATCCAAGATTATGCCGAGATGGCTTTTGATACTTGTTGTGGTAAAAGAAGGCATTATGATTATAGTGGGCGGAATTTTGTATATTAAAAAGATTGTCGTTAAGTCAAATTGGTGCGGAAAAACATCAACGGTTGTGTTTTATATAGGCGTGATTTTGTTTATCATATGGAAGGATATGCCACCTGTGGTTATGGGGATTGTGCTTACGGTTATGGTACTTGCAATGATTATGGCGGCGGCTTTTTATACCGTTGATATTATAAAACATCACGATAAAAACAGAGTTAAAAAGTCGGATAAATAATTTGCTCAAATAAAAATCATAATAGTATGGGGGTGAATTATTGTTTTGACTCATATTGAACTTAAGGTTACGGGAATGACTTGTGCCGCTTGCAGCGGAAGGGTGGAAAGAGTTCTTTTAAAGCGGGACGGTGTTTTGTCGGCAGTTGTCAATCTTACCACGGAAACGGCAACGGTGGAATTTGACGAAAATCGTTGCTCTGTGGAAAACTTAATAGAGAAAATAAAAAAGCTGGGGTTCGGAGCGGAAATTTACAATGAGAAAAAGGACAAAATGAAAACCGATACAAAAGGCATAATGGTTAGCTTTTGGGTATCGGCAGTGCTTACATTTCCGCTGATTTTGGGAATGATACTCGGCTTTTTGGGTATTCATATACATTTTTTGCACAATCCTTATTTTCAGCTTGCTCTTGCAACGCCGGTACAATTTATTATAGGCTTCAGATTTTATAAACACGGCTTTTATGCTCTTCGGGCAAAAAGTCCCAATATGGATGTGCTTGTTGCATTGGGGACAAGTGCGGCATACTTTTTCAGCCTGTATAATGTAATTGCAGGAAAGACGGTAAGCGGTTCTATGGAGGGACTGTACTTTGAATCGTCAATGACGATTATTACTCTTATACTTCTCGGCAAATACCTTGAGGCAAACGCAAGAAATAAAACCTCGGAGGCTATACGCAAGCTTATGGCACTCCAACCGGAAACGGCGGTTTTGATAAAGGACGGAGAAGAAAAGGTTGTTCCCATATCCGAGGTTGAAGCAGGCGATGTTTTGCTTGTCAGACCGGGAGAGAGAATACCCGTAGACGGAGTTATTACAACGGGAAGCTCAAGCGTTGACGAATCATCACTTACCGGAGAGAGTATGCCTGTTGATAAAAATGCGGGAGATAATGTTTTTTGTTCAACAATAAATAAATCGGGTGCCATAAATGTTAAAGCCCAAAAGGTTGGAAGGGAAACCACTCTTTCAAACATAGTGAGAATGGTAAAAAGCGCTCAGGGACATAAGGCACCTATACAAAAAGTTGCAGATAAGGTGTCAGCCGTATTTGTTCCGGTCATTCTGGGCGTGGCAATAATTTCCTTTGCGGGACATATGATTTATTCGGGAGGCTTTGAGAAGGCTCTTGTCAATGCCGTGTCTGTATTGGTGGTGGCTTGCCCCTGCTCTCTGGGACTTGCAACCCCGACGGCAATTATGGTGGGAACAGGCTTGGGAGCGGAAAAAGGCATTTTGATAAAAGGCGGAGAATATCTTGAGCTTCTCCATAAGGTGACAGATGTCATACTTGATAAAACCGGTACGGTTACCAAAGGAAAGCCTGAGGTTACCGATGTTATTGCCTACAGCGTATCAAAGGAAGATGTTGCAAAAATCGGTGTATCCCTTGAAGATAAGTCGGAGCATCCCATTGCAAAGGCGGTTTCAAAGCTTGCTTTTCAAAAAAGAGAGGTGACGGAATTTATTTCTCATACGGGAATGGGAGTAAGCGGAATTGTTGAGGGAAAGCAATGCACCGTGGGAGGTATAAGCCTTGCCGAAAAATACGGTGCGACTCCTGATGAAAAAGTTAAAGATGACATAAATCGCCTTGAAAATCAGGCAAAAACGGTTATGGTATTAACCGAGGATAAAGAGGTTATTGGGATAATTGCAGTTTCCGACAAAGTGAAGGATGAGGCAAAAGAAGCCATAGAAGAGCTCAAAAATATGGGTGTGGCGGTGTGTATGGTAACAGGTGACAATGAACATACGGCAAAAGCCGCCGCAGAGCTTTCGGGAATAGAAAATGTTATATGGAGTGCAAAGCCCGAGGATAAGTCGGAGTATGTGAAGGCTCTCAAAAGCGAAGGCAGAATTTGTGCAATGACAGGTGACGGAATAAATGATGCACCTGCACTTGCACTTTCCGATGTGGGAATTGCCGTGTCGGAGGGTACGGATATTGCAATGGAAGCCTCCGATGTTACATTGCTTAACGGAAATTTAAAGCTTTTACCCATGGCGATCAGGCTTTCAAAGCTTACTATGAGAAAAATAAAACAAAATCTATTTTGGGCATTTATATATAACGGAATAGGAATTCCCTTTGCGGCACTGGGGTTTTTAAATCCCATAATTGCAGGAGCCGCAATGGCGTTAAGCTCTGTTTCGGTTGTGACGAATTCATTGCTTTTGAGAAAAAGCAAATTATAAACAGGAGGAATAAAAATGCAAGAAGTTATCAGTATAAAGGGTATGAAATGTATGCATTGTGCAGCCGCTGTAAAGTCTGCCCTTGAAGAAATTGACGGAGTGGATTTCGCGGAGGTTAGTATCGAAAAAGGTGTTGCAGAGGTTGTATGTGGCGGAAAGGTTACCCGCAGACAGCTTATTGATGCGGTAGAAGAACAGGGCTTTGAGGCGGAATAGAGAAAATAGAGAAAATTCGCAAAATTCAGAGAAAAAACTGTTGACAAACAAGTAAATGTGTGATACAATATTTCGGTAACCGCGCAGAAGAGGTTTTAAAAACATATGTTACCTTAATGGCGAGTCTTGGGTAATAGGAGGTATTACGAATATGTATGCAGTTATAGAAACCGGCGGAAAGCAGTACAAGGTTGAGCAGGGCGATGTTGTTTTCATCGAAAAGCTTAATGTTGAAGAAGGCGAAGCCGTTACTTTTGATAAAGTATTGGTAGTTGGCGGTGACGATGTAAAAATCGGTGCTCCTTATGTTGAAGGTGCATCTGTTGCAGGCTCTGTTTTGAAAAACGGTAAGGATAAGAAGATTATCGTTTACAAGTATAAGTCCAAAAAGGGCTATCACAAAAAGCAGGGACACAGACAGCCCTATACAAAGGTTGAGATTACAGCCATCAACGCATAGTGTTATACTATGATTAAATATTGATTTAAAGGAGTGAATTAACCATGGCTCATAAGAAAGGTATGGGAAGTACCAAAAACGGCAGAGATTCCGAGTCCAAGCGTCTTGGCGTTAAGAAGGGCGACGGTCAGCATGTTCTTGCCGGTAATATTCTTGTTCGTCAGCGCGGAACCAAAATCCATCCGGGAACAAATGTTTCAAAGGGCAGTGACGATACTCTCTTTGCAACAATTGACGGAAAGGTTAAGTTCGAGCGTTTGGGCAAGACAAGAAAACAGGTTTCTGTTTACGAAATTGCTCAGTAATAAGATTTTATGCGGACAGACATATCAAAGTGTCTGTCCCTTTTTTGTTATGGGGGTGTTTTTGTGTTTTCGGATGTAGCAAAAATATATGTAAAAGCAGGTGACGGCGGTAACGGAGCGGTTACCTTTCACCGTGAAAAATATGTTGCGGCAGGCGGTCCCGACGGCGGTGACGGCGGCAGAGGGGGAAGCGTAATTCTTGTTGCCGATAAGGGTGTAAATACCCTGATTGATTTCAGGTATAAACGAAAGTATATCGCCGATAACGGCGAAAACGGAAAGGACGCAAACCGTAACGGTAAAAACGCCGAGGATTTGCTTGTTAAGGTTCCCGTGGGCACTATTGTTAAGGAACAGGAAAGCGAATTGGTTATATGTGACTTAAACACTGACGGTCAGAGGTTTACCGTTGCAAAGGGCGGTATCGGCGGTTGGGGCAATACCCATTTCGCAACGGCGACAAGACAAACGCCCAAGTTTGCAAAATCGGGGAATTTAGGCGACGAGTTTAATTTAATTCTTGAGCTTAAGCTTATTGCGGATGTGGGACTTTTGGGATTTCCAAATGTGGGAAAATCCACATTTTTGTCTATGGTAAGCGATGCAAGACCTAAAATTGCAAACTATCATTTTACAACTCTTGAACCAAATCTGGGGGTTGTGAATATGGGCGACTTCGGCGGCTTTGTTATAGCCGATATCCCAGGGATTATTGAGGGTGCTCATGAGGGAGTAGGACTCGGACACGAATTTTTGCGTCATGTTGAGCGGACAAGACTGCTTCTTCATATTGTTGATGTGTCGGGAATTGAGGGGCGTGACCCCGTTTCCGATTTTGATACAATCAATAATGAGCTTTTAATGTATAGTGAAAAGCTTTCAAAAAAGCCTCAGATTATTCTTGCCAATAAGTGTGATATTCCGCAGTTTGAGGATAATTATAAGAGCTTTAAAGCCGAAATGGAGGAAAGAGGATATAAGGTATTCCCGATTTCCGCCGCAACAAAGCAAGGGATAAAAGAGGTTTTGAATTATACCCTTGAATTTTTGGCAACCATTCCTCCGGAGGAAAACGATTTTGAAACCGTTGATATTTCCGAGCTTAAAGCCTCGGAGGAGGAAATGAAGGTTGTAATAGAGGACGGAGTATATTATGTAACAGGCGGTCGTGTGCGAAAGATTGCCGGCTCCACAAACTTTGACGATTATGAATCTATGCAGTATTTTCAGCGTGCCCTGATAAAATGCGGAGCAATAAAAATGCTTGAAAACGCAGGAATAAAAGAAGGCGATGCCGTAGATATATACGGGATACAGTTTGATTTTGTAAAGTAAGGGTAGGGTAGCAAGGAACAGTTTTGCTGAATGAAGAATGAAGTCATTTCACTAATGAATAATTATTGTGCAAATCCGCCACGGCGGATTTGTTCATAACCGCATAGCCTCCCCTTTTTTACAAAGGGGAGGGGCGATGGTTGCCGGTGGCACTTGGCTCCCCTGTGTAAGGGGAGCTGTCGCCGAAGG
>JAZLFN010000041.1:0-2857 GCA_045615805.1 Clostridia bacterium | reverse complement strand
AATGATTAAAAATAACGGATTTAAGAAAATAGGAACGGTTATGCCTAAAAAGGCGGAGGAAATAGCTTTTGTATTTGTATTATAAAATCCACTTGCATAGGCAAGTGGATTTTTAGGTAATTAAGATATGTAATTTTATTTTTTGTTTTTCTTTTCTTCTTTCATACGGTCGTGAAATTCTGCTGTTGCAGTGAAGATAACATCACCGCTTGAATTAAGAGCAGTTTCAACCGAGTCTTGTACAACGCTGATAATAAATCCGACCGCAACGACTTGCATTGCTATATCGTTATTTATGCCCAGGAAAGAACAAGCCATCGGAATAAGAAGAAGTGAACCTCCGGCAACACCGGACGCACCGCACGCACCCAATGTTGCAACAATGCTTACAAGGAATGCCATGGCAAGAGGAACATTTAATCCAACAGTGTTTGCAGCTGCAAGAGTCATTATTGTAATTGTTACTGCCGCACCGTCCATGTTTATGGTTGAACCGAGAGGAATGGATACGGAATAAAAATCTTTATTTAATCCGAGCTTTTCGCACAATGCCATATTAACTGGAATATTTGCGGCGGAACTTCTGGTGAAAAATGCAGGAATTCCGCTTTCTTTAAAGCATTTGAATACAAGCGGATATGGGTTTCTTTTCAGTGTGATAGCGACTATTATAGGGTTTATTATGCAAGAACAGAAGAGCATTGTTCCAACGAGTAATAACAAGAGCTTTCCGTAGGATGAAAAGATATCCAAACCGCCTTCAACGACGGAGGAGTAAACAATACCCATTATTCCGAAAGGAGCTATTTGAATAACCCAACCGATAGTCTTTGATACTGCTTCCGCAAAATCCGATATAACTTCCAAGGTGTGCTCGTTTGCAACCTTTTTAAGAGCAAAGCCTATAATGACTGCCCAGAAAAGTATGCCGATATAATTTCCTTCTGAAATTGCAGATATGGGATTTGCAACCACATTTAAGAATAAACTGTTAAACACATCCATAAGTCCTGCAGGGGCTGCATTGTCTGCCGCACCTGTAAGAGATAAGCTGACAGGGAATATTTTGCTGAAAATTACAGCAAAAAAAGCCGCCGTAAAAGTAGTAAGCATATATAATATGATTACCGTGCGAAACTTTGAACCGATATTTTTTCCGGCTTTTGAAATTGAACTCATTACCAGCACGGCAACAAGCACAGGTGCAATCGCTTTAAGCGCTCCGACAAAAACATTTCCGAACATACCGATAAAAGATGCGTTGGGAAAGAGCATTGCCAGAGCAATGCCAACTACAATTCCGATTGCAATTTTAAGTATTAAGCTTGTGTTTACCCATTTTTCAACTATTTTTTTCAAATAAATAACCTCCTTTGTAAATCTTTAAAATATGTAAAGATTTTTCTTCCTATATTACTTATACTTATACCATTTTTGGATTATTTTGTCAACAATTTAATTGTCGAAACATTATATTTTGGAAAAGAGTAAACATAACTAACGCCTCACAGTAAGATTTGTTAAAAACAAAGTAGGATGTTGCCTTTATTTTAGCTGATTTATATTTTATAATATCATAAAATAACTTAAAAGTAAATATTTTAAATGAGAATAGGAGAAATATAAAATGATTAAGAACAACGGATTTAAAAAAATAGGAGCGGTTACGCCAAAAAGGGCAGAGGAGGTTGTTTTTTCAAATATTGGAATAGGTCTTGAAAAGCTGGACAGAAACCTGTATGATCCTGAAAAATGCTATGATTTTTTATCCGAACTCGGGGCAAAATGGGTCAGAATACAATCGGGTTGGTGCAGGACGGAAAAAGAAAAAGGAGTTTTCGATTTTGAATGGCTTGATTCCATAGTGGACAACTTATTAAAGAGAGGACTAAAGCCGTGGATGTGCCTTTGCTACGGGAACGAGCTTTATACCAAAGGTGCCGTGAACGCAGCGGGTGCGGTTGGTTGTCCTCCGGTTAAAACGGAAGAGGAAAGAAAGGCGTGGAGAGAATATGTTTTAAGATGTGCAAAGCAATATAAAGGCAAAATAGAGATTTTTGAAATCTGGAATGAGCCTGATGGCGATTACTGTTGGCGACCGGAGTCAAATCCCATTGAATACAGAGAATTTTGCATAGATACTGCCAAAGCCGTTAAAAGCGTTATACCTGATGCCAAAATAGCCGTGGGAAGTATATATTCTCTGCATTCTCATATTCAATATTTGTATAAGTTTATGAATAAAGAGCTTGCCGAGCTTACAGATTTTATTACCTACCACGGCTATGAAACATTTCCGGAAATTAACGGTGCACAGGATTATAACAATATAAAAGCCATAGCTGGAAAATACAATAAAAATATTCAAGTAATTCAAGGCGAGGCAGGGACACAATCCCAATATTCGTTAAACGGAGGATTTGCGCAAATTGAGTGGACACCCCAAAGGCAAACAAAGTTTATCCTCAGGCGGCTTATATGCGACCAAATAAATGGAGTGTATTTTTCTTCCATATTTTCTCTTGTGGATATGTATGAAAATATTTTTACGGACGATGTTGATATTTCCGAAAAGAAATACGGCTTTTTCGGCATTGTAGGAGAAACTTTTGACGAAAAAGGACGACCGCTTTCCCAATATAAGCCAAAAGAATCCTACAGGACAATGCAAGCTTTTTGTTCGTTGTTCTCCAACGGGTGTAATAAAACATACATTCCGGCTGTATTTGACGTGCCCATATGTGGTATAGAATATGAAAATCCGAATAAAATCAATTCCGATATAAAATATCAGTCATTTGAATTAAATGACGGCTCAAAAGCCTTTGTGTATTGGAAGGCAACCGATATTCTTTCC
>JAZLFN010000040.1:0-24503 GCA_045615805.1 Clostridia bacterium | reverse complement strand
CGTCGTAATACTTTTCGTATTACCGCTTTTTCGCTGTTTACTTTTCAAACATCATCCCGCCCTTTGCTGGGCGACTTTGTTAGTATATCACTTTATTTCCTTCTTGTCAACACTTTTTTTGAATTTTTTTTAAAAATTTTTATGCACCACCATATTTTGTGTTTTTACAATTTTTAATACACATTTTTGCCCTTTTTCCTGTTATTTATTCAATAAAAAAACAAGGCACAAAAAGTCTTTTGCACCCTGTTTTTAAATATACGCTGTTTAGTCTAAGAAATAGATATTTACCGGTCTTCTTCCGAATTGGTAGCACATACTTGAGGATTCATAGCACAAATCTACCCTGTTTCCCTTTATTGCTCCTCCGCAGTCACCTGCAATTGCATAGCCGTAAACATATTGACCGTCAGCAGACTCAATATACATCTTTGTTCCGTAGGGTATAACGCTTGGGTCAACGGCAATTACTCCGTAAGTTAAAGGCATCCCCGTTGATGTCTGACCGCCCCAACCGCCGTTCTCTGCCGGCGAAGTATCATAAGCCGTTGCGTTAAAGGTCTCAACCTTTGTATAATTTGTAGGTCTGCTTGTCGGCACAACGCCAAGCTCCCACACGCTTTCCGGTCCGTATTCAACAATCTCGTCTACAGGATAAGAAAGCTCGTTTTTTGAAACCAACACTCTTTCTACTTCTACTCCGTCCTCAAAACGAAGATTGTAGGTATACTCCGTAACGCCCTTTTGTCCCTTTTGAGTAACAACTCTTTCTTTTGGAGCAAGCTCGGAGTTTTCGATTTCAATAACCTGAAAATCCGCTTCCTCCTGCACGGTAATTTCGTGCGTGTCATGTGCAATAACGGTAATCATATCTCCTTCAGCTACATTTTGGTCAAGCCCGGGATAAATCACACACTCGTCGTTTATCCGAATTTCTTTCTCATTTAAAATGTCGGCTACATTTCTGTTGGCAGTGAGATATTCACGGGTTTCACCCATATAATAAATGCTCACCGATATCGCTCTCGATATTTTAATAACCGCATTATCTCCCACATCATCTGTAAGAGCATAGTTTACGCGGTCACCCTCGTTCAAAATAATGCCTTGCTTTGAAAGGATTTTTCCTACATTGGTGTCATTTGTCTTAATCTGAACGGGAGCGCTGTCGGAATCCGTAATTGTAACATCTTTTGGAGCAGCATACGCAACGCCGCAACATATTGTTGCAATAATCGAAGCCGAAACAACCAACGCAATCTTCTTATTGATTTTTTCGACCGAATCCGAAAGCTTAGCTCTCAGTCTTTTTAACATTAAATCACCTCGTAATATTTTTACAACATTATTTTCCTGAGCTCAAAAATTGGAAAATAATGGTTCAGCGTACTACACTGTTATTATATTAGGATTTTCGCCTTTAGTCAAATTTCCAAAATCGCCTCTTTTCCGTTTATCCAAAAATATACTAAATAAAAAGACTTTGAATTTAGCTTTTCTTCCATATCGTCCGTTTTATACCCATTTTCCTCTCAAATGCTCGTTTTTGTCAAAATTTTACAGAAATTTTGGTTATTGTGCTTAAGGAAATAATCTGTTATACTGTTGTAAAACGGATTTATTTAAATTGATACAAAAACAATTTTAAATTTTTTCTTATTTTTGAACGTGAGTTTTTTCAGTAAAAACAAGGCTTATCACGATTTTAGATTTTTAAATTGTTTTAGCTCAATTTCCTTTGTGCAAGATGCACAAAAGACCGCTGTTTTTTATGTTAATTGTATTTATTTTGGGAGGTATTGTAACATTTATGAAAAATTTTACAAATGAGCGGATTGATGATTTGCAGTTAAACGGTCTTAAAATTATTCAAAATTCCGACCTGTTTTGCTTCGGAACGGACGCAGTTTTACTTGCCGATTACGCATCAAAAACCATAAAAAAAGGTGCCAAGGTTTTGGATATGTGCGCCGGAAACGGAATAATTTCCTTGCTTTTATCCCAAAAATCCTCTGCCTCGTCAATATACGGAATAGAAATTCAGGAGCAAAGCTGCGACCTTTTCAGGCGGTCTGTCGCCCTCAACGGTCTTGAGCCCAAAATCAGCGTATTCTGCGACGATTTAAAGAACTGCGAATCACTTTTTGGAAGGAGTTTCTTCAATAATATAATATGCAATCCTCCGTACAAGGAATCGGGCGGCGGTCTTTTAAACAATGACGACCCCGTGACCCTTGCCAGACACGAAATTCTGTGCTCTTTGGAGGAAATAATACGAGTTTCTTCTATTATATTAGAGCCTTGCGGCAAGCTGTGTATGATACACCGTCCCGAAAGGCTTGCGGAAATTATATATTATATGAAGGAACACGGTCTTGAACCCAAGCGCCTGCGCTTTGTTCACCCGAGTGCCGAAAAGACTGCGACCATGATTTTGATAGAAGGAATGCGTGGTGCAAAGCCCAAGCTTTCACTTGACCCTCCCCTTTATATGTACAAAGAAAAAGGCGTATATTCCGACGAAGTCAATGCAATCTACGGCAGAACCGCCGAAAAACCAACGAAAGGAGAAGCGGACAAAGAGTCTGCACATAATAAGATATGAACGGAAAGCTGTATTTATGCCCCACTCCCATAGGAAACCTTAAAGATATAACAACACGTTGTCTTGAAATTTTAAGCACCGTTGACCTGATTGCGGCAGAGGACACCAGGGTTACGCAAAAGCTTTTAAATCACTTTGAAATAAAAGTACCTCTGACCAGCTATTACGAACATAACAAGAGAGAAAAAGGAAGTTATCTTATAGAAAAGCTTAAAAACGGACAGAGCATTGCCGTAGTCACCGATGCCGGAATGCCCGGAATATCCGACCCCGGAGAAGATATTGTAAGACTGTGTATTGAAAACGAAATAGAAATTGAAGCTCTTCCCGGTCCCTGCGCCTTTGCAACCGCTCTTGTAGCCTCCGGCTTGCCTACGGGAAGATTTGCCTTTGAGGGTTTTTTGACAACAAACAAAAAGAACCGCATTGCCCATCTTGAGCTTATAAAAAGCTATACGGGAACCTTGATATTTTACGAGGCGCCCCATAAGCTTATTTCCACATTAAAGGATATGCTCACCGCCTTCGGCAACAGAAAAATCGTCCTTGCAAGAGAGCTTACCAAAAAATTTGAGGAGTACAAGCGGACAACTTTAAACGATGCCTTAATATATTATGAAGAAACTCCTCCCAAAGGTGAATTTGTCTTACTTGTGGAAGGAGCAAATCCCGAGGAATTGAAAGAGGAATATCTTAAGAGTATGCCCTCTGCCGAGGAGCTTTTAAAAACATACTCCGCAGGCGGAATGAGGGCAAAGGAGCTTACCAAAAAAGTGGCTGATGAACTGAAGCTTCCCAGGCGTGAGGTTTACGATCTGTACCTTAAAATCAAAGACACTCTGTAACTTTGTCATATCCTTGTCTTTTATTTCATATACATAAACAAAGTATTAAATGATATAAAAGCGAGGTATGTATTATGTCCCATATATTAAACAAGGAAACTCTGGAAACAGGCAGTGTGATTTACCAGAAATCAGGAAAAACCATGGTGGACACCGATGTAATCGTTCCCGATATAAATCCCGATGTGAAAAGGGTTTTGGATGTAGACGGATATGTGACACTGTCCGAAAAATCAATTAAAGGAAGCAAGGTTTATATCAGAGGAACTGTTTTTATGACCGTGCTTTATACTCCCGACGGCGAGGTTATGAGTAAGGTAAAAAGCATTTCCGCATCAAAGGAATTTGACTATACTGCCGACACGGGACTTTCAGACCCCGACGGCGTACTCTCCGTTGAGCTTAACGCCGAAAGCTTTAACCATTCCCTGATAAACAGCCGAAAGATAAACTTAAGGTGCGTTATAGATGCAGGCTTTAAAATTACTGCTTTTTCCGAGCTTGAATTTGCCTCTTCCTCCGAGGAAAGCTCTAACCTTTGCACCATGACAAAATCATATATGCTTTGCAGTACGGCACTTAATGCCGAGGACCGCATTTCCGTTACAACGCAGTATGAAATCCCCTCGGATTGTCCGTCAATAGGCGAGCTTTTAAAAACAACGGTCACGCCCGAATCCACGGAATTTATTTTAGACGAAAACAAAGCCGTCGCAAAGGGGCAGCTTAAAATATGTAATCTTTATACTTCGTTAGATGACGGCTCGGTTCGATACACAGAACAGGTATTGCCCTTCAGCGAAACTATTTCAGCCGAGGGCGCCGAAGAAGATATGGAGGGCGAAATTGACTACTCTCTTTGCGATGTCAGTTGCGAAATCCGTGACGATTCCGACGGCGAGCCTCGTGTTGTCGGTATTGACGTAAGCTTGGGTGTGCAGATAAGAGGGCACAAAATATACAATATCCCCATTATCTGTGATGCCTATCTTTTGGACAGCGATGCGAATGTTTCCGCAGACACTCACGACCTTGAAATTTTGGTTGATAACGCAACCGCACAGCTCACCCAAAAAGAAACACTTGCAATTCCCGAAGGAATGCCCGAAATTTCAGGGGTTTGCAACGCTTCATCAACTGCTTCCGTAGAAAAAATAACCGTAGAAAACGGAGAAATCAACCTTCAGGGAAAGCTTAACTTTAATGTTTTATATAAAACCGAGGATGAAGATTGTCCTTTATGCTCTTTTTCAAAAACCTCGGATTTTACCCATACTCTTCCTTCACCCGAGAAAAATCTGCCCTTAATCTTTGATGCAAAGGTTTTTGCCGAGCATACAAGCTATACTTTAAACAGCGGCAACAGCATTGATCTGCGTGTTGTTTTAGGTCTGTGCATTCGCTCCTTTGCGGAAAAGACCGTTACTGCCGTCACGGACATTTCTCCTGCCGAAAATGATGAAGGCGGCAAAAGAACGCCGGCAATTGTAATATATTTTGTTCGTCCCGGGGATACCTTGTGGAGCATTGCAAAAAAATATCGCACAACGGTAGAAAAGCTTAAAGAATTTAACGAGCTTACAAGCGATGACCTCGGTATCGGTCAGCAAATAAAAATTTGCAAATAGCGGTGTAACGGGCGGATAACAAATCCGCCATCCGGGACGCCAATGGCGTCCCCTACAAACAAATTCCGCATAGTTCATCGTAGGGGCTCCCATTGGGCGCCCGTCCGAAAAAGGCATAAAATAACCGGCGGATATGAAATCCGCCGGTTTAACTTAAAAAGGTGTCTTATTTAAGATTATTCTTCAATGTTTCAAGCTGTGCTTTTATCTCTTTGGGAAGCCTATCGCCAAACTGAGCAAAATACTCTTCCTGATTTTCTACATCTTCCATCCAAACACTCTTATCAACGCTTAAGAGCTCGCCGAGCTGTTCCTTTGTAACATCAAGGTTTGTAACATCAATATCGTCGGGAGTAGGCAAAAGTCCTATGGGGCTTTCGGTAGCCTCTGCCTTGCCTTCGCAACGGTCAAGAACCCAAAGAAGAACACGCATATTATCACCATAGCCGGGCCAGAGGAAATTGCCTTCGTCATCTTTTCTGAACCAATTTACATGGAAAATCTTCGGCGCCTTTTCGGGATCCATCTTTTTGCCCATCTCAAGCCAGTGTCCGAAATAATCTGCCATATTGTAACCTACAAAGGGTTTCATTGCCATGGGGTCGCGTCTTACAACGCCAACTGCTCCGGCTGCTGCTGCGGTTGTTTCCGATGCCATGGTTGCACCAACAAATACGCCGTGTTCCCAATCTCTTGCCTGATATACAAGAGGAGCTGTCTTTGCTCGTCTGCCGCCGAATATAATTGCCGAAATGGGAACGCCCTGTGGGTTTTCAAATTCCGGAGAAATGCAGGGGCAATTCCTTGCAGGTGCTGTAAATCTTGAGTTGGGGTGTGCAAGGTTGCCTTCAAACGTCTTACCGTTAACCTTTTTACCTGTCCACTCGGTGCAGTTTTCGGGGGGATTCTTGTCAAGACCTTCCCACCAAACCGTCATATCGTCATTATTGATTGCAACATTTGTAAATATTGCGTTTTTCTTTGTGGATTCAAGTGCGTTAAAGTTTGTTTTTGCGTTTGTTCCCGGAGCAACTCCGAAAAATCCTGCCTCGGGATTTACTGCGTAAAGTCCGCCGTCCTCGCCAATTCTGAGCCATGCAATATCATCGCCCACAGTCCATACCTTGTAACCCTTTTTCTTTAAATATTCGGGAGGTATAAGCATTGCAAGATTTGTCTTTCCGCAGGCACTTGGGAATGCGGCGGCAATGTACTTAACCTCGCCCTTGGGATTTTCAAGTCCCAGAATAAGCATATGCTCTGCCATCCAGCCCTCGTTCTTGCCCAGATAAGAAGCAATACGAAGGGCGAAGCACTTTTTGCCAAGCAACACATTTCCGCCGTATGCGGAATTTACAGACATAATTGTGTTGTCCTGAGGGAAGTGTACAATATATCTTTCGTCGGGATTTACATCCTTTTTAGCGTGCAGACACTTAATAAACTCGTCGCCCTTTATCTTTTCAAGAACGCTGTTACCAACTCTTGTCATTATCGCCATATTCAATACAACATAAATACTGTCGGTAAGCTCAATGCCGAATTTTGCAAAAGGCGAATCAACGGTACACATCGAATAAGGAATAACATACATTGTTCTTCCCTGCATAGCACCGTCATATAAAGCGTTAAGCTTTGCGTACATCTCATCGGGAGCCATCCAATTATTAATGGGACCTGCTTCCTCCTCGGTGGGAGTACAAATAAATGTTCTGTCCTCAACTCTTGCAACATCGTTTTCCGCAGTTCTGTGGTAGTAGCATCCGGGAAGCTTTTCCTGATTAAGCTTTATCATCTCGCCTGTTTTGCAAGCCTCCTCACGAAGCGCTTCAAGCTGCTTATCACTTCCGTCAATCCATACAATCTCCGAAGGTCTGCAAAGAGCCTTCATCTTTTCAAGCCAGTCTAATACAAATTTGTTGTCAGTCATATTTATTCCTCCTATATATACAACAATATATTCAAATTTTCCTACTATAACTATACACTAAAAGGGAAATTTTTTCAATATCTATTTTTGACAAATTTTAAAAGAGCGGGAAAATCCACTTTGTAGATTTTTTAACTATCTTTTAATTATCCACTATTTCCCTTGCCGTATCGTAATCTTTTTCACTTACCCAAATCTCCACGCCAAGAATGGTTCTTCCGAAAACAATACGATTGTATCCGTCAATTCCTTTAAATTTTTTGTATGCGGAAATGCCTTCGGCACGAAGCTTTGCAATTATTATTTCCGCCTCAAACTCATCACTTCCGGTACAAAGCTTTAAAATCCTTTCATTTGGGTCAAAGTTCTTGTTTGCATCCTCAAGCCTATCTACCAAAGGCACATTGCACTCGGGACAAACACTTATTCCTTCTCTGTATTCATATTTACATTGAGGGCAAATCATATATTCACCGCCTGTTCAAGTAAATTTGAAAGCCTCGCAAAGCTTTCAACACTTAGCTTTTCCCCTCGTATATCCTCTCGCAGTCCCATTTCGTTTAAGCTTTTACAAACGACTTCTTTTTCAAAATTCACATAAGGGCTTTTGGAAAGGGCGTTTACAAGGGTTTTTCTTCTTTGTGAAAATGCGGACTTTACAATGGCAAAAAACAGCTTTTCGTTATTTACTCCATAGGATTTTTCGTCAATCCTTTTAAGCAGCACAACGCTTGATGCCACCTTGGGTTGGGGAATAAAGCAATGTGGCATCGCCTGCACTATCTTTTCCCCTTGGCAGTAATAGTTTACAGCAACGGATAATGCTCCGTAGTCCTTTCCGCCTTCTTTTGCACACATTCTGTCGGCGACCTCTTTTTGAACCATAAGCACCATAGAGATAATGGGAAGTCTGTCCTCCAAAAGCTTCATAACAATGGGTGTGGTTATATAATAGGGCAGGTTTGCGACCACTTTAAACCCCTTGCCGTCAAACTCCTTTTCGGTCAGCTCCTTAATATCCACCTTTAATATATCCTCGTTTACAAGGCAGAATTTTTCAAATTCCTCTGTTGCTTCACCGATAATCGGCAGCAAAGCTTTGTCTATCTCAACGGCAACGCATTTTGCCCCCTGCTTCAAAATCCGTCTTGTAAGCGTTCCCGCTCCGGGTCCGATTTCAAGGACAAAGTCCCCTTCTTTTATATCCGCCGCAGAAATTATTTTGTCAAGGACGCCTTTATCCGTCAGAAAATTCTGTCCCAAGGATTTTGAAAAAGAAAAATCGTATTTATTGAGCAATGCTTTAAGCTCTGTGGGATTTGAAAGGTTCATATGCTTTCTCCTAACTTCTTTTCAAAATGCTTTTTGTTGCCTTTTTAACAAGATGCCACAAAATGCTGATACCGACAACTATTATATACACAGACGCCGTCCGTATGGCAAATCGGGTTTCAACTCCCATTATGTTATGCTTTGTCAATTCGTCATTTATTATTAAAATAACCAAGCAATGCATTAAATATATCATATAAGAAGATTTATCTATAACACTTAAGGGTTTAAGTACAACCTCAGCCTTCCCCGTAAAAGCCTGTGCCACCATAAAGAAAAACAAAATTGCGCTCATAGCGAACATCATATGAAAAAGCTCCATCCAGACAGGCTCGATTCCCACCGTCATAAGAGAAAGGAAGCCGTCAAGAAATCCGCAAATCAAAAAGACAATCGTTATCAATATTTTATTTTCTTTAATTCCTCTTATAAACTCGTTGTAATTTCTGCCTATCAAACAGCCTGCCGTCCAATAAATCTGATATCTTAAAAACAGGTTCGACAAATCGATGTTCGGCATATCCGGAAACACCGTTGCAAGTACCGAGGGAAGAAACAGCGCCGACAGGGCAGTAATCACCGCAGAAAAGGCAATATGCACCGATGGGGTTCCTCTCTTAAACAAAAGCATCCACAGAGGAGCGAGTATTTCAAACTGTACAAGGATAACCACAAAATAAAAATGTGCCCAGATATTTCCCGTAAGCATTCCCTGACACAGCTCCCCAATGTTAAAGGACGAGCCTGATTTACTGCATAAAACAATATAGTAAATAACGGACCAGAAAACATAGGGAAGTATAACCCTTACTATTCTTGAAGCATAAAATTTTCCGTAGTTTATTTTGTCACCCTTTGACAAAAACAATCTTATCCCCGAAAGAAGAAGAAATCCCGGCACAACAAAAGAAGCAAGCTTTTGCCCAACATAGATGCCCTTAAAAAACAAGGTATCCTTGGGCATATAATTGACTACCTCCGACGCCGTATGTATGTATATTACAAGAAGGCAAAACAATACATTCAAAAACACTATGTCAGATTTTCTTTTTCGAGCTTCTGCCATATTTATGCCCTCCTTAACGAATTTCTACATACTTTTACACTTATCAGTATACCCCCTTTTTCGTCAAAGTCAATGAAATCCCTTTCCTTTTTACCCTTTGTAATAAATTTGTCAGGTTTTTGTAAAATATTTGTTTTTTTCTATTTACAAAACAGATTTTTTGTGGTATAATATTCTCATATTGGAAGAATTGAAAAGGTTACATTGACAAAAGTCGGAAAAATCAAGGTTTTCATATTGTTTTTTCTTTTTATTTCAGTTAATTTGATAAAACACTTTCGCATCTTCCTTTTAAAATAAATTTAAAAGGAGTGTTTATTTTGTACGTACAAAACGAACTTATTAAAATCAAAAGCGACTTATCCAACAGCGTCGGTCAGAAGGTAAGGCTTAAATCAAAACAGGGACGCAAGCATATTGTCGTCAGAGAAGGTGTTATCGAGTGTACATATCCAAGCATTTTTACCGTAAAGCTTGACGAACAGAACGATATTCCCACCAGCAGTCGTCGTGTATCATACAGCTATGCGGATGTTCTTACAAAGGCGGTTGAGCTTTATATATGTGACCCCACGGAAACCGAGGGTTAATATAAAAGATTTGTTCGGAGAGAAATTTCTAACGGGGATTTCTCTCTTTTTTTATACAACCGCACACTAAAAAAGGAGATTTTTATATGCTTAACATATTATACGGCGAAAACGCTCGTGCCTGTGATGAATATGCCGAAAAAATCATTAAGCTGAACGCCGAGAACAAAGTTTTAAGCTATATTCTTGTTCCCGAGCAGTTTTCTCTTTCGGCAGAAAAGCATTTTTTAAAAGCCTTCGGCGTTAAAGCTCAGGCACATATTAAGGTTATCACTTTTTCACGGCTTTGCAATATGATTGTTTCAAAGCTGGGTCCCTTGCGCCTTAAATATGTTGACGGTGCAGGTAAGCAGATAATTGCCGCCAAAACCATTCGCGCCCTCTCCAAAAAGGCAGGCACTTTGTCCACCGCTCTGAAAAAACGCGGCTTTTCCTCTGTTGTGGTTGACCTTGTATCGGAGTTTAAGCGTTACGGAGTTACTCCCGAAAAGCTTCTTTCCGCTTCGGAGGAGATAGGGGACTTGGACTTATCTCAAAAGCTTAAAGACCTTTATACTCTCTATTTGACCTACGATAAATTTTTAAACGAGCATTTAGCCGATGCGGAGGATAATCTTTTAATGCTTTATCCCAAAATCCAAAAATGCGACTTTTTAAACGGCTGTCTTTTTATCAGGCAGTTCCGTTCCTTTACTCCCGTTGAGCTTTCCGCCATAGGCGAGCTTATGAAAAAACAGGATGTATATGTTTCTCTGTGCTGTGATTCATTGGAAAAATCCTCTTATCTTTACTCAATCACGGCAAACACGGCAAAAGAACTTAAGGAGCTTGCAAAAAAGATAAATATTGATTTTGACGCTACCCACATATTCCCCGAAGAAGAGGCAGTAGGCGAGGTTTCGTATTTGCAGAAGAATTATTTCTCCAACAGACCCCGTCCGTGGGATAAAAAGCCTGACTGCATTAAGGTTTTTGAAACCGCCAACAAATACCGGGAAATCGAAGGTGCGGCTGATTATATCCTTCGTACCTGTCGTGAGGAAAACCGTAAATTTTCGGACTTTCTCATACTTTCGGGCGATACCGATGCATACAAAAGAATAATGCCGGCAATTTTTGAATCAAGGGGCATAAATGTATTTCTGGATTCAAAGCGAAGTCTGCTTTCAAATCCTTTATGCGATATGTTATGCTCTGCTCTTGATATCCTTGCAAACGGCATTTCCTCGGAGAGGGTTATCAGGCTTATCAAAAGCGGACTTTGCGACATATCTCTTTCCGAATGCGACATATTCGAAAATTACATCCTTGCTGTCAATCCCTCATACGCAATGTGGAACAGCACGGATTGGAGCTTTTGCCCTTCGGACTATAACTTAGATGAAATAATGAGCATAAGGGACAACGCCCTTGCCTTTTACAACTGCCTTAAATCAAAGATACAGGGCAAAAGCACATCAAAAGAGCTTTGCGACGCCCTTTTGTCCGCTCTTTCGGACTGCAAAATTTCCGATAAAATCGAAGATATGTGCAAAACATTTACCGATTCCGAGATGGGATATCTTGCAGATGAATACAGGCAGGTTTGGAACACGGTTGTATCGATTATCTCCCAAATATCCACACTTATGGATAACGAACCTATCAGCCGTGCCGACTTTTTGGATTTATTCAGAAACGCTTGCAGCGGCATTTCCGTAGGCGTTTCCCCTCAATATCAGGACAGCGTGTTTTTCAGCAGCATCGACAGCTTCCGAAGCGACGGCTCTCCTGTGGTTATTATCTTGGGTGCAACAGACGGGGTTTTCCCCAAATCTCACTCCTCGGAGGGCATTATCTCCGACAGCGAAAGAGAATATCTTAAAGACAAAGGCTTGCGCCTTGCTCTCGGCGGAGAATACCGTCAGCGAGAGGGACAGCTTCTTATAAATTCCGTCCTTTCCGTTGCCCGCGAAAAGCTGATATTCTTTTACGCAGCCTTTGACGATGACGGCTCAACCCTTAATCCGTCGCCTGTAATAATTCGTATCAAAAACAAGTTGTTTCCTCTTCTTGAAGCAAAAAGACTTGACGATTTTCCCCTTTGCGGAGCAGAAGGTAAATCTGCCCTTTTTGAATATTTAGCCGTTGCCTTGGCAGACGCCGGCGGTGACAAGGACGCCTTGAGCGACAACGAAAAAGTGCTTTTTAACCAATTTTCAGAGGACGAGGAATACAAAAATATTCTTTTTGATTTAGTCGAAAAAATACAGCGTCCCGAGCCCGAAAAGCTTTCGGAAAAGGCAATCGACGCCATATACGAAAAGCCACTTGCCCTTAGTGCATCAAGACTTGAGAGATTTAATTCCTGTCCCTTTTCATACTTTTTATCCTACGGACTTGATGCATCCGAAAGAGAAATTTCAAGCATTGAACCGAGAAGTATGGGTAATATCCAGCACAAAACCCTGTACCGATATTTTTCGGAGCTTAAAGACAACAATACGGATTATTCTCAAATCACAGAGGAGGAATGCTTTGAAAAAATTCGCGAAACCGTGGACATTGTTGCCCGTGAAGAAAACGAAGCTTTATACGAAAGCTCGCATTATTACAAATATATAATTTCCCGTATGCAGGCAATCTGCGGAAGGACCGCATGGGAGGTTATACGCTTTTATCAATCCGGCGAATTCCGCCCAATAGGCTATGAGCTTTCCGTGGGTAAAAACGGTACTTTCCCTGCCTTTGACGTAAAAAACGAAAAGGGAGAGATTATAGCCCGTATCCGAGGCTATATTGACAGGGCAGACATTGCAACCATTGACGGAAAACCGTACATCTCCGTTGTGGATTACAAATCCTCGGAAAAACGCCTTGACCCGAAATGCGTAGCGGAGGGCATCACCATTCAGCCTCTTTTATACTCAAATATCTTATGCAAAGAAATGGGAGCAAATCCCGGTGCAATGTTATATATGCATATGACCGACCCCTTGGTAAAACTCAAAACGACCCAAGATGCCGTAACAGAGGAAGCAATCGAAAAGGAACGGAGAAAAGAATTGAAATACACCGGCTGGATTGCCGACAACCCCCAAGTAAAATCAAAGTTTACTTCGGACAAAAACCTGAAGCTTCCAACTCCCGTTGACGAAGACACAATTAAAGAACAATTAAGTGCAACAGAAGAAAAAATCAGGGAATCGGTAGAAGAAATATCCAACGGAAATATAAAGGCTGTGCCATGCAGCAGCTCTGCTGTTCCGCCCTGTGCGTACTGCATATTTAAAGAGTGTTGCGATAATGAAAAACAATAAAGGAGTATACGCTTATGAAAACATTTATTCTTGCAAGCAAAAACAAAAATAAAGCAAGAGAAATAAAAGAAATTTTGGGAGACGGCTTTGAGATTATAACCCAAGATGAAACCAAAGCAGCCTCCGTTGATGTAATCGAGGACGGAAGCACATTTTCCGAAAACGCAATAAAGAAAGCGGAAACTATTATGAAAATCACCGGACTTCCCACAATTGCCGATGACAGCGGTCTTTGCGTTGACGCTCTTTCCGGCGCTCCGGGAATATACTCCGCAAGATACGCCGGAGAAGGCGCAACGGATGACCAAAAAATTCAAAAGCTGTTTGGTGAATTAAAGGATGTCCCCTTTGAAAAAAGAAGTGCAAGATTTATCTGTGTAATCGCCCTTGCTATTCCCGAAAAAGAAACGGTTACATTTCCGGGCGAGGTACATGGCGTTATTACAACCGAAAAAAAAGGAGATAACGGCTTTGGCTATGACCCCGTTTTTTATATTCCCCAATACAGCCTTACAATGGCAGAGCTTGACGCAGAGGTTAAAAACAAAATAAGTCACCGTTTTCATGCCTCAGAAAAGCTTGCCGAATATGTAAGAAAGGAATGTTTATAATTATGGTTGCATTTCCCGAGGCAAATATAACCGTTATCGAAAGCTGTTGTGCCGGCGTAACCCCCCAAAAGCACGCCGCCGCAATCGAAACAATGAAAAGCTGTCAAATAGCAATATCATAGCAATTTTAATCACAAAAGCATAAAATGAATTGCCACAAAAACATAAAATGAATTGCCGCAAAAATATAAAATATAATTGACAAATTCAATAAATTGTGCTATTATGCATTCAAGGGGTGATACAATGAAAAAAGAGTATTTACCGAGAATGTTGGATAAATTACTTCAGGAAAGATTAGACGCTGTCGGAGCAGTCTTAATTGCCGGACCTAAATGGTGCGGAAAAACAACAACTGCCGAGCAACAAGCCAAAAGTGTATTAAAGCTACAGGACCCTGATAAAACAAAAGCATATCTTGCTACCGCAGAAGTAAAACCGTCACTTTTACTTAAAGGTGACAATCCGCGTCTGATTGACGAATGGCAAATGGCACCTGTTCTTTGGGATGCTGTGAGAAGTGCTGTTGATGAAAGAAACGAAGAAGGGCTGTTTATTCTTACCGGCTCCACAACGGTAAATGAAAAAAATATTATGCATTCCGGCACGGGCAGAATTTCTCGTCTGACCATGTATCCCATGAGCTTGTATGAATCAAAGGAATCAAACGGCAAAATATCATTAAAGGAATTATTTGATAATCCCGATTACGATATAGATGGTATAACATCGGAACTGACAATCGAAAATCTGGTGTTTGCCGCTTGTCGCGGCGGATGGCCGTCATCCCTCAGCAAGAAGACGGAAAAGGCACAGCTTTTTGTTGCACAAAACTATATAGCAAATATTTGTGATAGTGATGCGTCTACCGTTGACGGAGTAAAGCGAAGCCCCGAACGAGTACGAGCAGTTCTTCAATCATATGCAAGAAATATTTCAACCCTTGCAAAAGATAATGTTATATTAAAAGATGTATCATCAAACTACAACGACATTACATCGCCGACATTATCATCTTATATTGATGCTCTTGAAAAACTGTATGTTGTAGACGATATTCCCGCTTGGTGTCCTTCCATTCGCTCGGCTTCCGCCATCCGGAATGGGAAAAAAAGAGAATTTACGGATCCCTCTGTTGCGGTTGCCTCTCTCGGACTTACGCCGGAACGCTTACTGTCAGACCTTCACACCTTTGGCTTTATATTTGAATGTCTGTGCATTCGTGATTTGAAGGTGTATTCTTCCGCTATGGACGGAAAGGTTTCTTATTATCACGACCGCTACGGATTGGAAGCCGACTGTGTATTGCATTTATCGGACGGCAGATATGCTTTAATTGAATTTAAGCTTGGCAGTCGCGAAATTGAAGAAGGCGCATCTCATCTTTTACAGCTTAAAAAATTGATAAAGCAAGCAAACGAAAACGCTAACGCATTCTTAAAAGAACCGTCATTGCTGATAGTTGTAACCGGAGGCGAAATGGCTTATGCAAGGGATGACGGAGTAAAAATAATTCCTATCGGATCATTAAAAGATTGATATACTCAAAAAGCCTTGGCTTTTTGCTTTGCCCGAAGGTAAAGCAAAGCTCCGCCTGCTTGGCGGAGCGAAGCAATTAGGGCGTGCTTTGAGGAGGTCTGTGCATTTTGCACCAGCCCCGCTTTGTTTATTTAACCTGACATTCCAATATGTATTTTCCTATCGAATATAACAGCTTTTCAAACTGAAGTTTTATTTCAATGGGGGGATTGGAAAGTTTTTTGCATTTATCAAAATCTTTTCTTTTTGCTCCGTCAACTTCGTCATATATAGGCATATTGCACGCCTCAAATGTAAAATATCCTTTGTAGCCTATCTCCTTTAACCCATACATCAGAGAATCAATGTTCATTGTTCCGAAATAAGGGGCAAAGTGGCTGTCATTTGTTCCCAAATTGTCCTGAACATGCAGTGCATACACATGCTCATTAAGAATTTTCAGGCTTTCGTGCTGAGGGGTATCAATCATATTTCCGTGTCCTGTATCCCAGCAGGCATGAAAAAGAGGGTGGTTCACAAGCTCAATCAATTCCCGAAGTTCTGTGGCATTATCTATCCAATACAAATTATCAATAAATTTTTTATTAAAGTTTTCCGTAAGTACATTAACATTAAATCTTTCCGCAAACCGGAGAATGTCATCATAAAAAATCTTGTTCTCATTAAACATTTCCCGTATCGAAAGTCCTTCTCTGTATCCCGAATGAACAACAATATTTTTAATTCCCAAACGGGCACTCATTTCTATTGAACGCTTTGTTGCTTCTATAAGCCTTTCTCCCTCCTCGTCCCTGACAAGAGGTCTGCCCATGGGAGCGTGAGCCTGAACAAATTTTAAGTTGTTTTGTTTGGCAACTTCAAGACACTTTTCAAGATGTCTTTCGTAATCCTCGGAGAAAAAGCCTCGGGAAGCGTTATAATCAAGACCAAAGCTGTAATCAATATTTTTAAATCCGCTTTCAAACAATAGCTTTATGGCTTCAAGGGAATCTTTTGTATAGGAAACAAAATCATTTGTGGTTGACGCTAATTCCATTTTAAATCCCCCTTTATATGGCAATACTATCAACTTAAAAATTTAATTCTGAAATTGCGTAAGTAATTTCTACCATAGCTTGATGCTATGCATCAAATTTCACTCGCTCGGAGAGCGAAAATCACTTGCACGAAGTGCAAATATCACATTTTGCGACAGCAAAATATATCACTGCAATACTGTCAACTTAACAGTTGACCGTATTGCACTTACACGGCAACTTTTATTTTCATTTGCAGGGCATTTACTTCTTTTCTGTACAAAATATAAAGCACAACCGCCGTCAACACCCACGATATGGGATAGCAGTAATAAAGCATTGTAATTGTGTTATTAAAGGGCAGTATTGCCAAAATCCAAAGTATTCTTGTTCCGCAAACCCCAAACACGGATATTATCATAGGTCTTATGCTGTCCCCCAAGCCTCTCATAGAGCTGTTTAACACATCCATTATTCCGCAGGTGAAATATGTAACCGCCACAATACTCATTCTCTCAAGTCCGCAGGCTATAACCTCGGTATCATCGGTAAACAGCCGCAAAAGAGGTGTTCCGAAAATAAAGACCGATATGCCCAGAACCAATCCCACGCCGGTTACAAGTCCGATTAAAAACCTGAATCCCTTTTTTATTCTGTCAAACTTTCCCGCGCCTAAATTTTGTCCGATATATGTTGCGGCGGCATTTCCTATGGCGTTCATGGCAATCCACACAAAATTTTCTATGCTTGTATCTGCCGCACAACCGGCAACCGCTGCCGCCCCGAAGGTGTTTATGCTCGCCTGAATTAAAAGGTTTGAAATTGCAAAAAGGCAACTGTTTATACCCGACGGTATACCAAGCCTTAAAATATTGATTAGATATGTTTTATATATTCTTATTTCTTTTATTACGATTTTATAGGCGGCATCAACCCTTGTAAGCCTTATCAGGGCAAGAACACATGCCACTATCTGAGAAATAACCGTGGCAATTGCAACACCGTCTACATCCATTCCCAGAACGGTTATAAAGAATATATTTAAAACCACATTTAATACAGCCGAAACTATGAGATATATAAGAGGTCGTTTTGAATCCCCCACGGCTCTTAAAATACTTGCCAAGAAGTTATATAAAATAGAAGGAAGTATACCCATAAAATATATGGTGGTATACTTTTCGGAATAAGGCATAACCTCCTGAGGCATTGCAATAAGATTAAGAAGAGGCTTTACCGCCACAACTCCCGCAATGGTGGTGATAACACCGCTTATCAGGGCAACCGCAACAGATGTATGCACCGCCTTTTTAATGGGTTCCTTGGCACCTGCTCCGTAAAGCTGGGCAACAACAATGTTTGTTCCCAACGAAAGACCGATAAAAATGTTTATTACAAGACTTATAAGAGAGCCTACCCCTCCCACGCCGGCAAGGGCAAGACTTGAACAAAAATTACCGATTATTATGGAGTCAACCGTGTTATATAGCTGTTGTAAAATTCCGGTCAGAATAAGAGGAATTGCAAATTTTATTATTTGGCTTGCAATCGGTCCCTCTGTCATTGTTCGGTTTTCCCCGTTCATTTTTAAACCCTTCTTCCCGAAAAATGTTTCCTTCGCTTGTATTATATAACTTTTGGGAGATTTGTCAACCGCCTTTGCCTTACAAAAAGGTTACAATTTGCGAGGGATGAGCAGGGGTGCCGCTTGCTATGCTCGAAAAATCGCAGACAATATAGATATAATTGTTAGTGAAATATCGGCTTTGACGATGTGAAATAATTTAACTTGTGTAAATTGTGAAATTTGATGCTACGCATCAAGTGAAATGAAATAAATCCTTATATAATACGCCGTCAGGCGTATTTCACGTTGCGAAGCAACATTTCACGCACGAGGCGCATTTCACAAGTCCGAAGGATTTATTTCGTTGAAAAAAGCACGCTTTTGCGTGCTTTTTTCTGGAGCTACCGATGCGACTTGAACGCACGACCTGCTCATTACGAGTGAGCTGCTCTACCAGCTGAGCCACGGTAGCAAATATTAAATTGTCACAACAGATAATATAACACATTACTTTTCGTTTGTCAACCCTGCCGGGTTATCCATACTTAAAATTCTCACAGCACGCAAAATTCCCAGCATTGCCCAATATACAAGCTGTGTTCTGGGATTAAAGAATGTGCTTTCCGTCAATGCCGATACCGATATTCCCACAAGCATGGCAAGACCTGCCGACAAAAGGCCTGTGTATTTTTTATCCGCAGTAAAAAGTGATGTAAACGAAGAATGGGCAATCCTTAAAAGATATATAATAAATCCGAGAACAAAAACCGCCCCTATATCTATTACAAAATTTATATAAACAGGGTCTATCTTTATATGTTCAAGCTTTAAAAGAGTGCTTTCCGCCGCATTTTTAAGCCCTTGGGAATTGTATATTTCCATTATGGCGTTTCCGTTTACACCAAAGCTGTTATCCCACAAATTTTTAAACATATTTATCAGGTTTGTGATAATATTTCCGTAAGATGTTTGTTTTCTCACCGTGCTTCCCAGGTTTAAAATATATGTCCAAAGTCCAAATGGTACCAACGCCAGCATAAATGGTATTGCCTTTGCATTTGTTATTGCAATAATCAAAACCTCTGCAAACAAACCAAGCAAAGCCGCCTTTGAATATGTGGCAAAAACGGCATTTAAGAACAATATAAAAACAACCGCCATATACAAATATTTTCTTGAACCCTTTTCAAAATTGTCGGAATAAGAAAAAACAAATGGGAAAAGAACAACCAAAATTTCTCCGAAAATCGTTTGGTCGCCGAAAACTGCCGCCGCACCCATTCCGAAAGCCTGATTCTGAACAATTCCCGTTACACATATCAACAAAGAGGCGGCAAAAACCGGAATTAAAATCTTTTTTAAGTCCTCAAACTCAACCACCGAAAATGAAACCAAAAAGAAAAGGTCAATTCCGAAAATCAGGTATATAAATGAAGACACCATAAAAATGGGAACGGAAATGGATATAAGAGCCATAAAAATAAGTATGGCAATGTTTATCAGAACAAAAACCGTTCCTCTTCTTTCTTTTAAATTTTGGGAAATATAAAATATCGAAACCCCAGTAAAAATGGAAATCCACATAACCGAGTTCCATAAGGATTGAGGCAAAATAAGCACAATTCCTATTAAAACGCCTATATAATAGCCGTTAAATTTCAAAGAAGCACGAGGTATATAACGGGCGATATGGTTTACCCTTTTCATATTTCTTTTATAAAAATTACTTTCATAGCAAAGCTCTGCCAAAAACTTTGAATCAAAGAAAAATTTAACTATTTTAAATTTATAAATAAAACTCCATAGGGAAACAATAGTGCTTACAATAAAGCTTTCTTTAATTCCTCTTTCAAGAGAAGGAAGAAATTCAACGGAAAAATAAGTAATCATTATAAATAAAAAGCTTTCTTTATAGGCTTTTCTAATGTTATCCATTCTTTTCCTTCCTTTCTATATATTTATTTATCAAAATATCCTTCTTCCAAAACATTTATTTCGGCATTTGCATTTGTTTTGTCGATTATGTTTTTTACAAAAGAATCGGCTTTTTCCGTGGGAACATATACATTAAAAATAACCCTTTCGCCGTACACCGTATCACCTTTTATTACATCTCCGAAAAGGTTTATTTCGTACTCTGCCTTTCCCGATAAATTATAGTCGCAATTTATTTCAATATGCCTGCAAAGGACCACTTCTTTTATTTCGGCATTTAAAATTCCTTCCTTTGCCGCTTTTGAGTAAGCGTGAACAAGTCCTCCCGTGCCCAAAAGTATTCCGCCGAAATATCTTGTAACCACAACAACAATATCCCAAAGCTCCTCCTTTTTTATCATTTCAAGTACGGGAACCCCTGCCGTTCCGCTTGGTTCTCCGTCGTCGCTGTACCTTTGGATATTGTTTTCTCTTATAACATAAGCATATACATTATGCCTTGCATCCCAGTACTTTTGCTTTATTTCATTCAAAAATGAAAGTGCTTCTTCCTCCGAAGAAACAGGCTTTACATGGGCGATAAACCTTGACCTTTTCTCGGTATATTCCCCTGTTCCCGATTTTTTAACTGTTTTATATATGTTTTTCATAGGCAATTCCTGTCTTTTTCTTTAGGACTCCCATTTAATATATCATATTCTTAAATTATTATCAAGGCTATTTTTGTCCGATTTTATTGTATTTCTATTGTTGACAAAAAACAAATATAATAATAAAATAATAGTATCATATTAAAAAGGAGTAATCATTTATGAAGGTATTGCTTATTAACGGAAGTCCCAGAGGGGAAATGTGTACAAAAACCGCTCTTTCGGTCATCTGTGAGGAATTAACAAAGGAAAATATAGAATCAGAAATCATAGATATAGGAAATAAGCCTGTTGCAGGCTGTATAAGCTGCGGATATTGCAAAAAAAATCCCGACGGTTTTTGTGTATTTAAAAAAGATAAGGTAAACGAATGTATAGAAAAAATGAAGAGCTGTGATGCTTTGATTGTTGGATCTCCCGTTCATTATGCCTCAACAAGCGGTGCAATTTCTTCTTTTATGGACAGACTTTCCGTTGCCGGCGGAAAATATTTAACCTATAAACCCGGAGCCGCCGTTGCAAGCTGCAGAAGAGGCGGAGCATCGGCTACCCTTGACAGACTTAATAAATATTTTCAGATATTGAATATGCCCATTATTCCCTCAAATTATTGGAATATGGTTCACGGTAACACGCCTGAAGAGGTTTTACAGGATGAAGAAGGAATACAAACCCTTAGAATATTAGGTAAAAATACAGCTTGGCTTTTAAAGCTTATTGAAAACGGAAAGAAAAACGGTATCAATCACCCAGAAGAAGAAAATAAGATAAAAACAAATTTTATAAGATGAATAATATAAATTACCAAAAAAAGCTTGATAAAATTCTTGAAGAAATAAAAAAAAGCGGAAAAGTTCCAAAGCTTATGCTTCACAGCTGCTGTGCACCCTGCAGCAGCTATGTCCTTGAATACTTAACGGAATACTTTGATATATACGTTTTATATTATAATCCTAATATTTATCCGAAAGAAGAATATTTAAAAAGAAAAGAAGAACAAATAAGACTTATAAACCAAAAAAAGTGGATAAATAAAGTCAATATAATTGACTGTGATTATGATTCGTATTTGTATTTTGAAAAAGTAAAGGGCTTTGAAAATGAAAAAGAAGGAGGAAAAAGATGTGAAGTATGCTTTTTGCTCCGTCTTGAAAAGACAGCCATTTTCGCAAAAGAAAAAAAATGTGATTATTTTGTAACCACATTAAGTATTTCACCTTTGAAAAATGCCGATTTATTAAATAAAATCGGCAATGAGCTTTCCGAAAAATACGGAATTTCATATCTTCCCTCCGACTTTAAAAAAAGAAACGGTTATATCCGCTCAATAGAACTATCGAGAGAATATAACCTTTACCGTCAGAATTTCTGCGGATGTGTTTTTTCAAAAAATAATCAAGCAAATTGAAAAACACAAAATCCGGCATAAATCAAAAGAAGTAAAATTCCCTGCCATCTTTTAAGCTTTCCGCTTATTAAGGCGGGGATTGTTAATATGCCCATTACTAAAAACATAACGGGAATATCAACCAAAAAAGATGAATTTAATCCCATTATTGTTTTTTCCGCCGGAATTTCAAAAGGCTTTATTGTAATCGCCGTTCCGCTTACCAACACAATATTAAAAAGATTTGCTCCTATAATATTTCCCAAGGATAATGCTCCGTGACCTTTTATTAATGATGTAATTGCGGTTACAAGCTCGGGAAGTGATGTTCCGAGAGCAACTATCGTAAGACCTATTACGGAATCCGGAACACCTAACATCTCAGCAATTTTTGTCCCGTTATCTACCAAAAGCCTTGCTCCTACCGCTATCATAACAGCACCTATTATAAGAAATACTATATCTTTTCCTACTTTTTTATTACCTTCTTCTTTCGGAGCATTCTTAATTTCTTTTCTACCATTATTTATACAATAAATCATATAAATTACAAAAATCAAAAGAAGTCCAATTCCGAAAGCTCTTGTAAATTCTTTAAAATATATTGCTATAAACGAATATATTAAAGCAGACACAAAAAAGAATATTACAGGAACCGTAAGGGGTTTTTTATTTATTTCGGCAGGCTTAATTGCAACTGTAATTGCACATATTAAAGATGTATTACATATAATTGAGCCTATGGCGTTTCCGTATGCAATTCCCGAATACCCGGAAAAAGCGGCATCTGCCGATACCATAACCTCAGGAAGTGTTGTTCCTATTGATACAACCGTTGCACCAATTAAAATTTCGGGAATATTAAAGGCTTTTGCAATTCCCGTTGCTCCTTCAACAAACCAATCTCCACCCTTTATTAAAAGTAAAAGACCTGCAATAAAAAGTATAATTATTAAAACCATTTTTTCTCCTTAAAGAGGAAGAGTTATCGTAACCCTTGTATACTTTGTATACTCACTCTCTATTTTTATTTTTCCGCCGTGATTTTCTATAATCTCTTTTGAAATAGCAAGACCAAGTCCTGTTCCGCCTTTTTCTCTTGTTCTTGATTCTTCTTCTACTCTGTAAAATCTTTCAAAAAGTCTTCCTATTTTATTTTCAGGAATACCCCAACCTGTATCTTCTATTTTTATATATATTTCATTGTTCATTTTTCCGGCAAATATTCTTATTTCATCCCCTTTTGAAGTGTATTTTATAGAGTTTGAAATAATATTTTTTAAAGCTCTTTCTATATCACTTCTGTTTCCTTTAAATTCGGGAATTTCCGTCATCCTGTTATAGGTAAGGGATAACTTTTTATTTTCTACTTCAACTTTAAATGTATTTACAAGACTTTGTATAAGCTCATCTAAAGAGAAATTCTCTTTTTTTCTTTTTACTGCTTTCATTTTGCTTATATCAAGAAGATTTTGTATAAGTTCCGTCATTTTTCCGGTTTCCTGATATACTACATTTAAAAGATTTGCAGCCATTACCTTATCATCAAGATAATTATTTAAAACAGTTTCGGTATTTAAGCTTATTGTTGTAAGAGGAGTTCTTAATTCATGAGATACATCAACCACAAATTTTCTCATTGCTTCCATTACATTAGTCTGCTCAGTAATGTCCTCAAAAATACATACAACTCCTCCCATTCTTTCGCTGTCGGTTTTAAAAGGAATAAGCCAGACACTTATAAGTCTTCCCATTTTTTCTATCTTTTTTTCAATTTCTTTTGATTTATCAAGATATGAAAATTCCGCCATTTTTACATCTATTCCGAGATTTTCAAAAAATGTATCGAATTTTAAATTTTCCTCCTCTAATAAAAGCATATCTTTTGCCGCAGAATTTATTTGTATGGGAGTTTGTTCGTAATTAAAAGTTATTATACCCTTATTTATATTTTCCAATATAATTTCAAGCTTATTTTTATCACTGTTCATTCTCTGAACGCTTTCGGTCATAAAATATCCCATTTTATTAACGGCTTTTAAAAGGTCTTTAAATTCTTTGCATTTTATTTTATCTATATCTATGCCTTCTATAATTTCTCCCGTTTCAAAAACTTGAGCTCTTTTTGTAACCTGATTTAAAGGAGCTTTAACATATAATGTTATAAATAAAGACGTAATCAATGATAAAACAACAGCTATCAACAATCCCCATAATGAATAATTGATTAAATTTATATTCTTTTCCGATGAAAAAAATATAAAAAGTGAAAAGACTGCAAGAAATAAAATCATTCCCAAAAAGCATCTTATGAAAAATTTAAAAAATAATTTTTTAAACAAGAAAATCACCGTCTTAATTTTTTCTTCGATTATTTTATAATTATAACATAATGTTTTTAAGGAGTAAAGTATTTTTATATATAAATATATATAATAGAGGTTGATGAGGATGTTGTTGGGGATGTTAATAATGTGGAAAATGTTGTTTTTTATTGATATTT
>JAZLFN010000039.1:0-29156 GCA_045615805.1 Clostridia bacterium | reverse complement strand
AGGTGCGATCAGAGGTGTCGGGGTAGTCCCCGACCGGTTTTTGGTTACTTTTGTACGCACAAAAGTAACATCCCTTCGCATAGCGAAAACAATACGAAAATTGTAATCGGTATGAATTATGTTAGGATTAGTTTGGTAGGGCGGATTCCATATCCGCCCGTTGTTATGTTCGACAATTCCGCATGGTTTTGCGAATACGGCACAACCCTTCAGTCGCATCCCAAGGCTTTGCCTCGGGGAATCCCCCCGAAATCGGCGTTTTCAACGCACCGATTTCGACCCCCTTTAACAAGGAGGACTATGCATTCTTCATTCAGCAAGGCTATGCCTTGCTGCTCCGCCCCTTGATTTTCCGCTATTTCTCAGCATCGGGCGTGTCTGCCGCTTCTTTAAGGGCACTTACAAGTCCTGCCACATTCTGAATTTCGGAGGGAATAATAATCTTTGTAGATTTTCCGTCCGCTACCTTTTCAAGAGCCTCAAAGCTTCTTATTGTCAAAAATTCTTGGCTGGGATTTGCGTTATTTACAAGCTTGATGCCCTCAGCTATTGCACTTTGTACCTTTAAAATCGCTTCCGCTTCACCCTCTGCCTGTCTTATCTTCGCTTCACGGGCAGCATCGGCTCTCAAAATCGCAGACTCTTTTTCACCCTCTGCAACCAAAACCGCTGACTTTTTCTCACCCTCTGCACGAAGTATGGCTTCACGGCGTTCACGCTCCGCCTTCATTTGCCGTTCCATTGAATCCTGAATTTCACGAGGCGGCAAAATATTTTTAAGCTCCACACGGTTAATTTTAATTCCCCATGGATCTGTTGCTTCGTCCAGAATTGCTCTCATCTTTGTATTTACAACATCACGGGATGTAAGAGTTTCGTCAAGCTCCATATCACCGATAATATTTCTGAGAGTTGTAGCCGTAAGGTTTTCAATAGCCATCATGGGGCGTTCTACACCGTATGCAAAGAGCTTGGGGTCGGTAATCTGGAAGAACACTACCGTGTCAATCTGCATGGTTACATTATCCTTTGTAATAACGCCCTGCGGATCAAAGTCAACAACCTGCTCCTTTAAATTTACTCTCTTTGCAACCTTTTCCATTATTGGGACCTTAAAATGAAGTCCCACATTCCATGTAGAATGATATGCACCGAACCGCTCGATTATATAAGCGTGTGCCTGAGGCACAATCTTAATATTAACCGCAAGCACAATCAACAACAAAACTACAATAATACAAAATGCTATAATCATAAAAATCTCCTTCCGCTATTTTGCTTCTTCAATTACTTTTACAACGGCCTTTACACCGCTTACACTTAATACTTTAACCTTTTTATCTTTTTCTATTATTTTATCGTCATCGGATTTGGCAGACCATATATTTCCCAATACCTTTATCTGTCCCTCGGCATCCATATTATTGATGGTCTGAATCACAACCCCGTCCTGCCCGATAATTCTGTCTGCATTTGTCGCCGTGTGCTTTTTGTTCCTGAGCTTCTTGGCGACGGGAAACATCAGCAACAGCAATATTCCCGAAACCGCAATAAATATCACTATCTGCCATATAACATCTATATTGAAAAAAGATGCAACAAATGCCGAAAGAGCACCTGCCACAAACCATACGGACACAAGATTTACCGTTGCTATTTCAATAATCAACGCAACACATGCCACCGAAAGCCAAATAACAGATAACATAATTATGACCATTCCTTTCTTTTTTAAGTCACAAAATCATTACTGTTATTATATAATATTTATTTACATTTGTCTACATATTTTTTGAGTTAAATATTCACATACTTCCCAAAAAAAGCGGGCGCCCAAATGTGACGCCCATGCAAATTATTCTGTTTTACGTTCCGTTAACTATTTTGCTTCTATTAACGCATAATTTCCGTCTTTTCTTTTGTACACGATATTTGTTTTTCCCGTTTCGGGATTTGTAAGGAGGAAAAAGTCGTGTCCAAGCATATTCATCTGCAATATTGCCTCCTCCGGGAGCATTGGCTTTACTTCAAGGATTTTTGTTTTGATAATCTTAAACTCTTCTTTTTCGTCCTTGACATCACTTTCAAGCTCCGCTCCGTATTGGATAAAGGCATCGTCCCGAAGCTTCTTTGCAAGCTTTGTCTTATGCTTTCTGATTTGTCCGTCAATATGGTCAAGGCAGTCATCAAGAGCCGTCAACAAATCTCTGTTTCGTGACTCTCCTCGAATCAAAAGTCCTTTATACACAAATGTTATTTCAACAACCATCTGTTCATTTTGTTGTCTTACGGAAATTTTGCAATCCTGCTCGGCATCAAAAAACTTTTCAAGCTTTTTAACCTTTTTCAGAATTTTTTCCTTACTCTGCTCCGATAATTCAACCTGTTTGCATAAAATCTTGTACGTCATACCAAAACCTCCTCATTTGTGTATATTTTATGTAAGAATCTATTATATCTTACACTTTAATGATACAACAACTTAAACAAGATTTCAAGTGTTTTGTGATGCTTTTTTGTACAAATTTTACATTAAATTATTGGACAAATCAAACAAAAGACATTTGCTCAATTCCCTTATCCTCATCTGTAAGAGCAGAGCCTGCCGCAGGAATATTTCTCGGTCTGTACTTTTTAATTTCGCCGAATTCCTTATCTCCCTCTATATACGCTCTGACAATAACGGCATTACGCCTCAATGTCATAACAGAAACACCCTGCGTGCTTCTTGTTGTCTTAAGAGGGATTTTCTCGGTGTTTACGCACAACGCCTTGTCCGCACTGCTGATAAGTGCCAAATCACAATCGGTTTTAATGTAAAACATTGCCGCAACCGTGGATTTTGTGGAGTATCCGCCTGTAAGCTTACGACGGTTTGACTTGGTTTCATACGATTTAAGCGGAATTTTTGCACATTTTCCGTTTTCAAAGCAGAAAATCAGATTGCCGCTGTAATCTCCGGGGATTACCATTCCTATAACCTTGTCCTTTTCCTCCATTCCCACAAGGTTGGGAATAAATTCACCAAGCAAGCTTGCCTTGCTGTCGGGAATATCGTTAATTTTTATTTTATAAGCATTTCCGCCGGCAAAGAAAATTATCTCTTCTTTATTGTTGGTTTCAACTACCTCTGCCATTTCGTCATCTTCCTTAAGCTTCTGCTCTCCGCTTGTTCTTAAGGCGGCAACCGAAATTTTCTTTATATAACCCTCACGGGTTCTGAAAAGCTTAACGGGGAAATCCGGCACATCCTCAACCTCTGTATCTGCTTCCTCTATATTTACAGCGGAAATAAGAGTTGTTTTTCTGTCTGTGCCGTATTTTTTGCTTACTTCATTAAGCTGTTTTTCGATTATCTTATCTATTTTTGCCTTGCTTTTAAGGGTTGCAGAAAGCTCGGCAAGCTCCTTAACCAAGCTTTCTATATCGGCGGTTCTCTTTAAAATATATTCCTTGTTAAAGTTTCTCAGTTTTATCTCGGCAACAAACTCGCCCTGTCTTTCGTTTATTCCGAAGCCCTTCATAAGGTTGGGAACAACCTCTTTTTCTTCTTCTGTGTCGCGAACAATCTTAACAGCCTTATCAATATCAAGAAGTATTTTTTCAAGACCTTGGAGAAGCTCAAGTCTTTCCTGCTTCCGCTCAATTTCGTATGCAACGCACCGTGTTACACAGCTTCTTCTGAACCTCAGCCATTCGCATAAAATATCATTTACGCCAAGCACCATGGGCGAACCCTCAACAAGTACATTGAAGTTACAGCCGAAGCTGTCCTCAAGCTGTGTTGTTCTGAAAAGCTTTGCCATAAGCTTATCCGGATCCGTTCCTCTTTTTAAATCTATGGTAAGCTTAAGACCGCCCAAATCCGTTTCGTCCCTGACATCGGCAACCTCACGTATTTTTCCGGTTTTCACCAAATCAACGATTTTTTCGATAATTACCTCTATTGTCGCAGTGTATGGAATTTCCGCAATTTCTATGCAATGGTTTTTCTTGTCATAAGAATACTTTGCCCTTACCTTAAAGCTTCCTCTGCCGGTGCGATATATTTCTGCCATTTCGCCCTTGTCGTATATTATTTCTCCGCCTCCGGGGAAATCCGGAGCAGGCATAACATCAAGCAGGTCACATTCCGGCTCTTTCATAACCTTTACTGTTGCCTCGCAAAGCTCTTTTAAGTTAAATCCGCAAATATTTGATGCCATACCAACTGCAATTCCCTGATTTGGATTTGCCAGAATATTCGGGAATGTCGTAGGCAAAAGGGTAGGTTCTTTTAATGTTCCGTCATAGTTGTCTATAAATTCAACCATATTTTTGTCAATATCACGGAAAATTTCGGCACATACCTTTGAGAGCCTGACCTCTGTGTATCTTGATGCGGCATAAGCCATATCTCTTGAATATTGCCTTCCGAAGTTACCCTTTGAATCCACAAAAGGAACAAGCAAAGCACCGTTTCCCTCGGTAAGTCTGACCATCGTTTCATAAACGGCGGCATCACCGTGGGGATTAAGCTGCATTGTCTGTCCTACCACATTATTGGATTTTGTCCTGTTTCCGTTAAGCAATCCCATTTTGTACATTGTGTAAAGCAATTTTCTGTGTGACGGCTTAAATCCGTCAATCTCGGGTATTGCACGGGAAATAATTACACTCATTGCGTAGGGCAAATAATTTTTTTCAAGAGTTTCGGTTATAATTTGTTCATCTATAATCGGCTTTTTTGACATTTTTTATCTCCTGTTCAGATTTTTGTATTACGATACCTCGGTCATATCAATATAGTTGTACCCCTCTGATGCAATATACTCTTTTCTTCCGTCCAAGTTATCACCCAGCAAAAGATTAAACATTTCCTGTGTTTTTTCCGCATCATCCGGCATAACCTTTATCAGTCTGCGTGTTTCGGGGTTCATTGTTGTTTTCCACATCATATCCGGCTGGTTCTCGCCCAATCCTTTACTTCTTTGAATACTGTACTTTTTGCCTTCAAGGCTTTTTATAATTTCTGCCTTCTCGTTTTCGTCATATGCAAAATAGCTCTTATCCTTACAGGTTATTTCATAAAGAGGCGACTCTGCTATATAAACATATCCGTTTTCTATAAGGCTGGGCGTCAGTCTGTATATCATGGTAAGAACAAGAGTTCTTATCTGAAATCCGTCAACATCGGCATCGGTACAGATAATAATTTTATTCCATCTTAAATTTTCAATATCAAAGGAATTTAAGTCCTTATTATGCTTTGAAGAAATTTCAACTCCGCAGCCGAAAACCTTTATAAGGTCAACTATAATTTCACTTTTAAAGATTTTGTCATATTCCGCTTTAAGACAGTTTAAGATTTTACCTCTGATGGGCATTATTGCCTGAAACTCACTGTCCCGACCAAGCTTACACGAACCGCAGGCAGAATCTCCCTCTACAATGTAAAGCTCACGCTTTTCCGTATCCTTTGTTCTGCAATCCACAAACTTTTTAATACGGTTTGAAATGTCAATATTTCCGCCAAGCTTCTTTTTTACATTTATTCTCGTTTTCTCTGCCGATTCACGGCTTCTTTTGTTTACAAGAACCTGTCCGCATATTTTTTCGGCATCGGTTTTGTTTTCTATAAAATAAACGCTTATCTGCTCACGGAGGAAATCCGTCATTGCATCCTGTATAAACTTGTTTGTAATTGACTTCTTGGTTTGATTTTCATAGCTTGTCATGGTTGAAAGCGAATTACTTACAAGAAGCAAGCTGTCCGAAACATCGGCAAACTGAATTTTACTTTCGTTTTTGGTGTATTTGTTGTTTTGCTTTAAATATTTATCAATCGCAAACACAAAGGCATTTCTTACCGCCTTATCGGGCGCTCCTCCATGCTCCAAAAAGCTTGAGTTATGATAATATTCAAGTATATGATTTTCGTTGTTAAAGCAAAAAGCAAAGCTCATCTTTACCTTATATTCGTCAAGGTCCTCTCTGTCCCGTCCGCTTCTCTCGGCTTCAACAAAATGAACGGAGCTTATTTCTTTCCCCTGTGACAGCTCTTTAACATAATCCGTAATTCCGTTTTCGTAATAGTATTCCGTTTCCTCAAACCGACCGTTTTCGACTTCGTCTTTAAAGATAAATTTAACTCCCGAATTAACGACCGCCTGACGCTTTAAAACGCTGTGATAGCTCTCCGACGGAATATTTATATCGGTAAACACCTTTATATCGGGCTTCCAACGGATTTTTGTCCCCGTATGCCTGTGACGGAATTCCGTCTTTTGAAGTCCGCCTATATTTTTTCCTTGTTCAAAATGCAGGTTAAACTTAAAGCCGTCACGCAACACCTCAACATCCATATATTCGGAGCTGTACTGAGTAGCACACGCACCCAAGCCGTTAAGTCCAAGGGAATATTCGTAATCTCCCCCTGCATTGTTTTTGTACTTACCGCCTGCATACAGCTCACAAAATACAAGCTCCCAATTATAGCGTTTTTCCTTTTCGTTGTATTCTACCGGTATTCCTCTTCCAAAGTCCTCAACTTCTATGGAATTGTCAATAAATCTTGTAATGGTTATGGTATTGCCGAAACCTTCTCTTGCCTCGTCAATGGAATTTGAAAGTATTTCAAACATAGAATGTCGGCAACCGTCTATTCCGTCCGAACCGAAAATAACCGCCGGACGCTTTCTTACACGGTCAGCACCTTTAAGCTGAGAAATACTTGAATTATCGTACTTTTTCACATTTTACCTCCACACATTATCGTTGTATATTCTATATACCGAGGCTGTCGCAATCCTGCGGCAGCCTCAATAAAATTAAACTTAATCCTGTAATTCCGCCGATTTAGAAGAACTCTGCGTTCCGGAACCTGAATTTTCGCTTGTTCCGGAGCCGGAAGTCGTACCATGACTTCCGCCGGTTGATGAATTACTCGTTCCTCCTGAATTTGCAGTTGTTCCCGATTGAGAATCAGACTTTTCATCGTCATCCTTCTTCTCATCCGTTTTCTTTTCCTCTTCCTCTTCATCTTCTTTACCGTCCGATGAACTTGGAATAGACAATCCGCTGTGTTTTCCGTTGCAGTATCCCGGAATATGCTCCGTTCCGCAATAATATGAGGTCGCCGGACATCCCGAGCCTGCACGCAAACCGGTGTACAGACAATAGCTGATATTCACCACATCTTCGGGCTTTCTGTTGGTTTTACTTGTATCCTTAAGACCTTGATGGATGCTTGTCATTATGCTTCTGAAAACCGGAATACAGGGGTTTCCCGAAGCGTATATTTTCTTTGGCGTATCATAACCGTACCATACCGCCGCCGCATAATATGGCGTATAACCTATAAACCATCTGTCATTATCTTCATCGGTTGTACCTGTTTTTCCCGCAGTATATCCTGCATTTGAAATTGCCGCACCTGCACCTGTACCGCTTGAAACAACCTCTTTAAGCAATTCTGTCATAATAAACGCAGTAGAGGGATCCATAATTTTCTTGCCCTCTCTGTCTGACGAAAGTATGATTTCTCCCGACTGATTTTTCACCTCTGTATAGGTATATGGCTTATGATATATACCTCCGTTTGCAAAGGCGGCATAAGCGGCAGCCATCTCAATTGTCGTTGCTCCGTCTGTCAAACCGCCCATACCAAGCTGAGAAAGACCTATATCCGTAACTATGCCATCCTTAGTTTCTCGCTTATCAACCAAGGTTGTAAGACCGAATTTATCTCGCAAAAAGTTAAAGCTTTCCTGAGGTCCTATTCTGTCCACAATTTCAACAGGTGTTGTGTTAAGCGAGGTTCTGAGTGCCCGTCTTACATCAACCGTGCCTCTGTATGAACGATCATAATTTTTCGGTACCCAACCGTTATATGACTTTTCTTTATCCTCAAAAGCAGAGTATGGTGTTATTTTATTAAGCTCAATTCCCGGCGCATATGCTGCGATGGGTTTAATAGTAGAGCCGGGCTGTCTCGGACTTTGTGATGCACGGTTTAAAGTAAGAGTTCCTTCCTTTTTTCCGACTCCTCCTGCAATTCCCGCAACACGCCCCGTTTGGGTATCAATGACGGTGATTGCCGACTGTACGCCCGAATTTCCGAAGTTCGATGCATTTGCGTAGTACTTCTCCACAACATCCTGTGCCGCAGGATCATATGCCGAATAAATTTTTACTCCGCCCGAATAAACCATACGGTTGGCAAGCTCTTCGGAATAGCCTTTTGCCTTTAAATCACGAATAACATCAAATATAACCTGATCTACATAATATGAGGACACGCCGTTGTTTTTATTTTTAGACTCCTCTGCTTTTTTTACCGTTATATCTTTATTTACGGCTTCTGTATATTCAACATCGGTAATCCAACCAAGCTCAAGCATTTTATCAAGAACCAATTTTCGTCTTGCCTTATTATTCTGAGGATTGTCTATGGGGTCATACGCCGCAGGATTCTGGGTTATACCGGCTATCGCCGCACATTCCGTAAGGTCTAAATCCTTTACATCTTTTCCGAAATATAATCTTGACGCAGTCTGAACTCCGTTACATCCGCGTGATAAATAGATACAGTTAAGATAAAGCTCTAAAATACGGGTTTTATCAAGCTTTTTCTCAAGCTGTACCGCACGGGATATCTCGGTAATCTTTCTTAAAGCAGTCTGGTCCTTTTCTCCCGTAAGATTTTTGATAAGCTGCTGGGTGATTGTACTTCCGCCCAAGGATGCACCGCTTTTACCCGTTATTTTATCTATTATCCAAGTAAATGTAGCCTTTGCAGTTCTGGGTATATCATAACCGCTATGTTCCATAAAACGCTCGTCTTCTATGGCAATAAATGCTTTCTGAAGATTTTCGGGAATATTGATAATATCAACCCATTCCCTGTTTTCGGCAGAGTTTATTTTATAAAGCTCCTGTTCCTTGCCCTCTGCATCGGTATATACTATAACCGAATTCTGGTTCATTGTAAGCACTTCATCTTCAAGCTCTCCCATACTACCCCAAAATCCCAGCACAGCTCCGCCGAATGCTATGGCAAAACATATAACTGCAATCAACAATGTAATGAGAAATATTTTAATAAATTTTTTCACATAGTGTTTCATGGCGTACCCCTCTATATTGTGATTTTATTTTATAATACTCGCAATTTATACCATATATATTATAAACTAAAACCTTGTGTATGAAAAGACCAATATATGTTAATAATATATTAAATTATTGTTACAAAGCCGAAGGGAGCAATCAAAATGTTATCAAACCTTTTAAAACGCCTTGCCATCGGGGTTGGCATATTCACGGCAGTTATACTCTTTTGTATTATTGTGTCGAGAATTACCTATAAAAATTCATTAGATAAGCTTAACTCCGCATTACCGCCCTCAAATCAAGCCGTTTCCGTTTCTGCAAGCGAAAGTGACGAACATACATCGGAAACCGCGGACTGCTTTTATGCCAAGCTCGAAGGAGAAAACATATCGATATATTCAATATCAGGCGACAAAAACGAATTTATGTATTCTTTAAAGATACAAGTCAAAGACATTTCGGAAAAAGAGCTTGAGGAATTAAAAAAGGGCATTATCCTGAAAGACAGGCAAGCCCTTGCTTCATTTGAAGAGGATTTCACAAGCTGACACCTCTTTATTCCTCATCCTTTATACCCTTACCCAGCTTTTCGATAGCCCGTTTTTCTATGCGCGAAACATATGAACGAGAAATTTTAAGCATTTTTGCAATCTCTCTTTGTGTTTTGCATACTCCGTCAATTAAACCGTAACGCAATACAATAACCCGCCTTTCTCTTTGGTCAAGCTCATTTTTGATGTTGTCATAGAGCTTTTTAATTTGTATGCCGGAATTTATCTCATCAAAGATATCGGAATCATTGCTTTTCATTACATCAATAAGCATTATCTGATTACCCTCTTTGTCACAACCCACCGACTCATTTAAAGAAACATCTCCCTGAAGCTTCTTTTGGGAACGCATAAGCATCAGTATTTCATTGTCAACGCACCTTGCCGCATAGGTTGCAAGACGGGTCCCTTTAGATGGGTCAAAGCTTGATATTCCCTTTATCAATCCGATTGTACCGATGGAAATTATATCCTCACTGTCGGGAATACTGTTGGTGTATTTTTTTGCAATATGAGCAACAAGTCTTAAATTATGCTCAATTAAGACATCCTTTGCACTTTCGTCCCCCTGCCTGTAAAGCTTTATGTAATGCCTTTCTTCCTCGGCAGACAAAGGCTTCGGAAATGAATTTCCCGAAACATAAGACAAAAGCAGGGTAACGGAGGAAAATACTGTTTGTAAAAAAGCTGAAATCACAAAAAAACACTTCCCTTGCAAATTAAAAGATACCCTAAGCTACAGGGTATCTAATTATATGCATAATTCTTTTAAATTATAGCTTTTCCGACAAATTTATTTTCAGCTTTTAAAGCAATCATCAACGCCACGGGCAATAGCCTTGCCGATATGGTTTTAATCTTTTTGATTTTCAAATAAAATTTTCTTGCATAGAATTACAATATATGTTATATTTAAAAAAACAAAATTTTACAAGAAAGGCAAGGACAAGAATATGAAAGACAAAATATTCGGTGTTTTACAACGCGTAGGTCGTTCCTTTATGCTGCCCATTGCACTTTTGCCAATAGCAGGTCTGCTCTTGGGAATAGGCAGTTCCTTTACAAACCCCACCACTCTTGAGGCGTATCATTTAACCGGCATTATATACGAGGGCGGAGTCTTATACACCGTTTTGGATATTATGAGCAAAACGGGAAGTATAATATTTGACAATCTCGCTCTGCTTTTTGCAATGGGCGTCGCCATAGGAATGGCAAAGAAAGAAAAGGCTGTTGCCGCACTTTCCGGTGCTGTTGCATTTTTGATTATGAACGCCACCATAAGCACATTGATTGCCGCAAAGGGCGGAGTCGAGGCAATGGCGGAAAACTCTACGGCATCGGTTTTGGGCATCACCACTTTGCAAATGGGTGTTTTCGGCGGTATAATTGTAGGTCTTGGAGTTGCGGCATTACATAATAAATTTTACAAAATTGAGCTTCCAAAGGTACTTGCCTTTTTCGGCGGAACAAGATTTGTTCCCATTATAAGCAGTATTGTCTACCTGCTTGTGGGTATCCTTATGTTCTTTATATGGCCCATTATCCAAGGCTGGATTTCAAAGCTCGGCAGTCTTGTACTTGCATCCGGCTACGGCGGAACATGGATTTACGGAATTATCGAGCGTGCCCTTATTCCATTTGGTCTGCACCATGTATTTTATATGCCCTTCTGGCAGACAGAGCTTGGCGGTTCAATGATGATTGACGGAGTATTGGTTCAAGGTGCCCAAAACATATTCTTTGCGGAGCTTGCTTCAAAATCCACGGTTCATTTTTCGGTATCCGCAACACGATTTATGTCGGGTAAATTCCCCTTTATGATTTTCGGACTTCCGGCAGCCTCATTTGCAATATACAAGACAGCTCGTCCCGAAAAGAAAAAGGTTGTAGGCGGACTTTTACTGTCTGCGGCTCTTACCTCATTTTTGACCGGAATAACCGAGCCTATTGAGTTTACATTCCTCTTTGTTGCACCTTTAATGTACGGAATTCACTGCGTTCTTGCAGGACTTTCATATATGCTTATGCACATTTTCAATGTAGGTGTGGGAATGACATTCTCGGGAGGTATTATCGACCTTACCCTGTTTGGCATATTGCAGGGCAATGCCAAGACAAGCTGGATATGGGTTGTTATAATAGGTGTAATTTATGCAGTTGTTTACTACTTCCTGTTTAAGCTTATGATAACTAAATTCAATTACATAACCCCGGGAAGAGAATCGGACGACGAAGAAACAAAGCTGTATACCCGAAAGGACTATAACGCAAAAATGGGCAAGGGCGTCAGCCCAAAGGATTATATCAGCGCTCTTATTCTTAAAGGCTTGGGAGGAAAAGAAAATATATCCGACCTTGACTGCTGTGCAACAAGACTTCGTGTCACGCTAAAGAATGCCCAATCGGTTTCCGAGGATTTACTTAAACAAAGCGGTGCCTCCGGCACAATTGTAAAGGGCAACGGCGTTCAGGTGATTTACGGACCGCAGGTATCGGTTATAAAATCCGATTTGGAGGACTTTATGGACACTCCCGAATCCGACAACCCCGACAGCATAATCGGCTCCGAAGCTTCGGCGGACTCCTCCGATAAAGAAGAAAAGCACGCCGTGTCAGCCATAACACTTTCATCTCACGTACAGGGAAAAATCGTTTCACTTGAAGATGTTGAGGACGATGTATTTTCCGGCAAGGTTTTAGGTGACGGAATTGCCGTTGAACCGGCAGAGGGAAAGCTTTACGCCCCCTGTGACGCCTCTGTTGCGGATTTGTTTGATACAAAGCACGCCGTAAGCCTTGTGACCGACGACGGCTGCGAAATACTTTTACATATCGGAATTGATACCGTAAAGCTTAAGGGCGAATTCTTTGACGCCCATGTGACAAAAGGTCAAACCGTAAAACGAGGCGACCTGCTTATCTCATTTGATATGGATAAGATAAAAGAGGCAGGCTATAAGCTTACAACACCTATGATAATCTGCAACACCGATGACTACGAAAAGATAACACCCATTGCCTCGGGCGATATTGACCTGACAAATGATATATTAACACTAAACTAAAACAACGGGCGACCTTGCGGGGTCGCCCATATTTTTTATATCTTCACTTCAACTCCTGCAAATTCATAAGGATACAAAATTCCGTCAATTATTATCTTATCGCCATCTGTATGTCCTTTGCAATTTATAAACTCAATCTCTTTATACGGCACATTTACTTTAAGCTTTAAATCCTTTATCTTATCGGCATTTAAGTTCCAAAGACCGACTGCAACGGCATCTTCGTTCTTCTTCTCTACGGTATAAAGTCCGGGGTAATTTCCGTCAATATGAATATCAAGAGGCTTACCCGACAGCCAAGCTATGGCATCGGTTACCTGTCTGCGTCTTGAATAGCTCTGGAACCAACCCATTGTTTCCATAAAATCGGTTAACTCAAAGGCATATACCAAAAATCTCATACCGTCTTTGTTTTCATATTTATAACTGAAGGGATATTCCTGTCCGTCATATACCGCCGTACTTGAAATCTCCGCATTTTCCTTTAAATCAAGCTTAGCAACCTTGTATTCCCCGAAAAGATTTAATGTTCTGTCCTCCGAAAGGAAGTGCTCCTGAGGTAAAATTTTGGCAAAGCCGTCGTTATCCTTTCCGAAGCTTCCGAAGCTCTCTATCCCCACATCAATGCCTCTGTCCTTTAATATAAGTGCCGCATTCAAGTCGATTATATTTCCGTTTTTAAGCTCATCCTCTTTTATGTACCTTGCATTATCTCCAAAGAGAATATTTACAAAGCCGTCCTCGTAGGTTGTTGGAAGAGAGTTACGCTGTGCAAATCTCAATGCAGGCTGGAACATGGACATCATTTGAAATTTATTGATATTTTCTTCCGTAGGTCCGTCAAATACTGCATCTTTTATAAGATGAGGTACAACATACGGCTTTACACCCACACATTTTTTGTCCCCGAAATATTTTTCAATCTCATCATAAAGCTTAGAGTTATCAACGGAGGCATCAACATATCCGGTTTCATAATCTATATCGGCAACATAGTCAATCATATATTTAAGATTTCCGTCAATGGTTCCGTCGGCACGCAGAATGGTGTCAAAGCATTCAAGATATGCGGCAGGAACTACCGTTCTCGGTCTGGGATATGTATCTCCCTCCGCAAACATCTCCATATCCGTGCCGTTTTTCCAATAAGCTTCCATCTTTGTATATTCGCACACATCTCCGATTGTCGAATATCCCAAAAGAGGAAATACAGATGGCACCCAATAGGGACCGCCGGTTACACGCATAAAAGGCTTTGTGTTACCTGCCATAATTTTTGAAAGCTCTATTGCATCAACTCCGTTTGAATCCCATATAGAGGGCGAAGCACAAAAGCCAAGCCTTGCATTGGGGTTTACCTCGTCAAGGGCAGCTCTTAAGCTTCTTCCGAAGTTGTACATAGCATCTCCCTGTGCTTTTAAAAATGCATCTCTGTACTTATTTCTGCCGCCGGTCAGCATCTTGGTCATAAGGTCGTCACGGCTTATTTCCTCACCCAAGATTTCACAAATCTTTTTCATATGCATATCGCAAAGACATCCCGTATCTCCCGGTGCTCTGTAATCCATTCTGAAATCGTCGTCAAGCATTATCATGCTAGCTCCGCACTTTGCAACATTTTTAACCCATGTGCAAAAGTCATTTATAAAGCTTTCATCAAGAGGACAAAAGGCACGAATTCTGCCCCTTTTGTAAAAATGTATATTTTGATAGGGAGTAACCTCGTCATCGGACACTTCGCCTCCGTCATGACCGAAGGTTTCGCCTAACCAGACATTGGTTTTGTAACCCTTTGCCTCAAAAAATTCTATCTGCTCTTTCAGCAAATCGAGGTTTTCCCGGGAAGAAAAAGCGTGTCCCAACTCACGGGCTAAAGCAAGCACTACTCTATGGGTTTTAACTCGGCTTACCTCTCTTAAAATATCCTCCTTTGGTGCTTGCCTGTTGTACACGGTCATAGGTATCGAAATTTTATACATTGATTTTCCTCCTCTATTATCTTTTTATATTTCCATTATAGCAATAAACAAACATATAACAAGACAAATGTTGTCAAAATCAAGACATATACTTAATCTTTAAATCCGTTGGGGTTTTTCTGCTGCCAATTCCATGTATCACGGCACATATCCTCTAATGTATAAACAGTTTCAAATCCAATCTCTTCTCTTGCCTTTGTGGGGTCCGCATAACAGCTTGCAATATCTCCGGGGCGTCTTGGCGCTATCTTATACTTGATTTCTTTTCCGCAAGCCTTTGAAAAAGCTTTAACCATATCAAGCACGCTGTAGCCTGTACCCGTTCCCAGATTATAGATATGCACGCCGTCCTCGTCCTTGATTTTTTCAAGGGCTCTCAAATGACCGTTGGCAAGGTCAACAACATGGATGTAATCACGAACCCCTGTTCCGTCCTTTGTATTATAATCATCGCCGAATACGGAAAGGCACTCAAGCTTGCCTATTGCAACCTGGGAAATGTATGGCATAAGATTATTGGGTATTCCGTTGGGGTCCTCACCTATCATACCGCTTTTATGTGCTCCCACGGGATTAAAATATCTCAAAAGCACAATGCCCCATTCGGGATCCGATACGCTTAAATCCTTTAAGATATACTCGATATCAAGCTTGGTCTGACCGTATGGATTTGTACAGGAAAGGGGGAAATCCTCTTTTATGGGAACTGTATGAGGGTCGCCGTACACAGTCGCCGATGAACTGAACACAATTTTCTTTACATTGTGCTTGTTCATAATATCAAGAAGATTAAGGGTTCCCGTAATATTGTTATGGTAATAACGCAGTGGCATTCTTACGCTTTCCCCTACCGCCTTAAGTCCGGCAAAATGTATAACGGCGTCAAAGTCGTTTTCGTCAAAAATTTTATCGCAAGCCTCATAGTCTAAAAGGTCTGCCTTGTAAAACTTAAAATCTTTTCCGCATATTTCTTTAACTCTTTCGAGAGATTTTTCACTGCTGTTGTCAAGATTGTCAAGAACTGCTATTTCATAGCCGTTATTCAAAAGCTCAACACAGGTGTGGCTTCCGATATAGCCTGCTCCGCCCGTTACAAGAATTTTCATAATTTTACCAATCCTTCCGTTTTTATTTTGTTATGGGATATTATACATTTAAAATATTATTATATCAACCCTTTTTTGTAAATTTAACTTATTTTTAAGAAAGTTTTACCCTTGACACATACTGCCATTACTGATATAATAAACTGAAAGTTGAAAGTTGAAACTTCACTTTCAACTTTCAACTTTCAACTTTCAATTTTCAATTTTCAATTTTCAATTTGATTTGCGGATGTGGCGGAATTGGCAGACGCGCCGGACTTAGGATCCGGTGTCTTTGACATGCAGGTTCGGTTCCTGTCATCCGCACCAAAAATCGACATTGCTCGTCAGAGTAATGTCGATTTTTACTTATTACCTCTTCACTATTCACTCTTCCCTACAAAAACTGTCGATTTTTGGAAGCATATAACTATAAAAGGGTGTAACGGTTACGACCCTTTAGTGTTAAAATTCATATTTTTTAATTGTTTCTATTGAATCACGCAGCATATTAAGCTGTTTTTTACTCATGTTTTCTACATCTGCCCTTATTGTACTTAAAAAGATGTTTGAGTTATCTTCTTCAAAATCGATTGCAAATGTATCAATGGGAACGTTTAATGCTTTAGCTATTTTATAAATCATCGTAAAGCGAGTATCATGATAGCCTTGTTCTATTCTTGAAATGTGTTTTTGAGAAATTCCCGATTTCTCAGAAAGTTGTTCTTGTGTAAGACCAGCCTTTTGTCTGCACTCTTGAATTCTTTTTCCAACACTTTTAGTTATTCGTTCTTTTTCAATTCTATCAATATTCATAATTATACAACCCTCACGATGATTATTCTACATAATTTAATTATATATTCAGGAATGTATAATTGTAACTTGACACTTGAATACAATTTTGATTAATTCTACAAATAGGTAATATTTCTTCTTTATTTTTGCTATATGCTTGTGGTATAATATGTTATTATATTACTTTTATGATGGATTTGAGGTAACAAAACATGGATAAATCTAAAATCTGCTGCTTTTTCGGTCATAGAAAGATTACAGAAACACAAGAATTAAAAAATCGCCTATATGGAATTGCAGAAAATTTAATCATAAATAAAAACGTTGATACATTTTTATTCGGGAGCAAAAGCGAGTTTAATGATTTATGTTATATGATAGTGACTGAACTTAAAGAAAAATATCCGCATATAAAAAGAATCTATGTTCGTGCTGAGTTTCCTTTTATTGATGATAGTTACAGAAGATATTTGTTGGAAAGATATGAGGATACATATTATCCTGAAAAAATAAACAATGCCGGAAAATCAGTTTATGTAGAGCGAAATTATGAAATGATAGATAACAGTAGTTATTGTATATGTTATTATGATGAGAACTACGCACCACCAAGACGAAAAAGCAGCAAACATGATTTGTTTGATTACCAACCTAAAAGCGGAACAAGAATGGCTTTTGAATATGCAATCAAAAGAACTCTGATGATTTGTAATGTTTTTGAATAGAAACAACAAATATCGGAAAAAACATTTTATTCCTTCTTGATTTTTCGAAAAAAAAGTGTATAATAGAAGATAATAAGTATGATAATAAGTATGATTGGGTGAGTGCATGGACAAATATATTCCTCCGTTTCACATTACAAACGAAATACTTAATCTCGTAAAAATGACACTGCCGGATAAACCAAAAAGTAAAAATCAAAGGTATATCAGAAATTAGCGAAAACATAAAAAAATCCCGACGGAAAAACTCCGTCGGGTCTTTTTATACTTCCGGAAGCAGACTTGTACTCTTCTCGATTTCTTCATCTGTGGGAACATAGTTTTCCATTTTTTTATCGTGGAACTTTTCATATGCAAGCATATCAAAATATCCTGTTCCCGTAAGTCCGAATACTATTGTCTTTTCTTCTCCCGTTTCTTTACATTTCATTGCTTCGTCGATTGCAACCTTGATTGCGTGACTGCTCTCGGGAGCAGGCAAAATACCCTCGATTCTTGCAAAATACTCGGCTGCTTCAAACACCTCTGTCTGCTTAACGGATACGGCTTCCATAAGTCCGTCGTCATAAAGCTGTGACAAAACTCCGTTCATACCGTGGTATCTGAGTCCTCCGGCATGGTTTGGTGCAGGAATATAATCACTTCCCAAGGTGTACATTTTTGCAAGAGGACAAAGCCTTCCCGTGTCGCAATAGTCATAGGCAAACTTACCTCTTGTAAGGCTGGGGCAGGAGGTAGGTTCAACGGCGATAAATCTGTAATCCGCTTCCCCTCTTAGCTTTTCGCCCATAAAGGGTGAAATAAGTCCGCCCAAATTAGAGCCGCCGCCTGCACAGCCTATGATAATATCTGCTTTTTCGCCGTATTTATCAAGAGCCGCCTTTGTTTCAACGCCGATAATCGACTGATGCAAAAGCACCTGATTTAACACGCTTCCCAGAACATATCTGTAGCCGTCCAAAGATGTTGCCGTTTCAACCGCTTCGGAAATGGCACAGCCAAGACTTCCCGTAGTTCCTGGGTGAGCCTTTAAAATTCTTCTTCCTGCGTCTGTTGTTTCGGAGGGTGACGGAGTAACGGATGCTCCGTAGGTTCTCATAACCTCACGGCGGAAGGGCTTTGTTTCGTAAGAAACCTTAACCATATACACCTTGCAGTCAAGTCCGAAGTACGAACAAGCCATAGAAAGCGCCGTACCCCACTGACCTGCTCCGGTTTCGGTGGTTACACCCTTAAGACCTTGCTCCTTTGCGTAATACGCCTGTGCGATTGCGGAATTTAATTTATGGCTTCCGCTTGTGTTGTTACCCTCAAACTTATAATAAATTTTTGCAGGTGTACCAAGCTTTTCTTCAAGACAGTAGGCACGGATGAGGGGTGCCGGTCTGTACATCTTATAAAAGCTGATTATCTCATCGGGGATGGGAATAAGTCTGTTTACATCATCAAGCTCCTGGTCAACAAGCTTATCACAGAAAACCTTGCTAAGCTCCTCCTTTGTAACAGGCTTAAGGGTTTGAGGATTTAAAAGAGGTGCAGGCTTTGACTTCATATCCGCACGCACGTTGTACCAAGCCTTCGGAAGCTCCGCCTCCTCAAGATAAATTTTGTAAGGAATTTCTTTAATTGACATAATATCAATCCTTTCATATAAATTTCAAACTCGGAATTTCAAACAAAAACGCCCTCAATTTACATAAGGGTTATGTAAATCAAGGGCGAAAATAACCGTTTCGCGGTGCCACCTTGTTTCAAGCCATGACAGCTTCTCGTCAGGGTACCTGCATACCCCCGACTGTTAACGCAAGTCGTGCGTCTGCGCATTTAACGCAGCCCTCAGCAGTCCATATTATTCAGGCTGTTCTGCGGAACTCACACCGTAATCCGCTCGCTCTTAAAACAGTTGTCTGATTTTTTTCTGCCTCATCGGTTTTGTTGATATCTGAATTTGTTATGGATATAATATCACTTTTTTTATATTTTGTCAACACATTTTTAAATCTTTTCTTTAATCAACACGGTTTCTTTTTTCGCCGTCAAAAAACGCTCTCATATTTTCAAGCATTTCATCATAAACTCTGACTCTTGCTTCATAGGATGCCCACGCCATATGAGGAGTAAAGCATACGTTGGGATAATCCTTTATCTCATAAAAGGGACTGTCCTTTGAAAACGGCTCAGCAGAGTATACATCGCTTCCCAAGCCTCCTATTTTCTTCTCCTTTACGGCTTTGCAAAGGGCTTCCTCATCGGTAACTCCTCCCCTTGCCGTGTTCACGATAACAACATTTTTCTTCATCATCTTAATGCGTTCTTCATTTATGAGATGATAAGTATCTTCGCATAGCGGAATATGGATGGAAATCAAATCCGAAGCTTTGGCAAGGGTATCTATATCAACACAGTTTTCCGTATCAACAGGCGTTTTCTTATAAACCAACACCTTGCAGCCCAAGGCTTTTGCAATCTCTCCAACCTTTTTCCCGATATTGCCGTAACCGATAATCCCCCATGTCATACCGTTCATTTCATGAAAAACAGGAGAAACACTGTTGGGGCATCCGCTTTCCGTGTACTTTCCCGACGCCGTGTATTCTCTGTAATCTAAAAGACGGCTCACAAGGGAGAGCATCATTGCAACGGTTATCTGAGCAACGCTGTCCGTAGAATACCCCGGAACATTACACACGGCAATTCCGTTTTTATGGCAATAGTCAACATCAATGTTATCATATCCCGTAGCACTTTCACATATAAGCTTAAGATTTTTTGCATATTTCAGCACTTCCTCATCAAGCTTTACTTTATTTAAAAATATAACATCCGCATCCTTTATTCTCTCTGCTGTCTCTTCCCTCTTGGTCAAATCATAGAGAATATATTCCGCATCAAAGGGCATGGGAAGCTTTAGATCTTCTCCCAATGTGCTTCTGTCAAGAAAAACAACCTTCATTTTTTATACCTTACACCTTTCTCATTTCATACTGAGAGGCAACACCCAGTTTTACATCCCTTCCTACTTCTATTCCTGCCTCTTTAAGACTTCCTTCCACCGTCCTGAAGGCAAGTCCCGGATAATTATTTTCTTCGCTCAAATGACCGAGCAAAATTCTCTCGGTTCCCAGCTTTATCAAAAATTCGGCGGCTTTTCCCGCTTCATCATTTGAAAGATGCCCGAAAGCTCCTCGTATTCTGCGTTTTAAGGGGTAAGGATATCTGCCCATTTCAAGCATATTTACATCATGGTTTGCTTCAAGCAAAACGCTTTTGCTCCCCTTTACCGCCGCAAACAAATCCGCCTTTAATTCTCCTATGTCCGTTGCCGTTGCTGCCTTTTCCTTTCCGTCAAAGAATGTATATCCAACAGGTTCCGATGCATCATGAGGTATTGAAAATGGTGTAATTTCAACATCTTTAATTTCAAATTTACTTGACCCGTCGTGAACCTTAATCTGCGATTCATCAATTGCTCCGAGAAGTGGCTTCATAGCATTCCACGTCCCCTCCGTTGCCCAAACCGGAATATTATATCCGCGCATAAAAACACCCAAGCCTTTTGTATGGTCCGAGTGTTCGTGAGATATTACAACTCCGTCTATATCACAAGGCGAAATACCCATCTCATTAAGAGTTTCGGCAATCATCTTTTTGCTGATACCGCAATCAACCAATATTTTTGTGTTTTTCGTTATAATTAAAGCCGCGTTTCCGCGGCTTCCGCTTCTCAGCGAGTATATTTCCATATCTTATTCCTACCCTATGCCTTTTGAATGTTTTTCATCATTCCGTCTTGAAATCTGTGCACCAACACTTTTAAGCTTTGCTTCAAGACTTTCGTAACCCCTGTCTATGTACTTAAGATTATATATCTCGGTAACACCGCGAGCCATAAGTCCTGCAATAACAAGAGCCGCTCCCGCACGCAAATCCGTTGCATACACCGGTGCTCCCACAAGGCTTTCGCATCCTTCTACGGTAGCAACCTTTCCGTCAACACTGACCTTTGCACCCATACGTGCAAGCTCGTCAACATACTTAAATCTGTTGTCCCAAACATTTTCCGTAACAATGCTTGTTCCTTCACAAATGGTAAGCAATGTCAAAATCTGAGGCTGTAAATCCGTTGGAAATCCGGGATAAGGCTGAGTCTTAACATACGCTTTTTTAAGATTGTTATCCTTAACATAAACCCTGATAGCCTCATCATATTCTTCTATACCTGCTCCCATCTCCTCAAGCTTTGCACTTAAGGATTCCATATGCTTCGGTATAATATTTGTAACAGTCACATCACCCTTTGTTGCCGCCGCGGCAATCATAAATGTTCCTGCCTCAATCTGGTCGGGAATAACGCTGAACTCACCGCCGTGAAGCTCGCTTACACCCTTGATTTTAATTACATCCGTACCTGCACCTTTTATATTTGCACCCATACGGTTTAAGAAGTTTGCAACATCAACAATGTGAGGCTCCTTTGCGGCACTCTCTATAACGGTTATTCCGTCTGCAAGTGTCGCCGCAAGCATAATATTTATCGTTGCACCTACGGACACAACATCCAGATACACGGTATCACCCGTAAGCTTTTCCGCAGACAAATTAACACAGCCGTATTCCACATTGTATTCTGCACCGAGCATATTAAAGCCCTTTAAGTGCTGGTCAATGGGGCGAACGCCGAAATCACACCCTCCGGGCATGGCAACGGTCGCTTTGCGGAATCTGCCCAAAAGTGCACCCATAAGATATGATGACGCTCTTATCTTTCTGACATATTCGCTGTCTGCCACGGATTTATTAAGGTTCGTACAGTCAACCTCAACAGTGCCCTTCCCAACAAAATCAGCCTTTCCGCCAAGACCTCTTATTATTCCAAGCAGTACATCTATGTCACTTACATGAGGAACATTATCTATCCGGCATTTGCCTTTAACCATTATAGATGCAGCCAAAACAGCAACTGCCGAATTTTTAGCACCGCTTATTTCAACTTCGCCGCAAAGCTTTGCTCCTCCTAAAATAACTAACTTTTCCATACTGATACCTCTATCGGTTTTCTTCTATATTTTGTACACAAACGGATAATTCACACAATATATAGATATTATACCAATAACATCTTCATATTGCAACCCTTTTTGAAAAAAATCTTGCTCGAATATATTATAACTCATATATATTACATACGGGTTACGCCCACATTAAATGTTTTTCAAACTTTTCACAGATTTGCATAGTATAAAATAAGGTGAGTTTTGTCCTCAAAAACAAAAATCTTACCGAAAGGAAGTCTGATTTATGGCTACTAAAATTTTCGTTGACGCCGGTCACGGCGGAACTGACCCGGGGGCTGTAGGCAACAGCGTAATTGAGGAATACGTAAACTTAAATGTCGCCGTAAAGCTTGCCGAGCTTTTGAAAAACGGCGGTTACGAGGTTATGCTTTACCGCTCCACGCCCACGGAGAATGTGCTTCCGGGTAAAAGCGCAGACCTTACCAACAGAGCAAGAATGGCAAACGAATGGGGAGCAAACTACTTTATCAGCATTCACACAAACAGTTCTCTTAACCCGTCGGCAAACGGTTTTGAGGCTTATATCTATCGGCTGGGAAACCGTGCCGAACCCCTTGCCGAATCAATTGTAAATTCGTTTGTTTCGAGGCTGGGTTCAAAGAACAACGGTGTAAGAGCCGCAAATTTTGCAGTTTTACGCCAGACGAGAATGCCTGCCGTTTTGCTGGAGCTTGGTTATCTCAGCAATCCCACCGAGGCTCTTAATTTAAACAGCCCTGCATGGCAAACTGCCGCCGCAGAAGCAATTTATGCCGGAATTTATAATTATGTAAAACCCTGACGCTTTTTCCTTCAACAAAAAAGTCGTGGCAAAAGATGGTGCCACGACTTTTTTAATCATATTTTATTCAACAGTAACGGATTTTGCAAGGTTTCTCGGCTTATCAATATCAAGACCCTTTAAAGATGCAACATAGTACGAGAAAAGCTGAAGAGGCACAACCGTCTCGGACGGCATAACAAGACTGTCACACTTAGGCAGATAAATAACATGGTCTGCCTCTTTCTCTATCTCGGTATGTCCTTCCTCCGCAAGAGCAATAACAACCGCACCTCTTGCCTTTACCTCTTTGATATTGCTGAGCATCTTTTCAAACAAGGATTTTACGGTACAAAGAGCAACCACAACCGTTCCTTCTTCTATAAGAGCAATGGTTCCGTGCTTTAATTCTCCTGCCGCATACGCTTCCGAATGAATATAAGATATTTCCTTAAGCTTTAAAGAGCCTTCCAGGGCAACTGCATAGTCAAGGGTTCTTCCCAAGAAGAACACACTCTTTGCGTTGTAGTAAAGAGAAGCTATTCTCTGAAGCTCCGATTCATTTCCTACGATTTTTTCAATGTTGTCAGCCAAGCCTTCAAGGGACTTAATACACTCTTTTATTCTCTCATCGCTGAGAATTTTAAGCTCCTGTGCAACATAAAGGGAGAAAAGATAAATTGCATTAAGCTGTGTGCTGTACGCTTTTGTTGTAGCAACTGCAATTTCGGGACCTGCCCATGTATAAAGAACATCGTCTGCCTCTCTTGCAATCGCACTTCCTACCGCATTAACAACAGCAAAGGTTCTTGAACCCAAACGCTTCGCTTCACGCATTGCGGCGATTGTATCAGCCGTTTCTCCCGACTGACTTATAAGAATTGTCAATGTCTTTTCGTTTACAATAGGGTTCATATATCTGAATTCCGAAGCGATTGTTACTTCAACCGGAATTCTTGTCATTTCCTCTATGACATATTTGCCTACAACTCCCACATGGTAAGCACTTCCGCAAGCAACTATGTATATTTTATCTATGTTTTTAATGTAGTCCGCCGTAAGGGTAATATCATCAAGAACAATTTTTCCGTCCTTAATTCTCGGTGAAACCGTATCTCTTATTGCTCTTGGCTGCTCCATAATTTCTTTTATCATAAAATGCTCATATCCGCCTTTTTCCGCCGCCGATATATCCCAATTAACTTTAAATGCCTCTTTTTTTATCTCATCGCCGTCGGTTGTGTATATCTTAACATCATTGGCTGCAAGCACTACGATTTCGTCGTTTTCAAGGAAGTACACATCTCTTGTATGTCCCAAAATGGCAGGAACATCGGATGCAATATAGTTTTCGCCCTCGCCAAGACCCACGATAAGAGGACTTTCCTTACGAACCGCAACGAATGAATCGGGATTGTCCGCACACAAAATTCCGAGAGCGTAAGAGCCGTTTACCTTTTCAACAACCTTGGCAACGGTTTCTCTGATATTTCCGTTGTAATAATATTCAACAAGATGTGCTATAACCTCGGTATCTGTTTCGGAAATAAATTCAAATCCCTTGGATGTCAAAAAGTCACGAAGCTTAATATAGTTTTCGATAATACCGTTATGAACAACCGCAAATCTTCCCGACTTACTCAAATGGGGATGAGAGTTGGTATCGGAGGGTTCTCCATGAGTTGCCCAACGGGTATGACCTATTCCCATTGTTCCTATAAATTCTTCACCCTCTTTAAGCTTGTCCTCCAATATTGCAAGGCGACCTTTTGATTTGCGAACCTTGATTTCGCCGTCCTGCATAACGGCAACGCCTGCAGAGTCATATCCTCTGTACTCAAGCTTTGACAATCCGTCAATCAAAATGGGGACAGCCTTTTTATTTCCTACATAACCTACTATTCCGCACATATCCTATACCTCCTGTAATTTACACACGTTTTCCGTGGCTTGTGTGATACCATTTGTCCTTGCTTCCGAAAAATCCGAAAACTCCCACAGGTATCCAGCTTATTATAAATATTAAAAACCCAAAAATATTGAGCATAACTTTTCCGTTTAATTTTTTGTCTTTGACCAACGCCAAAACAACGCACAGCACAGACATTCCCAAGTATATGTATAAAGCAATTTCACCGAAAGCTGTTTGCCACAGGCCGCATACTCCCAAAAGCTTTGAAAGGGCAAGAACCAAAAATACGGCAATGCTTAAAAAGTCACTCCAAAGTCCCAAAACGGCATTTATTTTTCCTTTTTTCAAAAGCTTGAATGTATATTCACCCTGAACCGATGTAATGCCCTTTGTCCATCTGCACCTTTGAAGCACGGACTGCCTTATGGTTATGGGCTTTTCATCATACACAACCGCTCTTTCGCAAAAGCTCACTTTTACATTGTTAAGTGCCAATTTAGCGGTATATTCACAATCCTCTGCCACAGACTCTGTATCAAAAGGAACCTCCTCCAAAAGCTCTGTCTTAAAAGCAAATCCCGTTCCGCAAAGTCTTGCTCCCAAATTCAGGTAATCTCTTCCTGCCAAAGATACACGGTTTGTAATCCAATACCACAGAGAATGGGCATTTGACACCCACGAATCATACGGGTTTTTTGAATCCGTATAACCCTGTACTATTTTCTCGCCTCGGCTTAACCTTTCGTTTATCTCGCCGAAAAATGAAGGGCTTACGATATTATCCGCATCAAAAACCGCGATGCAATCAAATCGCACACCTCCGCCCCTGACATATTCAAAAAGCTCGGATAATGCTTTCCCTTTTGAACCTCTGTACTCTGTTTCAATAACACAAGCACCCAAATTCTTGCTTATCGACGCCGTCTTGTCATCGCAACCGTCGGCAATGACAAACACCCCGATTTTCTCTTTGGGATAATCCGTGTTTTTAACGCTTGAAATCAAATCACCGATAACACTTTCTTCATTGTGTGCCGGAATTAACACGGCAAAGGATAACTTGTCTTCGTTTTCAGAAGGTTTGTTTTGCGAACGCAATGAAAAGAAAGCCGTCACAAGGTAATACGCCCCTGCCAAAAACAACAACAGTTCAAATACATCAATCAAAACCTTTACCGTAAATGTTTGCACTGCTTTACTCCTTACCTGCAAAAAAGGATACACCTTCACAATTACTCCATTATATTATATAATACGTTCGTTTATAATTCAATAGTCAAAATGTTACATTATACTTACAAATTTCCTCTGTTATTTATCCTTATAGACAAATAATATTTTTTATGCTAAAATAATGTTAACTTTTAAAAAAGAGAGGGTACATCCTATGAAGCAAAAAACCGTTTTTATGTGCACGGAATGCGGAACCGAAACTCCAAAATGGAACGGGAAATGTCCCGGTTGCGGTGCTTGGAACACAATGGTTGAGGAAACCTCCGTTACCTCTTCCAAAAAAAATCTCCATACCGCCGGTTTTTCCATGAATTCGGAGCCTCCCAAAAATCTTTCGGAAATAACAGTTGATGAAGAAACACGGATAAGCACCGGACTTTCGGAATTTGACCGTGTACTGGGCGGCGGAATTGTTCCCGGCTCATTGGTTTTAATAGGCGGAGACCCGGGCATAGGAAAATCAACTCTTCTCCTTCAGATATGCCGTCATTTGGGAGAGAGCAAAAAAATCCTTTATGTGTCCGGCGAGGAATCTCAACGGCAGATAAAGCTCCGTGCGGACAGACTGTCCGTTACTTCGGATAACCTCAGACTGTACACAGAAACAAATATGGAGCTTATCACGGAATGTATTTTTAAAGAGAATCCCGATATACTCATTATCGATTCGGTTCAAACCATGTACAATCCCGAAATCTCGCCGGCTCCGGGAAGCGTTACCCAAATTCGTGACACAGCCGCAACGCTGATGCGCATTGCAAAAGAAAATACAATCGCCGTATTTTTGGTCGGTCATGTCACAAAAGAAGGCTCTATTGCAGGACCGAAAATTTTAGAACATATCGTGGACAGCGTCCTGTATTTTGAAGGCGACCAAAACCGCTCCTTCAGGATAATCCGAGCAATAAAAAACAGATTCGGTTCAACGAACGAAATCGGCGTTTTTCAGATGGACTCAAGCGGACTTTCCGAAATTCCGAACCCCTCGGAGGCTATGCTGTCGGGGCGTCCCGTAGGGGAAGCAGGCTCGTGTATAATCTGCTCTATGGAGGGAACCCGTCCCGTACTTGCCGAGGTTCAGGCTCTTGCTTCTCAAAGCGCCTTCGGTAACGCAAGGCGTATGTCAACAGGAATAGACATATCAAGAGTTCTTATTATGCTTGCCGTAATGGAAAAACGGGCAGGCTTACATATTTCCGCCTACGATGTATATGTCAATGTAGTCGGCGGACTTAAAATGGTTGAACCTGCCATAGATATGGGAGTATTTTTAGCAATAGCCTCAAGCTTTAAAAACCGTCCCATAGACAGCGACATTGTCGCCGTCGGGGAAATCGGTCTGGCAGGAGAAATAAGAGCCTGCAGTTATATTGAAAACCGTATTGCCGAGGCAGAAAAGTTAGGCTTTAAGAAAATTCTCATTCCGAAATACAACAAAGAGAAGTTAAAGAAATTCCAAAAAATCGAAATATGTGCTTATTCAAATATTCGTGATGTAATAAAAGATATTTTATAAATGCACAAAACAACATCTTTAAACGAAAGAAGGCAAAAGCTATGGACATAAAAACAACGGCTTTAATAGCTGCGGCAGGAAGCGGAACCCGTATGCAAAGCGATGTGCCGAAGCAGTTTTTAAAGATTGACGGCATTCCCGTAATTGCAAAAACTCTCGCCGTATTTCAAAAAAGTCCTTTGATAGACGAAATAGTAATTATCGCCGGCAAAGGTTACAAAAAAGAAATTAAAGCTATATCCGACGAATACAACATCTCAAAGCTTACCGCCATAGTTTCCGGAGGCGATACACGTCAGCAATCCGTTATGAACGGCTTATCCGCAGTAAGAGGCGAAAATGTTTTAATTCACGACGGAGTACGACCATTTATCACAGAGAAAATGATATCGGATGTAACAAACGCCCTTAACAAGTATGACGCCGCTGCCGTTGGAGTTCCCGTAAATGACACCCTTAAATCGGCAGACAAAGATATGGAAATAGTCAAAACCGTTGACCGCAGTTCTCTTTATGCAATACAAACTCCTCAGGGATTTAAAACCGAAAAGATACTTAAGGCACACACCTACGCAAAGGAAAATTCTCTTACCGTAACCGATGACTGTGCCCTTTTTGAACAGTTAAAAATTCCCGTAAAGATAGTCAGCGGTTCGGCAACAAACATAAAAATAACAACTCCCGATGATTTGAAAATCAGCAAGGGACTTATGAGAGAGGACAAAAAAATGAGAATAGGACAAGGTTATGATGTTCACATACTCACGGAAAACCGAGATTTAATCATAGGCGGTGTGAAAATCCCGTATTCTCTCGGACTTCTCGGTCACTCCGACGCCGATGTTCTTGTCCATGCAATAATGGATTCATTGCTGGGCGCGGCGGCTTTAGGTGACATCGGAAAACATTTTCCCGATACAGACGAAAAATGGAAAGGTGCAGACAGCATAAAGCTTTTATCGGCAGTAAACGACATCCTGAAAGAAATCGGCGCAACCGTTGTAAACATTGATGCAACCATTATCGCTCAAAAGCCGAAAATGGCAGAATATATCCCTCAAATGATTTCAAACATAAGCAATGCATTAGGACTTCCCGAAAACGCTGTAAGCGTAAAGGCAACCACTACCGAGAAATTAGGCTTTTGCGGCAGAGGCGAAGGCATTGCCGCTCAAGCCGTCTGCATAATAGAAATATAAAAAATTCCCCTTGCTAAAGTACGGGGTTAATAAGGAAGCATTGGGGTTGAGGGGGAGCCGTGGCGACACTCGAAATCAAAGATTTCGGTCGCTGTGACATGGGTGCTGTTCGCCAAATCATAGATTTGGACAGCACTCCAATATAGCACAGATTGGACAAAC
>JAZLFN010000038.1:0-30201 GCA_045615805.1 Clostridia bacterium | reverse complement strand
GAATTTGCATCTTAGTGTCTTAAGCCTAACTTTTCAACAATAGCACGATATCTGTTGATATCCTTCTTTGCGAGATAACTCAAAAAGCTACGTCTTACACCAACCATCTTAAGCAAACCGCGTCTTGAGTGATGATCCTTTTTATGGCTCTGCAAATGCTCGTTCAAATGATTGATTCTGTATGTCAAAATCGCAATCTGAACCTCGGGAGAACCTGTATCACCCTCGTGAATGGCATACTTAGTGATAATTTCCTGCTTAATGTCCTTATCCATTGTCGTTTCACCTCCATTAAATATTAACCCCCTAAAGCCCGGAACAGGGCGGTGAATCTATGCCCCATATTCTGCGCTCAGGTTGACAGGATATATATTACCATATATATAAAGTTTTGTCAAGGGATTTATTTATCGTTTTTTCCCATAAATTTATCCGAATATATCTTTGTTCTGTCATATAATGCTTCTATTTCTTTCTTTGCACCGTCAAAATCATCATAAAATTTCTTTATTATAACACTCTCTTCTGCACACAACTCATTATGATGCGGAAAATAAAATTCCAACAAGAATTGAGCATACTTGACCAACCGATAACTGCCGTATATTTTGGGTTCCTCATTACCGTACTGTTCTATTGCAACCGTGTAATAATTTTTAACGGATTCTCTTATGCTTTCATAATCATTTCCGTTTGCAAAAGCCAACGTTTTTCCCACGCAAAACAAATCCGAAGGTGTTGAATAATGTGTATCACTTGACCCTACAATCGGGGTTTTTATCCCCTCTGCTCTCATTTCATTATACATTGCCGTTTGAAGATTATTTTCTTTTGGTCCCACTCCCGCAACTACCTCAATTGCATCATAAGCACCGTTTTTCATAAGCTCCCAAACAATCTCCGGTCTTGTATTATATTCATCGCAAAATACCCAATGAGGATGAGCCATAATTGCCATACCCCCACCTTCTCTTATTTTGTCCGCAACCTTGCATCTTAAAGAATATTCAAATTTATTTATCGTTTCTTTTAAAGACAATTCTTTTGACTGTTCTTCAACTTCTTTCATCCACTCTTCAATGTTATTATTAAAATAATCTGTTATTCCGCTTTCACAGCCAACACTGATTATATGCATATAATCCGAGGGCTTCAAATGCACTTCTTCTCCTTTTAAAATGGTAAAATTCAATTTTACATCTTTAAAATACTCAATTGCATCAACGGATGGATAATAACGCATATGGTCGGTTATTGCCATAAAATCAAATCCCGCTTTTCTGTAATCCGACAGCAAAAACAATATATCTTCACTTGCGTCCGGAGACGAAGATGTATGTATATGCAAATCTCCAAGATAAGGATTTCGGTTATATAAATCCTCATAAAGAGAAAAAACAGGGAATTTCATTATATTATTTTCATCTTTAATATCAACAACTGCTATAACCCACTTCTGTTCATGGGCAAAGCGGTATTCAAAGCTTAATACACCGTCGGTTGATTTAGCGGTTATTGAATCATATTCAGCATTCTTTACATCGCATATCACATTGGTTTTGTTTGAAACTTCGGTAGGAATAAAGCCGACTTTATATTCTGTGTCATCATCAAATTTCATACTCTTTCCTATGGGATATATCGATATTTCACTTACGCAATCACACCTTACCACACGTGGTTCAACCCTGTAATTATTTTCATTAAATCCGGCATAGCCAAAACCCATCATAGCCATTATCCATTCCTCCAAATCCGCTTAAAAAGTCATTGCACCTTTAGTATACAGGCGTATAGTACCACATAAACATTCTATTGTCAATGATTTTTACACAAAAATCGGCGGCAAAACTTTTGCTTTGCCGCCTGTATGCTTTATTCTTTTTTTGATTCCGCTACTATCTTATCCACGATATTGGACGGAGCCTCCTGATAACGTTCAAACTCGAATGAAAACTCACCGCGAGCCTGAGTCATACTGCGTAAATCTGAGGAATAAGAATGCATTTCAGCCATAGGTATTTCACCTTCAATAACCGTCATACCGTCCCCTGCAGGATTCATTCCCAGCATCTGACCCCGACGCTTATTTATATCACCGATTACATCTCCCGTGTAACTGTCCGGAACCGTAACACTCAAATGTCCGATAGGTTCGAGAATAACAGGTGACGCCTGAGCCATTCCTGCTTTATACGCAAGGTTTGCGGCAATCTTAAACGCCATTTCGGAAGAGTCAACATCATGATAAGAGCCGTCTACCAAGGTAGCCTTAAGTCCAACCATGGGATAACCCGCGAGAACACCCTGACTCATAGACTCAAGCAAGCCTTTCTCAACTGCGGGGAAATATCCCTTGGGAACGCTTCCGCCGAAAATCTTTTCTTCAAAGATAAGTCCGTCATCATTGGGTTCAAATTCAATCCATACATGACCGTACTGACCGTGTCCGCCGGACTGCTTTTTATGCTTTCCTTCAACCTTAACGCTCTTGCGGATTGCTTCACGGTAAGGCACTTTAGGAGCCTCAAATGTTACCTCAACACCAAACTTGTTTTTAAGCTTGCTGATCAATACTTCTATATGCTGGTCGCCCAAGCCTTTGATAACCTGCTGATGAGTTTCCTTGTTATTTTCAAGAACAAAGGTTTTATCCTCATCCATCAATCTCTGAAGTCCCTGTGTGATTTTGTCTTCTTCTCCCTTGTTCTTGGGAACAACAGCAAGTGACATATTTGGCTTAGAGAAATCAATGCCTTCAAGCATAAGAGGATGATTAAGTCCGCTTAATGTATCTCCGGTTGCGGTTTTAGTAAGCTTTGCAACTGCACCGATATCGCCGGCATTAAGCTTTGTAACCTCCTCCTGTTTTTTACCGTTTACAACATAAATCTTACCGATTTTCTCGTTTACATCCTTGTTCATATTGTAAACCGTGGTATCGGGTGTCATAACTCCGGAGTAAACTCTGAAATATGAAAGCTTTCCTACAAACGGGTCTGCAACCGTTTTAAACACAAGTGCAGACATAGGATCGCTGACATCTACTTTTATTCTGGAATCACTTCCGTCTTTTTTCTTCGCTATAATAAACTCGCTGCTGTCGGGAGACGGGAAATAAGCACAAATTGCATTCATAAGAGATGAAACACCAAGCTTATGATAAGCACTTCCGCACAAAACAGGGATTATATCACCTTCGGAAACGCCTGTACGCAAAGCCGCATACATTTCGGGAAGCGTAAACTCTTCACCGGAGAAATACTTTTCCATAAGCTCTTCCGAGGTTTCCGCAACAGCCTCGCAAAGCATACCTCTCAATTCCTCAAGCTCCGGTTTAAGCTCTTCAGGTAATTCTCCCGTAACAGTTCTGCTTCCGTCAAATATTCTTGCCTCACGCTCAACCACATTAACAAAGCCTGTGATTTTTTCTCCCTCACGAATGGGGAGCTGGAAAGGAGCAATCCTCTTTCCGTACTTATCTTTAAGTTGCTGCAAAACAGCCTGATAATTTACTCTCTCATCATCGACCTTATTGATGAAAATAAGTCTTGGAAGATTTCTCTGCTCACAGTACTTCCATGCTTTTTCAGCACCTACGGTAAGTCCCGATTTTCCGCTGAGCACGATAATTGCGGCATCAGTAACACGAACAGCCTCCTGTACTTCTCCCACAAAGTCAAAATATCCGGGAGTATCTATTACATTTAACTTTACTCCGTTCCATTCGCAAGCGGCTATCGCCGTGCTGATCGAAAACTTACGTTTGATTTCCTCGGGGTCAAAATCCATAACCGTATTACCGTCGGCAGTACGTCCTAAGCGGTCCGTATTTCCGGATGTATATAATATCGCCTCGGCAAGAGACGTCTTTCCGGCATTACCGTGTCCTAACAAACAAAAATTCTTGATATTGGATGTGTCATATAACTTCAAAGCATAAACCTCCTATATAGTTTTATAGTATAATATTACATTATTTAAGTCTATAAATCAACCTAAAAATACACAATTTTGCATCAGATTTTTAGTCATTTTTAACAATCTTTTATATGATACCTACCTAAATGATTTTTTCAACTTTCAATCTGCGGTAACAAAAAGAATTTTATACCATATTATAAAAATGACCGTAGTTTGCACGGTCATACAAATCTATTATGCAAGCAGAAAGGTTGATTTTTATATGAACAACAAATACGAGCGTTCTCACAAGCAAAATTGCGATAACAACGCCATAGATGAAATTGCCGCAGAAGCAGCTGTATGCGCCGATGCTGCAGAAGAAGCAATAGAAACACGCAGACGGAGGTCATCGGAATTTTCAGGTCCTTCCTGCGTAAGCACAAATCAGATTTATGATTCGTGCAGAGACCGTGACTGTGTATCAAATGCAAGAGTTTATCTCTCGGCATTCGGACAAGAGCTTTTGGAATCCGCAATCAATGTAAAGCTTAAGAAAGCGGAAATCATATGGGTTTACAGTAATATAGAGCCTCTTTCGTTTAACAACGGTTATTTCTCCGTAGACTTAAAATTCTTTGTCCATGTAACCCTGGAAATTTTCACCGGAGTTTGCAACCCTGTTACGGTCTGCGGTCTTTCAACTTACGACAAAAGGGTAATCTTGTTTGGCTCGGAAGGAAATTCCAAGGTCTTTACATCCAATTCCAACATAGGAACAAGCTATGACCTTGCAAACTGTTGGCGTTCTACCGCTATGCCCACCGTTGTAGTCGAAACGGTTGAGCCTGTTGCTCTCAATGCAAAAATCGTAGAACCCAAAGAATGTTGCGAATGTTGCTGTGACTGTTGTGAAGGTGAGCAGCCTGTTTCTACCGTCGGATGCGGATGTAATGTATTCCCCGAATGCATATGCAGGTGCTTTGACGAGGAACTTGTTTTATCAAACGATTCAAGGCAGGTTGCCGTTTCCTTCGGCTTATTCTCTATAATACGCCTTGAAAGAGATTCACAGCTTCTCATAGACGCCGTAGACTTCTGCATCCCAACACAGGAATGTGTATCGGCAACAGAAGAAAATCCGTGCAACCTCTTTAACGATATAAGGTTCCCCATAGATGAATTTTATCCCCCCCAAAAGAACAATGACGACAATTACCGTCCTCATTCTTGCGGTTGCGGATGTAACAACTAATATTAAAGCCGAAATGCGTTTTTGCATTTCGGCTTTATCTTTTTTATTTGTCGGGCAGACAAGTATTACACGGTTTATACTTGCCGCTTTCAAAATCCTCTTTGGTGAGTCTTTCCGCATCCGTTTTGTTTTTCACAAAAATACAATCCTTCTTGTGATATCTGTCACCTGATGTTGTAATATAATACTCACCGTAGTACGACTGTTGTTTACACACATATCCGCATACAATTCCCCCGATTGCCAAAACCATAATAACGGCAATTACGGAAACAGCAAGCTTTTTATGTGCTTTTATTTTAGACTTGACTTTTTGAAAAAATCCACGATTCAGAACATAATGAACAAACTCATTTGCCTCATATTCCTCTTTCACATCATTTCCGATAATCGCTTTGCTTCCGAAATGATTGCATATAATATGTCCCAACTCATGAGTCAACACGGTAATCTTTTCTTTTTCGCCCAAATCCTCATTTATAAATATAATCCGGAATTTGTCATCGGCATATGTAAAAGCTCTGGACTCGCTCACAACTTTATTAAGCTTAAGATTGTCAATAACATTCTGAACATCCGAATCATTTAAGATATTGCTGAATTCAACAACAACAAAACCTAAATTCTCCGCCGCTTTTTCAAGAGCTTTGTAATCCGGATTATTTAAATCATTTTCGGTTAAAAACTGCTGTGCCAAGTCTTTTACATCGTTCATTATTTATTTCTTTCCTTTATTTTCCTTAAGGATTTGCGTGTACTTTTATCCTGTTCCGATATAGCTTCGCTAAATAAATTTTTACCTTCAAACAGTTTGATGGTGGCATCAACGGAAATCTTGTTACAACGAGCATATTCCATGGTTATCACGGTTTTAATCGTTGCAAGTGCCTGTTCGTCAAGGGTAGCAAGAATATTTTCATCCAGGCTCTTTATCAAGCCATCAACATCGCTTGTGTAATCCTCATCCTCGTCATTCATTTTCTTGATTAAATCATATGGGAAAATGGATATATCACGAATAAAATCGTGAGTTTTCTTGTTGTAGTCAAAAAACAAAATCAATGAAAGATATGTATTCCATAACATATGATGGCTTCTTCTTTCTATATTTCCGTAAGTCTGTCTTGAAACTCCTATCGCCTTTGCAACATCATCCTGCGACAAATGCGCTCTCGCTCTGATTGTGGGAAGCTTTGATATAAGTGCGTCTATAAGTGCTTTTCTTTCTTTTTCAGTTAAATAATTATTCATTTTTTACTCTCCTTCATTTTATTAAATGTAAAATTTTTGTTTGTTTGCGTGTAACAATATTATACATTTAATTTTTTAAAAGTCAAGTCCTTTTTTTATTTTCTATACTTTTTCCTTACAGCTTAAATATTCCAAAGGCACTAAGTACAGACGACAACAAAATTAAAATTATGCATATCGGAGCAACATATTTAATACAAACAGTAAACAATCTTTTTGCCGAGAACTTATTTCCGTTAACCTCCGCCTCATCAAGCAAGGTTTTGGGTTTAATTATATATCCGACAAAAATACAGGTAAAGAATGCCACTATAGGCATAAGTACACTGTTACTGATAAAATCAAAGAAATCCAAAAAATTCATTCCGATAATTTTAACATTTGCCCAAAGTCCGTTTCCCAAAGATGACATAAGTCCGAGAATGATGGATATTCCTATGGTAATAAGGCACGCTTTATTTCTTCCTATTTTAAACTTGTCATTTATGCTTGAAACAACAGCCTCCATAAGAGAGATTGATGAAGTTAACGCCGCAAACAATACAAGCACAAAGAAGGAAGCTCCCAACACAGCTCCTCCCGGTATGCTGTTAAACACCTTTGGCAATGTAACAAACATAAGGCCGGGTCCTTGATTAAGTGAATCGACAGAACCGCCTGAGAAAGCAAACACAACCGGAACAATCATAAGGCCTGCAACGAACGCAATTCCCGTATCAAATATTTCGATTTGTCTGACGGATGACTCAAGGTTTACATCTTTTTTCATATAAGACCCATAAGTTATCATAATACCCATAGCAAGTGACATTGAGTAGAAAAGCTGTCCCATAGCCGCAAGGAATGTTTTAGCACTGAGCTTACTGAAATCAGGCAGCAAATAATATTTAACACCCTCCATGGCACCGGGCAGGAACATAACATATATTGCAATTCCTATTGAAAGAATAACCAAAATCGGAAGCATAATTTTGCTTACCTTTTCTATTCCCTTTTCAACACCCAAAAATACAATCAATGCCGTTATACCCAAAAAGATTGCGAACCAAAGTGCAGGCTCAGCCGGTTGAGCAATAAAATTACCGAAAAATTCATCTCCTGCAGTCGCCGTAGCTGCCCCCGAAATAAAAGACACCATATATTTTACAACCCATCCGCCTATTACACAGTAATACGGCAAAATAATCATAGGAACAATAGCCTCAAGATAACCTACAAAGGCAAATTTACTGCTAAGCTTTTTAAACGCTCCGATTGAACTGAGTCCCGTTTTCCTGCCTATCGCAATTTCGGCACTCATAAGCGCAAAGCCGAAAGTTACGGCTAAAACCAAGTATACAAGAAGAAAGATACCTCCCCCGTACTGGGCTGCAAGATAAGGAAATCTCCACAGATTACCAAGACCTACCGCAGAACCTGCCGCGGCAAGCACAAAACCGATTTTTCCTGAAAAATTACTTCGTTTTTCCATAACAATTCTCCCTTTTTTAATACTTGCATATATTATATATGATAAGCACAGATTTTTCAAGTAATTTTTCATTTTTAACATTAAATTTTTAAAAAGAGTCCCTGTACACAAAATTATTTCATGTACAAGGACCGGTGGTATTAAAATAAGTTTTAATTTTTCAGCATATCGTCGATAAAAATTCCGTATCCCCTTGTGGGGTCGTTTACAAATACGTGGGTTATCGCCCCTACAAGCTTACCGCTTTGGAGTATTGGAGAACCTGACATTCCCTGAACTATTCCTCCTGTTTTTTCAAGAAGCCTGTCATCCGTAATTTCAATTACCATTCCTTTTTTGTTGCTTTCGTCCTGATTTATTTCCGTTATTTTTATTTTATATTCACTTATACCCTCTGGGGATAATTCAGTCAAAACCGTTGCATCCCCCACTCTGACCTCGTTTCTTGAAGCTGTTTCAACGGTCATCATCTCGGAAGGCTTGTATATTTCCTTTAAGCTTTCCAAATCAAGATATCCGAAAACGCCGCTTTCGATATTCTCGGACACCTTGCCTACAACTTTGTTTTTTTCGCTGATTAAACCCACAATTTCTCCGGGGATTCCTCTTTCGCCTTTGTCAACGGAAGTAATTTCAGCATCGCTTACCTCTCCTGATCTTACCTCGGTCAAGCATCCGTCTATACCGGATATACCATGTCCCAATGCTCCGAACTCTTTCGTTTCAGGGTCAAAAAATGTGAGCGTTCCTATTCCGCATTCAAAATCTTTTATAAATACACCTATTTTAAGTTTACCTTCGTTATCCTTTGCGGGCTTCAGCCTTATCCCTTTTTCTTCACCATTTCTCTTAACCAAAACATCGATTTCGTTTTCACCGTGTTTATCCGTAAGCCTTTGCAAGCCTTCGGCTGAAGCTATTTCCTCTCCGTTTATCTTAAGCAAAATATCTCCCGACACAATTCCTGCATCCCTTGCAGGGCAGATGATTTTTCCGTCGCTTTCAAACTCTCCCGTGTTTACCACGCACACGCCTTTTGTTTCAACGGTTATACCAACAACCTCACCGAGAGGCACAAGTTCCTTTGCAACGACATTTAAAAAAGATATATTAAGCAAACAAAAAAAGGAGAACAATAATATACATATCTTTTGTATAAATGTGTTTATGCCTGCTTTGCTTTTCATATTCACCTCGTATGAGAAAAGTTTTTCTCATATATTATTATTTCTGCACCCCAAAATAATAAACCTTGAAAGTTAATGAAAAATATGAAATATGTAATTAAAAAGGATATCCTTTATGGATACCCCTTTCTGAGAAGCTTTACTTCTCGTTCTTGTTGCCCTTGTTCTGATTGTTGTTCTGGTTGTTGTTCTGGTTGTTATTCTGATTCTGGTTCTGGTCGTTGTTTTTGTTTTGATTATTTGACATATTCATGCCCTCCCATAATTTTGTTTTTATTTTTTATCATTTGTATATTGCTATTATGAACATTTTTTTGAAGAATATTCAAAAAATAAAAATTTTTATTTTTAAACGAATTATTCATTTATCATTTTATCTATATCTTTTCTGAGCCTTACAATAATTCTTTTTTCAAGTCTTGAAATATAGGATTGAGAAATACCCAACATATCCGCAACCTCTTTTTGAGTTTTTTCCTGTCCCTCCCTTCCTATTCCAAATCTCAATTCCATAATATTTCTCTCTCTCACGGATAATTTGCCCAAGGCAATTTTCAAAAGTTGTTTATCCGTTTCCTCATCAAGTCCTCTTTGGGTTATATCCTCATCTGTTCCGAGTATATCGGACAAAAGTAATTCGTTTCCGTCCCAATCCACATTTAAAGGTTCGTCAATTGATATTTCTGACCGCATATTACTGTTTTTCCGTAAATACATAAGGATTTCATTTTCAATGCACCTCGAAGCATATGTTGCAAGCTTAATATTCTTTTCCGGATTAAAAGTACCGATAGCCTTAATAAGCCCGATACTTCCGATTGAAACCAAATCATCTGCCCCTATGCCCGTATTTTCAAACTTTTTTGCAATATAGACCACAAGCCTTAAATTATGCTCAATCAGTGCCTTTTTCGCTTCATCTCTTTTTAACCGATTATTAAGCATTGAAATATAGTATGCCTCGTCTTCTTTATTAAGAGGCGGAGGCAAGGACTCGCATCCGGATATGTAATGTACAACTCCGGCTTTAAGTCTTTTGATTTTCGTAAGTATTTTATAGATTTTTTGAAGAAATGTGTAAAATAATTTATTCACTTCAAAGCCACCGCCTTTAATTTTATATTTTCTTTTTCCAAAAGTCCCTCGGGATTTATAACGGCATCATAAAACCCGTCATCACTTAAATTAACTTCTGTCACCATTACAGATACCTTTTTGTCAATCTGCCAGTCCTGATTTTCTCCCTTTAAAAAATCAGGGAAAATTATATAAAGCTCACCTTTTCCTGTTACCGTATTGGCAGAAACGCAAATTTCTTTGTCTATATTTTTTATAACATTTTTTGAAAGAACAACAGATGGAGCATCTGTAATCGGATTTCTTATTTCACAGCCTGTATCCACAAGAGTTTTAAATTTATATTCTTTGTCCTTATAACTTATATATGTTTCAATTAAAAGATTATCCCTCGTAAATCTTTTAATACACATATTTCGATACACACAAATTAAAGCCGTCAAAATACCGATTGAAAAAAGAAGTAACAAAGGATTAAGCTCCATATAAATTACTCCGTTTGAAACAGATGTTTTAACCGCTTTTCCGAAATCACCCAAACCGGAAATCGCAAAAACTATACCTCCGCAAGAGGCGGACACAAACCAAAAAAGCAATGTGTTTTTTATGAACCTCTCTCTTCCGAAAACCAAAAAATTTGCAAAAGCAAGAATCAAAGCCTGACCGACTATTGTGTACAAAATGTGAAGCTTCGGCAAAAACATAAAAACTGCATATACGGAAAGGACAAAAGCTCCCAACAATATTCTATAAGCCCTGACAGGGCGTTTAACCAGAAAAGCCACAATTGAAAGCATGGCGGCATCCATAAAAAAATTAGTCAAAAACAAAATATCAGCATAAACCTCCATATTTGCAACCGTCAACCCCTTTCGTGCATATTTATTATATACCCGACACCGCAAATATTCTGTCGCATTGTTGTACCAAAACACAAAAGTTTCACGACAGAATAAAACAAAAAAATCATCGGTCTTTGTTAAAACCGATGATTTTTTAATCCTTTAATTTTTCCTGTGGCATTAAAGTTCGCCGATTGCCAAAAATCAATTCTCTTTAAGGACTTGCTCCATCTTCTTTACGGATTCATGCTCTTTTACCTTTTTTTCTTTACTTTTTTCATTTTCATAAAGATTTTTTGTACACCAATACAGAGGCACGTCAAGAGGTCCCAGCATTTTATCCGCAGTATTACTTTCCCTTAAATCAAAGCTGCTCTCTAAAGGCTTATCCTTTTCGTCCTGCATAAAAACCTCATAATAATTTTCGTCAACTATGTATCCGGAATAATATCCCGCATAAAGCTCTGTCATAAACTTTTGCTGAGCAAGGGCGTTATTTTTAACCGATTCCTCTCCGTTATCCACATAGTTAAGTTCTAAATTAACATGAACCTCTCCATCGCCGTTTACATCCTCTGCGACGGTTTCCAGATATTTCACAAACTCCTCCGCCTGCTCTTGGGAAAAAATCACCTTTCCGTAATACGCAAGCTGAACATCATACTTTATCGCCGTAATTCTGTTGTATGCAAATACAACAGCCGCAATAACTATAATTGTAATTACTATTGTGCGAACCTTATAGTAATGCCAAAAATACTTCACCCGCTCCGCAAAAGGCATTGCCTTTACATGCTCACGAGCTTCCTTTTCCTGCATATCCATTATGCGTCACTCCGTTTAAAACTATTTAGCGGCAGGATACTCGTTACCCAAAAGGTACAAGGGCTTTTCATCCTCTTCAATTTCGGGGAAACGACCCGTAGGCTCATAAAATCTGTTGTCAACACGGTCATCATTTACCTTGGAAACCTCTCCGAGTAAAATTCTTCCCGTTCCCTTTTCGCCATAGAACTTATGATACATTCCCTGCTGAATGGAAATACTTTCGCCGGGCTTAATTCTTATTGTTTCACCTGCGTCAACCATATAGCTTCTGCCGTCAACAAATACATTAACGGGAGTATCAGCAAACTGCTCATCCTCGGTGCTGTTGTAAACGGTAACCATTAAATTACCGCCGCCCCTGTTAATGATATCCTCCATCTTGCTCCAATGGAAATGGAAAGGCGTAATCTGTTCCTCATTAACTATCAAAAGCTTTTCTGCATAAGGCTTGTTGTATTTTTCCATACTGAAATTACCGTTTCTTAAAGTCACCATCAAAAGACCGACCTTCTCAAAATCTCCGGAGCCGAAATCGGTAATATCCCAACCCAGCATATTGTCACGGATTTCGTCATATTCATGACCCTTTTCCGCCCATTCGTCGGGGCTCCAGAAAGCAAACGGCGGAAGGTTAAACTTCATACTCTTGATAAACTCAACCGCATCCTTCATAATCAAATTTAATTCTGAACGTTTCATTTTAATTTCCTCCTTAGAGTTCAGTAATATTTATTTCTTTAATATTATTTTCTGTAACTTCAAAGGTTTTAATCTCATATGGCAAAAGCTCCGCCTTAAACGAATTACCCATAAGCTCAAATTCAAACTTTTCTTTCTCGCCCCTGTACTCGCACATCCTGATTATGATTTTATCACTATCCTCGGAATACTTCAGCACCGTAACCTTTGTATGCTCTGCTCCCCATTTAATATAGGAATCACAAGGAGAAAGCCTTCCTTGATGGTTACCTTCAAGTATTACAACAGGCGGATTGTTAAGGGCTGTTCCAAGCTTTTCTTCGTCGCAGTTTTTGCCTATGCGAACCAAACCTTCATTCACTCCTATATCCATTATATCATAATCTACAGAATAATCAAGTCCCCCAAGACGAAAATCTCCAAAAATTGCATTTCTGAACAAAGTCAATCCCAATTCATTGTCTTTTATGCTATATGCAAACACGCTGTTGCTTGCAACGGAAAAGTCCGATGTTTTAAGCCATTCCCCCATAGGTCTGTCACCCAATGCTCCGGCTCTTTCCACGCTTCCGTATGGGGTTGAGGCAATATGCTTCATATCCGATATTTCCGAAACAAGCTTTACAACGGTATGCTTTTCATTCCAGTTTATTCTGTATCTTACATCAAAATACTCTTCGTTATTATAAAAGTCATACCATATTTCGGCAATCGAGCTTTCATACTTTAGCACAAGCTTTATAACCGTGCGAAGCTCTCCCGATTCTTCAACGAAAACGTTATCAATCTCAAATGGCTTAAGCTCTTCTCCGTAATCCTCAATATTAAACGCCCATGTATCACCGTCATCAAAGTAAGTGCAAAGACGCATAATATTTTTATATAAAATATTTCCGCTCTTCAGGCTTTTAACATATTTTATACCTCCGTCTTTTTCCGAAATTTCCGCTTCAAGACAATTTGTTTTGATTTTGTACGGATTTTCAATCTTATTGGTTACAATATCTTCATTATCCTTCACTACGGCGTAGGTTTTATATCCGAATGCCGGTATTTTTGCTTTAAACAAAAACCTTGAACGGAACTGCGGCACAACCGACTTTTCTCTCATAATCTGACACTTAACGGCATCGCCCTTTTCATCTCTTAAGGTTATTCCTTTATCGTACCATTCAAACTCATGCGCCCATTGTGCCTCGGCTTCAACATATCCGTCAAAGTCAAATCCGTTTAAGTTCCAAAGCACAACATTCCACTCGTTTTCACCGTTTTTCCCCGGAGTATTTATATCTTTGGAAATAAACTGCAAGTTGGTATGCATAATCATCTCGGCATCGGAAATTGCACCGCCGTTTAAGTTATTGCTGTCTATATATGCATCTTTTATTGAGGCTCCGCCCAAAATGTCATGGAATTGATTAAACAATACATCCTTCCATCTTTCCGAAAGCTTTTCCTGATAGTTTCTTCCCGAGAAAACACAGGTCTTTTCTGCGTTTAAAAGCGCATACTCTGCGGTACGGTTAAGCTTTTTAACTCTCGGCTGATTTGCGTATACGCCAAAATCTCCGGTCAGAAGCTCACCCTTGTATTCCCAAGTCGGCTTATTATTTTCAAAATACGAAGGAACATCGGAAAGATGAGCGTAATCCGTTTCGTGTATAACTTTTATATCATGCTTTGTAGGTGCTCCGCCGTGGTCGGTTACACCGTAAAGACCCATTACATCAATGGGATATTTATGTAAGTTTTCCATTCTCTCTTTGATATCACCTATATATGCGTCTTCATACCTGAATGCACTTAAAGAGCTGCCGTCAATTCCCGTCCATTTAAAAAGGGGAAGCTCAAGCTCAATATGGTGCTTTTCAGGTCTTACAAAGCAGTAATATTTTATTCCGCACTTGTTTAAAATCTGCGGAAAGCTTGCGGGATGCCCGAAGCTGTCAACATTAAACACAACCTCTGTGGTCTTTCCGAAGTTTTCTTTTAAATATCTCTGTCCGTAAAGCCCCTGCCTTGCATAGCTTTCACCTGTTGCACTAAAGCAATCCGGCTGCACCCAAAAGCCCTCCGATATATCCCATCTGCCTTCCTTTACTCGTTGTTTTATTTCCTCAAACATCTCGGGGTCGGTCTTTTTTATCCACTCAAACACCGGCGGAGTTGCAAAGGTATAGTAAAAATCGGGGTTTTCGTTCATCCTGTCAAGAGCGGAACGAAATGTAGCACGAATTGACGCCATAGCTTCATCCCATCTCCAAAGCCAAACAGGGTCAAAATGGGTGTTTCCTGTCATATATAAATTTCCCATATCTTATCTCCTTACTTTTTATCGCAGATTACCATTGTGCCGCAAGCCTTTAATGTTTTGTCCAGCTTTATGCAGTCGCCGTCTGCCGTATAGCTTATCTCCGAAAGCTCGGCGTTATCGTTTAAAATATAAAGCTTGCCCATTGGCTTATAGAAAAGCTTGGGAGCCTTTACATCGTCACAGCCTAAATTAAACATTGCAATCACATTGTAATCTTCAAGCTTGTTTATGTTTACACAAACCATTTCATTTGCCTGATATATTGGAAGCTCTTTTCTTGCAATCCATGTAAAGGCATTTATAAGCTGATACTTTCTTCTGGGATTTACATTTGAGAACTGTGCGAACAAATTAGTGTCCGTAGGCATAATAACAAATCTTTCGCCCGATTCGTTTTCGTATGCAGTAACTCCGTTGCAAACCACCGAACCCCAGACATCCGAATGTACGCTGAGCATTTCCGCCCCGTCTTTAAACTCTATATCTCTTATCATATAATCTTCATGAAGAGGTGGCGAAAGATAATCCGAGTTGGAAACTCCTTTATACGGTCTGTTTAAGTCATTGTCAGTAAAATCTTCACGGGCAACAGGTCTTTTTGTGGGATTTACGGATTTTACGCCAATTCTGTCCCCAAAGCCTCGTGCAAGCAATACTTCTGCCGCTCTTAAATCAATAAGCGCTCCGCTCTTTAATATGTTATCTATTTCTTCATCCGTTGCACCGTTAATGGAATCCCCGGACAAAAACTTCCACGGTGATTCATTAAACTTATAGCCCATGGGAAGTCCCATAACCTGAAGCCATCTGAACCAGCTTTCTTCAAAAATAAGGTCTTTGTTTTTAGCTCTTCTTAATCTTACCGCCTCGGGATGAATATAAATCGAAATACCCTCTGTCACATGATTATACGGCACAAGCTCTGTAAGCTTATTATAATAAGGAATTCTTCTTGCAAAAAAGTCACGGATTTCCTCATAATTATCTGCCGGAGTGAAGAAGAACGAGAATATATTAAGCTGCATATTTTTTAAACCGTTTGTAAGAAGCCATATATTTTGAAGGTCTGTGGTGCTGTTTGACTTATACATAAATCCGTATATATCATTTTCAACCTCGGGCTGAAGCTCAACACGCTCATCATCAATAAGTGCCCTTTCGATTGCAGGCATCGAAAATTCAATGGGTATATCCTTTCTGTCCGCCTCTCTGTAATAATTCATATGGGGACGGATACGGCGAACCTTGTTATCATAATGGTTTGCAAAAAATTCTTTTAAGTTAAGTCCTATTGTAAACATGGGATATCCGTCTGTCATAATACCTATTTCGGTATCGGGAGATATTTTATGTACAGCCTCGCAAACCTCACTTACAAGATAATCTCTGTCCGATTTAATTTGGTCATAATATGCCTTTCTGATTTTGTCGTCTTTATCATAATCATTTATAACATGGTCATATATCTCCTCACGGGTAAGCTTCATTCCGCAACGCCGGGATATAAGCTTTACATGAGTATCGCAAAGACAGATAATCGCACCTCCGAATGCCATAAACCTTACATCATCATCAAAGAATATAACAGAGGGCTTAAGCTCTGCATAATATCCGTAATATGTTTTTACATACTCAATAAAATTATCATTTCTTATACAGGCACGGCTGGGAACGGGACTTCCGTCAAGGGCAACGGCTCTTGCAAAGTCAAACTTGCCGTCATCCTCCCAATAAAGATGCCCTGTTGTATATAAAATGTTAATTCCAACCTCTACGCCCAGCTTTTCAAGCTTTTCCTTAACCTCGCCTGTAAGCTTTGCGTGCTTCTTATAATATTCAAGGGGCAAAAACGAGCTTTGTCCGTTAAACAAAGCAGAAAATAAAATTACTCTGTGGATTCCCGTTTTTGTCAGAAAATCAATCAATTGATTTGTTCTGTTTTCCGTATCATCAAATCCTACATGATACCGAAGCACCATATTTGACAAATCCTTTTGCATATTCTTATCCTCCTTAATGCAATTGTTTTCAAAATTATATCATTATTATTTTTAAAATACTTGCATTATTATATTGAAAAGTATAACTATTTTATCATTTGCTTGCTTTTCTGTATTCAATGGGAGTACAGCTTTTGATTTCCGCAAAAACACGGTTAAAGGACCGAACGGAGCTGAATCCGCAGGAAAAAGCAATATCCGTTACGGACATATTGGTTTTTAAAAGCATTCTGCACGCCAAATCAATTCGTTTTGTTTTTACATATTTACCGAAATATGTTCCCACCTTGTTTTTAAGCAAATGGGAAATATGCGACTTGCTGATGCACAAATCCCTTGCGGCATCGTTTATTGTAATAGGCTCGCTGAAATGCTCGTTGCAATATATCAATATGCTTTTAAGGGTGCTTATATCGTATTTTTCCTGACTTTTAAGCTTAAGTCCCTTAAACACAATTCCGCATATTGACAGTATAAGTCCCCTTACGGATTCGTCGGAAAGAGAATCCGTGTTTGTCGCCAACAATTTTATAAGCTGTTTCCCAAGCTCCGAATCTCCCTCCGCAACGGGCGATTCGGGAATGGAATCGGTTAATACATCCTTAAGCTCCACTATAATATCAGGCGGAAAAATAAGCACATCCGCACAAATATTTTTTGAATTTTCATATCTGTGTATCTGATTGGGAAAAACCACAAACACATCCCCCGACTTTAGCTTAAAGCATTTTCCGTCAATGTATAAATCACTTTCTCCCATTTCCACATACCCAAGCTCAATATGCTCATGAAGGTGGGCTTCAAAATCAAGGTTTTTGCTTTTGAATATTAGATTTTCGCCGTATCTGTTTTCATAAAAGAAATCCATACTTACATCCCCTTCTTATGAAAAAGCACAAAATGGCTAACTTTTATTCTGTTTTTACTTGTATTGTAGCATTTTTAAGTATAAAATGCAAGTAAAATAATACAGAAATGAAAAGAGGTAAATGTTATGTATAAATGGACAAGGCAAAGGTTTCGCCCTCTCATTCCAATGGGCAAGGACGGAAAGGTCGCTACAGGCTCAACCGAACACGCCGAAATATCCCGCAGCATTGCGGCGGAAGGTATCGTTTTACTCAAAAACAACAACAAGCTTCTGCCTCTTAAGGACGGAAAATCCGTTGCCGTATTCGGAAAAGCTCAATACGACTATGTAAAAGGCGGCGGCGGAAGCGGCGATGTTTCATCCCCCTTTACCGTAAATATTTACGACGGACTTAAAGCCAAAGCGGACGAAAATAAAATTGCTCTGTTTTCGGGGCTGATTGACTTTTATAAAGAAGAAATGGAAAAGCAGTACGCACAGGGAATAGGAAAAGGCTATACCACAGAGCCTGAAATTCCAAAGGAAATGCTTGAGTCGGCAAAAGCCTTCACCGATACGGCAATTATCACAATATGCCGTTTTTCAACAGAGGGAGGCGACCGAAAAGGCGAGGCATACGACGGCGATTTTTATTTAAGCCGTGAGGAAGAAAAAATGGTTAACACCGTCCTTGATAACTTTAAAAATATAATTGTTGTTATCAACGCAGGAGCACAGACCGACTCGGAATGGTATTATTCAAACGACAAAATTTCATCCGTTGTATATGCATGGCAGGGCGGTATGAACGGCGGACTTGCTACCGCCGATGTGCTTTGCGGAGATGTAAACCCATCGGGAAAGCTTGTTGATACATTTGCAAAAAGATTTTCGGATTATCCCTCCTCCGACACCTTTAACGAGTCTGATAACTATGTTAAATATTATGAGGATATATATGTAGGCTACAGATATTTTGAAACAATCCCGAATGCCAAAGAGCGTGTCAACTACCCATTTGGATTTGGTCTTTCATATACAACATTTGATATATCGGATATAAACGCCGAAATATCCAACGGTAATATTAACATAAGCGCCCATATTACCAACACGGGAGATATGTCCGGGAAAGAGGTTATACAGGTTTATTACAGTGCTCCGCAAGGAAAGCTCGGAAAGCCTGCCTATGAGCTTGCAGCCTTTAAAAAGACGGATTTGCTCAAACCCGGAGAATCAAGAACTGTATTTTTGACCTTCTCCATTGATGATATGGCAAGCTATGACGACACAGGCAAAATATCAATGTCATCTTACATTCTTGAAAAAGGAAGCTATAAATTCTATGTGGGAAACTCAATAAGAAATACTGTTAAAACCGATTTTGAGTATACAGAAAAAGAGGACAGGGTTGTAAAACAGCTTACGCAACAGGCACCTCCCTCCAAGCTTGAAAAAAGGCTGTGTGCCGACGGAAGCTTTGAGAATATGCCCTCATATGAGAAAAAAGAGTATGAAAATAACTTTCCGCCCAATACGGAAACGCCGCCCGAAGAGCCTGCAATGCTTTACGATGTTTACTGCAAGAAAATATCTATGGACAAGTTTTTGTCACAGCTTACCGATGACGAGCTTGTAAGCCTTACCTACGGCAAGGAAAACGACGGCGTTTCGTGGACAGGAGGAATGGGCAACCTTTTAAAATACGGAATTGTCAACGCAACAACCACAGACGGTCCTGCCGGAGTGCATATTCGTCCCGGTGCCTGCGTGCTTACCACCGCTTTTCCTTGTTCCACTATGGCTGCCTGCACATGGAATCCCGATTTGTTATATCAAATCGGAAAAATCGGTGCAACCGAGGTTAAGGAAAACAATTTGGCAATATGGCTTACCCCTGCTATGAACATTCACAGAAACCCCCTTTGCGGACGAAACTTTGAATATTATTCCGAGGACCCGTTGATTACCGGAAAAATGGCGGCGGCAAAAGTAAGAGGTATTCAGTCGATGCATATTTCCGCCTGTGCAAAGCATTTTTGCGTAAACAACAAAGAGGTTGACAGGTTTGAGTCCGACTCGATTTTATCCGAAAGAGCGTTAAGAGAAATTTATCTTAAAGGCTTTGAAATCTGCGTTAAAGAAGCACAGCCCTATATGATTATGTCATCATATAATATTATAAACGGGACAAGGGCATCGGAGTGCCGTGATACCCTTACAAACATCTTAAGAGGTGAATGGGGCTTTGAAGGAATGGTAACAACCGATTGGTGGAACCATGCAAAGCAATATAAAGAGTTAAAAGCAGGTAACGATATAAGAATGCCGGAAGGTCAGCATGACGAGGTTATGTCCGCATTAAAGGAAGGCAAAATCACAAGACGGGAAATCGAAATCTGCGTCGCAAGAATACTTAATATGATACTTAAAATTGACTAACGAAAACTATCGCCCGAGGTAAATTCCTCGGGCGATTTTGTTATTTTGTAATTATTACCTGTTGCGTTTCTTCCTTCCATTTGACTTTTGCACCTAAATTTTCGGCTATAAATCGGAGCGGTGTATAAGTTCTGTCATTTTCAATAAACGCCGGTGAATCAAGTTTAACGAGTGTATCGTTAACATACGCTGTATCGGAATTTATTGTAATCACAATCTTTATATCATCTTTTGTAATCGTCACTACCCCTTGATCAGTTCCTGTTTCCGTCCATTCGACCTTTGCACCTAAATTTTCGGCAACAAACCGCGCAGGAAGCATTGTTCTGTCATTCCGTATAATCGGTGCAACATCGTTTATCTTTGTTTCGCCGAAAACAACAGCTTCTTTTTTGTCAATTGTGAATATAATCTGATTCAGGCTGTCATCGATTACATCGGATTCCGTATTATTTTTTTCGCTTTCGGGCGAAACAGTTCTCCCTCCGCCGGAACTTGACGAACCACTTTTTCTTTCTGAACTTTCTTTGCTCTTTTGTACATTAATTTCTCCGGGCAAAACCTTTACATTCACATTGTCAAGGTTGACATCAAACACATTGTCGCTGTCATAGTTAAGATTTATAAAAGCTTTTCCCGGCTCGGCATTATCCTTTACCTTGAATGTAAGCGTAACAAAAGTACCGTTAGCGGTATAATTTTCAGTTGACGCACTGTTCCATACCATAATATACGGATAAACATCGTAATTTTGACTGAATACCGCACCCTCTAATATACCTCTATCCTCCGTTCTTACAAGTTCAAGTCGAGTTTTATCGTAGGTCAATTCAAAAATCGCGGCAATCAATCCCGTATTATTCTTAAAAGAAACATCAATGACAACATTTTCTCCTGTTTTGGCATCTTTGCAATCTACTACTGCTTCAAAATCATTTGACAGATTATCCGCAAAAGAAGTTACGCATATAGAGACAAGTATAAACACAACCAACAAACTAAACACCAATTTCTTTTTCATTTTTTTACACTCCTTAAATCTTTATTTTAGCATCTTTAGAGATTATGTTTAATTATCTTCGTATTTTACCATACGGGAAGGTTGGGGTCCTCTGTAATATAACTTACATGAGAGAATATAATCGTCCAATCTATGTCGTCCACAAATCCGTCACCGTTTATATCTCCGAGTATGCGTGAAGGTGTATCATCTTCGGGGTCCTCCGTTAACGGCTCGTCACTGTAGCATAATACAAATAACGAGAATTCCGAAACCTCAAATGTAACCGTATCCGGATTATCATCAAGGTCTGTCAATGCCACCGTTTCGCCGTTGTGAACATGAACAAACGAATAATTCTCATGTCCCTTAAGCTCTTCGGGAATGGGCATTGTTATTCTCAACTTTCCTGTTGCATCTGCGTCTTTTACAATACTTTCAATGTTTTTATATACCTCATTTGTTCCTTTTCTCAATGAGATATTATAATACTGTCCCAAGGTTTTATCTCCCGCATTGTCCTCTATCATCTGCTGAACATATTCTTCATCTGTTTGTACTCCGTCTTGGCCTATGGTAACACCTTCGGTTTCATTAACGGTTACTTCAATTTGAATTGTATCATTGTTTGTTATTTCATCCGCATTTGATAACAGACCGCCGCCGGAAATTACAACATTTGCATCATTTGACTTATATTCCGTCTGTGAAATCCATTCTATAAGCTTGTTTAAGTTTTCGAGATAATCCTTGGAGAATTCTTGCTTCTCTCTGTTAAGCAAGCTGTCATAAAAAGCCTTTTCCTCCAATATCTTATCCTTCATTGCCAATGTCTTTCCTCTGTCCGTACAATTTACGATATACTGACTCATTAAGTCCTCGTGAGCCTTAACCTTATCGGACTTATGTATTTTGATTTCGGTTGAGCCGGATACAGCTCCGTTATGAATGGTTATAACGGACAATCCCATACCGTATGACTCTGTAAGTGCAGTAATGAAATACAAGCCGTCCTTTAAATTTACAAACTTATATTTTCCGCTGTTTGCCGTGGTTGCTCTTGCAACCTCATTTTGGAATGCATCCGTAATGATTATCTCGGATATATTTTTCTCACCTTGGGCAGTAACCTTACCTTGCAAGGTGGTATTGCCGTCTTTTTCGGCATACACCTTTATGGTATCAACCTGATACTTACCTTTTTCGGCAATCTCAATAAATCCGTATCCCTTTAATACTGTCGAACGCTGATATCCATCCTTTTCTATCATCTGATTACTTTCAACGACAATGGAATAATCATCGTTTTTAAGACCGCCGATTGTGTAACTGCCGTTTTCGTCCGTCTTTACATTTGCAACAGCAACACCGTCCGTACCGTAAACGGTTACATTCGCCCACACTCTGGGGTTTCCGTCCTTGTCCGTGATAATACCTGTAATCTCGGAGTTTTCTTGTACTATATCTAATGCTATTCCCGAAATGTCGTTATTAAATACCTGTACTTCCTGTACTGCCGACCCTGTATCGCTTTCGGCTTTGATTATATATGTGCCATTGGGAATATCCTCAAAGCTGAATACTCCGCCCGAGGCTTCAGTTTCAGCTATGACTTTGCCCATTTTATCGGTAAGTGTCACTTTTGCATTGCTATCTGAAACTGTTCCCGATATACTGTAGGCTGTATTGATTACAATATCGGTTTTGCCGGACAAATATACTTGGAACACATTCTTTCGTTTAACGGATACCTCTTCCGTTCCGACATTTCCGCTTGAATTCATTGCCTTAACGGTATATTTTCCAACCTCCGAATAGGTAAATGCATAGTCTCCGTTTTCATTTGTTGTAACCGTTTCTCTTATTTCGCCGCTGTCATCAATTATTGATACCGTGGCATTTGGTATCACATTTCCGTTTTTATCGCTTACGGTTCCCGAAATACCCGTACCGTAAGATATTTCCGGATTTGCAGTCTTGTGAATTACAAAATACGGAATATCATTTTCTATTGCGTAGTCTATCGCACACGAACCTTCATATACGCACAATATGCCCGAAAACTTTTCAAAAGCATCTGTGCCTATACTTGTTACCGATTCCGGAATAACTATTGTTGCAACATTGCTGCAACCCCTGAAGGCACAATTTCCTATTTCGGTTAATACCTTCGGAAGAACAATGCTTTCAAAGCAGGTTCCTCCGTCAAATGCATAGTCCTTTATTTTTGTTACACCGTCGGGAATCACCAAATTTTTGACTAATTCACCGTTCAAATACAGATTATGCGCAACATACAATAATGAAGGATCTTTGTATGAAACAGTTCCAACAAAATCTATATTACACCACGCATTTAAATCGTCAATAAATATACCATTGACAGCGGTACCGGCAATAGCCGCACCCTCAACGGTTTTCACACTTGAAGGAATATTGATTTTTCCCAAGCTTTTGCATCCCATGAATGCCGCATTTTCAATTACTTCAACCGATTCCGGTATGACTACATCCGTCAATTTCGGACAACTTGCGAAAGAATTACTGCAAATAACTTTTACCGTATTCGGGATAATGACTTTTTCAAGGTTTTTGCAACTTGAAAGCATTCCCAGTTTAACTTTTGTAATTCCCTCCGGAAGCGTTATTTCGATAAAGCCTGTATTTGACAACATTCTTGTGGAATTTTCAAAAACTTTTGCGGGAATATTTATTTCTTTTAAGCTTGTACAATCGCTAAAAAATGAATCACCGGAAACATTTTCATTTAAAATTTCGGCACTTTCAAGTGCTGTGCATCCTGAAAAAGCCCCCCCGACAATCTTTTCAACAGAATTGGGAATTGATATTGATTTAATTGAAGAACAACCGGAAAAAGCCCATTGTTTAATTTCTTTTACCGACTCCGGAATAACTATATCTTTAAGCGAAGCACACTCATAAAATGCCAAGTTCCCTATTTCAGTAAGATTATTTCCAAGGGACACGCTCTCCAAGCCTGTACAGCCGTGAAAAACTGCATATCCAAACTTTGTAAGTGTATCAGGCAAGTCAATGCTTTTTATACTTTTGCAGTTTTCAAAAGCATAATCCCCCAATTGGTTAAGTTTTTGGGGTATTGTTATGTCGGAAAGCTTGGAACAGCCGTTAAAAGTATAGTCATAAATGGTTGTTATATTATCCGTCAGAACAACTTTTTTCAATCCCGTACAACCTCTAAACGTTCCTGAAATATAATCTATTCCATCCGGTATTGTAATTTCTTCAAGACTTATACAATTTTGGAATGTCGAAACAAGACTATCTGTAAGATTATTTGAAAGTTTCACGCTTTCAAGCTTTATACAACCCTCAAAAGCTCCGCCCCCAAGAGTTCCGCACACACTATCCGGCATAATAAATTCTGTCAATCCTTTACATTTGCAAAAAGCTCTTCCTCCAATTTTTATAATACTTTCCGGAAGTATTATATTGGTAAGCTTTTCGCATCCCCAAAACGCATATTCACCTATTCCTGTCACGGGATAACCATTAACCGTTTCGGGAATTGTCAAAACTCCTTCTTTTTCAGTATCGCAACCTATAATAGAGAGCTTTTCGGCAGCAAGCTTATATTTTACACCATTTTCTTCTATAATTACATCATCGGAATCCATTAAGAAATATGTTGCTCCGAATAACTTCGCAAAGCTTTCGCCCCAACTACCTCTGTAACAATATACTCTAAAATATTCATTATTGCCTTTAAGCTGTCCCGAACCTCCGCTTCCCCCACCTCTTACAAGGCTTTGAGGCAAGGTTAAGCTTACAAGGCTTGGCATATTGTTAAATGAATATGACCCGATTTCTTCTACGCCCTCTTCTATTACAACATTTTTTATATTTTTACAGTAATTAAATGCATCATCGGGAATTGTCTTAATGCTTCCCGGAATCGTCAGATTTTCTATCGGTTCGCCATCAAAATAAAGATCTACATTATGTCTTACATTATCATCGGTGCTGTATTGCATCATTCTATAACCATCTTTTACCTTAAACCAAGCCGATAAATCTTTTACATTAACATATTCCAAGTTTATATTTTGCCAAAAACCTTCAACATTTGTCACCGAATCACCAAGGGTAATACTTCTTAAACCGGAAAAATCTTGGAATGTATAACGTTTTACTGTTTCCACTCCGTCGGGAATCACCAAATCTCTTGTAAGTACACCATCAACATACAAATTTTTTGCATGCTTCAAAGGACCTTCTTTCGATCCGCTTTCAATGTCTACATTACACCATGATGCTACATCCTCCAAATAAACATTATCCAGCTGATATAATCCCCAAAATGCATCGTCACCTATCTCCTTTAATGTGTTCGGAATTTTAAGAGTTTCAAATTCGCAACACTGAAAGGCAACTGCCCCGACTTTCTCAACACCATTTTCAAGCGTTACTGATTTAAGTTCTTTATACATCGAAAAGGCATACGGTTTTATTTCTTTAATATTCCCAGGTATTACAAGGTCAACTATGTACACTCCGTTACAATACAAATCAACGCCGTTAACGCTTGCAGGTGATGCGTACATATTTTCAAAATCAATATTACACCAAGAAGCCAAGCTTTTAAAATAAACGCCGATTACCCTTGATTTTATGAATGCATCCTTTTTAATTTTTGTAATACTTTCGGGAAGCGTGAGATATCCAAACGTATTTTCAAAGGCATTTTCACCTATTACCAAAACGCTGTTCGGAACATAAACATTCGCACGAACATCTTTAAACGCATAATCGTTTATCATCGTAACCGGATATCCGTTTACATTACTTGGTATTGTAACATCTTCCGATATGTTGTCGGTGCAGCTCATAAGGGTTGCAACGCCGTTTCCTATGTAATATTCAACTCCGTCAACTGTAACAATCTCCGGAGTAGCTTCCGGATTCAATATTTCATAATTTATGTTGTTAGCTGTTACATAATCATATGAAACTGTATTTTCATTACAATATACAGTCAGTTGATCACAGTCATTAAAAGCATCTTCTCCTATTTCGGAAACATTATCATATAAAACTATTGAATTAAATGATACATCGCCTTCAAACGCATTATTTCCGATAATTTCAAGGCTCTCGGGAGTTACCACGCAAACAAGAGATTCTGCATTTTTAAATGCGGAATCGCCAATTTCGCATATGCCTTCTCCAAAGGTAGCGCTGTTAATATCAGCGTTGTTTTCAAAAACACCGTCTCCGAGTTTTTTTACTTCTATTCCGTCTATCCTCGCCGGAATAAACACATCGCTGTCACTTCCGCTGTAGCCAGTCAAAATTGCATATTCTTCCGCTTGGTCTGATATAATATCATAACTCCATACGGATGTTTCTTCCTCAAGACAGATATCATCAACATCAACGAATTCTGTCGCAAACGCAACAGTGTACACCGTTGACATCAATACGCAAAAAACCAGTAAAATGCTTAAAAATCTTTTCACGAGTAATTCTCCTTTTTCTTTTATTTCATCATTTTAAATTATTAGTGAAGTTGCCTTAAAAGCCATCTTTATATTTTCAAATCTGTTTAATTATCTTCGTATTTTACCATACGGGAAGGTTGGGGTTCTCTGTAATATAACTTACATGAGAGAATATAATGGTCCAATCTATATCGTCTACAAATCCATCACCGTTTACATCACCGAGTATGCGTGAAGGTGTAACCTCAACCGTACATTCATCTGTTTTATTTCCGTCTTCGGTTGTAACCGTAATTATTGCAGTGCCTGCAGCCTTTGCCGTTACAACTCCGTCTTCAACCGTTGCTATACTTTCATCCGATGATTCCCAAGTTACATTTTTGTTTGTTGCATCTTCCGGAAGAACTGTAGCCGTAAGTGTTTCGGTTTCACCCACCTTTAAGGTTATGCTTTCCTTGTTAAGGCTTACGCTTTCTACCGAAACTGCGCCGTATTTTTCAGCAAAATAATCAAACAGACCTTCAACATTCAACAGTCCGTATCCGTATTTATCGTCTCTGCCTTCTTCCCCTAAATCTTTTGATGTCGCCGCAATAGCATCTGCAAAATCATCACAAGTCATATCAGGATACTGACCCATAAGCATTGCCGCAACAGCCGCAACATGCGGAGACGCAAATGATGTTCCGGATGCAAATCCATATCCTGAACTATGGCTTTCAGTATCCACGGGAAGATATAAAGATACGCCGGGAGCCGCAACATCAACCATATCGTTGTAGCACGAAAAATCTGCCCATTCTTCGTTTTTGTCTACCGCCGCAACAGATATAACATGGTCACATGAGGCAGGATATGACTTCGGATTACCTTTTTTAGCATCATTTCCGGCGGCAGCAATGACTATAGCGCCTTTTTCATAAACTTCGTCAACAGCATCATTAAAAGACTTTACTTGGTCAGTGGGTATCTCTCCGCTGCTTGATGTAAATGTAAGACTTAAATTTATTATTTTACAGTCATATTTTGTAACAGCATCATACATTGCCGCAAGTACATTGGAGATTTTTCCCGTTGAATGGACAACCTTAAGCATAACTACATCTGCCTTTGAAACACCTGCAACACCGATTCCGTTGTTGATTCCGGCGGCAACAACTCCGCTTACAGATGTTCCGTGAGGCGAAACTTCCTTGATCGTTCCCGAACCTGTATAATCTGCAGTATCAACTATCGAACCCGCAATATCGGGATGATTTAAGTCAACGCCCGTATCCAAAACGGCAACACGCACATTATTGCCAAAAAAACCGTTATCCCAAGCATAAGGCACTTTTATCATATTCATGTACTGAACTTGATTACTTAAATATCCGGGGTCGTTTGGGATAAAATCAGCAAGCTTTATATCATAATCGGACTCAATATATTCAATCATACTTTCATTTAATGTGTCCAAATCACTTTCGCTGATTTTAAAGATTCTCCATTCTTTAACAACCGGTTCCAATCCCTCTATGTTTTCGGCAAGGCTGATTTCCGAATCTTTAACCTTAACAAGATATTCTTCTTCGGCATACACTCCGCAGAAAACCGTAAGAGAAATTAAAAAAGTAAATATAAACAAGAGTTTTTTCATTATTATTCTCCTTTTGTCAGAAAACATAACCGCCGATAGCGGCGGTTATGTTAAATCAAAAACATTAGTTAAGCTCAACAGCCCAATTTGCAAGGTATCTGAGCAAATGTGTACCATCCTTGTTGTTAACGGTTCCGTCTCCGTTTACATCCAATGCATCGGTTACCAAATCAGAAAGTGTCCAATTTGCAAGATATCTAAGCAAATGTGTACCATCCTTGTTGTTAACTTTTCCATCTCCGTTTATATCTCCGGGAAGATATGTGAATATTTCCAAGGTTCCGTTTTTATAACCTAAATTCAACGGTTCATACTCTTGGTCATAGTTAACATCTTCTCCGTCGATATACTCTCCGTTTCTGCCCTTGTAATAATCAATTGTTATCGAATAAAAACCTTCTGCCACACCATCTTTCAACTCAAACTGTAATGTTGCAAGAGTTCCGTTAAATGTAACATTCTCTGTATCAGTCCAACTGATATTATACGGATATGCATCTAATGTTTCTGCCTGCGTGCAGGTTCCTCCTACAGAATCGTTTTCCGTTACGCCTACAAGAGTAAGCTTTTCTCTGTCATATCCTATTTCTATGGAAAGATCTGCAAATCCTTCGTTATCCTCTAATACAATGGGTACCTCAATATCTTTTCCTAACTTGATTCTTTCATCTTCAACCTTTACCAAAGGACCGTCTGTAATAGGAGCGATGTCTGTAACCTCAACCGTACATTCATCTGTTTTATCTCCGTCTTCGGTTGTAACCGTAATTGTTGCAGTACCTGCAGCCTTTGCCGTTACAACTCCGTCTTCAACCGTTGCTATACTTTCATCCGATGATTCCCAAGTTACATTTTTGTTTGTTGCATCTTCCGGAAGAACTGTAGCTGTGAGAGTTTCGGTTTTACCAACCTCTAAGGTTATGCTTTCCTCGTTAAGGCTTACGCTTTCTACCGGAACAGTACTTTCTTCAATCATTATACTCCAAGCAGCTGTAGGAATTGTGTACATTACCCCATCAGTCATAACATTTGAACCGTTAAGTATTGTGAATAAATCAAGAGAACTATTTCCGGCAACAGCTTCGGGAATTGTTACATCAATCGCAAAATAGGGATCTGCTCCGACTTCAACTCCACCGGCATTGGTAAACTTTGCCTGTGCACGACCTGCAACACTTGAAGGGCTTGTAAGTATATTGAATGCTGAAAAAGCAATACCGCTTGTGTTCCGGAGGTTTGAAAATGCAACACCTGCATCCTTATTCGGCACCAATGTTACACCTGCCGACGTATAAGTTCCTGCCGGAATATAAACCTCAACGCTGAGCGTTGCTCCTGCCTTTGCGGAAGTAACTACTTCTCCGCTTGCATTTTTAAACATTACATTAAAACCTGTTAACTCTGCTGCACTTACATTAATTACGCATAAACCCAAAACCATTGTTGCAACTATAGCCATCGCTATAACCTTTTTTAGACATTTCATAATTTTATGAAACTCCTTTCATATTTATGTTTTTTGATTCGGATTCCCGAATACGTCGGGAATCCGTTTAATTATTTTTCGTATTTTACCATACGGGAAGATTGGGGTCCTCTGTAATATAGCTTACATGAGAGAATATAATCGTCCAATCTATATCGTCCACAAAACCGTCACCGTTTACATCAGCGGCATATCTTGTGTCGGGATCGAAAACAGATTCGTCCTCCCATGAAGGTAATCCTTCGTATTCTGCAATATAGCTTACATGAGAGAATATAATGGTCCAATCTATGTCGTCTACAAATCCGTCATTGTTTACATCACCGAGTATGCGTGAAGGCACATCCTCGACCGTAACCGTACATTCATCTGTTTTATTTCCGTCTTCGGTTGTAACCGTAATTATTGCAGTGCCTGCAGCCTTTGCCGTTACAACTCCGTCTTCAACCGTTGCTATACTTTCATCCGATGATTCCC